>NZ_JBLIAI010000054.1:0-17686 GCF_047634455.1 Maritalea sp.
CACAATGCTGGGAAGTTGCATTTCTTCGGCGATCATGCGGACCTTGCCCGCACGAAAGCTTTCAACGGATTCCTTAAACCGCTGCGCAAAATCGACTGGGTTGTCTATGCCAAAGAACCCTTCGCCGGACCAAAGGCCGTTCTCGCGTACCTGTCGCGGTATACGCACCGCGTTGCGATCTCAAATAGCCGCCTGATCCGCATGGATCGGCGTAGCGTCACCTTCCGTGTCAAAGATTACCGTGTCAAAGGCTCCGGTCGGCACAAGACCATGACGTTGGAAACAACTGAGTTTATCCGTCGGTTCCTCATCCATGTGCTCCCAAAAGGCCAACATCGCATCCGCCATTACGGGTTCTTCGGTAATGGCAACCGCGCCGCCAATATCGCCGCGATCAGGGATTTTCTTAGGGCCAAGGCGCCAGATGCAGATCATAATGATGGTGATCCCATCCAGGGCGTGAATGAACATCCCCGTATCCTCGCGCTCCCCTGTCCGTGCTGCGGCGGGCGACTGATCATCATTGAGGCTTTCGCGCCAGAACGCCAACCAAGAGCACCTCCTGACACAACGAGGTCCGCTGCATGACACCCAAGCGCACCTCACAGAATACACCGCCAATTCCCATCTTAGCCTCACGCCAAACGGCGCGCGGTCCCGCCCACCTGCGCAAATCCATAAAACGATGGCGTAAAAGTTGCTCGAACCACTGGGAAGCAAAGAATTTCGTCAGCAAACCTGCAAAATACATGTTGAATTTGAGCACACGAGCCGGGCACGGGCATCATTCCCAAACCAAATCCAAAACAACCACAATCTTCAAATCCCCATAACACCGCCTGACCCAACAAAACCATCCCAGCGATTTCCCGCTTGAGCGCTTCTCCGACGCCACGCAACGCCGCGCACTACAAAAACTTCGTGCCAGGCGTCCGAGAAACCTGCATCTACTGCGACATTCGATTTAGGAAAACTATCGACACGTCCGGCCCGTAGTGGACATTCGAGTTTCAGGTTTGGACGGCATTTACGGACCTAGGTGGATCTAAAGAGTGCCCGACGAAAGCTATCGCTCATGTTTATAGAAAAATCGCTTATAGCGATCTTGTAATTCAGAATTGCACTCCCATATCTGTAGCAGTTGGAAGCCACACCAATACGTGGTCGTGAATAACATCGCTGCATTCTGGATCGTTTTCGGTCCGCGGAGGAAAACAATCCTCTAACACCTGCCCCCCAAACGGCCCTCGTGGCGGTGACGGGACGGTGACCCCCTTGGCGACGCCTCGGGGGTCGAAGTAAGGAATTATGGAAGGTCTCTCATACCTCTTGTTGGAGGCGACACCCACCGCATTTCGCTGTGGGCCAACAGAGGAGGCATCACATGCCTAATTCCAATGAGACTAACCAGCGTGGGACACGCGAGAAGAAACGTAAACTTCGGTTGACGCGGTATTCTCGCTTGTTGAAGTGCGTGTTTTGGATGGCCTGGGTGGCAGGGAAACTATTTGACCTTGCCAAATGGCTAATCCAATTCACTGTCAACTAACCACGCATTTCTTATTTTTTTGTCAAAGAAGGAAGTGCATATGCTGAGTGAAGCATTGAGGCTGATTAGAGTTTTTCATGATCTCAAACAAAACGAACTAGCTGAGCGTTTGGATATATCTCAGTCATTTTTGTCTGAAATAGAGAATGGTAAGAAAGCACCAAGCAATGAGCTTGTGGCCAAATACGCGACTGAATTTGATCTACCCATTAGCTCAATTTGGTTTTTTGATGAGAATCTCATTGCAGGCACTTCGAAAAAGAACCTCGATAAAGCACAGGGCATTATTGCTGATAAGATCTTAGACTTTCTAAGGATGGTTGAACGCGGGAAAAAGGCAGTTTAGGCGTGCGCAAAGACAAGTCTTACGATCTCAATCAGTGTGCTCTTTACCGCTGCAAAACCAAGAAAAAGCTTTTCAAGTTACTGCAAACGACTCCTACAAAACTTTCAGAGTTGAAGCTTGCTAGCAATTTATATAAACCGCTTCAAAAAGTGAAGAAAGATGGCACTTTTAGGGAAGTAAAAGCTCCTCGTGGCGATTTGAAGCGAATTCAAAAACGCATCAGTGAACTACTAATGCGTGTTAAAACACCCAGTTATTTGAAATCTCCCGTCCGAGGAGTTTCCAACATAGATAACGCCGAATATCACCGCGGCGCACGGACTTTTCATCTTTTAGATGTCGAGGATTTTTATCCCAGTTGTACAGCCAATAAAGTCGCATGGTTTTTTGGTAGTATCTTGGAGTGCTCACCAGATGTGACAGCAATTCTTTTGAAATTGACAACTCTAGATGAAGTGCTTCCAGCCGGAAGCCCCGCAAGCCCGCCGCTGGCATTTTGGGCTTACAAAGACATGTGGGACGAAATAGCTGCCCTCGCCAAGGCTGATCAATGCTCTGCTTCTGTGTATGTTGATGACATAACCCTATCGGGTGATGTTGTGTCTGGCGCCTTAGTTTATGGGATCAAAGAGCGCCTGCGTCACCACGGGCATCGGTTCAAAGCTTCAAAGGAAGCTGCGCAACTAAACTCACCAACAGTCATTACAGGTGTGGTGATACGGGGCAAAACTCTTCTTATGCCAAACATTCAACAACTGGAGCGTCACAAATTGAAAATGGAACTTGAAACGCTTCCTGAAGGTTTAGAAAAGTCTAAAAAAATAGCGTCCTTGATGGGGCGAGATCAAACTGAAAAGCAGATTTTGGCGCGAAATTCGGGAAAGATTTTACGAAATTGCGACACTGGACTTTAGAATATCTTGTGTGTTGGTTGGCAAACACCTTGATATCTTTTTATCTAAAAACGGGATTTGCATTCCGCACATTCTAATCTTGAACTTGGCAGCTTTGTCCACTTTGTTGACCTTCAATTGAGTAACGCAACGACGGCTTCGGTCCAACTGTGACGGTTGGGTCAGGTTCGTGTGACGTTCACCACAACATCAAACCCACAACCCGCAGGGTTGCGTTAGCACAGACCGAACGTTCGGTCCAAACATTCCCACTGGAAGGTGCATGGAGGTGCTGCGGTGATATTGAACATGTATTTACCCATTTTGCACTGACATTGACAGTTTGGAAATTGAATGCAAACGCTGCGCCGTCCAACAATGGCTGGTGGGCGAAAAAGTCGGAATTGGATGGCGAAGCGTTGCCAACTTTGTTCAAAAAAGTGCTATCGGCAGCATTGTCATAGTGAGCTATTGGCAGACTGTTGAGACAATGGGGAACGTGTATCATGCGCACCGTTTTCGGCCGCTGGAACTGAGCGATATTATGGACCGCTCTTACGAGCTTGAGCGCCCGCACCTACCACGTCACCCTTAGGCTAAGTCATTGACCCCAAAACCAGACCCAGGGGACAAGATATGCAGACCGAACGTTCGGTCCAAATGCGGGGTCGCAGAACGCTGTGCGACAGCGACGGGCCAGTGATTTGAAACGTTCCGGAACAAGTGCGGCACAAACCGGGACAAATTGGCACCATTCTGGCCATTTATCCCCCGGGGGGTAAACGCACAAAAAAAGGCCGCTGATCAATCGACCAGCGGCAAGTTGGCTGAAATTCTTTGGAGGTCTTGTCAGCCTGAAATTTGTTTCATGGTCACACGGATTTGTGTGCGTAATTCGTCGATTAGAATGTGATCTTTGCCTTGGTCGAGGTGCCAATAGGTCCAGCCGTTGCAAGAGGCGGCACCCTGCACCAATGCACCCACTTTGTGGATCGACCCTTCGTGGCCGTCGCAGGTCAAAGACCCATCGGCGCGGACGGTGGCTTTGAACTTTTTCTTTGCATCCCAAAGGGTTGCACCGGGCAAAATCATGCCTTGCTCAATCAGCGACCCGAACGCCACCCGCGCTTCAGCGCGTTTGCCTTTGACGGTTTCAAGAATGATATTCTCGAGCGGTTTGATCGACGCAATGCGTTTTAGGGCGGCGTTGATATAGTCGCTTTCGCGCTCACAGCCGATGAAATGACGGCCGAGTTTTTTCGCCACAGCGCCAGTAGTGCCGGTGCCAAAAAACGGATCAACAACAATGTCACCAGGCTTTGTGGTGGCCATAAGTATCCGATATAAAAGGCTTTCTGGCTTTTGCGTCGGATGAACCTTGTCGTCGTTTTGATCTTTTAAACGTTCATTGCCCGTGCAAATTGGGAACAACCAATCAGAGCGCATTTGCGTGTCGTCGTTCGCTTGCTTGAGCGCATCATAATTGAATGTTGGTTTGCTAGACTGGTCGCGTGTCGCCCAAATCAAAGTCTCATGTGCATTGGTAAAACGTGTGCCACGAAAGTTCGGCATCGGGTTCGACTTGCGCCAAATGATGTCGTTCATCATCCAGAACCCAAGGTCCTGCAAAATTGAGCCGACCCGGAAAATATTATGGTAAGAACCGATTACCCACATCGCGCCATTTGGCTTAAGGATGCGCTTTGCAGCACTCATCCAATCGCGGGTGAATTTATCGTAATGGGCATAGTCGTTAAACTTGTCCCAATCGTTATGTACACCATCCACATTGGACTGGTCGGGGCGGGTAAGCCCTTTTTCCAATTGAAGAAAATATGGAGGGTCAGCAAAAACAAGGTCAACAGAACCTGCTGGAAGCGAATTCATATGCTCAATGCAATCACCCACCAAAATGGTGTCGATTGGCAGATAGTCAGAACTCTTTTCGCCCGATGGACGAAGCGACGCATTAGGGCGCGTCGACGAATGCTTGTTACGCAACATTCTATATACCTTGAACGCTTTACTACGCTTTCATTTGTAATTTCTTAGGGTTAAGGGGGCGCTAAAACTTATGGTTAAGCAAACGTAAAGCATGCATTTTGCACGCTAAGGCGCTGTTTTGAATCAGTTTTTGTTAGCTATAATTTCTGCAATTGGTTTGAAATCAGTGCGATGATGCGCCGTTGCACCGTGAATTTGCAACGCTTGCATGTGCTTTGCCGTGCCATAGCCTTTATGTTTGGCAAACCCGTATTCGGGCATGGACTGATCAAGCAATTCACACATCCGGTCTCGTGTGACCTTGGCGATAATGGATGCTGCAGCAATCGAAAGTGATCGACTATCGCCCTTGATCAGCGCCTGGCCCTTACAGGGCAGTTTGGGCGGAATATCGCGCCCATCGATCAGCGCAATGTCAGGAGCAAGCGACAACGCTTTTACAGCCTGCGCCATGGCACGCAGCGTCGCGCCGTGAATGTTTAACTCAAATATGGTGCTTGGTGGGGCAGATGCGATGCTCACATGTGCGGTCGCCATGATCTGTACGTAGAGTGCATCGCGCTTTTTGGCCGACAATTTTTTACTGTCGTTCAGGTCGTTGGGGATTTTTTTGGGATTCAATATCACCGCTGCGGTGACCACTGGCCCAGCCAACGGCCCGCGTCCTGCCTCATCAACACCGCACACAATTAGCCCTTTAGCGCGATATTGCTCTTCAATCGTAAAGTCAGGGCCATCGCCAAAAAGGCTAGGTTGTGAATCATTTTTTGACATGGAGCCATTTTTGTCAGTTTCGCGTTGCGCCGCCAAGTGAAAAGACATATCGCCTGCGACAAAACAGACCTTGCGTGTTTGATTTTCACCCAATACGGTTGCCATATTCATATTGGGCGCTGAACGCGGTCGACTGCCATGATGGCTCGACAACCGTGGCGTTTCAGCCCCGTTTGATGAGCAGATGGGGTGTGCAAACAGGAGCCAACCCCAATGAAAACCATCATTGAACCATTCCGCATTAAATCCGTCGAACCAATCCGTTTCACCACAATCGATGAGCGCCGCCAATTGGCAAAAGACGCGCATTACAATCTGTTTGGTTTGCATTCAGACGATGTGCTGATTGACCTTTTGACCGATAGTGGCACCTCTGCCATGAGCGCCGCCCAATGGGGCGCAATGATGAATGGCGACGAAAGCTATGCCGGGTCGCCTTCGTTTTTGCGCTTCGAAAGCGCCGTGCGCCACCTGATGGATTTTAAGCACATCATCCCAACCCACCAAGGCCGGGCAGCCGAAGCGATTTTGTTTTCGATTTTGGGTGGAAAGGGCAAAAAAATCCCCTCAAATACTCATTTTGATACAACGCGTGGCAATATTGAAAGCACCGGCGCTGAGGCCCACGACTTGCTGATTGCTGAGGGTAAAGACCCGTCTAACCTGCATCCGTTCAAAGGCAATATCGATATTGCCCGGCTTGACGCATTCTTGACGGAACATGGCGACGCCGTACCCTGTGTGATGTTGACGGTCACCAACAATGCGGGCGGCGGCCAACCCGTCAGCTTGGCAAATATTAGGGCAGCAGCTGAAACCGCGCGCAAGCACAATCGGCCGTTCATCATTGACGGTTGTCGGTTTGCCGAAAATGCATATTTCATCAAGCAGCGCGAAGACGGGCAGGGCGACCGCTCCATCAAAGACATTGTGCGCGATATGTTTGCGATGGCCGACGGCATGACCATGAGCGCAAAAAAAGATGCGTTCGCCAACATTGGCGGCTGGCTGGCACTCAACGATGACGAGCTGGCGCAAAAAGCCCGCAATCGGTTGATCATGACGGAAGGCTTCCCCACATATGGCGGTCTGGCCGGGCGTGATTTGGATGCGATTGCGCAAGGGCTGACAGAAATTGTTGATGAGGAATATCTAAAATATCGCGTACGTTCCAACGCCTACATTGTTGAGCGGCTCGACGCGATGGGCGTGCCAGTGGTTAAACCCGCAGGTGGACATGCGGTGTTCGTGGACGCGCGCGCCTGGCTTTCACACATTGATCCGTTGCAATATCCGGGGCAAGCGGTGGCCGTCGCGCTTTATGAGTTGGGCGGCATTCGGTCCTGCGAAATCGGCACGGTAATGTTTGGCCGTTCGCCTGATGGTAGTGAAAAACCGGCAGCAATGGACCTCGTGCGGCTCGCCATGCCGCGCCGCGTCTATACGCAATCGCATGCCGATTACATCGTTGAAGTGTTCGAAGAACTGAATGCCATCAAAGACAGCTTGCCGGGCTACCGCATCACACACGAGCCACCCGCCATGCGCCACTTTACAGCCAAATTTGCGCCGATTGGTTAGGGTCTGGACTGAATTGAGAAAAGGTCTGGATTGGGTGCAAAATAGACTGATTTGAGGAGAGAAACGAAAGCGATTTTCATATCGGTGAGGCTTTTCGACGCTGAAGCAGCCTGTTTTGCATGCAACCCGAAAGGCCGCAGTTCAATTGTGCCCGTTTGCGTTGAAATATCCTCATTGACAGCAAGTCAATTCGGCCCATTTCGCCTAAATCTGATCAAAACTGAACGGCTGTCCAGGTCATTTCTCAATTGAGTTCAGACCCTAATCAAACCATGCGGGTTGGGGGGCTCGCCCTCAACCCACAAGCTCACACAAAGAACGACACCGGCGTTGCTTAAAACAAACTCAACTGATCGTCTGGCACTTCGGGAGATGAAAACAAATCAGTCCGCAAATGGGGAAGACGCTTTTTCAATCCATTGCGGTTCATTGCCAGTTCAAACCGACGCTGAAGGGCATAAGCATAAGGCCCTTGGCCGGACATGCGGGAGCTAAACCGGGGGTCATTGTCGCGTCCGCCGCGCACATCGCGCACCAAATTGAGCACGTGCCGCAACTTGTCAGGGTGGAAACGAAGCAACCATTCCCGGAAAATATTGCGCACTTCACCGGGCAAGCGCAGCATAATCATACCAGCCGCTGTCGCGCCCTGTGCCGCCGCGGCGTTAACGATCTTTTCCAATTCACTGTCGTTAATTGCAGGGATAATCGGCGCGGCCATCACCATGGTGGGGACGCCAGATTGACTAAGCAATTCGACAGCCTCAAGACGTTTTGAAGGCGTTGATGCACGCGGTTCCAACTGGCGGCACAGCTTGCGGTCCAACGTTGTGATGGATATTGCAACATGCACCAGATTATGTTCGGCCAACTGGGTCAAAAGGTCCAAGTCCCGCACCACAAGTGCTGACTTAGTGACAATCGTTACCGGGTGCTTGAACTCCAGTAAAACCTCCAACAATTGCCGCGTAATTTTGTGTTCGCGCTCAATCGGTTGATAAGGATCTGTGTTGGTGCCAATTGCAATCGGTTTGGCGACGTATTTTTTGCGGCTCAACTCCTCGCGCAACCGCTCGGCGGCATTGGTTTTAGCGTAAAGTTCGCGTTCAAAATCTATGCCGGCCGAATGACCCAAATAGGCGTGGGTTTGCCGTGCAAAACAATAAGAACACCCATGTTCACAGCCCCGGTATGGATTGATGGATCGATCAAAATTGAGGTCAGGGGACTCGTTTTTCGTAATGATTGACTTTGCACGCTCCTCGCGCACATTTGTTTTGAAATCTGGCAACATTTCTAGCGACTGCCACCCGTCGTCAAAACTCTCATGTTGAAACACCTCAAACCGTCCTGACAAATTGCTTTGTGCGCCCCGTCCGCGGTTGCGATGGGGCGAGACCAAATTTCTTGTCAAAATGTCGCCATCGGCGCTGTTGGCAATGCGGGCCAAACTGTCTGGTGGTGGCGGAAACGCTGCATGAATAGCCATATCGACCTCGCGATTCAAAAGTTAACAACTCGTTTCGTTATACTAGAACAAAAAGAGAACAACTTGTCAATCGCGATTTCGCCGATCACAGCAAAGTGCAAGTGCGGGTTTGGCTTAATTGCGGCCCGAATATTTCGGCAATACTTCTAAAAAATTGCACGGTTTGTGGCGTGAATCGAGTTGAAAACTAATGACACCTTGCCACCCATCTCGACATGCGCCACGCGAACCGGGTAGGCAGAATATCAAGGTTTGTCCTGCCATGCCGCCCGTGGCGCGGCTTTGGATTGTTGATGTGCCAATTTGGGCAGCGGAATATTGGTGGTACAGCACAGAAAACCCGTCCATCACCTTGTCAAACAACGGCTCAAGTGCCTCAGGGGTCACGTCACGCGGCGAAAAACCGGTACCGCCTGTGGTAATCACCACGTCAATCTCATCGTCAGCCACCCAGTTCTGAACCTTTTGGCGGATCAACTGCTTGTCATCGGTGACAATATCCCGGTCAACAACATTGTGGCCGCTCTCAGAAATCAGGTCCTTCAGCAAAGCCCCAGAATCATCAGTCTCTAGTGTGCGGGTATCAGATACGGCGAGGATGGCGAAATTTAGTTTCACCATCTCCTGTGTTTCATCGATTCTTGATTTGAACATTGGGTGGGCTCCATACCAATTTTTGGCTCGACATTGTCAGCGTACAGACAGCAAATCAATGATCTAGCGCAAACAACTTTTAGAATAGGTTCGTGTGGCTAGGGTTTGAACTGCTGTCCAGATCAATTCTCAATTGAGTCCAGACCCTAGCCAAGTTGAGAGAGTTTGGCTTTTAAGCTCAACATATCTTGCCAGACAAGTGATTTTTGCGCCGGTTGGCGCAATAGATAGGCAGGGTGCAACGTCGCCATGGCCGCGCATGAGTGCTCGCCGACATGGATGTCGCGCCATTTGCCGCGCAACCGCAAAATGCCCGCATCAGTATCCAAAAGCACTTTCGAGGCTGCGCCGCCCATCGTCACAATCACTTTGGGAGCGACCAGTTCAACCTGCCGGATTAAAAATGGCTTGCAGACTGCGATTTCAGCTGGGGTGGCGTTTCGGTTGCCGGGGGGTCGCCAAGGCAATGTGTTGGCAACAATCACCTGTTCGCGGGTGAAGCCAATGGCAGCCAAAATACGATCAAGCAACTCGCCCGAGCGTCCCACAAGCGGCATGCCTTGCATATCTTCTTCGCGACCGGGCGCTTCGCCGATCAACATAAGATCAGCATGGGGGTTGCCATCAGCAAAAACCAAATTGGTCGCGCGGTGTTTTAGTGGACAACCGTCAAAGGCATCCATTGATGCGCGCAAAGCATCCAAACTGGTCGCAGCGACGGCAATCGCTTGTGCTTCTTCCACATTGTGGGTTTCGGGCTGCATGTGGTTTTGGGAAACGGCGGGTGCGGCAACCTCGCCCGAGCGCGTTGTTTGCGTGGCAGCGGGAACTCGTTTTTGCTGGAGTGTCGGCGCCGCAGCAAATCGATCAATTGGCTCGTCCCCGAGCGCAAGGTCGACCCCCATCGCGCTGTACCATTCCAGTGCATCTCGCATTGTTGCTATGTCGTTCCCGGTTTCGTGCATGGGGCGATCATATCACGTGCTATTAATCAATGTCATGACTGAGTTTACAAAGAAGTGCTGCTGTGAACAAAGAATTGCACCTAAACGGTTGCACGTCTGCCATAAAATGGCCAATCTCAGCCCTAAAAGGTAACCCACCGATTCAATTGAGACAGAAAGCCGCGTTTAGTGATGAAGAAAATGAAGTTGATTCCCGCGTATGTAGGCATGACATTTTTGGTGCTTGGGGCTGTTTATCCAGCTGGCGCACAAGAAATGCCGAACGCCGGAACCTTCAAGGGTGTTCAGCCTTCGGTCTCGGGCAGTTTTTTGGCAGGACGCAGCGCCTATCAGGATCGTCGCACCAAAGAGGCTGCTGGCTATTTCGAACGTGCGCTGGACGCCAGTTGGGACAATATTGTTCTTCAAGAACGGGCGTTTAACGCGCTCTTGGCATCTGGGCAAGTCGAAAAAGCCGAAGCAATCGCTGCACGATTGGTCGTCGCCGCACCCAACTATGACATTGCACAATTGGTGCTGGGTGCCGTGGCGTTGAAGGAACGGCGTTATAAGTCGGTTGAAAAGCAATTGGCCGGCGCGTCGCGCAACACGTTGTATGGCATCACATCAAATGTGGTTTTGGCGTGGAGCCAGATCGGAAACGGAGACCGTGAGTTAGGGTACAAAACCGTTGAAGCAATTACGCAAGACGGCTTCAAGAATTTCTTGTTGTTCCAACGCGCGTTAATGGCCGACGTTGGCGGTGACAATGACAAAGCGCGCGCGCTCTATATGCAGGCATACGAGGTTGACCCTTTTGTGTTTTCAATCGTTGAGGCTTACGCGCGGTTCTTGGCCAACAATGGTGAGTTTGATCAATCTTTAGATGTTATTAACCGGTTGCTGGAGCGCGGTGTCACCAGTCTTGAGATTGAGCAGCTGGCCGTCACTGTGAGGGCGAAAAAACGCCCAGGCCGCTTTACCGAGAATGCACAACAGGGTGCCGCAGAACTTTTACGTGGATTGTCTTCCGCTTTGTCACGAGAAGGGGCATCCGAGCCGTCCTTGATGCTCGTGCGTTTGGCCGCTTTTATGAACCCAAAATCTGAGCAAATTGCATTTGCGACCGCTGACTTTTTGGAAAGTACCGAACGGTTTGAAGAAGCCAATGCGATCTATGACAGCATCCCGCAAAGTTCGTTGTTTTATTATTCAGCCCTTGTGCGTAGTGCAGAGAATTTGCGCGATCTTGAGCAAAGCGACGCCGCAATTAAACGGTTGTCAAACATTGTGGCTTTGCGCCCCAATGATGTGACCGCGATCACTGCGCTGGGTGACACATTGCGATTTGAAAAACGCTATCACGAAGCAGGTGAAACCTATTCAAAAGTCTTAAAGATCACTGGCGGTGAGCGCTTGGTCGATTGGCGGTTGTTTTATGTTCGCGGCATTGCCTTTGAGCGTCAAAAACAATGGGCCCTGGCAGAAATGGATTTTAAGCGGGCGCTAGACCTTTATCCTGATCAGCCACAGGTGCTCAACTATCTGGGATATAGTTGGGTCGATCAGGGCATAAATTTAGACGAAGCATTGGAAATGATCGAAACCGCTGTAAGCCTGCGCCCAAACGATGGATATATCGTGGATAGTCTGGGATGGGCTTATTACCGCCTTGGGCGATATGACGATGCTGTGGAGACGCTTGAACGGGCCATTCGGCTAACGCCGAGCGATCCGACCATCAGCGACCATTTGGGTGACGCTTATTGGCAGGTGGGTCGCAAGCGCGAGGCTGGGTTCCAATGGACAAAAACCAAGGAAATGCAGCCTGAAGACGATTTGCTGGAGCAGTTGGATGCAAAACTGGCTGATGGCCTGACCGCTGACGCGGATCAGGCCGACGCAAGCTAGCATGCAATGAGTGTTTGGACAGAGCCTGCGCCAGCCAAAATAAATTTGTCGCTTCATGTGGTTGGTCAAACCCCAAAAGGTTACCATCAGCTGCAAGGCTTAACTGTATTTACCAAGCTATGTGATGAGCTGACTGCCCGGGAAGCCAAGAAGGACACCCTTGAAATTACAGGCCCGTTTGCGCCCGCCTTGGTCAGCGAAAAATCAAATATCATCCTCAAAGCATTTGAACTGTTTCGACATCACTGGCCCAAATCTCTACCCGATGGTTTGCACATCACATTGGAGAAAATGCTGCCGGTTGCCGCTGGAATTGGTGGCGGATCGGCCGATGCCGCCGCTGCGCTGCGCATGGCCGTACGCATGTCTGAGCAAGAAATTGCCATTTCTGAATTGTCCGAAATTGCCATGGAACTTGGGGCCGATGTCCCCATGTGCCTATTCTCGCGCACCTGCATTATCGGCGGTGTCGGCGAACAAATTCAGATTGTTGACCCGTTCCCCAAACTGCAATTGGTTTTGGCCAATCCTGGTATTGCCATTCCTACCGCGCAGATTTTTCGCCAATTAAAGTCAAAGAACAATCCTGTCATGCCCAAACTGCCCACCCAGGTGGAGCACAGCGCTGCACTGGCGCTTTGGTTGCAGGACACACGTAATGATTTGGAACTGCCAGCCATCGAATTTGCACCGCAAATTGCTGAAATAACGAGAGAAATTGCCCAACTACCGGGGTGTATTCTGTCGCGCATGTCGGGCTCTGGCGCGACGGTTTTCGGCGTATTTGGTGCCGAATTGCAAGCCATGTCGGCCGCCCAACAGTTGCACAAACTGTTTCCAAAACACTGGGTCGCCCAAACGCCGATTATCTGATTTAGAAACAAAACCGCTTAACAGTTTAATAGTTACATTTTTAACAGACGTTTCGACTAATTCTCAAAGTCCGTGTGCCACACTTAACCTTCGATGAAAGTGAGTTGGTATTGCTATGTTATCAAATGAAAATATGTTGCAGCCTTTCCAAATCATCTTCGCCAGTGTGGCGAACCGCCGGTTGACGAAAGACGAAGTAAGCGACCTTTTGCACATTGCACGCAAGAACAATGAAAGTGTGGATGTGGGGGGGATGCTGATCCATCACGATGGTTGTTTTTTGCAGGTATTGGAAGGCCCCCGGATTGCTGTTGAAGCAATCTACACCCGTGTCAAAACAGATCCACGCCACCGAAACGTAAAACTGTTGCTGCGCTATGGCATTAGTGAGGTTGAGTTTGGCGAATCTGCGATGGCTTATTTGGACGCCGGCACTTGCGACAAGGGGCTGAAGGGCTACGCTAATTTCCTCAAGCATTTTTGTCCAAATGTAAAAGGCGAATCGCAAGCTATGCGGGTCTTAAGCCGTTTCAAGCAAGGCGATTGGCACGATCACGTGCTGGATAATATGAGCAAAAGCGCTTAGGCAGCGCGCTCGACACAATAGTCCGCAATCTCAATGAGAATCTGCGCGCCATTGCGTGTCGCCAATGGCTCAAGTGCAGCTTTTGCCAGGTTGGCATGTTCACGAGCACGGTTTAACGTTGTTTTTAGCGCGCCGCAACTCAGCAAAATGCCGACAACTTTTTCAACCGTTGCTTGGTTTGCACCTTGATCACCCAAATTGTCACGAACAAATTGCGCGTCAGCGTCTGCTGCATTTTGTAAGGCGTGCAAAATCGGCAACGTCATTTTGCCCTCACGCAAATCGTCGCCAACATTTTTCCCAATGGTGCCAGACATGCCGCCATAATCAAGCGCGTCGTCGACCAATTGGAACGCGATACCAAGCTGGGCCCCATATGTTTTCAGCGCGGCGCGTTCCGCACTATTTGCGCCGCCAGCCATTGCCCCCACTTCAGTTGCCGCTTCAAACAAAGCAGCTGTTTTTGCTTTGACAACCTCAAAATAGTCGTCAATTTTGGTGTTAAAATCCTTGGCGATTGATAGCTGAAAAACTTCGCCTTCTGCAATAATGGCCGCCGAACGCGATAGAATACCAAGCGCCTCGAGATTTCCAGCTTCCACCATCATCATGAAGGCTTGGCCCAAAAGGAAATCACCAACCAGAACGCTTGCAGCATTGCCCCAAATTTTGCGGGGCGCTTGTTGACCACGCCGTTTGTCGCTCTCGTCCACCACATCGTCATGTAGCAGGGTCGCGGTATGCATGAACTCAATTGCTGCGGCATAGGAAATGTGCTGTTGATCTTTGGGCGCGAACATCAGCGCGGCCGCAACCGTCAGCATGGGCCGCAATCTTTTGCCGCCCGCAGAGATAAGGTAATTGGATATTTGCGGCACCATCTCAACGTGCGATCCCACACGAGACAGCAGCAGTTTGTTGACCTCTTCCATTTCGGCACAAGTGTGCTCAATGAGCTGGTCAATGATTGGCTGGTCTGTGATTTTTGAAGCTGTTGCTTCCAAAGTACTCATATTATCTCGCCCTAACGCGCTCGCCGCGCGTCAAAAATTCTCGTCCATCCACATGAGAGCTTTAATCTACAATGCGCCAATTCGCAAATCATCTTGTTGCCATTGGTCTCAACGCCCATAGCTATGCTATGATCGACACCAAGCATCAACATTAACAGCCAATTGCAGTGCGTTTTATATGTCCGTAGACCAGCCAGAGGCGAATGTAAAACTGCAATATGTCACACAAGATGCATTCTTGGGGGGCGAATTGCAGGTACTGCAGCCCAAAAACGGGTTTCGCGCAGGTGTTGACAGTGTGTTGCTGGGCGCATCTGTTTCTCAAGAGACGCGACACCTTCTTGATCTGGGGGCAGGGGTTGGAGTTGCGGCGTTCACGGCGTTGGTGCATCACCCCCAACTCAAGGCGCATTTGGCGGAGCTTTCACCCGAGGCGATTGATCTCTGCATGCAAAATGCTACGAATAATAAGCTGGAGGCGCGGGTAAACATCTGCCAGGTGGACATCACCGGGACTGGACCTGAGCGGGAAGCGGCTGGCCTTAAGCCCGACTATTTTGACTGCGTGATTGCCAATCCACCCTATTTTGACACCAAAACCGTGTCTCTGCCACAAGATCAATATGGCGCACAGGCCCATGCCCACGCAACTCACTGTTTAGAAAAATGGGTGAAAGTTGCCGTCAGTGCGGCGTCCGCTACAGCCGAAATCATTTTTATCCATCGCGCTCAGGCCATCAATGATTTGCTGCGCGCCTATGATCGACGCATTGGCAACATTTCAATTCTTCCAATTGTGTCACGCCCGGGCCAAGCCGCAAGCCGTGTGTTGCTGCGCGGCAACAAAGGATCACGTGCGCCGACAACTTTGCTCTCACCTTTGCATTTGCACGGAGATGTTGGGCGCGAGTTTTCTCCAGAAGTTGAAAGAATTTTAATGGGAAAAGCAACGCTGCACTGGTAGAAGCACAAAACATGCCTACATATCGGCTACAGAATGACCCAAGGAAAATTATATGACCAAAAGCTACAACCCAATTGGCAACAACGTTCCGGCGCCATGGCATGTGCGGTTGCTCGGTCGCGACCGGACAGTGATCCCCGTTGTTCGGCTTTCCGGCGTTATTGAAGCCGCATCACGCCCGGGTCGTATTAACATCCAAAGTGCCGCGCCATTGCTTAAGCGCGCTTTTGGAATTAAACGCGCCCCTGCTGTCGCCATCATCATCAATTCGCCAGGTGGCTCGCCTGTTCAGTCACGTTTGGTTGCAAAATATATTCGCGATTTGGCAGAAGAAAAGAACAAGCAAGTTCTTGTGTTCATCGAGGATGTTGCTGCATCTGGCGGCTATTTCATCGCAACGGCCGGTGACGAAATTATCGCTGACCCATCATCAATTGTAGGATCAATCGGCGTTATTTCAGCTAGTTTTGGTTTTGAAGATGCGATTGAAAAACTCGGCGTGAAACGTCGCCTTTATACGGCGGGCAAAAACAAATCGACACTTGATCCCTTCTTGCCTGAAAAGAAAGCCGACATTGATCGGTTGAAAAAGTTGCAGCTCGACATTCATGACGTGTTTATCGACTATGTAAAGTCGCGCCGTGGCGATAAGCTGGACGACAAAAATCAGGATCTATTCACCGGCGAGTTTTGGACCGCCAAAACGGGCATTGAATTTGGACTTGTGGACCGTTTGGGCGATATGCATGAAGTGTTGCGTGAAAAATTTGGCAAAAAAGTCAAACTGGAGCGGATCACAGCGAAAAAACCAATGTTCGGTTTTCCACGCATACCATTTATGCAAATTGGCGGTTCGGATGAAAGCTTCACAGATGATTTGATCGCATCCGTTGAAGCCAAAACCATGTGGAGCCGTTTCGGGCTTTAATGACTTAAGGAGGGCGCGCATATGTTGTTGAAAGTGCTGACATTTGTGGTCATCATTGGGGCCATTATTTATGGTGTGCGCGCCATTCGTCGTAACATCAACGACTATTTCTCTGACGCGGACAAGGATAAATTGAAGCGTGATCGGCAGGATAGAAAGCGCTCTGATATTGTCGACCTGACACGAGACCCCAAGGATGGGGTCTTTCGGCCCGGCGATAACAAAAAAGATGACAACAAGGACGCTTGATAAATCAAGCGTCGCGCATTAGGTTCGCGCCTGCAATTATCCACGCCACACGGCAGACCGACAAAAGGTTGCGAACATGAGCGACACCAAACTTCCTGCGCATATGGACCCGAAAAACTCGTTTCAGGGTTTGATCATGACCCTGCAAAATTTCTGGGCCGATCAGGGCTGCGTTATTTTGCAACCATATGACATGGAAATGGGCGCGGGTACGTTTCACCCAGCGACCACTTTGCGTGCACTTGGCCCAAAATCATGGCGCGCTGCTTATGTGCAACCCTCACGCCGCCCAACGGATGGTCGCTATGGCGAAAACCCAAACCGCTTGCAGCACTTTTATCAATATCAGGTGATCCTCAAACCTTCGCCTGAAAACTTACAAGAGCTCTATTTGCAATCGCTTTATGCCATTGGCATTGACCCCAAAATACATGATTTGCGCTTTGTGGAAGATGATTGGGAAAGCCCAACGCTTGGCGCATGGGGACTTGGCTGGGAATGCTGGTGCGATGGCATGGAAGTCAGCCAATTTACTTATTTCCAACAAGTTGCCGGATTTGAATGCGCGCCGGTTTCTGGCGAGCTAACCTATGGTCTTGAACGGATTGCCTGCTATTTGCAAAATGTGGATAGCATCATGGAGTTGAATTTCAATGGTCGCGAGGGCGACGAAAAAATCACCTATTCAGACGTGTTTTTGCAGGCTGAGCAAGAGTTCTCACGTTATAACTTTGACCACGCCAACACTGAAATCCTGTTCCGTCATTTCAAAGACGCAGAAGACGAGTGCAAGGCACTTTTGGCAGCGGGCCAGGACGGCAATCAACACAAATTGGCCATGCCTGCTTATGAGCAATGCATCAAAGCCTCCCACGCGTTCAACTTACTTGACGCGCGCGGCGTCATTTCGGTAACCAAGCGTCAGAGT
>NZ_JBLIAI010000055.1:0-17636 GCF_047634455.1 Maritalea sp.
ACGGGATGAGCCGCAGGAATTTTTACTTAAGGCGACGGGCTGATCGCCACTTCTAAGCCTTTTTCATTAAATAAAATCCTTTCGATAGTATTGGAAATGAACAAATCTATGCACCATTTTACTCGCCTTGCACTTCTCATCGTCTGCCTTTTTTATGCTAATGCGGCTTTTGCTCAATCCGTCAGGGAAATGGCGGGCCAAATGATTATGATCGGTTTTGCGCACGACAGCGCAAAAAGCGAGCAGCAAAGCCGTCTGGTTTCATTGCTTGAAACGGGGCAGATTGGCGGCGTGATGTATTTGAAATACAATATTAAGAGCCTCACAGATGTTGCCAATATGAACCGAGAGTTTTTGGCAGCGGGGGGGAGGGTGCAACCGCTGATTGCTATTGATCAGGAAGGCGGCGTTGTTGAGCGGCTTACCAAAGCAGTTGGGTTTAAAGAAATTCCCAGTGCTCGTGATGTGGCGTTGAACATGGATAAAAATGGCGCAAATGCGCTCTATGCCGATCTTGCTAAACGGATGAAAAAGCTAGGTTTCAATACCAACTTTGGCCCGGTGGTGGATCTTTTGATCAACAAGAATAATCCGATTATCGCCAAATATGGCCGGTCATTTTCGTCTCGTGCAGACATTGTAACCAAGTTTGCGACCGCTTTTGTCGATGGGCATCGTCAGGCCGGTATGATCACCGGGCTGAAGCATTTTCCCGGCCACGGTTCAAGCGCTACAGATTCCCATCTGGGTTTTGTCGATATCTCAAACAGCTGGACACAAGCAGAATACGAGCCATTTGCAGCACTTATTGCGAACGGTAAAGCTGATATGATTATGGCAGGGCATCTGTTCCACAGCGGTTATGTGGTCGAAGGCGAAAAGCAAGTGCCTGCGAGCTTGTCGCCCGTCGCGCTGACCACTGTTTTGCGAAACGGCATGGGATTTGACGGTGTCATCATTTCTGACGATATGGAAATGGGCGCAATCACAAAACACTTTGGATTTGAGGAAGCAATTGTTCGCGCGGTGAATGCTGGCAATGATATCTTGCTGTTCTCCAATACGGTCAAACCTTCACTTGGTCTGCCAAAGCGCATACTGGATGTGCTTGAGACTGAGGCCACTCGCGATCCGTCCTTTGCGCGTAAAATTGAAGCGAGCTATCGGCGCATAATCGCATTGAAGTCCCGATTAAACTGAGTTTGGCGCGGTTTTTGAGCACAAAAACAATCAATCTTTTGCTTGGTGAGGTTGATCACTATACATTGTCGATCAACTGAGCTTGGAATCGAATTTGATCGTTCCGCGCAGTCATTAAATAGCGAGCGTAAGAATGACAGAAGAAAACAAGTCCACACATGTCAAAGCACTGTTTATTTCTGATGTGCATTTGGGTATGAAGACGATCCGCGTTGATCAACTTCTGGATTTTCTGTCCAACTATGATGCGGATACCATCTATTTGGTGGGTGATATTCTTGACGGCTGGCGCTTGCAAAAAAAATGGCGCTGGCCAGAAACATACAATATTTTGCTGCAAAAATTGCTGCAAAAGGCGAACAATGGCGCGCGCATAATCTATTTACCGGGCAATCACGACGAATTTTTGCGCAACTATTTGGGCACTCACTTTGGTGACATAGAAATTGTTGATCGCACAATCCATCATGCCGCCGACGGTAAACGCTATTTGGTTATTCACGGTGATCAGTTTGATGTTGTGGTGCTGCATGCGAAGTGGTTGGCGCATTTGGGCGACTGGGCTTATAACGCCGCGTTGCGCTTAAACATTGGCGTGAACTTTGTGCGGCGCAAACTCGGTTTTGGCTATTGGTCGCTTTCGGCCTGGGCCAAGCATAAAGTCAAAAATGCTGTCAGTTTTATTGGCCGATATGAAGAAGCTTTGGCGCTCGAGGCCAAGCAATCTGGCGTGGATGGTGTTATTTGCGGCCACATACATCACGCTGACATGCATGACCATTACGGCACCCGCTATATCAACACTGGCGATTGGGTGGAAAGCTGCACGGCAATTGTTGAGCATAATGATGGTGAGTTTGAGTTGATCAGGTGGACAGAAATGGCACCGCCGGCTTCGGGTAGGCGAACCAAACAACCGCAAAATGCTGCGTGAAAAATAGGCTTTGGCGAAGGGTGTTCAGCATCCACAGGGCGCTGGCGTCATACGCTGCTTAGAGCAAGGCGACCCTTGCGGCAGGGGCTGTATCGTGAAAAATGAGCGCAAATATTTTTACAATTGTCTGGCGCGCATTGGCAAAATTCACCGCAAAGCCGCATTGAATTTTTAACTCCCAAAGTATAAATTTGCTTGCTCCATTTTAAAAACCGGGGCAACGATGGTTGCGTCTTGCGTTTCTTTCAAGGTTTTGGCTCATGCCCATCGGTGTTCTTTCACGCTTGTCCTCTTCTGAGGCACGGGCGTCTTACTATTATGGTTCGATGTTTTTGGCGGTCGGCGTTGCCGTACCGTTTTTGCCGCTCTGGCTGCGCTATAAGGGCTTTAGCGATTCCGATATTGGCATTTTAAACGCTGTCCCGGTTTGGACCATGGTGCTGATCAATATTTTTGTCGGTCGTTTGGCGGACAAAGCTTCGGACTGGCGGCTCGTCATATTGTTTTGCAGTTTGATCGCTGGTTTTGCGCCTTTCTTTTTGTTCGCCACAAATGATGTGTGGCCGATCATCTTGGTTTGGACGTTGTGCGTTTTGCCAGTGATGGCGTTATCGCCGATCATTGATGCAGCAACCGTGCGCATGACCAGACGCCGTGGCTCCGATTTTGCGATGATCCGCGTTTGGGGCACCGTTGGTTATGTTGCTGCGAACTTGGTTGGTGGCTGGTATCTGGGTTGGGCTGGTATTGCTTTGTTCTTACCGTTGTTTGTGGGTTTGAGCTTTTTGCGCGGCATGGTCGCGTTTCAGTTGCCAGCGTTTCGTCTCAAAGCTCCTGAAGATGCGCAGCTTAATTCTCAGCTGAGTAATGCACCGCCGCCGCATCGGTTGCAGGCACAAGAGTTTAAGCACATGTTTCGTCCCTGGTTTGTGCTGGCGATCATTGGGTCGGCGCTGATTGTTGCCTCGCATGGACCGCTCTATACATTTGGGTCGTTATTGTGGGACGAGCAGGGTATCGGCAAGGAGGTTATCGGGCCGCTTTGGGCGATTGGTTCTGGTGCGGAGGTGCTGATATTCTTGGCGTTTGCGCGGATCGCGAGACGTTTTTCTGCCCGTCATCTTATGCTGTTTGCTGCTGCAATGACCAGTGTGCGCTGGTTTGGTATGACGCTTGAAATGCCGGTTTACGGCTATTTTCTCTTGCAAATGCTGCACGCCTTTTCGTTCGGCGTGACCTATTTGGGTACGCTCAATTTTGTGGCCAATTGGACCGCAGAGAAATTTGCCGCTGAGGCACAAAGCACAGTGCAGGTACTTGGACAGGGTTTGCTGGCGACATTGGTGTTTGGCTTTGGCTTTGTTTACGCCCAGTTTGGTGCCGCCGCGTTTGGGCTGTCCGCAGCAATTGCTGCGATTGGTGGTTTGTGTGTGATGGGATCGCTGTTGTTGGTCAATCCAAGATATGAAGCCTAAGAAACAAAAAGACCCGCACGGTGTTTACCAAATGCGGGCCTTCTTAAACTTCAATATTCAGTGTTTAGTCAAGACCCTAGGCGCCCAAAGGCGTGTGCCAACATGGTGTAAATCTTACCACGATCTGAGGTTAGATTTGCCTGGGTGTCGCGCACTGGGTTGTTGCCGCCCGCGGCCTCACGCAGGATTTGCTCAAACTCGGTCATGAATTCGCGTGCTGTATTGGCAAATTCTTCGTCTCTCTTCAGCTTTTTGCGTACGTCGTCAAATGTGCCTTGTCCAGCCAACGTGTAGAGCCGGCGCGAAAATACGTCGGTCTGGCCGTTTTGGTAGCGCATCCAAGCGTCATCGAGCGCCTTTTGATCCACCGCAGCAATCATTTCGCTGGTGAGGCTGTTGAGGTTGCTGCCACGCTGGTTTTGCGTATCAGCTTGCTGGTTTGCTGAGGCGTTGCGCAAGAGGCTGCGGACCCAATTGTCATCAGTTGGGGCAGCTTGTTCTGGAGCGGGCTGTGGTGCCGGTGCTTGGCGCTGCGGAACGGCCTGTTGGCGTTGGGGTTGGAGCGCAGGCTGTGCCTGAACTCTTTGCTGCTCTGCTTCGATCTGGCGTTCCAAAAGCGCGGCGATTTTCTCTGACGAAATATCGTCATCGCGTGTTGGCATAACCGGTTCTGGGCGGCGTTGTGGCGGAGTAGCCTGCGGTGCTTCTACCGGGCGCGTTGCCTCTTGGTGAAGTTGGGGGCGTGGTGCATCGCGACGGGGTGCTGGGGCAGGTGCTGGGTTGTGACGCGGCGCAGCAGATGGGGCGGTGAAACTATGTGAACTGGACTGCGCGTTTACGATATTGTTCAACTCGCTCAACGCTTCGATTTGTTCTGCAACCACACGGCGCATGGCAGCAGCACTTGCTTTGGTTTCCTCTGGCAGCTCCAACATGCCGCGCTGCAATTCGCCACGGGTTGAGCGCAATTCTTCGTTCATTTGACCCGCAGTCGAGCGCATGGCTTGGGCGGTTTCGTTGAATTGGTCTGTTGCTTGGCGGATTGCATCTTGCATTTCTTCGACCAGCGCTTTTTGCGTTTGTTGCATGACGCTTTGTGCGCGCTGGCTTTCGATGCCTGCCGTTTCCGTTAATGTACGTAAGTTGTTGGAAACGGATGAAGATGCGCCACGGACTGTTTCGTCCAGCGCAACTTGAGTGGCAGCAATGCGTTGTTCGGCTTCATTGACCGTTTCGGCCAATGAGCGGGCAAATATGCGCAAGCGTCCGTCAATTTCTTCAGCGCGATTGGTAAAGCCCTGTGCCAACGCATCAAGTGCGGTGCGCCCACCTTCAATGGTTTCAATAGACACCATGCTCGCGCTTGTGAGGTCGCGGGCTGCATCGGTGAAGCCATGCGCCTGTCCTTCGAGCGAATGTTTGACTTCGCCAACTTCTGCAAGCAAACCGCTGATTGTGGCTTGAAGGGCAGAAACGTGCTCGCTCATCAGGCGGCCTGCGTCGTCGGTGCCCACCAATGCATCGCGAACAGCGTCTGAATAACGCGAAGTGTGTTGACCAATACTGCCTTCCAGCGTTGCCAGATTGTTGCCCGACGTTTCAAGAACCTGCTGCAAGAGCATGTTTGAATCGTTGAGTTTGGCCAAGGCGCGGGTGACATCTTCTTCGATGCGAGCTGTTGAGACCGACATGATCTCTTCTGCGCCCGACGCTGATTTTTGAAGCGCAGCGTCGAGAATATTTTGGTGGTTCGACAAGCGATCGTCCAGTTCGCCAGCTTTTTGGTCGATCAGTTTTGACAATGTTTCTGACTGCAAGGCGACAACGCGGTTCATGGCGCTTGATTTGTCGCTCAACTCTTGGGCCGTGGCCACACCGCGCACTTCGACCAAGTCTTGTAGTTTATCGCTCACCGCTGTCATTTGCTGCATGGCACCGCGCACGAGTATATCCAGGCGCGTAGCCGTTACTTCAACATCGGAAGAAATGTCGTTGGTCATGCCAACCAGTTTTTCTTCCAATGTCGCCGCGATCCGGCTTGCGCCGTCATCAATATTGGACATGGTTTTGCCAAGGGCCGACGAAACAGACGCATTGATGTCGTTCAAACGTTCAGCCGTAGCGTTCGCACGGGCGGAGATTGCATCAGGCAATGTGCCCAATTTCTCGTCGATGGTGCGGCTAAAGCTCTCGGCGGTCGTTGCAAGGCTTGCTTCGCTGCTGGTCGCGCTCGCTGCGATGCTATCAACCGCATTGCTGGCAGAAGCTGCAAGGCGTTTTTCGCTTTCGCTGATCCGGCCTTCAACTGATTTGTTGAGGCTGTTGAGCGTTGCGGCAAGGCGCTGTTCGCCATCAGAAACGCGTGTTTCCACGGTTGAGGCTAAGCCATCCACCGTTGCTGAAAGTTTTTCTTCGCTGCCTGCGACACGCTGTTGGATGCTTGACGTGAGGTCGTTTAGCGATGTGCTAAGTCGTTGTTCTGTAGCGGCGACACGCTCTTCTGTTTCGCTGGTGAGGCCTTGCATGGTCGCTGTAAAGCGTTGTTCGCTGTTGGACACGCTGTTTTCGATAGAGGAGGTGAGGTGCTGCGTTGCGCGGCCCAATGTTTCTGCGGACTTGATCACCCGACCTGCAATGGTTTTGTCCAATTCCGCGGTTGCTGTTTCAAACGTCTGCGTGGATTGTGACAAGGCATTTTCGACCTTGCCCGCCAACCTGTCGGTGCTTTGCTCGATGCTTGAAATCGCGCTGGTGACTTTGCCCGCGACGCCGTGTTCAGCATCTGACAAACGTGCAATTGCACCGTCTATTTCGGTTCCAAGATGTTCGTTCACCTCAGCAACTTTGCTTTCGATCATGGACGAAACTTGCTGAGTTCGTGTTTCCATTGTTTGATTCACATCACGCAAGCTTGCATCGATATTGTCCCGGAATTTCTCGCCGGATTTGTCAAACGCTGTTGATAGTTCTTCAGTGCGTTGCTGCATTTGTGCGCTGAGCAATGACGCACCAGACTGCATGCTGTCGTTGAAGGCGTTGGTGTTTGACGTCAATGTTGCTTCCAGCGCCTTGGCGTTTTCGGTCAGACTTGCACTGTTGAAATCGATGGTTTCGATCAACTTGCCGCCTTTTTTGCTGACAATCTCGTCCATAGATTTCAACCGGCTGTCCAAGATAACAGCGACTTCGTCAACGCGCGCGGTAAGTTGGGCAGCCGTAGCATCGCCTGCTGTTTGCAGCAAAATGCGGGCGTCGTCTGCGCGTTCTTCTAATACGCCACCAATTTGTAGCAGTGCCGACTGCACGTTGCTTTCCAAATTGTTTGTTTGAATGGCGAGTGTTTCATCAAAGCGGATACCAAATTCTGTGAGGCTGGCTTGTGCAATGGAGGAATTCGCCAAAACATCGCTCGCAAGTTTGCTGCCGACAAGCTCTAGTTTTTCGGAGATCTCTTCGCCGCGTAGGGTCATGTCCACAAGGACGGATTCGCCTGAGGCGCGCAAAATATTGCTCAATTTTGCGCTTTCGCTATCCACGGCCGCAGAAATTGCAGAAGCGCCATTTTCGAAACTGCCCGTTAGGGCAACAATTCGCTCATCCACGTTGGCGTTGAAACTATCGGTGCCACTTGTTAGCGCTGATATCAGCAGGTTCGATTTTTGATCGAAAAGGCTGGTAAACGCATTGGTGTTTTGGTCAAGAAGCTGCGCGACGTTTCGCATCTTATCATCAACCAATGTGCCAAAGCCGTCGGTGCGTTCAACCAACACCTGGTCAAGCTGACCTGCCCGGGCTGAAATCATCCGGTCGAGTTTTTCGTTGCGCTCGTCAAATGAAGACTGCAATTCGACGGTGCGTCCGGCAAGTGTGCTGTCCAGTGCGGCTGTTTTGTCTTCGATTGAGGCTTCAAGCTGGTTGGTGCGGTTTGCCATCACATGATCAAATTCACCAGTGCGCTGTGCGATTAGCGATGCCAAATTGGCGGTGCGTTCGTCAACGGTGATATTGAGCTTTTCCGTGCTGTCGTCCAGGGCGGCAACCAAATCTGTTTGACGATTTTGAATTGTTTCGTCAAAGCTCCTTGCGCGTTCAGCAATGGCCCCGTCAATGGTCATGCCAGCGCTCTGAACCGCATTGGCGACCTCGTTCTTTTGGCTTTCAATCGTTGATGTGATGTTGCCACCAACCGTCTTCATTTGTTCAACAAATAGCGTGCCAACACTGTCTAGCTTTGTTGAGAAGTCCGCGTGAACATCAGAAATCGCTTCGCGCACACGATCTGAGTTGGTAACCACTGCATTGCGCTGCGATGCCAATTCTTCAATCAGCGAGCGCATCCGCATTTCATTGTTCGCATAGGTGCGCTCCAATGAATTTACTTCATTGTGGACCATGACTTCTAATTCGCTGGCCCGAGACAGTGCGCGTTCAAGACCATCGCCAATCGCGTTTACTTCACGACGGACGGCCTGACCCACCGTTTTGATTTGTTGGGATGCTGTTGCTTCAGGTTCGGTTAGTCGCATTGCGGCGCGGGTCATTGAAGAGGCGGCAAGCCGCAAATCGTTGGCGCGTTTGGCCATGACAGCGATAGCAAAAAAGGCCAGTACGGGAATGATCATGAGGGCGATATAGGCGGCAAATTCAGGTGTGCGTAGAGTTTGTGTTGCCAGTGTTGCCTCAGTCAGGGTCGGCCCAAACCGGAAGTAGCCCAAAGCGCCAATGACAAGCATCCAGACAATTGAGGCGAGTGCGGCGACCCAATATGGCGTGGATGAGGATTTTGACTGCAAGGAATAAAGAATGCCAGCAGCACTTGAGCGATCATCATTTGCGATCCCTTTGGTGCGGGCGGCAATGCGTTCTGCTGAGCGCGTGCGGCTTGGTGTTGCCTGAGGCGATTTTGTGGTCGCGGCCGCACTATTGTGTGCACCCGAATCGCTTGCAGCAGAATTCTCTAAAGCACTCTCAACCGCTGAAAATGCGAGTGTCGCTGGGTCATTTGGTGTTGAACCACTATTTTTTGCCATACTCAATACTACCTTTACGTCCGCACACGTCCCAACGAAGCGGCTAAGGTGAGCTCTGGCTTTTCGTGCCTAATGATAAAAACACGCCCGGAGCGTCCCCCGGATAAATTTAACGCATTAAAACAAATACGTTTTTGGCCAATTTGCTCAACGCCGCCGAACGCTGATATCATTTCTTTATACACTTTTTCGAACTGGTTCTGATCTTTTTATTAATAAATGGTTAACGCATCAAGGGCGCGGTTCTTTTGACGTGTAGATTATGCCCATTTTAAGGCGCTTAAGCCCATGTTCACCCCTGCCTGATAAAGTTGTGAATTATTAAGTTGAGTAGTTGAGTAGGGCAATAAAATGGCGAATGCGGCGTCGCGCGTAGTGCAAAAGTCCACAGGTCATACGAGTGAGGGCCATGAACGTTGGATTGATCTTGTATTCTTGGGGCGTCAAACCATGGGAAACAAGTCGTTAGAAATCGAAATTCTCAAACTGTTCCGCTCTCAACTCGATATTCATCTTTCCCAACTCGCCCATCTTGAGGATGACACTCAATTGCGGGTTCGATTGCACACCATAAAAGGCGCAGCCCACGGTGTCGGCGCCATCGAAGTAGGGCAGTTGGCCGCAAAAGCTGAAAAAGAGTTGCTTGATACCGGACATGTGCAACCTAGTGCCATGAATAGGTTGCGCTATGCCGTGCAGCAAACCAGCGACTTCATTGGCGAGCTGCTGACCACAAAATAGATGTACATTTTAGTTTGACGCAGCATAAGCTTAGGCCGACGGCAGCTATGTGGACGAGGCGGACATTTAGGCACACCAATTGAATGGCGGCTCTTCCATGTGCCTCTCGTCAGACCACCCTCAAAAACGACTTCGAAACCATGGTAGCTTTTTGTCTTTGAATTCACTCGGAAACTTGTCCCGTTTCTCTTCTAGAATCGACCAGATGTGATCTGGGACAGAGAACGGAAATTCATAGGGGTTGTATGAATGACCGCTCTGCGCGTCAGTCTGAATAAATTTGCGTTTGTAAAGCGAAGCCGCGTGGCCGCCGTCCATCTCTGCAGTGAAGCTCTTCTGACTATGGGTAAGTAGATAGCCGTAAATCGCTAGTTCATTATTCGTCATATAGGGTATGTGTTCAATGAATTTGCGTTGATGTTCCGCAATTCTCCGTTCCTGTTCAGCTGCTTCGCGACGCTTTTTGAGCGCCGCTGTTGCCAATTTGGTGACCTGTTCGACCAATGAAGCAAGACCAAGTCCGGCTGTCGTTAGTATGGCTAAAGGTAGGCCGTAGACAACAAAGGCAGAGTCCGAAGGCGGAAGAATTTCAGCCAAAAGCAGAAGCCAAAATATGCTCAACGCTAGACTTAGTCCAACTAGTTGCCAAGCACTCGCCTTAAGAATCGTCAACCAACCTGAATCCAATCCACTTCCTCCTATTGATTGAACATTTTTGACAGTTATTCAGCTGTGTTGTCAATCATATGCAGCAACGTGGGCGAATGTGATTTCCAAGGCCCGCGCATTGCTGCCGTTGGTACAAAGCGCAGCATCGGTCACTTTGGGCTTATTCTGTTGAAAAACTCCAGAATTTCGAAGTCCAACATTTTCGCTATCGGAGCAAAATACCGAAAACCGCCGCTAAATTTGCTCGCCCCAACTCACAGGCGCTTCAGGACTGCGATTATCAAAAAATTGCTACCCCCTCAGCCAAAATTTCCGAAACCAACTCCATGAGGCGGAATTTTTTGGGCCAGAGCCAAATAGGGAGTTTTTCAACAGAATAGGCTCCAAGCGAACATTAGCAGCAATTATTACTAACTGCTATTGCTTAGCCCGGCTCAGAATTGCCTGTCGATAGCGCCACAATTGAGCGACACGAATCTCACCTTCGCCGCCAATTAGCCGCCCCTCGTGTCAACGGCGTGTGACGTTCCACATATGGTTTTTTTCAGCACCGCTTGCCCGCGAACAATTTGAGCGATATAGAACGCGCTCAGTTCAGGATAAGGAATGCTCTTCATGGCTAAAATCACATATGTGGAAGCAAATGGTACGCGCCACGAAGTCGAAGCAGAGAATGGTTCGACGGTAATGGAAAACGCCATTCGCAATGATGTGCCCGGCATTGTGGCTGAATGCGGTGGTGCATGCACGTGCGCGACTTGTCATGTTTATGTGGATAAAGACTGGACTGCAAAAGCTGGTGGTCCATCGGTTATGGAAGAAGACATGCTTGATTTCGCGTTTGATGTGAATGACAGCAGCCGTTTGTCTTGCCAAATCAAAGTGACGGACGAACTTGATGGTCTGGTGGTTCATGTACCAGAAAATCAGGCATAGCTTTTCCCAAAGCCGTCCAAGAAAAGAATTTTTCTACGATTTGCCCCGATATTGAGATCAAATTGCTCGAAAATTGGCAAATAGCTTTACTGGATTTTGCCGTCTTACGGAATGGTAGAAAATAGAAAAATCTAACAATTTCAGTGACTTGGCTTTGGTCTAAGAGTGCATTATTTTAGCGGTATCGATAAATCGAGGTCGCGACATGACACGCTTAGGTATTTTCCCTGTTTCCTATAAGGTGCGGGGCAAGAAAATCATCATCGTTGGTGGCGGCGCGGAAGCGCTGGGCAAAGCGCGTTTGGCGACCAAGACCGATGCGCAAGTGGTTGTTGTCGCCCGCAAAATTGAAGCTGATTTCTCCTCCCTTGACCTTGAAAATGTCCATTTGGACGTGCGCGAAGAAGTGTTTGCCGCACATCATTTAGACAATGCAGCTTTGGTATTTGTGGGCGATGATGGCCCAGATGCGCAGATTGCAAAGCGGCTGACCAAGCAAGCGGGTTTGCCACTAAACGTTGTTGATCAACCAGACTTATGTGACTTTTTCACCCCTGCGATTGTTGACCGTGCGCCGATTTCGGTTGCCATCTCATCGGAAGGCGAAGCGCCGGTTCTGTCGCGTCTGGTTCGCGCCCAAATTGAGGCGGCTCTGCCGCTTCATTTGGGCAAATTGGCAAGCCTTGCTGGTGGATTGCGGCGCTTGGCCGAACGTCTCATTCAGTCGGCTGATCGTCGGCGCAAGTTTTATCAAGAATTATTGGCGTCCCCACAGGTGGAGCAAGCCTTGGCTCGTGGTCAGAACGAACAAGCGAACCAGTGGGCAAATCATTTGCTGGTTGATCATGCCAATGTTGATCAGCGCAAAGGCTTTGTGCATTTGGTTGGTGCAGGGCCGGGGGCTGAAGATTTGCTCACCCTGCGGGCGCAGCGGGTTTTGCAAAGTGCCGACGTTATTGTGCACGACCAGCTTGTGCCTGAAGCCGTTGTGCAAATGGGTCGCCGTGATGCGGAACGTGTTGCAGTTGGCAAAGCCAAAGGACGTCATTCGTTCACGCAGAAGCGGATCAATAAATTGCTTGTTGATCTCGCATTGTCGGGCAAACAAGTTGTTCGGCTTAAGTCAGGCGATCCGATGATTTTTGGGCGGGCTGCGGAAGAAATTGAAGCCATGGACGCTGCAAACGTTGATTATGCGATTGTGCCGGGCGTTACTGCAGCTTCTGCGGCTGCGGCCGATGCGCATTTGCCGGTGACGCTGCGCAATGTGGCCTCTGGCGTTGTTTACGCCACAGCGCATGGCGCGAATGACAAAGCGGTTACCCATTGGGCGACGTTGGCAAAGTCTGGCCTGACGTTGGGCATCTATATGGGCAAATCGATCATGCAAGATGTGGCTGATGAGTTAATCGCTGAAGGTCTTTGTGCTTCAACGCCCGTTGGCATTGTGGTCAATGCGGGGCGCGCAACTAGCACACGATGTTTGTCGAGCCTTCAAGACATATCAAATCAAGCGCCAACATTGGCTGATGGTCCCGCAATTGTTTTTGTTGGGGAAGCTGTCGCCAGCGGCAAATGGCTGAGCGGCGAAAAGCTGCCGACTTCAGATCAAGAACTAAATGAGAATACGTCAACTGCAAGTCGGGTGGCGTAGAGGATGAATAAGATGAACGCAATCACAGCAAATGAACTTATCTCTGGTGCCGTTGTGTATCTATACGAGAATGGCGATTTCGGTGTCGATTTACAGCAAGCCAAATTGTTTGGCGCTGATGAAGCGGGTGCATTGGAAACTGCGCTTGGCAAGGCGGCAGCCATTTCACGTTTGGTCAGCCTTGAAGAAATTGATGTTGAGGTCAGCGAAACGGGAGTTGTGTGGGCCAACCGCCTGCGTGAACAAATCAAGGCCAATGGCCCAACGGTTGGCGGTTTCGCCCGTCAATCATTAGAAGGAGCCGATCATGTATCGCTATGATGAATTTGATGCGGCCTTTGTTCGTCAACGCACGGAACAGTTTTCCCATCAGGTGGCGCGCCGCCTGACGGGTGAGCTGACCGAAGATCAGTTCCGCCCCTTGCGTTTGATGAACGGTCTTTATTTGCAACTACATGCCTATATGCTGCGGGTTGCGGTGCCTTATGGCACGCTCAACTCGACGCAAATGCGCAAGCTGGCGCATATCGCCCGCACATATGACCGGGGCTATGGCCACTTCACCACGCGGCAGAACATTCAGTATAATTGGCCGAAGTTGAAAGACGTACCCGCGATCTTGGAAGAGTTGGCCAGTGTGGAAATGCATGCCATTCAAACGTCTGGCAACTGTATCCGCAACGTGACAACTGACCAGTTTGCTGGCGCTGCTGCTGACGAGATTATCGACCCGCGTCCAGTGGCCGAGATCATTCGGCAATGGTCGTCTTTGCACCCAGAATTCTCGTATTTGCCCCGCAAATTCAAGATCGCGATCACCGGCGCACCGCAAGACCGGGCCGCGGTAAAGTTTCACGATATTGGTTTGATGGCCAACACAAATGACGCGGGTAAAATTGGCTGGCGGGTGTTTGTTGGTGGCGGTTTGGGTCGCACGCCAATGGTTGGTAAAGAGATTTCAGGCTTTGTTGCCGACGAATATTTGCTGCCCTATTTGGAAGCCATTCTGCGCGTCTATAATATGTATGGCCGCCGCGACAATAAATACAAAGCGCGGATCAAAATCCTCGTGCATGAAACTGGCATTGAGACCATTCGGGAGCAGGTTGAAGCTGAGTTTGCTGAAATCAAAGAAGGTGTGTTGAAGCTGCCGCAAGGCGAGCTAACCCGCATCACCGAGTATTTTGCTGCGCCAGCATTTGGTGCGCCAACCGCAACAAAAATCGACGTAGCGCAGTTTGAAGCAACCGATAGCGCTTATGCGCGGTTCTTGAAACGCAACCTGCATCCGCACCGTGAAGCGGGTTACACGAGTGTGACGATTTCGCTGAAACCAATTGGCGGTGTGCCGGGCGATGCGACAGACGTGCAAATGGAAGCGATTGCTGATTTGGCAGAGCGCTATAGCTTTGACGAGTTGCGCGTGACCCATGAGCAAAACTTGGTGCTGCCGCATGTGGCACTAGAAGATGTTCGCGCGGTTTATGATGTGCTGGTCGAACAAAAACTGCAAGAAGGTAATGCGGGGCTGATCTCTGACATTATCGCTTGCCCCGGCCTTGATTATTGCGCTTTGGCCAACGCCCGCTCTATCCCGATTGCGCAGGCAATTTCGGTTAAGTTCGCGGATCGCGAAGAAGAATTCGGCGAGTTGAAACTGAAAATTTCCGGCTGCATCAATGCCTGTGGTCACCACCATGTGGGCCATATTGGTATTTTGGGTGTCGAGAAAAAAGGCACCGAGCTTTATCAAATTACTGTCGGCGGCGACGCCACAGAGAACGCTTCGGTTGGTTCCATTTTGGGCCCAGGTGTGACGGCGGACGAAGTGCCGGGTGCGCTCGAGAAATTGCTCGATCATTATATGGCGCATCGCCAAGGGGCTGATGAAAGCTTCATTCAAGCCTATCGTCGCTTGGGCAAAGCCCCATTTAAGGAGGCGCTTTATGGGTAGTTCAAACTTGGCCCACGCTGAAACAATCAAGCCACGTCCGACCGATCTGCAATTGGTCGCGCTCAACGGTATGTTCGACGAAAAAGACGGACTTTCTGTGCTGCGTCATGCGCTAGATGGTGAAGTGTCTGGCGCGTCCATTGCGATGGTGTCATCGTTTGGCGCGGACTCATCTGTTCTGTTGCATATGGTGGCGCAAATCAATCCGCACCAAGAAGTGTTGTTTTTGGAAACCGGAAAGCACTTCGCTGAAACGCTTGAATATATTGAGATCATCAAAAAGCAGCTTGGCTTGACCAATGTGCGCTTTCTTGAACCCGATACAAAAGACGTTGAGCGGTTTGACCCAAAAGGCAATCTTTGGGAAACCGATCCAGATAGTTGCTGCCACATCCGCAAAACTGAGCCGCTTGATGCGGCGCTAAAAAATTATGGCGGTTGGGTGACGGGGCGTAAACGCTTCCAAACAAATGACCGGGGTGTGTTACCACATTTTGAGTTGACCACGGATGAGCGGGTGAAAGTGAACCCGCTTGCCTATTGGGATAATGAAGATGTGCGCGCTTATCGCGAAGCCCATGACTTGCCTGCGCATCCATTGTTCCTTAAAGGATTTTTGTCGATTGGTTGCGCGCCTTGCACGTCGATGGTCAAAGACGGGGAAGACCCTCGTTCTGGCCGCTGGCGCGGCAAAGACAAAACCGAATGTGGTATTCATTTTGATGTGAGCGGTAAAATCGCCCATCCAACGGTAGAAATTGGTCAAAAAGCGATGAACCTGTTCAAAGATGGCGCTTTTGTTGCCGACCCTTGGCGCGATCTTAAAGACGGTGAAGCGCTGACTGATCTCGATCATGTTCACATTCCGCTGAAGACCTATGTTGAACAAAGGGCAGTGATAGACGCCAATCCGCGTGATTTGGGGTTGATTCTGGTGCCGGGTGATGATGTGGACGCGCTGGGTGAAGATGCGCAGCGCTTCGCATCGATCAGTGTGGCATTTCCCACGTTTACTGATGGGCGCGGCTATTCTTATGCCCGCCTGTTGCGTGAACGCTATGGCTATAAAGGTGAATTGCGCGCACATGGCGACATTTTGACGGATCAGGTCGCATATTTGCTCAGATGTGGGTTTGATGCCTTGACTGTTGTAAACGAAGCCACCAGAAAAGCACTTGAAGATAACAACCTCGGTGAGGTATCGATCTTCATGCAGCCTATTGGGGCATCCGCTGAGGTGCCTGTTGGAACCCGCCCGTTTTTGCGACGGGCAAAATAATGAACGTGAAGGGTGGTCCAGCGCCCACAATAGATGACGAAGAGAGTACGATAAATGAGCGAGCGTGAGATTGTCACCGATGTGGTGATCATCGGTGCAGGCCCTGTGGGGCTATTTGCCGTTTTCGAGTTGGGTCTGCTGGACATTAAATGCCACCTGATCGACATTTTGGACAAGCCCGGCGGGCAATGTGCCGAGCTTTATCCCGAAAAACCAATCTATGATATTCCCGGTTTTCCTGAAATTTCAGGCCAACATTTGACCGACAACTTGCTGAAACAAGCTGAGCCGTTTGGCCCAACGTACCATTATAATCAAATGGTGACGGAGCTTGAAAAGCTTGAAGACGGCTCATTTGTGGTCAAAACTGACGACAATCAAACTTTCAAATGTAAGGTTGTTGTGGTCGCGGCTGGCGGTGGGTCATTCCAGCCCAAGCGCCCACCTGTGCCAAATATTGAAGCGTTTGAAAACCAGTCAGTGTTCTATTCTGTGCGCCGCATGGAAGAGTTCCGCGACCATGATATCGTGATTGTTGGTGGTGGTGACAGCGCGCTAGATTGGACCCTTAATCTCGCACCCATCGCCAAATCCATGACCCTCGTGCACCGTCGCGATAGTTTCCGCGCACATACTGACAGCGTCAATAAAATGCGGGCGCTGGCTGAGGCGGGTAAAATCAATTTCGAGCTTGGCCAAATCGGCGATCTTGACGGTGAAAACGGCCAAATCAGCGCGGTGAATATTAAAACCGCAGATGGCATCAAAGCGCTACCAGCAACGCGGTTATTGCCGTTCTTTGGCTTGACCATGAAACTTGGTCCGGTTGCGGATTGGGGCCTCAATCTGCATGAAAATCTTATCAATGTGGACACTGAAAAGTTCGCCACAAATACGCCGGGCATCTTTGCGATTGGCGACATCAACTACTATCCGGGCAAGCTAAAACTCATCCTTTCTGGGTTCCACGAAGCCGCATTGATGGGGCAAGCCGCGAAGAAAATTATTCATCCGGATCAAAAGGTCGTGTTCCAATACACAACCTCATCGACCAGCTTACAGAAAAAGCTTGGGGTGAAGTAATGCGGGTTTATGTGACAGATTATGACGGCAAAGAACATGAACTTGAAGCGCTTGAAGGCTGGCGGGTGATGGAAGTTATCCGCGATTGGGAATTGCCGATTAAAGCCGAGTGCGGCGGTGCGTGTGCCTGCGCGACCTGTCACGTTTTTGTTGATCCGGAATGGGCCGACAAGTTGCATCCGGCAACAGACGAGGAAGAGGACATGTTGGACACGGTTCCAGATGTTCAAGACAATTCTCGCCTTTCGTGCCAAATTTTGATGAGCGAAGAACTTGATGGGCTCAAGGTTTCTTTGGCCCCAAGTTCAAAACCCGAAGAATTGGTTGCATAATTGATCTCACGCGCCGCATCATAGTTTGCACGACGCGCTAACACCGCGCTGTGCAAACTATTGGCGCTCCGTTGGGGCGGTCAAAAAGTTGACCGGGCTGACCGCCCAAGGTTTCCTTCAGCATTACCAATTCGAGCACGTTTCACCTGTGGCATCCCCGGACTTGATCCGGGGTCTAATTTTAAGCGCCGCCGTTGGTCGCTTTGCTCTCGACCCCGGCACCCCCGAGCATTTATACGCGCCGCCGTTGGTCGCTTTGCTCCTGACCCCGGCACCACCGAGCATTTATACGCGCCGCCGTTGGTCGCTTTGCTCCTGACCCCGGCACCCCCGAGCATTTATACGCGCC
>NZ_JBLIAI010000056.1:0-17270 GCF_047634455.1 Maritalea sp.
CAGATATTGGCTGGGGGCATCAAATCCGTTCTTACGTGTTGCAGCCCTACCAGATGGTCAAAGACTTGCGCACCGGCGTCGAGAGCACCCAGCCTGCCGATGTGCTGGACGGTGATTTGGACCAGTTCATGGAAGCCGCTTTGGCATTGCGCGTGGGCAAGGACGACGAATAGCTTTTTAAAACTAGAGAAATTTAGTCAATTTTGCCCCGGCTACGATGAAACGGTCGGGGTTTATCGGCTCACCATTCTTGCGGATTTCCAAGTGCAGGTGCGGGCCGGTGCTGCGGCCTGAAGACCCGACCAATGCGATGGTGTCGTTTGGTGAAACGGTTTGACCCTTTTTTACGAGGATCGCTGAAAGATGAGCATAACGGGACACAAGTCCGCTTGGATGGGTGATTTCTACGGTTTTGCCATAACCACCCTTTAGGCTTGCATATGTCACTTTGCCATATCCAACTGGTGCCACTTTCGTTCCGCGCGGTGCCCTAAAATCTAAACCGGAATGGAATGCGGATTTTCCGGTGAATGGGTCGCTGCGATTGCCAAAGCGAGAACTGTATTTGAATTTCCAAGGGACAGGACGATAAATGGGCGCGTTGATCAGCGTGCTCTTTGCGTTTTCAAATCGTGAAAGCGCGTTCATGGCAGCATTTGCAGCATCGACATGGTCAATATTGTTTAGATCTGCGCGTGCGGGCAAATACAGACCACCGCTTGCTGGTTCAAGTTTGACTGGCAAGCCTGCCCGCTTGAGCTCTTTTTCAATCACCATTGCGCTATTGTCGGCTGAAGCGGTAATCGCGTTTAAGGCGGAGAGACTCTCGGCTTGCATGGTGATGATATTCTGTGTCACTTGAGCAATGTCGGTTTGGGCAGTGCCGGTGAGTTCAGGTGGATTTGTGCGGATCGCAGCGCTCTTGTCGGATTTTACATCCAACCCAAGGGATGTTGCCATTTCGGCCAATGATTTCACATAATCGTGCTGTTCGATAAGTAAATCTTGCTGTGCTGCTAGTTCTTGCAGTTGCAGGTTTACATCGCCTGATCTTGCAAATTGGCGCGATTGCACGCGATCCAATTCTGTGCGCAAAAGGGCAATGCGATTTTCATATGCGGCCAATTGCATTGCTGAGGTGGACGACAGGGCCTCAGCAATTTTGGGGTTTTTGTACAGAGCGATGGCAAGCATCACGTTGCTGGAAAAAAGCACGGTGACGAGCGCATAAATCCAAAAATGCCTAAACCTCTCTCCCTTAAAGTGGGTGAGAAAAATTTGGTTTGTGGCCCTTTGGCCGGTCGCTGCAAAACTTCGCACTAGCTACTCACTGGTCAGGTCATATTAGGAAACTTGACTGTGAATGAGTATGGTTAATAAAGCGCCAAAGGCTGAGTGGATAATTACGGCGAGGGGATTTTAAATCGGAGTTGTAGCGCTTCAACTGCGTTGAGATATGATTTCATTGAGCACTGCTTGGGCGTGGCCTTTGGCTTTAACTTTGCGCCAAATGTGGGCAATATTACCCTGGTCATCGATGAGGAAAGTTGCGCGTTCGATGCCGAAATGGGTTTTGCCGTACATCTTTTTTTCCACCCAAACGCCATACAGCTCGATCACATGCTTTTCCGGGTCTGAACCTAGCAATATGCCAAGTGCGTGTTTGGCGCGAAAATTTTCATGTCGTTTGATGCTGTCTGCAGAAATACCGATCAGTACTGTATTTGTGGCCTCAAATTCTGATTTCAGGTCAGTAAAATCGATATTTTCAATCGTGCAGCCACTGGTATCGTCTTTTGGATAGAAAAACAGAACAACGTTTTTACCCAAATGGGCGGCAAGCGAAAATGTTCCATCCGAATCAGTGGGAAGTTCAAATTTGGGTGCTGGTTGACCAACTGCTGGCAGGCTCATATTTTGACAGTCCTTCGCATGAAAATGTGCGGTTGTATTTGCTAGTGTTATCAGTGCCTTACAACGGACAAATTTTCAAGCCAGAGATGGCCCTTGTGGTCTCAGGTTTGGATTGATTATCAATGAGGTGGGGAATGACGGCGCTGCAGGCTAAATGACGAAAACTTCTACAAAGACTAAAGTGACTCAAACAATTCAAAAGCCATTCTGGCGCAAGCACAAATTTGTCTGGCCAACGGCTGTGCTGATGGTGCTTGCAGCGTTGCTTATACGGGTTATCGTTGCCCCGCTCAGTTTACCGCTGATCGACAATATCATTAGGGATCAGTTCGCCGCTCAGGTCTCAGACGGCGAATATGAATTGGTCTTTGAAAAGTCTGGAATTCGTCTGCTAAATGGTTGGATGCCGACCGTTCAACTTGATAAAGTTGAAATTGTTCACCCGGCGAGTGGTGCGCGCGTTGACGCACAAAGTCTTAAATTCAGCTGGTTCACGCCTGCCTTTTTTTCTGGCAAACCGACATTGGAAGTGTTGGTTGAAAAGCCGAACTTACAGCTGGTGCAAGATTACAGTGGTATTCGCCTTGCCAAGGTTGAAATCGACGAGGGTGGTGCGGATCAGCCGGTTGTCCGCCTCCAGTCCAAGGGCGATAATGCACCCAACATCAAGGTCACAAATGACGGTGTCGTTACTGATGGGCAAGGTGCGCAAACAAATGCGGGCATAAGATCGGACAATGCTTGGGCCATTGAAGGTGTTGAGACGTTGGAGCAGGTCTTTGCTCTTTTTGCGGAAGAAACAAGTTCTGCATCGTTTAGAATACTAGATATTCGACATGCCAATGTGCAGCTTGTTGACCGGATATACCAGCTTTTTCGCCAGCTCGACGATGTCAATATGAGAATGGAATCATTTGGCGCCGATGTGCAAATGGATCTCGAGTTTAACACTATTGAGAGCCGCACCTATGGTGAATTGCTCTGGTCTTCTGGTGGGCAACAAAATCGGCACATTGCAGGGCAGTTCGAAAATATTGATTTGGCGTTGATCCTGCCGTTTTTGGACGATCAGGACGGCTTAATTGCGCTTAAGGGCGGCACGAACATGTCGTTTGAAGTGGACTATGATGCAAACGGTGTGCAACACGGCGCGTTTGAGATTGATATTTCTCAAACGTCAGCGTCAATCCAGGGGGATCTGTTTGAGGTCCAGGCAAAGCCGGCTCAAGTCGAATGGTTCCCGCAAGAAGCACGCTATACGCTCGCTCCATTTGCCGTGCAGATCGGACAGTCTTCTAGTTTGGTTGATGGTGAGTTTTTAATGGGCTTAGATGAAAATTACGGCCCGACGGTGGGTTTCTCTTTCCGGCTGCGCGACACATATCTGCGACCTAATGATTTGGGCGTACCGAGCAATGTACTTGATACCATCACAATTGCGGGTTGGTCTGCACCGCTTTACGGGGCGATGGGGATTGATAAATTATCGTTCCGTGACGACCAAATGGAGTTGGACGGTCAGGGGCGAATTGACGTGCTGCAAACAGGACTTGGTTTTGATCTGACCTTGTTTGGAAAAGGCGCCTCTGCAGATGATCTGAAGCGGATTTGGCCGTATTTTTTGGCAACAGAGGCCCGCACATGGTTTGTGCAAAATGTATCAGGAGGTCGAATTGACGAGGCCAAGATGCGTTTTAATTTTCCTGTCGGTACGGTTGGCAAGCCTGGCGAAGACCGTCGGATACCAGAGGGTGGTGTTTCGATTGAGGGTACTGCACAGAATGTAGAGCTTGTCCCGTTACCGGGTTTTCCAACAATCGAAATTGTTGGGACCACAAATATACAGGTCAAAGATCATTTTATGGTCATGGGTTTTGATAAGGCCGTGGTGCGCGATGAAAGTGGTGAGGTCACCATAGAGAATGCAGCATACCTCAATAAAGACAGTGGAGCAAAAGAGCAGATTTTTGAGATTTCGGGTCAGTTGAAAGGTTCGATTTCTACCCTCGTATCCATTGCCAATAAAGAGCCGCTAAATCTGCTGAAAGACTTTGATGTTGAATATCGTCCCGAAGACTTAACCGGTGAAGCCGATGTTCAGGTTATCGCAACAATATCGCAAGATGAGGGTGGGAAACCAAAAGGGTTGGACTACACGTTGAATGGAACTGTTGCGGATTTCGCATCAAAATTCCCAATTGAGGGCCAAGTGGTTTCAGACGGTGCAGTTCAGTTTACCGCTTCACAGGCAGGCTATCGCATTTCTGGCCGCGCCAATATCGGTGGGCTGGACGCCAATATTCTGGTGGAGGCGGATGATGGAGCCGATCCGGTCATTACGGCCAATGCGACATTAACCGAAGCGGATCGCAAATCTCTTGGACTGGATTTGAGCCAGTTTATTGAAGGACCGCTGCGCATTGTTGGACGGCCATCTGGTGAAACCATTCAATTAGCGGTTGACCTTACCGATGCGCGCGTAAAATTTGCCGAACTGGGTATCGACAAGAAGAAGGGGATCAAAGGACAGCTGAACGCTACATTGTTGATAGACGGCACCCTAGTTTATGCCCAGACAGTAGATATGAGGTTTGGAAATGTGCGCGTGGCTGGCTCATTGCGATATGACCTCAAAGACGGGCTGATTTCTGCTAACATTATTGACTTGGTGCTGAATAAAGGTGATCGCACTAGCGTATCGATGGTGCCGATTAAAGGTGGTTTTGCGGTTGAAGTTATTGGTGAACAACTCGATCTCAAGCCCATGCTAAAACGATTTTTGGGGTTAGGCGAAACGGCAAGCGGCAAAGCGACGTCGAACGCACAAGATCAGATCATCGATATTGTCGTGAAACTTGATCGCGCACTTGGATTTTATAAAACCACAGCCTTTGGTGTAAATGCCCATCTACGATTCAAGGGCGCAGATTTCATCCGGGTCGATGTGCAGGCGTCTCTGGGCAATAAGAAGGCCGTTTCCATCGCAACCAACGCTGTCAATAATGGACGTTCCATGTCGGCCGTATCCAATGACCTTGGCACATTGTTGCGGTTTATTGGTATGTATTCTCAACTGCTCAATGGTGATGGTAGTTTGGTTCTAAATATCCAGAATTCTCCGTGGAAAGTGGATGGCGAATTTGTGCTGAATGAATTCTCCATTGTTGATGAAGATCGCGTGGCGCAGGTGATGGGCAATCACAAGGACAGTCGGGCGCTGATCGAGCGCGAGAATCGGGTGAACTTCAAACGCGGTGAAGCAAAATTTGAGGGCTCAAATGGTGTGATTACCATCGTGGATGGTGCACTTGATGGTGGCACAATTGGTGGGACGTTGCGGGGCAACATTATGACCAATACGCGACAGTATGATTTGGTTGGAACCTATATTCCGCTATTTGGCCTGAACAATATATTCCAGAAACTGCCGTTGCTCGGCAAGCTTTTGGGTGGACGCGATGGAGAAGGTTTGATTGGGGTTACGTTTGCCATTCGGGGGGATCTTGATAACCCGAAATTTGCCATCAACCCAGCATCGATATTGGCACCTGGTGTGTTTAGGCGTCTGTTTGAATTCAAAGCCAAGAGCGGCGATAAACAAGCTCAGGATGCGTTGAAGGCCGTGGACGGACAATCTGGGAATTGATTTTATTCCGGTAGTTTTGACTATCTGTGGCTGCGACCGGGTTTTTGACACGGATTGGTTTGGATTTGATGCCAACTTGTTTGGACCCCGGGTCAAGCCCGGGGAAGCCAAGAGGGGCGTGACACCTCGGGGAAGTCAAAGTGGGTTAAACGTGGACTGTCTCGATGAATCTAAAGTGGGGGCTTTGGTTGCCCACTGAGACGTCGGGTTGGTATTGCCACCGAGGCCGGATGTAGGTGCAAAGACCCCCCAACGGCCATCCCGCACTTGATGCGGGATCATTTTCCTTGTCATTAACGGGCCCATGTAAAGCTTCGCAACTTGTTGTAATTTCAGGCGGGTGTGAACCCAGAACAAAAAAAGCGGGACAATTGCCCCGCCTTTTATATTCAATCTGTAAAGTACGTCGTCTAAATCGGCTTAATCAACACATGTCGTTTCTTACCAGCGGAAATTTTGATTACGCCTTCGGGTAGAATGTTTGCTTGCGCAATTGTGCCGCGCTCGTCATCAACTTTTTCGTCGTTGACTTTAAGCGCGCCTGACTTGATCAGGCGACGTGCTTCGCCGTTTGAGCCAGCAAGTCCCGCTAGAACCGCAACATTGAGCATGCCAATGCCGGCATTGAGGTCAGCTTTGGACACTTCGATTGTGGGCAGGGACAAATCGATGGCCCCTTGCTCAAAAGTTGCTTTGGCTGTTTGCGCTGCAGCCTCCGCAGCTTCCTTGCCATGGATCAGAGCGGTTGCGGCCGTTGCCAATATCTTTTTGGCCTCGTTCATTTCGCCGCCTTCAAGTCCTTCAAACCGTGCAATCTCATCTAGTGGCATAGTGGTGAACATGCGCGCAAATTTCGCCACATCGTCGTCGCCCGTGTTGCGCCAGAACTGCCAGTAGTCGTAAACTGAAAACATGTCGGGCTTAAGCCAAATGGCACCAGAAACAGACTTGCCCATCTTTGAACCGTCAGATTTTGTGATCAACGGCGTGGTGACCGCAAAGCATTCCGCGCCGTTCAGTTTGCGCGAAAGGTCGACACCTGAAAGGATGTTGCCCCACTGGTCTGAGCCGCCCATTTGCAGCGTGCAGCCATAACGCTTGTTGATCTCAGCAAAATCGTAGCCTTGCAAGATCATGTAGTTAAACTCAAGGAAGCTCAATGATTGTTCGCGATCCAAACGTTGTTTCACCGAATCACGGGTCAGCATTTGATTGATCGAAATCTTGCTGCCTACTTCGCGCAAGAAATCAACATAGTTGAGTTTCATTAGCCATTCGGCGTTATCAAGCATGGTTGCATCAGTGGCGCCATCGCCAAATGCCAACAAGCCGTCGAAGATTTCGCGAATGCTGGCCTTGTTGCCCTCAATGATTTCCGGCGTCATCATTTGACGCATTTCGTCTTTGCCTGACGGATCGCCAACCATCGATGTTCCGCCGCCCATTAACACGAGCGGCTTGTTGCCAGTTTTTTGCAGCCAGTAAAGCAGCATGATCTGCACAAGGTTGCCCACGTGCAGGCTCTTAGCTGTTGCGTCAAAGCCAATATAACCTGTTACCGGACCTTCACACAGTTTCTTGTCCAGGGCTTCTGCATCAGACAATTGATACAAAAATCCGCGGCTCTCAAGAGTGCGCAAAAATTCGGATTTGTAAGTCATAATCGCTTTCCTTTTGGTTTTTAACTAACGCCCGCCGCCAGCCGCAATATCTGCACGTCGACGATCAAGGTATTCAGAACAGCGTTCCGTCAATTCTTCGATTTTGTCTTGGAAGAAGTGATTTGCACCTTCGACGGTCTGTTGCTCAATGGTGATACCTTTTTGCATCTGTAATTTGTCGACCAACTTTTGCACTGAATCAGCTGGTGCGACGCGGTCGGTTTCCCCATGGATAATCAGGCCCGAAGAGGGGCAGGGTGCCAAGAAGGAGAAGTCATAAAGGTTTTCTGGTGGAGCCACCGAGATAAAGCCCTCAACTTCTGGTCGACGCATCAGCAATTGCATGCCAATCCAGGCACCGAATGAAAAACCGGCGATCCAGACGCCCGGGCTTTCTTTGTTTAGAGTTTGCATCCAATCAAGGGCTGCCGCTGCATCTGACAACTCACCTAAGCCGTGATCGAATTCGCCTTGCGAGCGGCCAACGCCGCGCGAGTTAAAGCGCAAAACGGAAAAACCGCGCTCCACAAACATGTAGAATAGGTTGTAGATGATTTGGTTGTTCATGTTGCCGCCGAATTCTGGATGCGGGTGCAACAAAATGGCGACAGGCGCGTTTGGTTCCTTGGAGGGCTGGTAACGACCTTCTAGGCGACCGGTTGGGCCATTGAAAAAGACTTCAGGCATAAGTTGTCCTTCTTTCGCGCATAATTCATGTCTTTGACTTTTTGCAACCAACTCACACAAAAGTTGAGTGTGGGTTATGGTGAAAAAGGTTGACGAATGGTTGCGTGCTTCCTAAAACGTGAGAGCAAAATACCAGTTTAGAATTATTCAAAACTAGTTTTTGGTCCAATTAGTCCGACTTGAGCGATCCTTTTACCTATTTAGGGAGCGAAAGTTCAAGAACTGATTGGATTATTTGGCCAAATGAGTGAACGAATTTCGATAAAATGACCAACTTTGTCACATATCTGGATCATCATGCCTCTGCGTCGCTGCTTCCCGCTGCACGCGAAGCGATGAATGCGATGTTCGAAATTGTGGGGAATCCCTCTTCTGTTCATGCAAATGGGCGCAAATTGCGTGCGGCAATTGAGACGGCGCGCGATCAAGTTGCACTAGCTGCGGGTACAATTCGCAGCCGTGTCGTTTTCACGGGGTCGGCGACCGAAGCACTCACCCAGGCGATCGTTGGTGGGGCAAAAAGCCAAAATGTTTCGCGCATTCTATTTGGTTCGGGCGAACATATGGCAGTGGTTCGTGCTGTGGAAGCCACTGAAGTTCAAGCGCAAGCGATTCCAATGTTGGCAAACGGACTTTATGATCTTGATTGGCTGTCTGCTGCGATTGCTACGGCGAACAGCGCTGAAGAGCGCGTGATGGTGGTTGTACAACAAGTAAACAACGAAACAGCGGTTGTTCAGCCAATTGCACATATTGAAGATTTGATGCGCGAAACTGCTCACCTGTTGATTTTGGACGCGGCGCAAGGTTTCGGCAAAACCCAGTTTTTCTTTGATCCCTCGCGCGTTGATGCGATGGCGATATCCGGGCACAAGATTGGCGGCCCGGTTGGCGTTGGCGCATTGATTGTAAAGCCGGCAATGGACAGTGCAAAATTGATCCCGGGTGGTGGACAAGAGCAGGGACGTCGGGGGGGCACTGAAAGCGCTGCGCTGATTGCTGGCTTTGGGGTGGCGGCCCAAAGCGCGAAAGAGCGATTTGACGCGGTGCGTCAAGCCAAATTGATTGAAATTGCGCAAGCAGGTTTGTTGAAGATTGCCCCAGACGCCACCATATTTGGGGGGGATGTTGAGCGGACGGGAACTGCGATGTGTTTTGCGGTTCCAGAATTAAAGAACAACATTAGCTTGATAAATTATGATCTTGATAATGTGGCGCTATCGGCTGGATCAGCTTGCTCGTCGGGCAAAGTTTCTCGATCACATGTTTTATCCGCAATGGGCGTCGATGATGCGATTGCGGATTGCGCATTGCGGTTGAGCGTGGGGTGGAACTCCACAGGGGATGATATTGAGAGATTTTTGGCGGTAACAAAGAAACTTGTTGCCCGTCACCACCAAAAACGTGGCGCAGCTGCGTAGCTGGTTGGAAAGAGTTTAGGAGCGAAAGTTATGGTAGCGGTTCAAGAAACAATCGATCATGTAAAAGAGATCGAAGTCGAAAAATATAAATATGGGTTCAAAACCGATATCGAAATGGATATGGCCCCTAAAGGCTTGAGCGAAGACATTGTGCGCTTCATTTCGGCCAAAAAAGCTGAACCGGAATGGATGCTCGAATGGCGGCTTGATGCCTATCGCCGTTGGTTGCAAATGGAAGAGCCAAAGTGGGCGCGGGTCAATTATCCTGAAATCGACTTTCAAGACTTGTATTATTACGCTGCACCGAAATCGTCACCGGGCCCCAAAAGCCTAGCGGACGTTGATCCTGAATTGCTCGAAACATACAAAAAACTCGGTATTCCGCTGCAAGAGCATGCTGCGCTTGCGGGTGTTGAAGGCGCGAGAATTGCAGTTGATGCGGTTTTTGACAGTGTTTCAGTGGTCACCACATTCCGTGAGGAATTGAAAAAACATGGTGTGATTTTCTGCTCGATCTCAGAAGCGTTGAAAGAGTATCCGGACCTTGTAAAGAAGTATCTTGGAACAGTGGTTCCTGCTACCGACAACTTCTATGCGACGCTGAACGCCGCTGTGTTTTCTGACGGATCGTTCGTTTACATTCCAAAGGGCGTACGTTGCCCTATGGAATTGTCGACATATTTCCGAATTAATGAGGAAAAAACAGGTCAGTTTGAGCGGACGCTGATTATTGCTGAAGAAGGCTCATATGTGAGCTATCTTGAAGGCTGTACAGCACCAATGCGCGACGAGAACCAACTGCATGCTGCGGTAGTTGAATTGGTGGCGCTTGATGATGCTGAGATCAAATATTCAACGGTTCAAAACTGGTATCCGGGCGATAAAGACGGCAAGGGCGGCATTTACAACTTTGTGACGAAGCGTGGCGATTGCCGGGGCAAGAATTCAAAGATTTCTTGGACACAAGTTGAAACCGGCTCTGCAATCACTTGGAAGTATCCAAGCTGCATTTTGCGTGGTGACAATTCGGTTGGGGAATTCTATTCGATTGCTGTTTCGAATGGTCACCAGCAAGTGGATAGCGGTACAAAGATGATCCATTTGGGCAAGAACACGTCTAGCCGTATCATTTCAAAAGGCATTTCTGCGGGTGTTTCGCAGAATACATATCGCGGTCAAGTTTCAGCTCATGCGAAGGCAACGGGTGCGCGCAACTTCACGCAGTGTGACAGTTTGTTGATTGGTGACCAATGTGGTGCGCACACCGTGCCGTACATTGAGAGCAAAAACCCGAGCGCGGTGTTTGAGCATGAAGCAACCACGTCGAAAATTTCCGATGATCAAATGTTTTATTGCTTGCAGCGTGGCTTGAACGAGGAAGAGGCTGTTGCCCTGATCGTCAATGGTTTTGTGCGCGACGTACTGCAACATTTGCCAATGGAGTTTATGGCGGAAAGTCAAAAGCTGATCGGCATCAGCCTTGAAGGTAGTGTGGGCTAAAATGGAAAAACTGCTATTTGCATTGGCTGTTGGCGCGGGCATGGGCTGGTTGGTCGCCGGGCGCGTCAAAAAAGACGAGCCCAAGATGTTCAGGCAGATAGGGACGATTGCCGGTGGGATTGCAGCGATTGTTGTTTGGGTCGTTGCTGAATTCTTTTGGTAAGCCATAATTTGATGCGGTGAAGACCGCTAATTTAACAATGCCCAATGGGCAAAAGAGACAGGCCGACCGGGATGACGGCCGAATTTGAAGGAATATGAGATGACGACGCCAATTCTTGAAATCAAAGATTTACACGTAAAAGTTGAGGAAGAAGACAAAATCATCCTTAAAGGTGTGAACTTGACTTTGCCGGCCGGTGAAGTCCACGCGATTATGGGCCGTAATGGTTCTGGCAAATCAACACTTTCATACGTACTTGCTGGCAAAGACGGCTACGAAGTGACGCAAGGCGAAGTCCTGTTTCACGGCAAGGATTTGCTGGCAATGTCTGCGCACGAGCGCGCAGCAGCTGGCTTGTTCTTGGCCTTCCAATACCCGATTGAAATTCCGGGTGTTGCGACCATGACTTTCCTCAAGGCGGCGTTGAATGCGCAACGCAAATCACGCGGCGAAGACGAGATGAAAATCCCCGATTTTATGAAAATGGTGAAAGAGGCGGCCGCTAAACTTGAGATCAAGCAGGAAATGTTGAAACGGCCATTGAATGTTGGTTTTTCTGGCGGCGAAAAGAAACGCGCTGAAATCCTACAAATGGCGCTGATGCAACCTTCGCTTTGTGTCTTAGATGAAACAGACTCTGGCCTTGATATTGATGCCTTGAAGATTGTGTCTGAAGGTGTGAATTTGCTGCGGTCTCAAAACCGCTCCATGCTGGTGATTACGCACTATCAGCGGTTGCTCAACCACATTATTCCGGATCGCGTACACGTGTTCTCAGATGGCCGTATTGTTGAAAGTGGCGATCGTGAGTTGGCACTTCAACTCGAAAGCAAGGGCTATGCCGAATTTGACGGCCACGCGGCATAGGGCAATCTCATGAACAAAATGAATATCAAATTGAGTGGCGCTGAAGAGCAGCTTAGAGCGATCCTTGTCACACACGGACAAGACTCGGCTGCGGCGCAATTTGCCGACATTGGTTTGCCGACACGTCGGATTGAGGCTTATCACTATACCGACTTGAAGTCGTTGTTGCGGGAGGTGCCGAGCGCGCTTGCGAAAGCAAATGTTGGGACAACAGCCAAGCGTTCAGTTTTTGAAGGCACTGCGCGAATTGAGATTGTCAACGGTCAAATGGCCGGGGATTTTGACGTTGAAGGCGTCAGCGTTGCCACAAGCGGTAATGACGCGTCAGGCGAGGACAGCGTTGTATTGCTCAGCGAAGCCCTTGTTGGTGATGTTGTCGAAATCAAGGTTTCTGGCGAGCTTGATCAAGTTTTGCATATTGACCGCATCATTGATGGCGACGCTGCGATCAATGCGGACAAAGTTGTCGTCACCGTCGAGGATGGTTGCTCGTTGACATTGGTTGAGAGCTTTAACGCGTCTGATGCTGCCCATATGCGCTTGGCGACGACGGAAATCGCATTGGGCGAGGGCGCAAATGTTGTGCATTTGCAGCTTGATGGCAATTCTGCAGATACGCGGCACTTCGCAAACGTTCGATACAGTCTTGCTGGTGATAGTTTGCTGCGCACATTTGTGCAGCACACAGAGGCGCAATTGAGCCGGACAGTTGTCACGGCGGACTTTAATGGTGGTGGTGCGCATGCTGATTTCGCCGGGTTGAATCTTTTGGCCGGCAAACAACATGCGGACATCACGTTGAACGTCAATCATTTGGTGGCGAATACAACCAGCACCGAGATGTTCAAAAACGTTGTGCATGACGGTGCTAAAGCAGTGTTCCAGGGCAAAATTGTTGTGGCCAAGGACGCACAGAAAACTGATGCGCAAATGATGTGCCAAGGTTTGATCCTGTCCGAACGTGGCGAAATTCTGGTGAAACCAGAACTTGAAATTTTCGCGGATGACGTGATTTGTGCACACGGCGCAACATGTGGTGAGCTGGATGAAAATTCATTGTTTTACCTGATGAGCCGGGGCATTCCGCGCAAAGAAGCCAAAGCGATGCTGATCCGCGCTTTCTTGGCCGAAATGTTTGAGCCAATGGAAGTTGAGGCCGTTGTTGAAACGCTTGAAGCGCGCGTTGACAGCTGGTTGGACGAGCGTGAAGAGGCGTAAACTTGAGTATGTTTGATTTGGAACGAGTGCGCGCAGATTTTCCGATTTTGGATGAAGAAATCCACGGTAATCGCTTGGTCTATCTGGACAGTGGCGCTTCGGCGCAAAAGCCGCAGCAGGTGCTGGACCGGATCATGCATGCCTATAGTCACGAATATGCGAATGTGCATCGTGGTCTGCACACGCTTTCCAATCGGGCAACCGACGCATTTGAAGATGCGCGCGAAAAGGTTCGAGCGTTCATCAATGCGCCAACTGTGGAACAAGTGGTTTTCACCCGTTCAGCGACCGAAGCACTGAATTTGGTCGCTGCTAGCTTTGCCGGGCCGCGTTTAAATGAAGGCGATGAGATTGTCATCACCAAAATGGAGCATCACTCCAATATTGTGCCGTGGCATTTCCATAGGGAACGCAAAGGCGCGGTGATCAAATGGGTGGACGTTGCAGACGATGGCAGTTTCGATTTGGAATTGTTTAAAGCTGCGCTGACTGACAAGGTTAAAGTGGTTTCGATCACCCACATGTCCAATGTGACCGGCACAGTGGTGCCGATCAAGCAGGTCTGCGAGATCGCACATGCGCGTGGCATTCCTGTGGTGGTTGACGGTAGCCAAGGTGCGGTGCACGAGCTGGTTGATGTGCAGGACCTTGACGCTGATTTCTACATCATGACCGGGCACAAGCTTTATGGGCCAACGGGAATTGGCGTGCTTTACGGCAAAGCTGAACTGTTGGCTGAAATGCAGCCCTATCAGGGCGGCGGCGAGATGATCAATGATGTGACGCTTGACGATGTCACATATAATGAGCCGCCGCACCGCTTTGAAGCGGGAACGCCGCCGATTGTTCAAGCTATTGGATTGGGTGCTGCGCTTGACTATATCAATTCAATTGGCCGCGAGAACATCAAGGCCCACGAAACAGAAGTTGGCGCTTATGCGCGTCAGAAGTTGAGTGGAATCAACTCTTTGCGATTGATTGGCGATGCACCGGGGAAAGGTGCTATATTCTCATTCGCAATTGAAGGCGTGCATGCGCATGATTTGAGTACGATTTTGGACCGTTATGGCATTGCCGTTCGAGCAGGTTCGCATTGTGCGCAGCCACTGCTGCACCGGTTTGGCGTAACATCGACCTGCCGCGCATCATTTGGTGTTTATAATGGCAAAGACGATGTAGATGCTTTGGTTGTGGCTATCGCAAAAGCGCAGAAATTTTTCGCTTAAAGGAGCGTATCAATGAGTGAAGAAACAAGTACTGTGGAAGATGTTGCGGTAAATGCAGCACAAATTTCTGTTTCTGACGGATTGCAAGAAACCGATGTCCAGCGCTTCACAGATGATATTGTTGCTGCGCTAAAGACCATTTCCGATCCAGAGATCCCGGTTGATATTTACGAATTAGGTCTTATCTATAAGGTTGATCTTGACGACAATCGCAATGTCACGATCGACATGACGTTGACAGCGCCGGGTTGCCCAGTTGCTGGCGAGATGCCAGGCTGGGTGGAAAATGCGGTTCGTACTGTTGAGGGCGTTCAGGATGTGGCCGTGAATATGGTGTTTGAACCGCCTTGGGGCCCTGATCGTATGTCAGAAGAAGCGCAAGTTGCGCTAAATTGGTGGTAATAAAATGAAATTCCTCGCCATTACTGAAAATGCGGCAGCTAGAGTAAAAGCAATTCTTAGCCAATCTGGTGACGATAGCGTTAATGCTGTGCGTGTTGGCGTGAAAAATGCTGGCTGTGCGGGCATGGCCTATACGCTGGACTATGTCAGCGAGCCGGTTAAAGGCGACGACCATGTGTCAGAGCATGGGGTTGATGTGTATATTGACCCCAAAGCAACTTTGTTCTTGCTTGGTACAGAAATGGATTACAAAGAAGATATTCTGAAATCAGAATTTACCTTTGAAAATCCAAACCAAACAGGTTCTTGTGGTTGTGGTGAAAGCGTGATGCTGGAGCCAGCAGATTTGCAAGAGATCGCCAAAGCACGCGCGAGCGCAGGCGGCAATTCTTAAAGACGCCAAAGCCGAATCAATACATTGAGAAAATTAAATACGTACTTGTAACTACGCGACTTTTGAGTTGCGGAATGCTTCGTCAGTTTCGCAAACCACGCAGTTGCGACCTTCACGCTTAGCGGTGTAAAGGCATTCGTCTGCACGCTCAACAAATTCATGCATAGTTTCGTCGCGGTGCACCTGTGCGGCGCCGATAGAAATGGTGATCCGTCCAAGTTTTTGGTTGGTGGAGCGTTTCAAAAGCTCCTTAGCGTGCACGGCTTTGCGAACTTTTTCCGCGATTAGTCGTGCGCCGCGTATATCTGTGTCAGGCAATATGGCTGCGAACTCTTCGCCACCATATCTTGCTGCGTGGTCTTGGCCCTTGATGTTGGACTTCAGCGTCATCGCCACCAATCTTAATACTTGGTCGCCTGTTTGGTGTCCATAATTGTCGTTGAAGGCCTTGAAGTGGTCGATATCCATCATCAAAAGGCTGAAATGTTTGCCTGTTTGCTCAAATGCATCAAATTCTTGTTTCAAGCGCTGATCGAAGCTCTTGCGGTTTGGAATTTTTGTCAGCGCGTCAAGCATGGTTTCGCGTCGCGCCGTATCCAGATCGCGTTTCAAGCTCGAAATATCTTGTTTTGAAACTTTGAGCTTTTCTTCAAGGTTCTGATTGGCTTCTTGCATCTGCTTCGTTTCAGACTGCAATTTGGCCGCAAGGCGTTGAAGCGCCGTCGCGTCCATTTTTGTCGCCAATTTTATCGCGGCATTGTCCAGCGAACCCGAATAGCCTTCAGCAGTATCGATTGCCTCATCCATGGCACGGTTCACCGCGTCAATTTTGTGAGACATTTCTTGGCTGACATTTGTCAGTTGCGATTCTAAGTCTGACGGGTTGTCAAAGAATTCACGGTAGACTTGCAACACGTTTTCCATGGAAAGGGAATTGCTTTTCCCCAACAACATATTCAAGCGCTCGTTCAGCTGCTCGTTGATGCCAGAAGCATAGGTGTAACAAAGTTCGTAAAAATGCGGGTAGGGCGGAATCTTGGCGCGTTTAAGCATACCTAAGGCGGAAAACGAATACTCAAGCGTACGCTGGTAATCGTGTTCAGATACAAGCATTGAGAACTGGCTCCACCCATTTCATCACTCAGTGCGCGGTTTTACGCACCGAGTCATTAATTCTATTGCCCGTCTTTTTGTCTCAAAAGGTTAAATTTTGAGTTAACGGGGCGTTTAACTAGCTTGCCTAACGGGCCTTAAAAGGAACGCAGGGACTTGATCGGACTGGCCAAATGGCGTGGTGTCCTGGTTGCGATTTCGAGACTCTTGCCGATTTTTTTGATGGGGCAAAACTTTCTTTTCTTTCGCTTCAAAATTTTCGACGTTTGACGTGTTTTTCTGAGGTTCCTGCTGAGGTTTTTGAACAATATTGGTTTTTGTTCTTTTTTCCTGAACAGGTTTTGTTGGTCGATCAACTTTAAGTTTTTCGATCAAATCAGGTTTCATTTCGATCAATTTTTCAATTGCAACGAGATATTTTTTATCAGCGGGGGCAACTAAGGTGATGGCGACCCCTTCACGACCAGCGCGGCCCGTGCGCCCGACTCGGTGCACATAGTCTTCTGCGTGTGTCGGGATATCGAAGTTAAACACATGACTTACATCAGGAATGTCTAAGCCTCTGGCCGCAACATCACTTGCGATCAAAAAGGTGATTTCGTTGTTCTTGAAGCCAGCAAGGGTTGCCATGCGTGAACTTTGGTCCATATCGCCATGCAATGCCCCGTTATTGTAACCGTGACGCGTCAGTGAATTAGCAAGAGTGGCGATGTCCCGTTTGCGATTACAAAAGATGATCGCGTTTTTCAAGCCAACCGCTGCGTCAATTTGTTCGCGCAAGGCTGCGCGTTTTTCAGCAGGCTTGCTGCCGACCATGAGCACTTTTTGCGTAATCGTTTCGGCGGTTGAGTTTTGCCGCGTCGTTTCAACACTGATCGGGTTGTTCAGGAATTTTTTGGTCAGTTTTGCCACTTCATCAGGCATTGTTGCTGAGAAGAACAATGTTTGCCGACGTTTTGGCAGAAGAGAAGATATCTTCTCAATGTCAGGAATAAAGCCCATGTCGAGCATCCGGTCGGCTTCATCGATGACGAAAATATCGACGCCTGTCATTAACA
>NZ_JBLIAI010000057.1:0-17044 GCF_047634455.1 Maritalea sp.
GATTGTATTTCAGCGCAAGATCTAGGTTCTCCAGTTTGACATTAAAATAGTCGGTTAAGCCGTCATAGGTGTCTTTGGCATAGCCGGACAGCATGATCATGAACACCAACACTAAAATGCCCAACCAGATATGGTCGCCGCCAATGATGAAAAGTCTTGTTGCAACCAGCGTCATAAAGGGGATTTCGTAGAGATAAAATGCGCGGCGAAATATGCCTAAGGATTTGACTGAGGCCGCAGACGCGCCCGCTGCAATTGCCATTTGCATGCCAAAATGGGCGGGGTTATCTGGGTTGAGGCTGAACGCCAAAAATAACCCCCAGCTGATACCAATAAAACCGATCAACGCATCGAGTTGATTTTCTAGGCTTTTGGTTGGCAGTTTGTTGGCAACCACTTTGATCGCGCGTTGCCCCAAAAGATAGAGCAACACGGGTGTGATGATGACTTCTAACAGGCCCCAGGCCATGATGACCGATTGCGGCAAAACCGGCAGCGCCAAGTAGATTAATACGAGCGACGAACCGATATGGCCCAAGAAAATCTTGTTGGGTGTTTTGGCAAACAAAGTGACACGATCAAGCTGAAATGTCTGATCGTGCATGGCTTCTCTTTCTTGCAGGCAGTATTGCTTTGGTGGATCGTATCCCTGGCGGAGCGCAGATGTAAACACGTACATCTGTATGAATTGTTTCAGCGTCTCAAACAATTATTCTGCTTCCATGTTCACCAACATAGAAAGCTGATTGATATGAAAAAGGCCGTGATGAAGTTGGCAGCGATGGGCAGTGTGGTTGTGCTAACGGCAGGATTTGCCAGTTCAGCCTATGCAGGTACCGCTGACTATTATTTTGCGCACAACGCGAGCACCTATAAACTCTACTCGCAAAGCAGTGCTTGTGGGGCAATTGGGTCGAATGGTTGTGTTGAGTTCGGAAAACTTTGCGGGCGCCAATATTATTCTCATGAATCAACGCTTAGTGTTGCGCTAGACAGATTAAAGCGCAATGACAGCGTCTATATTCGCGAGAATTGGGGTTCTTTTGACGTTGTTTGCACCGTGTCACCCTAGGGTCTGGACTGAATTGAGTTCTGACCCTAAATTGTACTCATTCGAACAGATTGAGTGCATGACGTTTTTTGCGCTTGATCCTTCGCAATGCAGGGCATTCGAATTTGGATATTCTTGCTCCATCTATTTGAGGGAGCAATGTGATGTCGATGCCTGAATTGATTGAAGTAACTGCCGAGAACGTTGAGAAAACACGGTTCTTTTGCAAGATGAGTGCAAAGGGTAAGCCGGGCTATGAACGGAAAATGGCTTGGTTGAAAAAACGCTTTAACGAAGGCTTACAAATGCGGTTGCTCGGGGACGGTGAGCGCGGTTTTGTTGAATATATTCCGGGTGATTTCGCTTGGCGCGGCATTGATAATGCCAGCCGTTATTTGGTGATCCATTGCCTTTGGGTTGTCGGTAAAAGCAAAGGCAAAGGCTTCGGCAAATACCTGTTACAGCATGTGATAGATCAGGCGAAACAAGAAGGCTATGCGGGTGTTGCCGCGCTCACAAGTTCTGGCAATTGGTTAATCAACAACAAGATTCTCAAAGCAGGGGGTTTTGAAAGCGTTGAACAAGTGAAGCCCTTTGACCTGATGGTCAAGCGATTTGATGAAAGTGTGGCGATCCCAAATATCGTCGGTGACTTCGAAAACAAGGCAAAACTGGTGCCAAGCGGCATGGCGGTTTATCGCACTGATCAATGCCCATATATTGATGATGCTGTGATCAATTGCAAAGCATTTGCGGATGAACGAGGTTGGGAATTCACACAAATTGAAATGGATAGCGCCGCTGATTTGCGCAAACTGTGTCCTACACCGTATGGCACATTTGCCATAACGCTTGACGGTAAATTTTTGTCCTACACATATATGCTGCGCAAAGATTTCGTAAAACTTGGGCTCTAGCAATTCGAGGCGGCGAGCTAGTGCTGCCGCCTCGACAATTGGGTTATCCCAATTCGCCTTGCACGAGCTGGTCAATTTCTTGGATCGTCTCAACACTGAGCGGACCAAATTGCAGTGCGCCTGCATTTTCTTGTGCCTGGGCGACGGTTCTGAACCCGGGAATGGGCAACGCCCTGTCGGCATGCGCCCAAATCCATCCAAGTGCACCCTGTGCTGTCGTGCGGCCACCAGTTTTGAGCAGTTCACGAATGCCTTCAAGCCGCGCTTGGGCATCGTCTGCATCCCGAACATTGCCCATCTTATTAAGCCAAGGCGCGCCGCCAGAGCGCACGTCGTCCTCACCAAAGCTATGGTTGATTTTGTAAGTGCCGCCCAACATGCCCATGGCCAATGGTGCGCGGTTGATCGACAGCATATTGTGTTGATCTACTATGGCGAGCGTTTCGGTTGCCGGTGTAAACAGGTTGAGGTCGTGCTGGATTGAGCGATAGTTTTTACCGCCGATCCATTGGCGTGAGTGGTTTGGGTGATCGCTCGACCAACCATAACCCCGGATTAGGCCTTCTTTAACAAGCTCTTCCAGAGCCGCCTGGGTTTCTTGGGCTTGTGCGCCATCCAGATCGTCAATGTGCAATTGATATAGATCGATCACATCGCGCTGCAAGCGACGCAGGGACGCTTGCACGGCTTTGCGGATGTAGCTGCGGTCCGCGCCTTTGCCCGTGATTTGCTTATTTTCTTCATTGAACTGATTGCCAAATTTGGTCGCAACAAATATATCGTTGCGGCCCTTGAGCGCTTCGCCAACGATCCTTTCGGAGTGGCCCGCGCCATAGACGTCGGCGGTATCAAAAAATTGGATACCCGCATCCAGGGCTGCCCCAATCGCTTGCTTTGACTCATTGTCGTCAACGACACCCCAACCAACGGGAATGGCGTCAGCCCAAAATGGGCCACCGATGGCCCAACAGCCAAAGCCCAGGCGTGGGATTGTTTCGCCGCTCCAAATTGTAATTGCTGGCTTGGTCATTGTGCGGCCTCGTTGGTTTGTTTTTCTAGGACGGAATTGTAGTAGGCGATTTTTTCGTTCAAATGATTTTCATACGCATCAAGTTCTGCGCGTTTTTGCGCCAACCGTTCACGGTGGCTTTCAAGCAATTCAATGCGGTCCGGAACCGTGTGATTGCCGTCTTGGACCAGACGGGTGAACGTTTCGGTTTCGGATAATGGCATACCCGTTCCACGCAGACAGGCGAGCAGACCCAACCACCCCACATCGTTTTCGGCATAATAGCGATGGCCTTTTTCGTCGCGTTTTGTCGAAAGGATCAGGCCACGTTTTTCATAGAACCGGATCGTATCGGGAGATAGACCGCTCTTTTTTCCTGCTTCACCAATATTCATCTGGTTACCCTCTTAATCTGACTATCTCAGTTCAATAGGGTGTTGGAGCTGCTCCAGGTCAAGAGCGCACGCAAAATTATTTTGGTGCGAGTTCGGGGGCGACAATGCGCATATGGGGGAAGGGGATTTCAACGCCCGCCTTGTCGAGGGCTTTCTTTCCAGCCTCATTGATGGCCATGCGGGTGTCCCAACTGTCTGAAGTGCGTGTCCAAGCACGCAACTCCAAATCCACCGAACTTGCGCCCAAATTCATGACATAAACAACAGGTTCAGGGGTACTCAACACGCGCTCATCAGCGCTTGCGACGTCTAAGAGCACTTTGCGCGCGAGGTCGATGTCGGCCTTATAGTCAATACCGACTTTAAATGTGAGCCGCCGCGTGAGTTCTTTGTTGTAGTTGGTGATTGTGGCGTCCCAGATCTTGGCGTTTGGCGTAAAGACAAAAAGGCCGTCTAGGGTGCGCAGGCGGGTTGCAAACAATCCAACGCGTTTTACAGTGCCACTCACCGCACTTGATTCAATATAGTCGCCCACATTAAACGGGCGTAACCAGATAATCATCACGCCAGCTGCAATGTTGGAAAGCGTGCCCTGCAACGCCAAAGCGATCGCCAAGCCCGCCGCACCAATTATGGCGATTATCGAAGCGGTCTGCACGCCAAGGCCACTTAAAGCAATCACAATCGCTGTAATGATGACCCCGTAGCGGACCAATTCGCCAAACATGGGCGCAACTGTGTCGTCAAAGGCTTTGGTGTTGGGTAGCAATTTCACGATGAGAGCTGCCAGCCATTTGCCTAAAATCCAGCCAAGGACGAGAACAACAAGCGCAATCAGAATGCTGGTGCCGTAGCCATTTACCCATTCAAGGGTGGCGGTTGTAAACTGTGGCAGTTCCATGGATATGAAATCCCTTTTGGATGATCTTGTTTGGTTTTGCCACTAACATGGACATGCAAGTTGTGAAGTCAAGCCAGGTTAAGGAAAAGACTTAAGCGACAGAGCGGGTCGGCTATAAAAGGCTTGCGAGTGCACATGCTGCTGCATACCGCGATGGGGTGAAATACCCTTCCTTGTGCAAAATATTGATCACAGCGATTGTCTTTCCATTTTTCACGATCGGTACGTTGACAATTGACCCGCAGCCTATTCGCTGGATCACATCAAGGTCTGGAAACTGATCGCCCATTTGGTCTGGGTGGTTGGCAACGAAGGGCTTTTGCGCTTCAATGACGTCTTGGAACCATTGGTTGATGATAATAGGTTTGGTGCCCGTTGTTGGATATGTGTCTTGATCAGACGAATATGACCGACGGGCCAGACCAGCGCTAAGGTCCAGTTCCATAATTGTTAATAGTATAAAGCCGGGTGACCGGCGCGCTGAACGGGCCAATTTTTCGTAAGCGCTTTGTGGATATTGGGTATCTAATTGGTCCGAAATCGGCAAAATTTGCTCCAAATATGTTGTTTTTACGATTTTTGGTCGCGTTTGCTTGCAGTTTGGTTTAAGCGAACCGAATTGCGTTTTTTGAAAATACGTCTTTGAGAATCAATGCGTATTTAGGGAGCTGGAGGCGCTGGTGTAAACACACATTTGCACTTGCGAGGGAACGACGGGCAGGAATAGCTGACATGATCAATGCCAACTTAGATCAAACAATGGAATTTATGGCCTCGGATGCTGGGCTGCGCCGTCAGCAAAAATCTGGGTCACCGCTGGTTGGCGCGCTTATTCGTGAACGACGGCGTGCCATGAATATGACGCTCAAAGAGTTGGGAAAGCTGGCGAATTTGTCGGTTGGTTTTTTGTCGCAGGTCGAACGCGACCAAGCCACACCATCACTTGGCGCGCTGTCGATGATTTCTAAAGGGTTGGATGTGGAGATGGAGTTCTTCGTCTCATCCCCAGCCGTACATCGTGGCCGCACAAGGCAGGGAGAGCGTGAAAGCTTCTCTGTCGATGATTCTTCCCTTAGATACGAGCGCTTGGGTGCAGACTTTGCGGGCAAAGCCTTATCTTCATTCATCATTGCGGTCCCTGCCGGCTACAAGTCGGAGCAAGTGAGCCATGAAGGCGAAGAGATAATCTATATTCTTGAAGGTGAAGTGGTGACTTATGTTGAGAATGAGAAAGTCATTCTTGGGGTCGGCGACAGTCTTCACTTCCGCTCAACGCGCACCCATAGCTGGGAAAATGTACGTGATGGTGTTTGCCGCATTCTGTGGACAGGCACAGTCCCGATTTTTAGAAATGGTGCCTCGGCAAAGTAGATTTTGCTGGTCGTTTGCGCTTAGGTATTGTTGGTTGCAAATTAGGTCGTGTATTGGTATTTGATGGGTATGGTGCGCATTGAGTTGGTGATTCCAATCGCGAACTGATGTGCTCACAAGCAATTCAAGAGGGTGCCCTGCTTATGACTAGCCTTGATGAGACAACTCGACCGGACTTGATCGTGTTCCTCAAGACTGCACTCGAGCGCCCTGGCGTCCGGTATGAGCTGTTGGCGGAAGCCTTACGGCAGGCCATCATGAACGGCATACTGACCGCCGGAGAGTTTTTGCTGGCCGAGCGGGAACTTTCTGAAAAGCTAGGGTTAAGCCGCGTCACAATTCGCCGTGCTTTCAAACCGTTGCTTGATGCTGGTCAATTGGTGCAAAAACGAGGTCTGGGGACATATGTACCGCGCAATCGGCCGCAATCGCTTGAAAAGTCGTTGAAATTTCTCAATGGATTTTCCGAAGATATCCGAAATCGCGGTATGGAGCCAAGTTCGCAATTGGTGTTCAAGGGGCTTGTGGCCCCAATCGCTGAAGTAAGTGAAGCGTTGGGCGTTGCCCCCCATATGCGTGTTTCGTGTTTTCGTCGCATAAGATATGCGGACGGGAGCATCATGGCATATGAACACGCCTATTTCCCGCTTGAGGCAATTGATGCTGATGCCGTTGAAGAGGGTGACAGCCTATATGCGCATCTGGATGCGCGCGGCTTTAGGCCAGTTAAAGCGCGGCAATCGATTAAAGCGACCAACTGCGACAAAGAATTGGGTGGCTATTTGGGCGTTGAAAAGGGGTCTGCGATCCTTGATATGGAGCGGACCTCGTTTGATCGCAGCGGCAAGCCAGTGGAATTCACACATTCCTATTATCGGGGCGACCGCTACATCTATTCAACCGATGTTGGCGATGACATCTAAATAATACAAACGACCAGAGCGGCTATGTATCGCTTTGGCGTTTAAAGTTCACAATCATCACATGGAGCAATTCCCTTGCGTCTTGTTATTCTTCCAAACTCTGACGACGTGGCAGAATTCGCCTGCGATTTGTTTGCGCGTCAACTTACTCAAAACCCAAAAAGTGTTTTGGGGCTGGCCACCGGTTCTTCCCCCACATCAATGTATAAAAAGCTGATTTCTCGTCAAAATGCTGGCGAATTCAGTTTTGCGCAGGCGACAAGTTTTAACTTGGACGAATATGTTGGGTTAAGCGGCGCTCACAATCAAAGCTATCGCTATTTCATGAATGAGCAGTTGTTTGATCATATTGATATCGATCATAAACGTACTTTTGTGCCAAATGGAATTGCGCGGAACCCCAATGATGAATGTATGCGCTACGAGGAGATGATTGCGCTTGCTGGGGGCATCGATTTGCAATTGTTGGGCATCGGCATCAATGGCCATATTGGGTTTAACGAACCGCTATCAAGTCTTGCATCACGCACACGGGTCAAGACGCTTACAAAATCGACGATTGAGGCAAATTCTCGCTTTTTTGGACCGGATGAGCGCCAACCGACAGACGCAATGACCATGGGCATCGGCACGATATTGGACGCCAAGCAAGCGGTGTTGTTGGCAACGGGCAAGCACAAGGCTGAAGCCGTGAAGGGATGTGTTGAGGGCCCCGTATCCGCCTCGTGCCCAGCATCTGCGTTGCAGTTGCATGAGCATGCAATTGTTGTTGTAGACGAAGCGGCTGCTGAATTGTTGAACATGAAAGATTATGCGATTTGGGCGGAGACACGCCACCAGGCGCTGGAGCAGATTTAGGCATTGCTGCGGCTTTGCATGTTAAGCAATTGGAAACCCCGTTCTCAAAAGAGGGCGGGGTTTGTTGTTTCGAATTTACTTCAAATTATTCCTTTTAGGGCTCTTATTCATCGAGTTTTGAAGTTCACAATGCAGTAGCGTGAAGCGCTATACTCTTAGAGGCGAACCAGTTTGTCATGGCAGATATGACCGCAAAAATGATGACCAACAATTTAGCTGATCCCGTTACGGTTGATCCATTTGAGTTGGTAATGATCTCGCCGCAGCAATGGGATCAAAAAGCGCATCTATTTGATAATATTTGCCAAGAACAAATGAATGTGTTTGCAGCAGAGCGTTGGCCGCAGATGAACATTGATTGCCTGCATTTCAAACTGGGGGACCAGTTGGTTGCTGGTTGTTTGATGATGCACCGTTCAGCGCCATTGGGCTTGGGTGGTTTGGCTGTCTGCAAATGGGGGCCAGTGATTTTGGACGCCGCTGCTGAAAATGCAGAGCTGATACATGATCAAGTCATCGAAATGCTGGTGCAAAAATATGCGGTGTCATCGCGGATGATGCTTTCCATTTTGCCGCGCCCACGGCCCGCTGAAAGCAATTTTGCTGCAGAGCAATTATTGGCTCGCAATTTTAAGCCTGGATCTGGTTTGCCCTATCCGAACCGATATTTCGTCAATGTACATGTTGACGATGATGAAATGCGCGCAAGTTTTGGCCAGAAGTGGCGTTCTCATTTGAAGAAGAGCGAGAAAAACGGCCTTGAATTTGAGCATTGCGATATGTCGCGATTGCCGGTTTTTTATGAGCTTTACCGGGCGATGACGGATCGTAAGCAGTTTCCAGACTATTCAGCCTTTGATTCATTGCATCACTTGATGGACAATATCGAAGACAGCGCGCGCCCAGAGCTATTTTTGGTTCATCACGAGGGTGAGCCGGTTGCGGGTGGTATTATTTTTACCGCAGGTGACACAGCGGTCTATTTATACGGTGCGACCAACGATCAAGCGCTGCCGTTGCGGGCTGGATATTTTATGCATTGGGAAATCATGCGCTGGTTGGCGCGCCAAGACCGGATCAAGTGGTATGATCTTGGCGGTACGGACGGGTTTTTGGGGCTACATCAGTTTAAAAATGGCATGGTTGGTAAAGCTGGTGTTGTGTCTACCGTGCCAAAAGTGATGAATTATGCGCACTGGATGCTGCCACGTTTGTTGGGCAACGGGCTGTTTTTGGTCCGCGATGTTAAAGCCCAAGTCATGCGCTGGATAAAGTCGCGCAAGTCTGCAGGGCCTAACGCCTAGCTCTTTGTGTCTCATTGATCGCAAGGACCGAGGAAACGGTGGAGACCGCGTACGGTACCAAAAATGTGAAAATGATCTTTGTGACGTCGCCGGACGATAACGAGCCCACCATCATCTTGTCGAAATAATTGATGATGGCAATGATGACCCCAACGATTATGGCCATGATTGCTGCACGCCTCACAACTGCCGGTCTATAAGCTTTTTGGACAAAGTCAATCACGATCAATCTCCCTCATTTTTTTGAAAATATTCGCTTTAAGTTTTGCTTGAGGCGACCAAATCGGCCTTGCACAATAAATGGTTTGTAGCCGGGGATGGTTTTTTCCGTTGCGATTTCAAAAATCATATAATCTTCGCCAAAAATATGCTTTTCAAGCCGTGCCACTTCTGTCCAGCCAAAGCGTTTGAGTATGATCAAAGCCGTACGATTGTCCGAGCGGGTAAATGTGGACAGTTTGTGCCAATTGCCATTGTCGAAATATTGTTTGAAGAAATTATTGCCGACAATGGCGAGTTTTGAATTGCGAAACCTTGGCAAGATGTACGACCAATAAAGGAACACAACGCCGTTATCGGGACCTGAAATCATAAACCCGGCGCGTTCGCCATTTTTGCGTAAGACCAGCAGGTGATGCGGGTCATAATCAAAAAGCGCCCGCACGAAGTTGGCGCTCACCCGCTGTTTCTCAAATGCCTTGAACTCATCATTGTAAAAATCAAGTTCATCAATGGCTTGGTGGACATTGGCCAATAACCAATCCAGATCGGCGCGTCCGGCCGGGCCTGCGGTATCGGTTGGCAATTGTTCTTCTGCTGTCATATCTTGATAAATCTCTGCTTAGAATTGTTGTGCGAAATGTAGCGCTTTGACCTTTCAGATTGGTTTCTTTGCGAATACTGTCGCAAATATGGTGCTTTTATGGGCAACAGGACCAAAAAGATGCCAACAGATATTGACCCAGCGCAGTCAACCCTTTAGCCATTTGAGCACGGTGTTGTGGGGACAACGTGTGACGGTGTGTTTTTCGTCGCCGACCGTAAGTCCGGCAGAAATGCCCTAGTTAGTAGACTTTAAAATGAGGAGGAGTGGCGCCATGAGTGACGGCATTTATCAACCACCAAAAGAGATTGTCTCCAACGCCCTAATCGATGCAGACAAATACAAAGAAATGTATGCGCGTTCGGTCAATGACCCTGATGGTTTTTGGGGCGATGCGGCGAAACGCCTTGATTGGATGCGGGAGCCAACAAAGATCAAAAACACGAGTTTTGATCAGGCTGATTTGTCCATCAAATGGTATGAAGATGGTGAGCTGAATGTTTCGGTGAACTGCATCGATCGCCATTTGCCAAGCCGCGCGGATCAAACCGCACTGATTTGGGAAGGTGATGAACCTGGCACGGATATGCACATCACTTATGCGCAATTGCACCGTCGGGTATCCCGATTTGGCAATGTGTTGCGCAGCCTTGGTGTGCAAAAAGGCGACCGGGTTACGATCTATTTGCCGATGATCCCTGAAGCGGCATATGCGATGTTGGCTTGCGCGCGTATCGGTGCGGTGCATTCAATCGTGTTCGCCGGGTTCTCGCCAGAAGCCCTTGCAGGGCGCATCACAGATTGTAAATCAACGGTGGTGATTACGGCTGATGAAGGTCGGCGTGGTGGCAAAACCATTCCCTTGAAAGCCAATGTGGATGAGGCGGCAAAACACGCACTGGGCATTGAAAAAGTTCTGGTCGTCGAGAATACGGGCAGTCAAATTGCCATGAAAGGTGGGCGCGACATTTGGTGGCATGAAGCCGCAACGGACGCAGATGAGTTTTGTAAACCTGAGCGCATGAATGCCGAAGACCCGCTATTTATTCTTTATACATCGGGTTCAACGGGCACACCAAAGGGTGTGTTGCACACAACTGGCGGTTATCTTGTTTATGCGGCGATGACCCATGAATACACGTTCGACTACCATGATGGTGATATTTTTTGGTGTACGGCGGATGTGGGTTGGGTTACCGGGCATAGCTACATTATCTATGGGCCGTTGGCCAATGGCGCGACGTCACTGATGTTTGAAGGTGTGCCAAACTATCCAGATGCTTCACGGTTCTGGCAAGTTTGCGAAAAGCATAAAGTCAATCAGTTCTATACCGCACCAACGGCCATTCGCGCCTTGATGGGCGCGGGCAATCAGTATGTTGAAAAGTGTGACCTTTCATCCTTACGTATTCTTGGCACAGTGGGTGAGCCGATCAACCCGGAAGCTTGGAACTGGTACAATGAAGTTGTTGGTAAAGGTAGGTGCCCGATTGTTGATACATGGTGGCAAACCGAAACGGGTGGACATCTTTTAACGCCATTGCCCGGCGCAATTGCGACTAAACCAGGCTCTGCCACATTGCCGTTCTTTGGCGTACAGCCTGTTATTCTTGACCCAACCACGGGAAAAGAAATCACGACAATCGAAGCCGAAGGTGTGTTGTGCATCAAGGACAGCTGGCCGGGGCAAATGCGCTCGATCTATGGTGATCATGTTCGGTTCGCAAAGACATATTTCTCGGACTATAAAGGCTATTACTTCTCGGGTGACGGCTGTCGACGTGACAAGGATGGCTACTATTGGATCACCGGCCGTGTGGATGATGTGCTGAACGTTTCTGGACATCGGATGGGTACAGCGGAAATTGAGAGTGCACTCGTTGCGCATCCTAAAGTCTCTGAATCTGCGGTGGTTGGTTACCCGCACAACGTTAAAGGGCAGGGTATATATTGTTATGTCACCTTGATGGCGGGTGAAGAGCAAAGCGACGCGCTTAAGGTTGAATTGCGCAACTGGGTCCGAAAAGAGATCGGTCCGATTGCTTCACCTGACCTGATGCAATTCGCACCGGGATTGCCCAAAACCCGATCTGGCAAAATCATGCGTCGTATCTTGCGCAAAGTTGCCGAGAATGATTATGGCGCTCTTGGCGATATTTCAACATTAGCAGATCCAAGTGTTGTCGATGACTTGATCGAAAATCGTCAAAACAGATAGATAGTTGCCGATTTGCATTTTTGGGCGTCGCTGATTGAGTTGGTGACGCCCAATTTTTTTAACGGTTTCTTAAGTCAATATGTTGGTTTTCTTGCCTGTTAACTATTGCTTTTGATGTTGCTACGAGAATGGGGGAAATTACCTATTTCAACCTCAGGTGGCAAAAATGCACTTCAATAGATTATCAATGGCGATAATGTTTGCCCTGTTGTCCACACTTGGCGCATTTGCGGGCGAATGGAAAGTTGATAAACTGCGCGGCTCAGTCTTATATTTGGTTGACGGCGAATGGCAACAATTAGAGCGCGGCGAGACCATTTCGGAATATACGTCGATCCGCACGACAAAATACGCGCGCGTTTTTCTTGTCCGCGGAAACGAAAGTATGAGCATAGGCGCGGACACATGGATCAAAATATCAGACCCTGACGGTGCCACCCGCACAATCATTACCCAGAATTTCGGTGAATTGATTGTGGATGTCGAAAAAAGAAATGTTGAGCATTTCGAAGTGCGCACACCTTTGCTCGCTGCTGTTGTAAAAGGTACCAAATTCAAAGTTGTGGCTCGTAACGGCCAAGCCAGTGTGGCTGTGCTTCGTGGCGTGGTTCAAGTATCCGACAACTCTCGCCGCTTCAAAGTCGACGTGAAGCCGAACCAATCTGCAAGTTCAGACGATACAGGCGAAAATCCACTATCGGTTACGGGCCGTGGTGAAATTGAAGAGATCGTTGATACCCAAACTGGCAATGCCGTAAAGGGTTTGGAGATTGCTGCGCTGGTCAGTAAAGCCAACCATAATGGCAATGGAAACGCCGGCAATCACGAAAATGGGAATTCTGGCAATAACGGCAATGGCAATGGAAACTCCGACAATAACAGCAACTCCGGCAATTCCGGCAATAGTGGAAATAACGGCAATGGCAACGGGAACGCTGGCAATAGCGAAAACGGGAATTCCGGTAATAATGGAAATGGCAACGGGAACGCTGGCAATAGCGAAAACGGCAATTCCGGTAATAATGGAAATGGCAATGGGAACGCTGGCAACAACGGCAATTCCGCCAACAATGGAAATGGCAACGGGAACTCGGGCAAGAACGGTTAGAACTGGGTCTCGCCAGTTGGTCTAGGTTTCGTGTGACCAAATACATAAAGGCGTCAAGGCTTTGTCTTGGCGCCTTTTTAATGTCTCGTTTACGCCAAATGTGGTTTTACCCGCGCGTTAATCGCTTTGTTTACCTCGACCGCCGACAATATGGGTAAGCCCGACTATCGGGAAAAATCACATTTGCAGGGGCCAGAAATGATGAAGCAAATCTTTAGTATCATCCTCGTGATCGTTGCTATGAGCAGCGCAGCATTGGCCGATGAATGGGTCGCCAAAAAACTGCGCGGTGGCGTTTTTGTTTTCCAAAGCGGCGAGTGGGTTCAAATACAACGTGGACATGTTGTTTCAGATGATAGTGCAATTCAGACTGCAAAAGGCGCGCGCGTCCTTTTTGCGCGGGGCACAGAAACTATTGATATTCGGGGGGACACCCGAATTCGCATTTCAGACAAAGAGGGTGCCAAACGGACAGTGGTCTCGCAGGATTTCGGCACGATAACCGTTGATGTTGAAAAGCGGAATGTGCAGCATTTTGAAGTGCGCGCCCCTTTGTTAGCGGCTGTGGTGAAGGGAACTAAGTTCACCGTGACGTCCAATAATGGTGCAGCTTCAATTGACGTTGAGCGCGGTCGTGTGGAAGCGCGGGACGAAAAGACTGGCATGAAGGTGGATGTTAAACCTCGTCAAAAGGTCAACTTAAACATGAGCGATAAGCCTGTTTTGAGTGTTGAAGGGCAGGGCGCAAAGGAACCTATTCGATCAACCGCCACCAACAAGATTTTGTCAGTTAAAGAGATTGTGAAAAAAGTCGAGAAAGCACGGCCAAATGCGCCAATTAAACTGGCGGCATTGGAAAAGGTTGCCGATCAACAAGGTGCATCGCTGACAAAAGCTGATCGCAACGATGCTATTGAACAAGAACTTAAAGCCGCACAGAAATCTGGTGATGTGAAATCACAAGACGCGGCAAAGGCTGGAGCAGAAGCAGAACAAGCCAAAGCGGAAAAGAAGGCGGCGGATCAGGCGCTAAAAGACGCGAAGAAAAGTGGCGACGAGGCATCGATAGCTGCTGCAGAAAAAGCCGCCAAGGATGCTGCTGCCAATGACAAAGCAGCCAAGGATGCCGCCAAAGATGCGGATAAAGCAGCCAAGGACGCCGCCAAAGATGCGGATAAAGCAGAAAAGGATGCTGAAAAGGCTGCAGATAAAGCTGAAAAGGACGCGGCTAAAGATGAAGACTCTGGTGGCGCAGTAGACGAGGTGTTGGACAGCGTTGCCAGTGTTCTTGGTGGTGACAAGAAAGACAAGAAAGACAAATAGGACGGTGACTAATTAGAATCCGTGCCTTGTTTTTGCCAGTTAAGGGCGTCGTAACGCAATTGTTGCATTATGACGCCCTAGTTTTATGTTTAGATGAGTAGCCTTGCTTCATGCGCCCATCCCTGAAAAATTTCGCTGCGATTTTTCTGCTGGGGATTGCTGCGTTCTTGGCCAGCCAAAGCGGTTTTTTTAGCGGCATCGACAATACATTTAAAGAGTGGCGGTTTGAGCAGCACAAGGTTGACACCTCTGGGGAGATCGTCTTCGTCGATATTGACGCCCGCAGCTTGCAGCAAGTTGGTCAGTGGCCATGGCCACGATGGGTTTATGCCGGCGTTCTTGATAAACTGGTTGAGTTTGGTGCATTTGAGATTGCGTTTGATGTAGATTTTTCCAGTCGTTCCAGCCCTGAAAACGACCAAACGTTTGCTGATGCATTGGACCGCGCTGGCGGTTTTACGTATTTGGCTGCCTTGCAACAAGTGGGGTTTGATACAAACGGCCAACTTGAGTTGATCACAAGCTTGCCCTTGCCGCTTTTTCGCGACTTTTCAGAAATGGCATTGGTGAATGTTGAAACGGGTAGTGATGGTCTGGTTTGGGATTTTACCAAATATGGCATGATTGAGGATCGCTTAATTCCATCTTTGCCGACAGTTTTTTCACCAAAACCGGAAAAATCCAACAAGAATTTTTACTATATTGATTATGCGCTGGACGTATCTCAAATCGACAGAATTTCGCTGATAGATTTGTTGGGCGGGCAAGTTGATCCCAATCGTGTTGAAGGAAAAAAAGTCATTGTCGGCGCATCAGCGCTGGAGCTGGGTGATCTGCTGGAAGTGCCAAGATATGGCAGAATTCCCGGGCCATTGGTGCAGGTGCTTGCCGCCGAAACCAGACTTCAGAACCGTGAACTATTTGATGGTGGGGCGACGTTCGCGTGGCTGTTTTTCTTGGTATTTGCTTTTTTTGTAGCAAGGTTGCGGCGGCCACCAATAATTCTATTGGCGTTTGTCTTCATCGGTGTTGCGCTGCTCGTCGAATTTAGTGCAGCCGTCGCCCAAGCGTATTTGTTGATCCTTTCACAGACTTTCTGGTTTCATGTGGCTTTGGCACTGACCTACGTTCTAAAAGTTCTTGAGGCGATGGATATTCAACGGCTAATTGTCCGCCGCGTTTCGGGTGAAAATTCGCGCATGCAAACAATACTCGACCGGGTGATTGCGGACAATTTTGACGGGGTTGTCATTATTGATAACGAACTCGAAATTCTTGCAGCTAGTGGGCCTGCACAGCAAATATTGGGGCTCGGGCAATCTTTAGTCGGGTCTAGCAGTTCAATCTTGCCCAAGAAACTATTTCAAGATGTCGTTGCGGCACTGGATCAGGCAAAAAGGCAGCAAGAGCGCCCGTCAACGCCGGAAACATATGTGTTGGGTCATGGTGAATCCGGCGAGCATGAATTGGTCATTGAATATTCGGTTACCGTGTCACGTATAAGCAAATTGGATGACATAAACGCAAAAAATAGCGTTGATGATTTTGTTGCTTGTCTGACATTCAGGGACATTACCCATCGCCACAATCACCAAAAGCGCATGGACTATTTGGCAAACCATGATCAATTAACAGGCGCTTTCACGCGTCCTCGCCTTGAAGAAGAAGTTGCGGCATTTATTGGGGAAAGCGCATCCAATCAGCAACCGCTGATGCTGGTGTTGCTGGATTTGGATCGATTTAAGAACATTAATGAGACGCTTGGCCATGCGGCGGGCGATGGTGTGCTGATAGAAGCCGCCAAACGCATGAGCGATTTTGGTTTGTACTGTGTTTCCCGGTTGGGCGCAGACAGATTTGCTGCGGCATTTCCACAGCTGATGACAGTTGAAGAACTCAATGTTTTTGCCGAAAAACTGATAACCGCTATGACCAAGCCATATACCTTTAACGGTCATCGGGCCTTGATTGGCGTCAGCATTGGCATGACCGACACCAATAATTCAGGCTTCCAGCCCGATGTGTTGATCTCACACGCAGATATGGCATTGTCCGAAGCCAAGGATATACCGGGCAATAGCTATTTCTTGTTTAAACCCGAGCTTAATGACCGTATCCACGAACGCCAGCGTGTCGAAATGGCCTTGTTGGATGCCGTCGCCCATGACCAGCTCTATCTTCAATATCAGCCGCAAGTGGACATGATTACAGGCCTGTGCGTTGGCGCAGAGGCCCTTGTGCGTTGGCAACATCCTGAGATGGGCACGGTGCACCCTGATAGGTTTATTTCTGTTGCTGAAGACAGTGGCATGATTATTGAAATCGGCCGCTGGGTGCTTGAAAAGGCATGTATCGACGCGATGGAATGGCCAAAGCCGGGCAAATTGGCGGTGAATGTTTCTGCCGTCCAATTTGAGTATGGCGATGTCGTTGCCGCGATCAAACACGCGCTCGAAATTTCCAAACTCCCTGTTGATCGGTTAGACATTGAAATCACCGAGAGCGTGTTTGTTACCAAGCAGGACAAGTTCATTCAAACACTCAATGAAATCGTCGAGTTGGGGGTTGGTGTTGCGTTGGATGATTTTGGCACCGGCTATTCATCCTTGAGTTATCTCAGCCGTTTGCCGGTTGATAAAGTCAAAATTGATCGGTCGTTCGTGAAAAACCTGCCCGATGACGAGCAGTCCATGGCAATCGTGCAGTCGGTACTGTCATTGTCCTCGGCGATGAATAAACGTGTTGTTGCGGAGGGCATTGAAACCGCTGAACAAGCCTGGGTGCTGCGTTTGGCTGGTTGTGGCATTGGGCAAGGCTTTTTGTTTGGTCGACCGCAATCCAAT
>NZ_JBLIAI010000058.1:0-16973 GCF_047634455.1 Maritalea sp.
TGGTCTTGATATGGCCTATGTTCTGCCCCAAAACCGCGACGCAGAATTGCCCGTCGCCAAAGTCGTTGCGCGAAACGGTGTGCGCCTTAAACTGTGGACTAACCAACCTTGCCTGCAAACATATAATGGCAACAACCAAACCGTTCTATCCAGTGGCAAACGTGGGCGAAATTTTGGCAGGTGCTCAGCGATTTGTTTGGAGCCGCAAAAACACGCGAACGCCGTCAATGTATCGCGATTTCCAAGCATAATTGTGAGCAACGATCAGCTATATTCTTATCGGGCAAGTATAGAAATCACATCCGGGATCCGCTAGAGCACCAACTTCACTCTTTGTTGCATTGCCACTCCAATGTAATCGTGTACATTGAACGGGTAATATCCACTTTTTAACGAGTGGTTTCGCCGCTATACTTTATTAACATGCAAAATATATTGTACGTATAATTACGGGGATTTTTAGATGCACACCACAGAAATTATTGTAGATTATCACGCTCATATTTATTATGGCGGCATGACCGCTGGTCTAGCCAAGCAAATTTGCGAAAGCGCGGTTGAGTTGTTTGGTGTCAAAATGGGCAGGATGCATGAAGAACCGGTTGGGCCGCACCCGATGTGGTCGTGCCAATTGACTGCATCGCCTGAACAATTTGCGCAGCTATTGCCGTGGTTAGCGCTAAACCGAAAAGATTTGGTGGTTTTTGCCCATCCCCAAACCGGGGACGATCTTGTAGATCATCGAGATCGCGGGATTTGGCTTGGTGCAGGTTTGGAGCTGGACTTGAGCATTTTTGGATGAACAAAAGGCCCCAGAACTACCGGGGCCTAATTGTGCATTTGCGTTGATTTTTATGCGGTTTGCGCGCTTGACTGTCCCATAGCAGAATATACATAGCCCATCACCGCACCAAAAATGATGTGCAACATCAAAGGCAATACTGCGCCCATGATCCCGAAATTGATGCCGAAAAAGCCCGCGCCTGCCATTGGCAAAACAGCCACCATCATCATCAACCATGCGGCCAGACCAACGACGATGCCTTTCACGATTTGAGTACGTCCGGGGATTAGGTCGTTAGCAACGGCGAATATGCCGCCCCATGCAATCGTCCCAATCATGAAGTGAGCGGCCCAACCCGCTATTACCGGAGCACCCATCATCGCACTTAACATTACGATAATGTCCATTTCTGGCATAATGCCCATCATCGACTTTAGAACAAAAATAGCGGCCAACACAGCTGAACCCACGAAACCACCCAGTAATCCGTTTTTAAGAGTCATCAGAATTTCTCCTTATATGCGCCTTTTCAGACGTTGTTTGCTCGCCAGCGGATTCGCTTTTTAGTTTGCTAAACGCTGCGACTAATGTTGGAGACATCGGTGTGCTGAGATCGTTTGGTAGTGATTTTGAAAGTATGGTTTTAGTTTTACGCGCTTGGTCGATAAACGCGGTGCAGTTTTTGCACATTGAAACGTGCAGCCTAACCATGAGTTTTTCCCAAGTGGTCAGATCGCCGTCAACATAAGCGTGCGCCTTTTCACATACTTCCCGACATTTTAGCATCGTGGTCTCCGTTGAATTCAGGGCGTGTAACCTTGCCCTCATATAGAAGACTGGTGACTTGGCATTGTGTTACAAATTATTTTCACCATCCATTTGTTCATCGAGCATTTGGCGGATGGTTTCGCGGGCTCTGTGCAGTTGCACACGCACATTGCCGGCACTAATGTCCAGCAATTCAGCGCACTGGTTCGCGCTAAGTTTTTCACGTTCCACCAACGCCAATAGAGCCTGTTGGGTAGGTGGCAAATTTTTGATGGCATTGTGAACCAATCGTAGCACTTGATGCCCGCCCAGAATACGTTCAGGGGTCAATTCGTCCCAAAGGTTTGGCGGCTCTCGCCATTCCCCATTCGACGCAAAAGCATCATTGTTCACATCACTAGTCGCACTTGATGTATCCAACGAGTTCGACTTTCCATCGCGTGTTGCGCGGGTAAGCGCTTTGTTGGACACAATCTTTAGCACCCAATGACGCAAAGGCGCGTCGCCATTAAAAGACTGCAATTTCTCAATCACCGCCAACCACGCGTCCTGCGTTACCTCTTCAGAGGTCGCCCTATTTCCAGTAATTGATTGCGCAACACGCAGCATTGTTGGGTTCAACTCCGCGAAAAATTCTTCAAAAGCGTGCTGTTCGCCAGCGAGCAGTCGTGTGTGGAGCAACGAATCCAATTGCACCCTCCCATTTTGCTCAAACTAGGCTTTGGGTAAGAAAAATCATAGGGGGCCTGTGCGTAGGTCCCCTATGTTGATGGTGCACCGACTTTTTACGCGGGCATACCTCTTTCCACCAGCTTCACCATATAAGAGCAGCCGATGGGGATAATCTCGTCATTAAAGTCATAATCAGGATGATGCACACCAGCAGTATCGCCCTGCCCCAAGAAAATGTAGGCACCTGGCCGCGCGTTGAGCATGAATGAAAAATCCTCTGCGCCCATTACCGGGTCAGTATCATCCACCACGCGGTCTTCACCAACCACTTCTTTTGCGACTTGCACAGCGAACTTGGTCCGCTCTACATCGTTTACTGTGACCGGGTACTCGCGGTTATATTGGCAATTGATTTGAGCGCCATGCATCTGCGCGATTGATTCACAAATCTGGGTAATGCGTTCTTGCGCCAAGTCACGAACATCCTCTTCGAGTGTGCGCACGGTACCAGAAATTTTAGCAGTCTGCGGAATCACATTGTCTGCGTCGCCAGCATGAAATGTTGTGACGGACACGACGACCGATTTAAGCGGATCGGTGTTGCGGGATGCTATTTTTTGAAATGCTTGCACCAAATCTGTGCCGATAATGATGGGGTCGATGCCTGAATGTGGCCGCGCTGCGTGTGCGCCCTTGCCGATAATGTCGATGCAAAACGTGTCTGCCGCCGCCATAAGTGATCCCGGGCGTATGCCAAAATGTCCAACTTCCCTGCCAGGAGAATTGTGCAGACCGTAAACTTCATGAATGCCAAAACGGTCCATCAATCCATCTTTGACCATCTCATTACCGCCGCCGCCACCTTCTTCGGCAGGTTGGAAAATCATAATTGCAGTGCCGTCAAAATTTCGGGTTTCGGCCAAATATTTTGCTGCACCCAACAGGATCGTTGTGTGACCATCATGGCCGCATGCATGCATCACACCAGGGTTGGTCGACTTGTATTCATGGGGTTGCGCTTCAACAATCGGTAACGCATCCATGTCTGCGCGCAAGCCAATCACCCGGCCCGACTTGTTGGTTTTGCCTTTGATTACCCCGACGACGCCCGTGCGGCCAATGCCGGTCACCACTTCATCAACGCCAAACTCTTTTAGTTTTTCAGCCACCAGCGCAGCGGTACGGTGCTCTTGAAACGCCAGCTCCGGGTGCGCGTGGATATCACGCCGGATCTGGGTGAGCTCGTCGTGAAACTCAGAAATGCGATTGATGATTGGCATGATATTCCCTCTGACATTCGTAATTGGTGCAACCAATTTCTAACTATTCGATCATGGACATTTAAGAAATGCAATTGGAAAAACCGCATCATGTTATGCACGATCACGCTTTGTTGCCTTGAAGCCGCCTTCACCAGCACTTAGATGATGGTAACCGCGATTTACGATAAGTTTAGGCGAATCATAAACTGTTCGATACAAATTGCATTGCGCTTGATTGTACAAGATGTAAATCAAGCAGGACACGGCCCCCAACTGGGCTTTAGGCTGAATTACAGGATGAGATGATATGGCTGAAGAAAAAGACAAAGCTAAGGACGAGCAGGACAGCGCATCGGTTGAAAAGCTGCTTTTTAAAAGCCGTACCGTGCTGATTACTGGCGAGATCAACGACAAGTTGGCTCGCGATGCGACGGCACGTTTGCTTGCGCTGGCTGAAGACAATGATGATCCCATCAATGTTTATATTTCATCGCCGGGCGGCCATGTTGAAAGTGGTGACATGGTGCATGATATTATCAAGTTCATCAAACCGACCGTGCGCACAATTGGCTCAGGCTGGGTCGCAAGCGCTGGTGCGTTGATCTTTATTGGTGCAAAAAAAGAAAATCGCCTTTGTTTGCCAAACACCCGCTTTTTGATGCACCAACCATCTGGCGGTGTTGGTGGCCAAGTTTCTGATATTCAAATTCAAGCCGACCAAATCAAACAAATGCGTCGTCGGTTTGAAGAATTGTTCGCCATAGCGACCGGCAAAACACCCGAACAAATCGAAAAAGACACAAAACGTGATTTCTGGTTGAATACGGACGAAGCGCTCGCCTACGGCTTGCTTGGTAAAGTAATTACCAGCGCTGACGAACTAAAATAGTTTGATCAATCGATTGTAGATTACAAAGCGCGCCCTTGTGGCGCGTTTTTTGTCGGAGTAACTTAATATGAAAAACTTTTTCGTCGATCTGGAATATGTTGTGCCACTAAAAGAAGCTGAAAAGCACTTCGATGCACATATGGAATTTGTCGAAACGGGCTATGAAAAAGGTTACTTTGTCACCACTGGCCCAAAGGTGCCGCGCACAGGTGGCGTTATTTTCGCAAAAGCCGAAGACAGAGCTGAATTCGAGGCATTTTGTGCCACAGACCCATTCGTCATAGAAGGGGTTGCAAAGATCACCATCACCGAGTTCATCGCCCGCAGGGTGATTGACGACGCCGGTGGCACATTTGCACGACCAAAATAACTTCGGCTTTGGCTACTTAATTGTACAAGACTTTTGGAAACTGGTTTGCCATACATCTATCGTGTAATGGAGCTAGTTTGATTAGTCTCATGCCAGTTCCTTCGTTTTGTAAAGAATGGGAATTCATCAATGACATCCGCTGAAACGCCCATTCCAGCCAACATGGCGTCCGAAGTCCGCGACGGTGTGAGGGAAGCGCTGCCAATACTGGTCGCCATTATTCCATTTGCCGTTATGTTTGGCGCGGTTGCCGTAAAAGCGGGATTTAGCGTTTCACAGACCGTGATGACTTCTGCGTTCATTTATGCAGGCGCCAGCCAATTCGTCATGCTCGATTTGTTGGGTCAGCAGGCACCCGCTTGGTCAATCATCTTGGCTGTGTTCGCCTTAAATTTTCGGCATGTGCTTTATTCTGCATCGTTAAGTCAGCACCTTGGTTCCTTTTCACCAATACAAAAGGCGGGCGCATTCTTCTTGTTGGTTGATCCACAATTTGGCATGGCTGAAACTCGGGCAGCTAAGCGCAAATTGCAACCGTCATTCTATTTTTCTTATGCAGTCTTACTTTATTTGACCTGGATATTCATGAGTTTCCTTGGTGCACTTTTTGGCTCATTCATTACTGACCCCGCAGCAATCGGCGTTGACTTTATCTTGCCGCTATATTTCACAGGGATCGTGCTCGGGTTCCGCCAACGCCGCTTCTTTTGGCCGATCTTTGTGGTTAGCGGCATATCATCTGCCCTCGCCTATTTGGCATTCGGTAGCCCATGGAACATTGCTATTGGTGGCATAGGTGGGATGATTTTTGCAGCTGTGATGAGCAAACCAGAGTTGGAGGCGTAAGGTGTCTGACCCTATTTTGATCATCATTGCGTCCGCTGCCGTGACCTATCTAACGCGCGTGAGCGGTCACATTATCATTTCCCAGTTTGGCGCGATCCATCACCGGTTAAGAGCCGCTTTGGCGGCAGTGCCCACGGCCGTCATGACGGCGCTTGTTGCCCCGTCACTTTTTACGCATGGCCCAGCAGAAGCCTTGGCGATAGCAGTTGCAGCGCTTGTTGCCTCGCGATTTTCCATCATCGTCAGTGTTGTGGTGAGCTTAATTGCTCTTGTGGCATTGCGTAGCCTGATTGGCTAGACGCAGGAAAAGCGGTTCACACTTTTCAAAGTGATCGCCGTCCCTTTCAATAAACTATCGTTTAATGAGCTTTTCGATTTCAACACCTGAGATTGATTTACCAAGCAACGACAAGTCACCAGTACCGAACATCGCTGTTGCGGCGTCAAAAATGGCGCGGTGGGTGATCCGCGCTAGGCTAGAGCCCAAGCTGATCCGGGCTGCACCAGCATGTGCAAATTGTGCGACCGTGTTTTGCGTGAAGGGACCAGCACAAATCGCGTTCACCGGCCCGTCAACCTCGCGGCAAATGCGCGCCACATTTTGCATGGACCCGGGCATTGGCGCGAACAAGACGTCTGCCCCAGCCTTGTGGAAGGCTTGTAAGCGGCGAATGGCTTCGTCCAAATCATATTTGCCATGCATCACGCCGTCGGCGCGAGCGGTGAGCACAAAATCATAGGGTAATGCTCGGGCTGCATGTGCTGCGGCTTCAATCCGCTCAACAGCGCGCTCAAACGCGTAAGGATGCGTATTTGGCAAATCCATGTCTTCAATGCCGCAGCCCGCTATGCCAATCGCGCCTGCGGCCTGAATGGTATGAACGACGTCGTCTGTCGTTGGCCCAAAACCGTTTTCAAAATCGCCACTTAGAGGCACTTCAACCGCTTTGTTCAATTCGTCAGCATGGGCCACAGCATCCTCACGGCTGAGGTCACCCAGATCAGCTCGCCCTTTGACAAAGGCCAAGGCGGCGGAAGATGTGGCGACAGCTTTCGCCCCCATTGCTTCTAGCATACGCGCAGACCCGATGTCCCACGCGTTTGCCAAAATGAAAGGGTTCCCCGGTTGATGAAGTTTTCGAAACTGGGATGATTGTGGCATGGGAATCTCCTGTCTTTTAGGTCAGTATTATTGACGTAAATTATATCAGACTGCAAGTCCCCTGCAATCGGCAATCAGGCGTTAATCGTAAAATCATGCCAAGTAAGGCTATCGAGCTCCTCACGGAAAGCAAACCGTATCAGGTGGCTTTCAATCACTACCATGGTGCGCGCCAACAATTCATCGTCTGTCGCTTCCACTGTAATGTGCAAGCCCTCGGCGTCTGCGCTCATGTTGGCCGTGCCAAACTCAAATTTGATATACCCTTTGTTGCCCTCAAACGCTGCGTCAGTTTTGTGCGCAAAATGCTTCACCAATTGGCCTAGGTAACGCCCGCCTTTTTCGGTCTTAAAGGTTGAAGTTGATCTTTTCATTCTTGGGTCCAGTCTTCCTAACGCACATGGATTTTGTGCATTTTTTTGTACATGTGTATCATCTATATTCGTATTATATGATTGCTATAGTCAAGTTTCAACACCCCCCCCTGAGCCTCAACCTTACGAAGATTTAATGCTGTTGATAGTAGAGTTTGTTTGACCCAAACCACTTGGCCCACTAGCGGTAATGGGCAAAATGCAGTTAGGCATGGAAGATATCGATGGGGCTTCGGCAACAACTCGCATCAAAATCCGCAATATTGTTTGCAGTCCGGATTAGTGGCGCGGGCACAATTTTTTTGGCGCAAGCAGCCATTGCCCGTCTATGGGGTACCGCACAGCTTGGCGAGTATCTGATTGCGATTGCCACGATCAACCTGTTGGCCATCTTGTTACCGCTCGGCATGCAAACCATAGGTTCGTATTTTGCGGCCGAATATGCCGCAAAAGGCGATGGACGAGGTTTGCGGTCTTTTGCAAAGCTGGCCTACGGCCTCATCATTTTTCCCGGCATCGCCATTACATACTTTGTCGGGCAATTGGTGCCATTGATCGGCGAAACAGGCGCACACTTAATACATTTGTGGTGGCCCATTTCTGTCATGTCGATTGGTTCCGCTATCTTTTTCGTCAATGCCGGTATTCTTGTTGGCTTGAAGCGGCCCTTTGTTGGTTTTTTTGCCGACACAATATTTCGACCAATTTTGATCGTTGTCGCGCTAGCGATCAGTTTCGTTGTTGCTGCCCCAGGCGAAAACATTATCACTTTGCTCTGGATTTTGGCGACCGCCTATTGCGTTGTCATTTTGGTGCAGTTTGCCATCACCGCACGCCACCTGATTAGCTTGCCGACCGCACCAGACGCCCCGGCACCCGATGTCCGTCGTTGGTTCTATTTTGCCCTCCCTTGGGTGATCATTACACTGTCGACTGATTTCTTTTTTGATGCTGACTTGTTGATCCTCACCGCCATGATGGAAAAAGAACAAATAGCCATATTCGGCGTAGGCACGCGTATTTTCGTGCTCGCGTCCTACGGTATTACGGCCGTTTATGCGGTGACCATGCCCGGTATGCTGGAAGACGTTACCAAGAATGATGTTGCCGGATTAAGTGATAAAATCGGTGATACAAATTTAATGGCGACGGGCTTAGCCGTGGTGCTTACACTTGCCATTGCGATCGTTAGTCCTTTGGTGCTGAGCCTATTCGGCAAGGATTTTTCCGGCGGCTATTGGCCATTGGTTATTTTGTGCATAAGCCTTGTCGTGCGTTCGATTTTTGGCCCGGGTCCGCTCATTCTTTCCGCGCGCAACCGCCCTTACGCCAGCCTGCCCGCCGTTGCGCTGGGTTTAACTACGATGATATTGGCCAATTTAATTTTTGTCCCAATCTGGGGTCTTGTTGGCGCAGCATTTTCTGCGGTAGTGTCATATTTCATTGGTTCACTGATGGTTTGGCATACAACAAAAAGAATTACCGGCACTGACGTTTCCATATTGCCTGCACTGGTACGCCTCACCGCAAGACGCACTTAATTCATACTTTGAGAGATTTTATGCTTGATCAAAACCGTCGGCCAAAGCCATGGAAAATTCTTAAAAGCAAAACAACATTTGAAGACAAATGGCTCCGCTTGCGATCTGATCGTTGTGAAACTGCAAATGGCGACATTGTCGAACCATATCACGTCATCAAGTTTCCCGAATGGATCAATATTATCGCATTTGATCAAGAAAGCTTGGAGTTAATCCTTGTTGATGAATATCGGCACGGCGCGGGACATGCGGTTTTTGGGCTGGTCAGTGGCGCAGTTGATGGTGTTGATGGAAGGTCAATATCTGTCGCCAGTAAAGCGGCTGCAAAACGCGAACTTTTGGAAGAAACAGGCTACAGGACCCATGATCCAAAGCTGTTATTGACCGCAATGCCGAACCCGGCCACCCAATCGAATTTAGTGCGCTCATATATTTCGTTTGATGCTCAAAGAGTTGCGGAACCAAACTTTGACGCGGGAGGTAGCGAGTTTTGCCTCACAGTCAAACGAGATTTTGTTGACGTTTTGGCAGATATCTCAAGCGGCGAATTGATCATGCAGGCCATGCATGTAGCTGCGATATGGTCTGCCGCACGCTATATTCTAAAAACGGCAAACCTTCCCAATAACGTGCAGCCGTTGCACGATAAAGTGTGCACCTTTTTGTTCGACTAAAAATAGACCAACGGGCTAACACCAATAAAATATTGGTGGCCAAACAGGAGCGCAAGAAACAACAACGACCCTGTTGCTATCTCCACGGCAAACTTGGCGCTCATTGCACGCCTAATGCGTTCGCCAATCGGTCCTTGGTCCACGGTCAGATAATTTGCGAGTTGGTCAGCACTAAGCCGTTTCGTGGCACGTCTTAGCGCAATTCGCAGGCCCAAAACACTAAACAGCAACATGCCACCAAACAAGATCACGCCAACAACATCACCATTTACCAAAAGGTGTGCAGCGGACCAAAGCAAAAACGCAAAAATGATCGGGTGGCGCACCAGCGCTAAAATGCCGGGATTGTCCAAGTCCGTTTCACCGCCACGGAACGAAATTGAGAGCGAGTTTGACCGAATAACTCCACTGGAAAATATGATGCAGGCGAAGAACATTACGATAATTGCAACAGTAACGCTTAACTGAGTCGTGACCCAAAGCCCTAAATAGGGCGCATTAATTGCCGCGCTCAAAAGCCAGACCAGCAAACCAAGTGACATCAGCGAATAGGCCATCATATATGATTTACGACCAAATCGAGCGATACCCCAATCACGCAAACCAGTTGAGCGCGGAATGACGTGCGCGGCTAAAAACGCGAACAATGCGAAGCCAAAATTGAGCATTGATGCCCCCTATCAATTTCAAACTATTTTGAACAAAAAGGCTGGAAGATCAATGCGGCATTTCACCTTTCCAGTTTTGTTGCTATAAAGATGAGAACGAGAGTAAGGATTCATCCATGCGCCTGACAAAACAGTCCAATTATGCGGTTCGCATATTGATGTATTGCGCCAGCAATGACGGCCTTAGCCGCATAGCGGATATCGCAGAATTCTACAAAATCTCCGAAACGTTCCTGTTCAAAATCTTACAAGTCCTGAACCATGCCGGGTTTGTTAAAACGGTGCGCGGACGGCATGGTGGCATTGAACTAAGCCGCCCCGCTAGTGAAATGAAGCTTGGCGAAGTGGTGCGCGCCACCGAAGACAATTTTGCTTTGGCAGAGTGTTTTGAAACCGGCGGTGAAGACATCAATTGTCCTCTCACCGGCACTTGTGGTCTCAACCACGCGCTGCATCGTGCCTTGGTCGCGTTTTTGAATGTGTTGGACGAATATACAATCGAAGATCTGACCGACAATCGTCGCAACATCAATGTGCTCTTGCAACTTGAAATCGCGATGCGCGACACGCCAAGAAAAGTGGCCGACGCTTAAAGGCATAGCTTCTTACCCAGATGGTCACAATTCAAAAGCTCGTTTCAACCACCACACGCCAGCTGCCCGGGCTTTCGCTTTGCGTTTCTGTCGCGCTGGTGGCGGTGTTTTTGTCCGCCCATTACGGCGCACCCGTTATGCTGTTTGCGTTGCTGCTCGGCATGGCGTTCAACTTTGTTGCGCCGACAGGCAAAATTATGCCCGGCATCAATTTCGCTTCCGGTACTTTGCTCAGAACAGGCGTTGCTCTATTGGGCGCGCGCATAACGCTGACCGACATTGTTGCCTTAGGGCCAATCCCGCTTGCGATTGTTGTATTTAGCCTTTTCAGCACCATTGCCATCGGCGTGTTCATTTCCAAAATGCTCGGCCGCAATACTGCATTTGGATTATTGACGGGCGGCGCCGTGGGCATTTGCGGCGCATCGGCGGCTCTTGCCCTCACCTCGATATTACCAAAGGGCAAAGATGGCATTAGTGAGCAAGATACCATTTTCACGGTGATTGCGGTCACCACATTCAGCACCGTCGCGATGGTTTTTTATCCGGCCATCATTTCCTTTTGGGGTATTGACGACACCACAGCCGGGGTATTTCTGGGCGCAACCATTCACGATGTAGCGCAAGTTGTTGGCGCGGGGTATTCCATTTCGCAAGAAGCTGGAGATGTGTCTACCATCGTCAAACTGTTCCGTGTCGCGATGCTTGTGCCCGTCATCGCCATGATCAGCATCTTCATGTTTCGTGGCGCGTCACCGGCGGGCTCGGCAACAAAACAGTTCCCAATGTTTTTACTTTGGTTCGTGTTGCTCGCTGGCGCGAATTCAATGGGCTGGATACCGCCTTCGGTTGGCGAATGGATCAATCAAGCCTCAAAGCTCGCCCTCGTCACCGCCATCGTCGGCCTTGGTGTCAAAACATCGTTGAAGAAGCTCGTGAATGTCGGTCCGATTGCGATGTTGATTGTCGTCTCAGAAACAATCTGGATCGCGTTGATTGCTGTGCTTGGCTTGCAGTTTTTGGTTTGAGTTGGCTTAGCCAACCCTACATTTTTCGCCACGCTTGCTAAAGCAAGGGGCCAAGTCTGACAGCCCTACCAACTGACGCCACTCATCCATTTTAACCCAAATTCCACGGCTTCCGTCTCCCTCCCCTTGATGGGGAGGGATTGAGGGTGGGGTGAAATTATTCGTCCATCGGCCACGTATCACTGAGCCGATAGCCTTGAGGCCATGGGTCAGACGGGTCGAGCATGTGCTGGTGTGTGCCGGTGATCCATGCGCGGCCATTGATGCGCGGCAGGATAGCGGTGAGGTCGCCGCAGGTGGTGACCTCTGCGATGTCGCAATTGAAGGTTGAACCTGTGATCGAGGTAGCGATATATTTGTCCGCAGCGTTCATATCACCTTTGGCCAGCATCAGCGCCATGCGCGCCGAGCAGCCTGTACCGGTTGGTGAACGATCGATTTTGCCTGGCCGGATCGCGACAGCGTTTGCGCCTGTCAGCGTATCGCCTTCCCGCTCAATCGGTCCCATAAACTGGCAGAAGGAAATGTGATCCCAATCAGCATTTTCAGGATGGGTGAATCCTAATTGCTCGTTTGCGGCGGCAGTAATGCGCATGCCGAGCTCTGCAATTTTGCGGGCATTTTCCGGCTTAATTTCAACGCCCAATGCTTGCGCGTCCACCATCACAAAACTATCGCCACCATAGGCTGTATCAACGATGATTTCGCCCAAACCGTCAACTTGCAATGGCACTTGCAACTGATCGACAAAGCTTTTGACGTTGGTGACGGTAATGCTCTGCGCTTTGCCGTCTTTACATTGCGCCACCACATTGATCAGCCCACCTGGGGCTTCCAGCGTTAGGTGGGTTTCTGGCTCCGTCATCGGCAAAATACCGCTATCGAGCAGGACCGTCGACACGCAAATAGAGTTTGAGCCAGACATGGGCGGCGTGTCTGCCGGTTCCATGATGATAAAACCCATTTGGGCTTTTGGGTTCTTTGGCGGCACCAACAAATTCACATGCCGGAACACACCGCCGCGTGGCTCATTGAGCATGAAATTGCGTAGTGTTTCATCTTGCTCGATGAATTTTCGTTGCTCCCATAGCGTATCGCCGGGCGGCGGTGCAACGCCCCCAACAATCACATCACCCACCTCGCCTTCGGCATGGCATGACACAACATGAATGGTTTTGCTTGATCGCATTAGACTGCTCGCAATTCAAATTCAGGCTCACCGAGCACATCAAAATCTGGCTCAACCCCAAGACCTGGCGCATCGGTTGCGGACATAAAGCCGTCCACGCGCTTTGGTGCGCCTGCAGCGAAATCTACTGTGCCGTAAGAATTGAAATCTGTCGCCGAGAAGGAGAATTCTTCAGGAGTAGAGGCCGCCAAATGTGCGATTGTTGCCGTTACAATATCTCCACCCCAAGTATCTTCGATGGTCATGGCCAAGCCTGCATTCACGCACATATCCCGCATCAGGCGGGCTTTGGTTAGGCCACCAACTTTTGAGATTTTAAGATTGATCGCATCCATCGCATCATCGGCCAAACCTTTGCGCAGCATGGCATCATCCGTGATGTTTTCATCCATGATGAATGGTCGCGCGGTGCGACGGCGGATCGATAAACACTCTTCGTACGTCATGCAAGGCTGCTCGATATAGACGTCGAGGTGTGAAACCGCAGCAACAACCCTCGCCGCTTCATGGCGGTTCCAGCCTGTATTGGCATCTGCCACCAACACTTCGCCATTGTCGAGCACTTCGCGGGTTGCGTGAATGCGGGCGATATCATCGTTCGCATCGCCGCCCACTTTGAGCTGGAATTTTGTGTAACCTTCTTTGCGGTAACCATCGATCTTTTTGGCCATAACATCAGGGGCTTCTTGGCTAATCGCGCGGTATAGCGCCACTTTGTCCTGCTGCTTTCCACCGAGCAATGTGTAGACAGGCAAGCCAGTTGCTTTGCCCAAAATGTCCCAGCAGGCAATGTCGATTGGTGCTTTGGCGTACAAGTGTCCGCGCAAGCCCTCGTCCATGGCTTTGTTGATGACGTTTAGATCGCGTGGATCAAGCCCAATCACATGTTGCGCCAATTCCTGCAATCCGGTGCGCACGCCCAAAGCATAGCTTGGCAAATAGGCAGAGCCCAACGGACAACACTCGGCATAGCCAGTAATGCCCGCGTCCGTTTCCAACGCCAAAACAGTTGAGTCAAAGACCTCAACAAAATTACCATTGGACCAATTGTAACGACCTTCACGCAGCGGCAGGTCAATTTGATAAACGCGTAGTGCTGTGATTTTCATGTTCTTTTCCTCCCAAGGAATGGTTTAGGGCAGAATGAAGCCGTGTTTGAAGGGATCGCGATCATCCACATAGATTGTGTTGTCGCCCGTTTTGCGGGCCCAACCACCGATTGAAGGAATGATGGCGTCAAGCTCGCCAACCTTTGTGGCAGCCTCAACACGGCCCCTAAACAGCGAGCCGATAATACTCTCGTGGACAAAATCCTCACCGACCTTCAAGTCGCCCAAAGCCGCCCAATGGGCCATGCGGGCCGAGGTGCCTGTGCCACAGGGCGAACGGTCAATGGCTTTATCGCCATAAAACACGGCGTTGCGGGCCGATGCTTCTGGGTCACGTGCCGCGCCCGTCCAAAGGATATGGCTTAGGCCATTTATTGCTGGATGTTCGGGGTGTTGAAACTCATAATTGTCGTTTAGCGCTGCACGCAATTTTGGCGACCAGCGGATCAGGTCGAGCGAAGATAGACCTTCAATGTCTTTGAAGTTTTCTTGTGGTTCCACGATGGCATAAAAGTTGCCGCCATAGGCCACATCAACTTTGATTTCGCCGAGCTCCGGCACCTCTGCTGTCATGCCTGTGGCATAAAGGAAACTTGCCACATTGGTGATGCGAACTTCTTCCACAAAACCGTCGACCATTGTATATTCGGCTTTGATGCGACCCGCGGGTGCATCCAGATAGAGAACACCCGGCTCTTTTGGTGTCACCAAACCTTCTTCAAGCGCCATGGTCACTGTTCCGATGGTGCCGTGGCCACACATGGGCAAACAGCCAGACGTTTCGATAAACAGAATGGCGATATCGCAATCATCTCGCGTCGATGGATAAAGGATAGAGCCGGACATAATGTCGTGGCCGCGCGGCTCGAACATGAGCGCGGTGCGCACCCAGTCATACTCGGCCAAAAAGTGCGCCCGCTTTTCCAGCATATTCGCGCCTTCAAGCTCGGGGCCACCCTCTGCGACCAAGCGCACGGGGTTGCCGCATGTATGTCCATCGATGCATCTAAACGTATGCTTCGCCATCTTCAAAAATCCTAAAATCGAGACGGGTTAAACGGGGTCATGTTGATTTCTGGGGTACGGCCTGCAACCAGATCGCAGACCAATTTGGCGGTAGCCAAACTTTGGGTCAGGCCCAAATGGCCGTGGCCAAATGCATAGGTGATTTTGTTGCTGGCAGATGCATGGCCAATTGCGGGCAATGTGTCTGGCAGCGACGGGCGAAATCCCATCCACTGGGTGCCATTCTTGGTGCCAAGATCGGGCAAAAACTTCTTTGCTTTTTGCAGCATGATTTCAGACCGCTTGTAATTTGGTTCAGCTTCCAATCCAGCGAACTCGACCGCACCGCCGACGCGAATGCCGGTAGAAAGCGGAGTCATAACAAAGCCATGGCTGCCAAAGATCAGTTGCCGCTTGAGGTCGAAAGAGCCCACAGGCAAAGTCGTATTATAGCCGCGTTCCGTTTCAAGCGGGATTTTGTCACCCAGCTTAGCGGTCAATTTGTGGGACCACGCGCCAGCGGCAATAATGATGTTGGTGCCCTTGATTTTTTGTCCATCGGCCAGCGTTATCTCGCCTGACATTTTGAGGTCAGAAACTTCACTTTGAATCAGTTCCCCACCATCGGAACGCACCATGTCCCAGATCGAGTTTGCCCATTCAAACGGGTCATCCACGGTTTGCCAAGTGGGCAAAAACGTAGCGCTTTTGATGTGCGGCGAAAGGCCGGGCTGTAAGTCTGCTAGCTCCTCACCTTCAACATGACGAAACGGAATGCCGTGTTTTTTTCGCGCTTGATTGTTCTCGTCGTTGGCCTTAGCGTCGGCTTCATTCTCGTAAAGATGCAACGCGCCATCGGAGCGAATTTGGTTACCCATTTTCGGCATCTGCGCAATTTTAGCGATCTCGGCACGCGATAGATTCATCAGTTCAGCCTGCGTCTCGACCGACCGCTTATATTGATCCGGCCAGCTGGCGCGGAAAAACTTAAGCAAAAACGGCGTGATCTTGGGCAAATATGAAGGGCGGATGGTCAGCGGACCGAGCGGATCAAGCAGCCATTTCGGCGCTTTGAGTAACATGCCCGGCGAAGCCAACGGTAGAAGGTCTGTCACCGCAAAAGCCGCTGCATTGCCAAAGCTGGCTTCTTGCGCAATGCCTTTGCGATCCACCAGCGTGACCATGCGGCCCTCTTGTTGCAAATAATGCGCAATCGACAGGCCGATGATCCCGGCCCCGACAATAATCACATCATGTTGCACATTGTTTTTGGACATCGGATCACCTGATCAAAGGAAATGCACCCGACGGCAAACCGCCGGGTGTAATGTTGGTTATGGTAGTGTGTAGGCAGTTTTGACGGTGGTGTAGAATTCAGCCGCGTATGAGCCTTGCTCACGTGAGCCAAAGCTTGAGCCCTTGGTGCCGCCAAATGGAACGTGGTAATCCACGCCCGCTGTTGGCAAGTTCACCATAACCATACCCGCTTGGGCGTTGGCTTTGAAATGACTCGCGTGCTTAAGCGACGTTGTGCAGATGCCTGACGACAAGCCGAACTCGGTGTCGTTGGCGACAGCCAAAGCTTCATCATAATCCTTGACGCGGATTACGCTGGCGACCGGGCCAAACACTTCTTCTTGGTTGATGCGCATGCCGTTAGTTGTTTCAGTCACCAAGGCAGGGGCCATGAAGAAGCCTTCTGTGTCGCGGTTAAGCCGTTGACCGCCGAAAACCTTACCGCCCTCTTTGGCTGCAATGTCCACATAGTCGAGGTCTTGCTGAAGCTGTGTTGCGTCAACAACCGGACCGATATGTGTGTCAGCCCGCAAAGCATGCCCCACATTGAGGCCTGCTAAACGTTCTTCAACGGCGGCAACAAACTTATCGTGAATACCTTCAGTCACTACCAAGCGCGACGATGCTGTACAACGCTGACCAGTTGAGAAGAATGCCCCGTTTACACTCACTTCAACAGCGTTTTTCAAATCGGCGTCATCAAGCACAACCATTGGGTTTTTACCGCCCATTTCAAGCTGAAC
>NZ_JBLIAI010000059.1:0-16840 GCF_047634455.1 Maritalea sp.
GCTATGCTTGCTTCCCCGGCACCCCCGGCTCTGTTTTCGCGCCGCCGTCGCAAGCTATGCTTGCTTCCCCGGCACCCCCGCCAGTTGGTACCCACCATCGATATTGTGCATGACCCATGCTTCCTTTCGTCTCCCTCCCCCTGGTGGGGAGGGATTAAGGGTGGGGGGCTGTTACGAGTTGATCCCGACTCAAGGCCGGAAATGCCACCAGTGGGCTTGGCACGATATATCAAACAAATCTTGGCCGTCCCGCACTTGATGCGGGACCTAAAGCTGGTCGACGTCAACCAACAGTACTCTTCAGCTCGAGTTGCCAAAGGCCCACTAAAACCCGCTCAAAACGCACACAACGCCAAGCACTACACATTGGCAGCGAAACAAAGCCAAACAACCGCTATTTTCCCATTGTGTTATCACACAAGAGGCTATATACACCGGGGCTTGAAGCGCTGCGTGCACCCCTGGAGGACGTCAGCGCGCGGCCGGGAGATAGTCATCCGGTTCGCACCAACAACTTGGAGATAATCCATGAGCGCTGAGCTTAAGGCTACGGTTCGGGATCGGGTTGGCAAGGGGGCTGCTCGAGCACTGCGTCGCGAAGGTCTTGTTCCTGCCGTCATTTATGGCGACAACAAATCCCCACTATCAATTACAGTCACCTACAAAGATGCAACTAAACGCATCCAACAAGGTGGCTTTCTTTCACAAGTGATCAGCGTTGACGTTGATGGCGAAGAGCACCGCGTAATCCCTCGCGATTACCAGCTTGAGCCTGTGCGCGACTTCCTTGTGCACGTTGATTTCTTGCGCGTGTCGAAAACCTCTATCCTGACTGTTGATGTTCCCGTTCACTTCATAAACGAAGAAGCTTCACCAGGTTTGAAACGTGGCGGCGTGTTGAACGTTGTGCGTCACACTGTTGAGGTGAACGCATCCGAGCAAAATCTTCCAGAATTCTTGGAAGTCGATTTGACCGGTGCTGAAACTGGTGACGCGTTGCACATTTCTGGCGTTAAATTGCCCAAAGGTGTAACACCAACCATTACTGATCGTGACTTCACAATCGCAACGATTGCTGCGCCATCTGGCCTCAAATCTTCTGACAATGAAGAAGGTGATGCTGATATTGATGCCGAAGCTTCAGTTGAAGTTGAAACGATCAAACAAAGCAGCAGCGAAGAATAATTTCTCACAACCTCGTGCTGCGTGAGCAATTTGCGCAGCACCGTGCGAAAGAGCAATGATGCACCTTCTTGTTGGCCTGGGCAATCCGGGTAAGAAATATCAAGCTCACCGACACAATGTTGGTTTTATGGCGGTAGACGCAATTGCGAGCCGCCATAACCTTTCTCCCTACCGCTCCAAATTCAATGCACAATGGGTTGAAGGCACAATTGATGGCGAACGCGTCATTTTGTTAAAGCCACAAACCTTCATGAATGATTCTGGCACCAGTGTTGGGGCGGCGGCAAAGTTTTTCAAGCTGGCTCCTTCCGACATTACTGTTCTTTATGACGAACTGGACCTTGCCCCCGGCAAGATCAAAGTGAAAACTGGCGGCGGCAATGGTGGTCATAACGGCATTCGCTCCATGGAAGCGCATTTGGGCAAAGACTTTCATCGCGTCCGCATTGGCATTGGCCATCCAGGTCACAAAGACCGCGTGCACAACCATGTCCTTAGCGATTTCGCCAAGGCAGACAATGTTTGGCTTGCCCCCCTTTTGGACGCGATTGGCGAAAATGCCGGGCTTTTGGCTTCAGGCCAAGCTTCAAGCTTCATGAACAAAATCGCACTGGCCGTGAACGGTGACGCCCCGAAAGCAAAAGCCGAGAAGCCAGTGCCGAAAAAACAAAGCCCAAAACTGCAAAGTCATGTGCACCAAGCGCGCACCGCAAAAATTACAAAATTGCCCGAGACAGGGCCAATGGCCAACATGCTGAAAAAGCTGTTTGGCAAAGGAGAATAAACGTGGGATTCAAATGCGGCATTGTGGGACTTCCCAACGTTGGTAAATCGACTCTTTTTAACGCGCTGACACGAACAGCGGCGGCACAAGCGGCCAACTTCCCATTTTGCACCATTGAACCCAATGTGGGTGAAGTGAGTGTACCCGACGAGCGCCTAGACAAGATTGCCAAGATCGGTGGCTCGGCCGAAATTATCCCTACACGCCTTAGCTTTGTGGATATTGCGGGCCTTGTAAAAGGCGCGTCGAAGGGCGAAGGGTTGGGCAACCAGTTCCTCGCCAATATCCGCGAGGTCGACGCGATTGCCTATGTGCTGCGCTGTTTTGTGAACCCCGACATTATCCACGTTTCCAACATTATCGATCCTTTGGCCGACGCTGAAATCGTTGAGACCGAATTGATGCTTTCGGACATGGAAAGCCTTGAAAAACGTATCGGTCCGCTAGAAAAGCGCCTGCGCGGACAAGACAAAGACGCAAAACTGACCCTAGAATTGGTCAACCGGGCTTTGGACGTTTTACGCGAAGGCCAACCGGCGCGACACGTTGAGCTTGCTGACGATGAGAAAAAAGCATTCAAAGCGTTGAACCTTCTTACCTCCAAGCCTGCTCTTTACATCTGCAACGTCGACGAAGATTCTGCGGCCAACGGCAATGAAATGACCAAGCAGGTTGAGGAATATGCAAAAGCGCAAAATGCGCGCATGGTGATCATCTCGGCTGAAATCGAGAGCGAATTGAGCCAGCTCGAAGATGATGAACAAAAAGAATATCTCGAAAGCCTAGGGCTAGAAGAAGCTGGCCTAAACCGAATCATTCGTGAAGGCTATAAGCTGTTGAACTTGCAGACTTACTTTACAGTCGGCCCGAAAGAGGCACGCGCTTGGACGGTGGCTGTTGGCACCAAGGCACCAAAAGCTGCCGGGGTTATTCACTCAGATTTTGAACGCGGCTTCATCCGCGCACAAACCATCGCCTATGACGATTTCATCGCATTGGGCGGTGAAAATGCGGCCAAGGAAGCGGGCAAAGCCCGTGACGAAGGCAAAGAATATGTGGTGAAAGACGGCGACATCATGCTGTTCAAGTTCAATACATAATCTGGACTGCACCTTTATCTTGTGAGGCCCTGCCAATATGTTTGGTGGGGCTTTTTTGTCCCATATTCATTTCGCAGTTGCCGTAAACGTCAATATATGTACGATAACGGCAATACGGGCATTCATTGACAAGGCATCAATTCGCATGACCAATCCAATAACCAAAGACCGACGCCATTTCGAAGACCTCAAAGTTGGCGAGGTAATTCAGCTGGGCCAACGAAAACTCTCCAAAGATGATATCATCAGCTTTGCAAAACAGTTTGACCCGCTACCTTTCCATTTGGATGAAGATGTGGCCAAAAAGTCGCTTCTGGGCGGGTTGGCCTCAAGCGGATGGCAAACAGCAGGGTTTAGCCTTCGCATGCTGGTGGATGAGTTCTTGAGCAAAGTTGCAGGCATGGGCGGGCTAGGCTTCAACAATCTCAGGTGGAAACGGCCCCTGATGAAGAACGACACCCTGACGGGGACCATCACCATCGCCTCACTGCGCCGTTCACACTCACACCCAGAAATGGGCATCGTGGTTTTGGATTTCGACATGCGCAATCAAAAAGACCAGCAGGTCATGACCCTGAGCCTGACCAATCTTGTTGAAGTGCGCGACCCGTCCGCGCTGATCAAAGAGGATGCAGCATGACCCTTTGGTTTGAAGATATCGACACTGAAACGGTGTGGCCGCTGGGTGAATACACCTTCACCGAAGAAGAAATCATCCACTTCGCAAAACTCTATGATCCGCAATATTTCCATACCGACCCAGAGGCTGCAAAACACAGCCACTTTGGCGGCCTGATCGCGTCTGGCTGGCACACGGTTTCGGTGGGCCACAAGGTGATGGTTGATTTCATGTATGCCCATGACGATATGCAACGCGCCAACGGGGAAGAACCCGGGGTGTCAGGGCCCTCACCCGGCGTCAGCAAAATGGAATTCAAAGCCCCGGTGCGCTCTGGCGATATTATTCGGTTTGACTTGAGCGTGAAGAACAAGCGCAAATCAAATTCTCTGCCCGGTTGGGGACTGCTGACGAGCATCATTAGCGCCTATAATCAGCAAGATGAGCTGGTCTATCGCTCCGAAATTGCAAGCTTTTCCAAGCTGCGCGATTATAAACCCAAGCTCAAAGAACGAGTTTTGCTGGCCATGGCCGCCATGCCGGTATTGGGCAAACTGTTGCGAAAATAGATGATTTTCCCCCGGTTCTGACCGGGCAAACATCAATGGGAGCTTTTTGCAGACATATAGGAACGCAAAACAGCATTCATACGGGTAAGGTGCCCCTTACCTTCTGATTTAAAGAACTCAAGCACATCTTCGTCAATGCGAAGATGAACCGATTTCTTTGCCACACGCTCAACGATCTCAGCTTCATCCCAAAACCCATCATCAAGTTTTGGCGACAGCTTTTCTGCACTCTTTTTGGCCGGCAGAAGTTCGCCACGTTTCTGCATCGCGCGCAACTCTTCAAGCGTGGCGGTTTTCATATCGCTCTTTGTCATTTCTACCTCCTTTCCATGCGGTGATAAGACGGATCTTACCATTTCTTTCGGTATGAACGACAATGTAAGGTTCACCATCGACCATCCCCAAAGAAATGAATCTTTCTTCTAAATAGTCACCGCGATCATCACGCTTTGTCAGCACTTCATTTTCAAAAATCAGCGCTGCATAGAGCATGTCCACGCCGTGTTTAATAACACTTGTCGCCGCTTGACGTTGTCATACTCGAATTGCATTTTACGTCTCCCCACGACAGTTTAGGTCCTCACAATTAGCTCCGGTCCTTGTAAGTTGTCCAGCTGGGTGGGGTAGTGTGTTGACTATTTTAATACACGTTTGTGTACACAAAGTCAATGAACCCTGTTGCATAAACAGCACTAAACCAACAGCTCATGGTCCGCCATATTGACAGGTCACGCCAATTGCGCGACCTTTCTGGATCACACAAACCACGAGGTGACGCCTAAAATGATCAGCTAAGATTTATCGACGCGACTTTTTTTGTTTTGCGAATAGGTGCTTTGGCACTTGGGCGAACATAGGGGTACGATAAATCTAAGGTTTCATGATCATGTGACGGTTTTATCGTCCCGCGCGTCCCATACATTTCACACTTCTATTGTTATTTCGCGCTTGTTTTGGCGCTCGCAATCCTATGGAGAGCATCATGGATCAAGTTCCAACACCCATCAAACCAACAAAATTTATTTTCGGCGCACGCAAAAGATCGCGCCACCTGATGGAAGGAATTTCTGATGAAAGCCTCATTTACCCATATGAATCCAAAAGCCAACAAAGGCCCAAAGCAACCCAAATTGGGCAAGGGCAACCCTTCACGCTTTGACGGCAAATTGCCGAGAAAACTCAAACCGCAACCGCCAATTCAATCCAATTTGGCAGCGTTCTTGAAAAAGAAGTAAAACAATAAGGGGGCTCGGCGGCAGCCGGGCCCTAGGGTCTGAACTGAATTGAGAAATGATCTGGACAGCAGTTCAATTTTGATCAGATTTAGGCGAAATGAGCCGAATTGACTTGCTGTCAATGAGGGTATTTCAACGACAAACTGGCAAAATTGAATGCTGCCTTTCGGGTTGGGTGCAAAACAGGCTGCTTCAGCGTCGAAAAGCCTCACCGATGTGAAAATCGCTTTCGTTTCTCTCCTCAAATCAGCCTATTTTGCACCCAATCCAGACCTTTTCTCAATTGAGTCCAGACCCTAGCCTTGAATGATCAGCTTTAATCCCGCAAGACCAAAGATCGCAGCGAACACCCCTTGCAGCCAACGGCGCACTTTAAAGTAGCCTTTGATCATTCGATCTGTTGAAAAAAACATCGCATAAGAAAAGTTGATCAGCAGCGACACACAATAGGCACCACCAAATACCACAAAACTCATCCACCATGGCGCACCGGGTTGTAACCCCAGCGTTATGACCGCAGCCCAAGCAAATAGCGCTTTGGGATTGGTCACATGCAGCGCAAAGCCGCCCACATACTGTTTCCACAGCGAATGCCCACCCACATCGCCTTGCTGCGGGTCTTGGCTGGAGGCTGCATTTTTTCCCGCTTTATAGGCCATCCATAACAAATAGACACCACCTACGATCTTGAGCCAATAGAGTACGCCCGCGAATGATGAAATAAACGCCACCATGCCAAACACAGCAAACATCCCCCATAGGAACGAGCCTGAAACTATTCCTGCAGCTTTGGCGATGCCTTGTGGTCGCCCCAAAGACATTGATGCACCCGCAACCGCCAATGTCGCAGGCCCGGGGCTCGCTACGGCGAGAAAGAATACAAAATAGGCAAACGCCAGATTTGGCAGGTGCGCGATAATGATGTCCATATATCATTCCAATTCGAAAAATCAGAACAGCAGACTGGATCGACAAATTGGAACGGTCAAGCGTTCATTGGCGATCAATCACCATCAAATTCTAGCAGAAAATGGGTTTCAACATTCTGCGCCCGGATTTTGTCTGCGCCACCCAAATCTGGCAGGTCAATCACGAAGGCTGAATGTTCAAGCGTTGCACCCGTGCGGCGGATCAAGGTGATGGCAGCGATGGCCGTACCACCAGTGGCGACCAGATCATCCACCAACAACACATTATCACCTTCTTTAACTGCACCCGCATGCATTTCGATGGTATCAACGCCATATTCAAGCGCATAGTTTTGCCCAATGGTCTCACCGGGCAATTTGCCCGCTTTGCGAATGGGGATAAACCCAACGCCCAACTCAATCGCCAGCCCGGCACCAAAAATAAAACCGCGCGCCTCAATGCCCGCCACATGGGTAATGCCCATATCGCGAAATGGGTCCGCCAGTTTTTGTATGCTTTCCTTAAAGCCTTCAGGATGCTCGATCAGCGATGTAATATCGCGGAACATGACCCCAGCTTTTGGGTAATCAGGAATGGTGCGGATAAGAGATTTAAGATCCATGGTTAGCGCCTTTATGGTTTGGCTGCTCGGACGTCTAAAACCACCTCGGTCGCGCCCGCCATCCTCATACCTATCAAGCAATGCATTGTCTTGACCAGATGAGATTAGGACTTTACCCAACTTCTTGACCCAACTTCTTGCGCTACTTATTTGTTTACCTGCCCCCCACCCGCCGGGGCATTGCGTCATCACAACGAGGCCCTGCATCAAGTGCAAGGAAGCCAAAGCGGGGCATTCCCGGCCCCCGAGCCGGGATCTCCTCACAAACACGTTCAACCGCACACCCCCCACCCTTAATCCCTCCCCACAAGGGGGAGGGAGACGAAAGGATGCATGGGTCGTGCACAACATCGATACTGGGCACCAACTGGCGGGCGTGCCGGAGAAGCAAGCGCAGCTTGCGACGGCGGTGCGGAAGACGGCGGGGGGATGGCGTCGTGAATGCCGAGCGGCAGGTCCCGCATCAAGTGCGGGACGGCCAACTTTCTTTGAATTTGTTCGGCCCCACCCACCGGGGCATTCCCGGCGCCCGAGCCGGGTTCTCCTCACAAATACATTCAACCGCACACACCCTCCCTTAATCCCTCCCCTCGAAGGGGGAGGGAGACATTCCTTTTGTGCCGCTAGGTGAGCGCGTCTTTGTTTTGGTCCTGGCTCAGGGCCGGGTCAGCCGAAAACCTATTTGACTTCCCCGGGCAACCAAGTGGCACTCGCCACTCAGCCTGATCATGGATTGACGGGGCATGACGTTTGGGGAGTGAGGCGGCGCAGTGCAAAGACCTATTCTCCCTCCCCCTAGTGGGGAGGGATTAAGGGTGGGGGGCAGTTAAAAGTTGGTCCCTGCCATTTGCACAGATGAAAACAAAAAGGGCCAGCCCAACGGCTGACCCCAAACTTTGCTTCACTTAAAACCCGAAGGCCTAGTGATCAATGTTGCTCCACAAACGACGCTTGACCAGATACATCATGCCCGCCAGCAAGATGAGGAACAATATCACGCGGAAACCAAGTTCCTTGCGTGCTGTCATATCCGGTTCAGCCACCCACATCATGAACGCTGAAATGTCTTTTGCATATTGTTCAGTCGTTTCTGGCGCAGTGCCTTCATAGTCAACAGCCTCATCATACAGTGGAGGTGCCATTGCCAATTTATTGCCTGGGAAGTAGTCGTTGTAATATTGACCATCGCCAAGTTCCACACCATCTGGTGCTTCTTCATGGTAACCAACAAGCAGATTATAGATATAATCTGCACCGCCCTCTTGGTATGCTGTGAAGTAATTGCCAATCCAGTTCGGGAACTTTTGCGGCACGTTGCGCGCTTTCGCCAAAACTGAAAAATCGGGCGGAACAACACCATTGTTCGCATCTTGTGCATCAAGTGGTCGCGCGAAAGGGTTTGGCCAACTGTCAGCTGGAATACCTGACCGTTCACCCTCTTCAACTTCTAGGTCAATAATTGTGTAAGTCGCCGCGAGCGCTTTGACCTGCTCTTCAGAATATTCTGGACCACCCGCTTTGCTCAGCATACGGAAACTGAGCAAATTCGCAGAGTGACAAGAAGAACAAACTTCCTGAAACACCTGGAAACCACGCTGCAATTGCGCCGGATCATATTTGCCGAAAATCCCCGCAAATGACCATTGCTGCAATTCTGCCTCAGGAGCTCCAGCAGTAACTTCCGCAAATGCTGTGCCTGCTGACAATGTGCTCGCCGCAAGAAGGACAGCACTGATGATTTTAGATAAACGTTTCATCATATCTCTCCTATTCTGCAGCCTGTGTGGCGTTCTTTGAAAGAACGCTTTCAGAAATGCTGGCAGGCAGCGGTTTGGTTGTTTCAATATTTGGCAGGAACGGCAAGATCACCAAGAAATAGATGAAATAATACGCAGTGCTCAATTTCGCAAAGAACAAATAAACGCCTTCAGCTGGTTGTGCGCCAAGATATATCAGACCCAGAAAGTTGATCACCCACAGCCAAAAGAACCATTTAAACATGGGGCGGAACGCACCAGAGCGCACTTTGCACCGATCAAGCCATGGCACAAAGAACCACACCACAATCGAGCCAAACATCATGATCACGCCGCCAAGCTTAGCGTCGATCGGACCAACATTGAAGTCAATCGCGCGTAAAATGGCGTAGAACGGTAAGAAATACCATTCAGGCACAATGTGCGCAGGTGTCACCAATGGATTGGCTTGAATGTAGTTATCTGGGTGGCCCAAAATGTCGGGCATGAAGAACACGAACCACGCGAATGGGATCATGATGACCATGAACGCAAACAAATCTTTCATGGTGAGGTACGGATGGAATGGAACCGTGTCCGCTTTTGATTTGATCTCAACGCCTGTTGGGTTGCCGTTACCCGGCACGTGCAATGCCCAGATGTGAAGGGCAACAACCCCAACAATCATAAATGGCAGCAAATAGTGCAATGAGAAGAAACGGTTCAACGTTGGATTATCAACAGCAAAGCCGCCAACAATCAGCGTCCTGATACTATCGCCAACCAATGGGATCGCTGAGAAGAAGTTGGTGATCACGGTTGCGGCCCAGAAGCTCATTTGCCCCCAAGGAAGCACATAGCCCATGAACGCGGTCGCCATCATCAACAAGAAGATGGTTACACCCAAAATCCACAACACTTCACGCGGTGCTTTATACGATCCGTAGTAAAGACCACGGAAAATATGCACATAAACCGCAAAGAAGAAGAACGAAGCACCGTTGGCGTGTGCCGACTGAATGTAACGGCCCCAGTTTACGTCGCGTCGAATAAACTCAATAGAATTGAAGGCTAGATCGACTTGCGGTGTGTAGCTCATCGCAAGCACAACGCCGGTTACGATTTGCAGGACCAAGAAGATCGCCAAGATCGCCCCAAACGTCCACCAATAGTTCAAATTCTTTGGCGATGGAAAATCGACGAAAGAATCATACCCAAGACGGATGATCGGCAAGCGTTCATCCATCCACTTTTCAAAACCAGAATTTGGTTTGTAATTACTTTGATGTGCCATCTAACTGCCCCCTAACCAATCTTGACCAATGTATCGGACAAGAATTCATAGTCCGGAAGCACGAGGTTTAACGGAGCAGGACCCTTGCGGATACGGCCAGCCGTATCATAGTGCGAACCATGGCAAGGACAGAACCAACCATTATAGTCGCCCGCCTCACCTACTGGAATACACCCCAAGTGCGTGCACACGCCAATCATCACCAGCCACTCTTCGCGACCTTCTTTGACGCGCTCAGCATCTGTCGCTGGATCTTTAAGATCTGACAGCGGCACAGCTTTCGCTTCCTCAATTTCTTTTGTTGTCCGGCGACGGACAAAAATAGGCTTACCGCGCCACTTCACAGTGACGTTCTGCCCAACTTCTATGGAAGAGATATCCAGTTCGATTGAAGCCAACGCCAATGTCGAGGCGTCAGGGTTCATTTGATCAACAAGCGGCCATGCTACGGCTGCGGCACCCACCGCGCCAACAGCGCCTGTTGCGAAATAGAGAAAATCTCTTCTGTTCGGTTCTGATTTGCTTTGTGTAGCCAAGGTCTAGATCCCTACCTAAGATCGTTCATCCGCTCCCGTTCTACCATCCATTACTTGGACCGCAGAATCACCCCCATCTGAAACAGATGAAGCGGCATTCGCGTTCTTTTTGCACTCTATATTGCGCTTGTCCAGCCTTTGGCGGCCAAAGTCATAAAAACTGCGACACTATACCCTGGAAATTGTTCCATTTTGCACTATGGCGCCAGCAATTACGCCATCAATTTATGCGATGCGCAGAATTTTTCCTCGACAAGCGAAAACAAAACCCCATTGTTGGCAGTTCATTTTCAAAAAATATAACGAGTTCGCACTGTGACTATTTCACTTGCCCTTTATCAACCCGACATTCCACAAAATGCCGGTACACTAATACGGCTTGGCGCATGCCTTGATTTGCAAGTTCATCTGATCCACCCGACAGGGTTCTTGTTCACACAAAAGTCTTTTCGGCGCGCAGGTATGGATTATCTTGATCAAGTTGATCTGCTCGAACACAAGAGTTTTGATGCTTTCAATGCATGGCGCACCGACGAAAACAAGAGGTTGGCGCTGCTGACCACCAAATCCTCAATTCCCCATACTCAAGCGACCTTCAGCACAAACGATATATTGATGGTTGGCCGTGAAAGCGCGGGCGTTCCCGATGATGTCGCTGAAATTGCGGATCTCAATTTACGCATTCCCATGCGACAAGATACGCGCTCGATCAATGTCGCCATCGCCGCCTCAATTGTGCTAAGCGAAGCATTACGACAAACCAACCACTGGGCAAATCTTTCATGAGCATTGTTGATCTGGAACATAAAAAACAAACAGCCAGCGCTTGGTTCTGCGAGCTGCGCAATCAGATTTGCACCAATTTTGAACAGATTGAAGACGAGCTTGTTGGCATGTTCAGCGATCAGCCAGCCGGACGCTTTGACCGCAAGCCGTGGGACCGCACCGACCAAACCACAGGGCAACCGGGTGGTGGCGGGGAAATGTCGATCATGAAAGGCCGTGTATTCGAAAAAGTTGGGGTACACATCTCAACGGTCCATGGTGAATTTTCCGAAGAATTTGCCCGCTCAATGCCCGGCACCCAAAATTCCCGCGCCTTTTGGGCAAGCGGTATCTCGCTGATCGCTCACATGCAAAACCCCAATGTGCCCGCCGTGCACATGAATACGCGGATGGTGGCAACCGAGGAAACCTGGTTTGGCGGCGGCGGCGATCTAACGCCTGTCCTTGACCGACGTCGCAGCCAAGCAGACCAAGACACAATAGATTTCCATGCCGCCATGAAAGCGGCATGCGACAAACACGATTGCGCCGATTATCAAAAATACAAAGAGTGGTGCGACGAGTATTTTTATCTTCCCCACCGCAAAGAACCGCGCGGCGCGGGCGGCATTTTTTATGATCGCCACGATTCTGGCGATTGGGATGCTGACTTTGCTTTCACCCAGGATGTGGGTCGTCATTTCAAAGACATTTATTGTGAGCTCGTGCGCCGCAATTTCAACGATGAATGGACTGCGGGCGACCGCGAGGAGCAATTGGTGCGCCGTGGCCGCTATGTGGAGTTCAACTTACTCTATGACCGCGGCACCACTTTTGGTCTAAAAACGGGTGGAAACGTTGAGAGTATTTTGTCTTCCATGCCTCCCGAAGTTAAATGGCCATAAAATAAAGTCCAAAAAGATTCTCATCACTGTCGAATTCCGTTTATCCTGATCGACCATAGGGTAGAGGCACCAAATAGTGTGCCTTTTGGGAACAAAACAAAAGGTGAGAAACAATGCAATTCATGGCTCTAATTTATAATGCTGAAGGCTCAGAAGCTTCATATGAAGGCGGCATGGAAAAAATCATGGCTGACTATTGGCAATTTGGCGAGGAAGCCAAAGCGGCTGGCGTGATGGTCACAGGTGACGCCCTTGAAGCGGTATCAACCGCAACGTCTATCCGCGTGCGCAATGGCAAAGCCGATCTAACCGACGGCCCATTTGCAGAAACCAAAGAGCAATTGGGTGGCTACTATTTGCTTGAGTGCAAAGACCTTGATCAAGCGATTGAGTGGGCACAAAAAATCCCAACCGCGAAATATGGCACGATTGAAGTGCGGCCTGTGATGGTTTTCGAGAAATAATTGATTGAACTTGAAACGCATCTGACCCGGGCGCTACGCAAAAGTTCGGGTCGGATATTGGCGAGCTTGATCAAAAGCTTCGGTGATTTCGACAAGGCCGAAGATGCGCTGCAAGACGCGGCGGCTGAGGCGCTGCGCGTTTGGCCGCAAAAAGGCATTCCAGACAACCCGGCGGCTTGGTTGCACACAGCTGCAAAACGCCGTGCCATCGACAAAATCCGCAAAGACACGCGGCATCACTCAAAAGAGACACAGCAAATATTGCTGGACCTTGATGCGAACAAAGAAGACATGGCTGAGACCGACTATGACATTCCCGATGAGCGTTTGCGGCTAATCTTTACCTGCTGTCACCCGGCCTTATCGCCAGAAGCCCAACTTGCCCTGACCTTACGCACGCTTGGTGGGTTAACAGTGCGCGAAATCGCCAGAGCGTTCCTGTCGAGCGAACCGGCAATGCTGCAACGCATAACCCGCGCCAAGAAAAAAATCCGTGACGCGGGCATTCCATACGAAATTCCTAAAGTCGAGCAATTGGCTGAGCGTCGGCAAATTGTGCAAAAAACCATCTATTTGATCTTCAACGAATCCTATTCAGCGTTTGAAGGCCAAACGCTAACGCGAAAGGATTTGGCCAATGAGGCAATTCGATTGGCCGCGCTGCTATTTCGGCTTGATCCGCACCCTGAAACCGGCGGCTTGCTGGCCTTAATGCAGTTCACCAATGCACGACACGCCGCAAGAACAGATGAAAACGGCCAAATGGTGAGTTTGGAGCAACAAAATCGAGGTCTTTGGGATCACGAGACCATTCACCAAGCAAACGAAATGCTGGTCGTGCAGTTCAAGCAAGGAAAATTTGGCCCCTATCAGCTACAAGCCGCAATCAGTGGACTACATTGCCAAGCCACAAGCTGGGCGACGACCGACTGGCAGCAGATTGTTGCCCTCTACCACGCCCTCACCGCATTTGACCCCTCGCCAGTTGTGCAACTCAATGCCACCATGGCTCAGGCCAATTTGGGCAATCCAATTCAGGCACTGAAAGAATTATCGCTGCTAGAGGATGAGCTTGTCGCCTATCAGCCTTTTTATGCAGCGCGTGCCGAAATGCACATCATGCTGAAAGACAAAGACGCGGCGCGCGCAGATTTGGCAAAAGCCATCGCGCTAACCTCAAACAAAGTTGAAATTCAATTTTTGCAGGCGAAACACGACACATTATTGTAGCCCGTAAGAAACCATATTTTAACCATTTGCTAACCATAATGCAGCCTATGAAAGCAATGCTCTATGGCCAGAATCAGCCAATGTGGAAAGCAAATCAGATGTGGCGTTCAGCCCGTCAGAAGTACATAAAACGTGACTTGGAAATCACCCAAATCATGACGCAGTCGATTTTCCAAGGCATGGCCGATTTCAGTTATAATCAAAACGCAATGATTATCCGAGGCGCTTCCAACCGCATCAACAAGCGGGCTTAGGCGTCAGCCAGTAATTGTTCTCGGCTCAATGCAAACCCGCTATCCACCCAAGCCTGTTCAAGTTTATTCAGCTCTACCCCTATTTGTGGGCCTGGCACTTGACCAAGCCCAAGCAAGTCTTGCCCTTTAACGGGAAACTCCGGCGCTTCCCAGGTTTGTGCAACCTTGAGCAGGCGCAAATAACCAGACGATCTCTCCACCGCTTCCAAACTTTCCGTCGATTTTTGCCGCATGTTCGCAAGCGACAGCTGTAATGCGGATAATATCGCTGGTTGGTCGCCCCAATAGATCAAAGCCTTTAGCTCTTGATCGCTCATTTCAGCGGTCAGCCCTTCAGCCATCGCCCATTTTTGCAACTGATCCGCCTCAACATTTGACAAACGCAAGCGTTTTCCAAGTGCTGTCATTTTATCGACCATTGGCGGCAAAATGGACTTCAAGCGCAGGATGGGATCAATTTTCCAACCTAAATCCTGCTCAGCGGTAACCAGCCCATGAATGGCATCGATGCCCCACTTTTCGCCCTCGGGCAAAATAGCAGCCAAGACACCTGTCGTGCGCATCCACAAAAGCGAACGTGAAGGGTCAGGCGCACTAAGTAACTTCTTGAGTTCTTGCCAAATTCGTTCAGGCGACAATTGGTCCAGACCAGACTTAAGCGCCACGGTTGCGCGCAAACCATCAGCCTCGGGTCGACCAGCACCATAAAAGGCAAAAAAACGATAAAACCGTAATATCCGCAAATAGTCTTCTTTGATCCGCTGCTTTGCATCACCGATAAACCGCACTTCACGCTTCAAACAATCATCAAGCCCACCCAACGGGTCAAGCAGCTCCCCGTCCGGCCCCACATATAGCGCATTGAACGTGAAATCTCGACGTTTCGCGTCGTCTTTCCAGTCACCCCCAAACTCAACCACGGCACGCCGCCCATCGGTTTTGATGTCTTTGCGCAGTGATGTAACTTCTATCGCTTCGCCATCAATGACCAGCGTGACGGTGCCATGTTCAATGCCTGTCGGAATGGCTTTGATGTTGGCTTTCGCGGCCCGGTCAATAATCTGGGTTGGCGTGAACTTTGACGCCATATCGACGTCGCCGGTGGGATTACCCAAGATCGTATCGCGCACAACACCGCCAACGGCTTTGGTTTGCCCATTTGCGCCGTCAAGCAGATCAAATACCACTTTAACGCTTGCGCGCTGAAGCCAAGCCGCGTTGCGCAAATTGTCTAAAATCTGATCATTCATGTTCGACTAATTCCTGCACCAAAGCGGTTTCTCTAAACATCCGGGTCATTGAGGCGGTAATGCCCCAGATCGCACGATCTTCATAATCGATCCGCCATGTCTCACGCTGGGCTTCGTCGCCACGGACAAACCGGATTTTTGAATAATGCCGATCTGGCATGAGGTGGGTAAGCGGCACCTCAAAAAAACTTGCCACTTCGTCAGGGTTCGCAATGAATTCGCTCGACGGGCGCACGATCCCCACAACCGGTGTGATCAGATAATTGGTGCCAGACAAGTAGTTCGGCAAATAGCCAATCACGTCCACATCTTTGGGGTGCAGGTCAACTTCCTCATGCGCCTCGCGCAAGGCCGCAACGGTTGGCCCGCCATCTTCCTCATCAATTTTGCCGCCCGGAAAGGCAATTTGCCCCGCATGGGCGCGTAGTTTGGAAGATCGCTCAATATAGAGCACATGACTGCCCGTCTCCCGCTGCACCAGCCCGATCAGAACAGCCGACGGTTTTGGCGGTCGCCCGCTATTGAGCGGGGGTATGCCATCCACCTTGTGGCAGCCCGTGTCATAATCATCTTGTGGTCGATCAAGCAGGCGATTTGCGATCCGATCAATCAGCGCGCGGTCAGGCATAGGCAAATCATTTTCCCCAACCAGTGAACGGAGGCCACCAGTTTTTAGTCGACCCATTTTGAAATGGGACCATTGAGTCTGTGGCCCAGTGTAGCATCTTTTGCGGCGACCAAAACCCGTGCCGGATCAACAGGCGCGGGAAATTCAATTCGTTCAGGCAAAGTCGGCTCAAAGCCCAAAGGGCCATAATATGGGGCGTCCCCGACCAGCAAAACAAATTCACAGGCAAGCACTTCAAATGCTTTGACCACCACTTCGCGCACCAACGCCTTACCCGCACCCAGTTTTCTTTTTGTGGGGTCGGTCGCCAGCGGCCCAAGCAGATAGCCGTTCAGACCCGAAATATTTATCGCCGACATTTTAACGTTCGCCACAGGCTCATTGTTGAGTTCCGCCACAAGGCAAAGATTTTCATCAACCCCAAACCGCTCCCGAATGCGAAAGGCCGCACGTGCAAATCGGCCTGGACCGAAGCAAACATCGTGCAGGTTTTCAATCCATCCTGCGTCCGCAGTAAGTTCACGCCGAATGCTCAACACATATAAATTTTGCGCAAATTCAGGCTGTTGATTGTTCACAATATCAAGGGAGTTCATAGTTTTGCTCAAGCGAAGAGGGACGACAAAAAAAGCACGAAGAAATTATCGTGGTCGTCGGCTCTCTCGTTGTGCAAAAACTTGTGTGTTCATAAAGGTCAATTAGCACTGAGATTTTCGTCTGTCGAGAGAAAAACGATCAAACGATTAACGTTCGCC
>NZ_JBLIAI010000060.1:0-16748 GCF_047634455.1 Maritalea sp.
GATCCATGGATCACTCTCCGTTGCAATTTGTCAGCACTTTAACAGCTGAGCGCCCGACAGCGTTTCAATTGTCCATCACAAATCCGCGAACAAAAACGGCGTCCAAAAGGACGCCGCTCAGCTTTTATCAAAACACAATTTGCTTAAGCAAAAACCGAGAGTTTTCCGGCCTTCTTTGCGCACAGATAATAAAAAGTCAGGCGTTCTTTCATCCGGTCTGCTTTCATTTGATCGGCAACGCCGGCAATGATTGCATCCAACTTGTCGTCACTATCCGTTAGACCAAGTTTTTTCTTCAAGAAATTCTCACGCACTGTCTTGAGTTCTTTCTCGTCGCTAACCGCAACATAGGCACTGTCGCGCTTGCTCAACACCAGCCGATAAGTTTTTGCCATTTTATCCACGATTGCCGGATCAGCTTTCGCATCATATTTCTGAATTTCTTCCAAGTGCTTGCTCATTAAAACGCAACTCCCTTTTATCTGCCGCCAACGGTCACGTATTTCGTGATCCTGCTAACCAAAGATTCCACAACCATTTGTGCAAGTAAAGCCAAATAGGTGTTGGCTTTGGATTGCTTTTTTTGAAATCGAGCCTATATTAGAGGGGCTGGAAACAGCTACGGCGATAAATCGCGATCGTAATAAACCATTCGGACCCGGGGGCGGTACCCGGCGCCTCCACCAAAACATCTGCTGCTCAGCTAAAGCATAAGATTTTGGGGGCGAAATAGGATCGACGAGGGTGTAAAGGGTTTGCTTTCGCTCGGCATGGTACCACCGCATCGGGCCATTATGATAGTTGCAAATGACAACTTCGCTGAGGTACGTTTGGCTGCGTAAGCGGTTTGACACCTCGAATTGAAGCCCTACACTCCTCGCAGGGTGTAGGCGGGGTCCGCAGGTACCTGGCAACAGAAACCTGCACTAAATTTTTACCGCGTCCCCAAATTTGACAACCTATCCACTTGCAATTTCAGCAAAATTAGGGCTGTTATGGTCTTTAATTGGATTCGGGAAATAATAAGGAAAAGCGATGTCCGAAGACCTCATTCGCTACGATGTTTTGGCACAAGAAGCACTGCGTGGCGTGGTGCGAAAAGTGCTGACCGAAGTAGCTAAAACCGGGCTTCCTGGCGAACATCACTTCTTCATTTCATTCGTAACAACTGCACCCGGCGTTCGAATCTCAGAAAAATTGCTCAAGCAATATGTAAACGAGATGACCATCGTTCTGCAAAATCAATATTGGGACTTCAAAGTCCACGATACGGGTTTTGAGGTCGGGCTTTCATTCGATGGACAGCCAGAGCTGTTGGTTGTGCCTTATTCTGCCATCAAGGGGTTTTTCGACCCTTCTGTGCAGTTTGGCCTCCAATTTGACGTCGTAGACGAAAATGGCGACGTGGCGTCTTCTGCCACAACGGAAGATGAGACCAGCGACGCAGCAGCCGATTCTGAAGCCAAACCAGATAAAGACAGTGAGGATGACGACGAAAAAGAAAACGTGGTCAGCCTTGATTCATTCCGCAAGAAACCATAACCACAGATGAAAAAACGATCCCTAACGATTGCCGGGCACCGCACAAGCGTGGCGCTCGAGCAAGAGTTTTGGGATGAAATCGATGCGCTGGCAACTGCCCAATCACTAACACTCACCCAGCTAGTTGAAGAAATTGATCAGGGCCGCCAAACCAACAACCTTGCCTCAGCCTTGCGCCTTGCTGTTCTTGACGCACTAAAACAGCCAGAAAGCTAGGGTCTGAACTCAATTGAGAAATGATCTGGACAGCAGTTCAGTTTTGATCAGATTTAGGCGAAATCGGCCGAATTGACTTGCTGTCAATGAGGATATTTCAACGACAAACTGGCAAAATTGAATGCTGCCCATCGGGTTGCATGCAAAACAGGCTGCTTCAACGTCGAAAAGCCTCACCGATATGAAAATCGCTTTCGTTTCTCTCCTCAAATCAGTCTATTTTGCACCCAATCCAGACCTTTTCTCAATTCAGTCCAGACCCTAGTTCCCACCCTCAATCAGATCAATCGGCAGTTCTTGATCCGTCAAACTCGGGTCAAACGGCGCATTGGGATCAAACAAAGAATCTAAATTGAGCAACGGCAACGGCTGTTCATTTGGCGTGAGCGCCGGCAATTCAATCACGCTGGAATTGTCGTTTTGTAACTTAGCAGCTTCTGCCGCCGCCTTTGCAGCCGCTTCCGCCTGTTTCTTTTGCAGCGCCGCCTCCGCCGCCTCAATCTTTGCAGCTTCATCTCGCGCCAACTGCGCGGCTTGCTCGGCCATGCGCCGCTGTTGTTCTTCAGCTTGCGCCAATGAACGCGCCTCTTGTTCAGCCCGCAATTTTTCAAGCCGATCCACTTCCAATTCGAAAGCTTTTACCTGAATAGAATCAACCATTTGTTGAATATCAATACGGTATTGTGGCGCCCATAATGTACCAGAAATAAGCACATCTACGCGCCCCGTAGTTTCATTCAAAACCGAACCGTCACCAATATTTTGTGTTGGGGTCAGCGACCAGCCGCTTTCAAACTGCATGTCGCTAAGCGCCAAACTGGCATCACCAAATAGACGCGTGCGCGCATCCTCTAACGCCACATTACTGATCAATAGTTTTCCGGCCGCAAAGCTAAACAGGCCTTCAAACCCTGACGATGTATAAGGCGCACCCGCAAGGTCTGACAGGACCCGCGCCTCAAGTTCTTCCGCCTCAAGCTCAAGTACATTTTCAACCGCGTTGATTTTCTCAAAAATCTTGGGATCGAAATCTTCAATTCTCAACCCCAACACAGAAAAGCTGCCCTCGCCACCCAAGCTGCTGATGGCGCTGGCAAAGTCTGTCCCTGTTCCCGAAAACTTGCCGCTCCCCGCCATTTCGCCCGACAGCCGCTGCGCAATGGCTGGTGGAAACAAATCACCAAAGGACACACCATCAATCGCAAATCGTCCAGCGACCTGCTTTTGTGCGACACTGCCATAACAACAAAGCGCTACATCTGCTGTAATTTCACCCTGCCCGCGCGCACCAACAAGATTGCGAATGCGATTTTCTGCACGGGTCCAGGAAACGTCAAATCCAGCATCGGTGACAAGCACCTCGCCATTGACCAATAAAAGTGGTGTCTCAACGTGCACGCGTCCACGTGTGTTTCGCGCGCCATCGGCAACACCAAACGGCCCGTCAGGCCATATCTGATCGCCAGATTTAAGGTTAGATGCATTGCCACCTAAAAACGATGAAAAAGCAGCAACATCCAACCGCCCAACTTGCAAGTCGCCGGTGATGACTTTGATGTCACCCAATTGTTTTGACTGCAAATCACCAGAAACGTCTTCCCCACCAGCGCGCAAGATTATATCGCTCAACTCAACGCTGCTCGAATCGGTAAACTTAACGTTCGATTTTCCGTTGATCTCAGGAATCTGAAAACTCTCAAGCCCAATCCAATCGGCAAACCCTTCCGCATCACTCAGTTTCATGCGCAATTCACCGCTGCCGCGCAAACGGTCAAGATCACTCACAATCAATGACCCCTGATAGCCCAAGGCTTCCTGTGCGCTGGTATAAAGTGCTGTCAGTTGAACGCTGTTGAAAATGGTGCCCTGATAGTCGATTTCCAATTTGGCAGGAACTTCGTCGTCAAATAGAGCACTATCTACCCCAAGTTGCGAAAACAGCGCGTTTGCCGACGGTGCATTGATCTCAAATGCGCCAATTGATGGCGAAGTGAACGCGGCAGGCAACCCTTCACTTAGCAACACTTGTGCATTCATGCTCAACTCGCCGGAGCTGCTCGTCAGCAACAGCTTTTGCTCACCAACCCTGCCCGGTTCTGTCAGCTCGAAGTCAAACCGTGCAGGGCGATTTGCCGAGAACACACGCTCAATAGAGGGGTGCAAATTGGGCAATGGTAAAACCGACCAAAGCCCGCCAACATTCGCGCGCGGCTGAAGGTCAGCCCGCAAGGCGCCACTCAAACGCGGTTGATCGAACGTCCCAGCGATCACGCCACTGCCGTCCAAGCGAATTTGTGCGATATCTTCAATGCGAAAATACGAAAGCTCTACGGCTTCTTTGTCCCATTGCCCTTCTAGGGCGACCCCATTGGCTAACTGCCCAGCCACGTCAATGCTTTGAGCCGCTAACTTGAACGTCCCTACCGGAAAACTCATCTTAAACTTGGTGGGACGATTTGGGTCTGGCAACAAACCGAGCAGCTGTTTGGTTGCGAGCGCATCGAAGCGACTTAAATCGGCTCGAACCGTAAGGCGGCGTTGGTTTTCTTCGCGCCAATCCACTTGTCCGCTAATGTCATATCCGTCCAAATTGAACAACAATTCGTCAAACGTCGCCCCGGAGTTCGAAAAATCAATCCCCCCCGTCAAGCTGGCTTTGGCCCCAAATAGCGGGTTACTTTCACCAAAGGCGCGCCATGATCGCGCCAATGCGTCAAGTCTTTCGGTTTCAATTGAAAACCTACCGTCAAAGGCGGCATTGCCTTGCGCATCAATCAATTCGCCCGAAAGCGTCAGTGACGTATCGCCGGGTAACTTTGCGCTAAATCTATCAATAGTCCAGTTTTCACCGTCTGTTTTGGCGTCCAGTAACACGTTGCGCAACGCCAAAGCTTTGAGACCAAGTTCGGTTATATCTACCGAAATGTTGCCCTGAATATCGCCAAGTGCTGGTGGAGAAGGAAGCTGTGTCAGCAATGATACCAGCGCATAGGGTTCATTTTCGCGCGCATTCAACGCATCGTTGGGCATAAGTGGTACAACACCACCAGAAATCACAAGGTCAAACGTCCGTTGCGCACCCAACTTGACATCCACAGCCCCCGTGAGGCGTGTCCCCGCCCGATTTTCATCTGGCTGTATTGTATATTCGGTCAGTTTCAAGCGTTCTGGTGACAGTTGGACTTTTCCGTCCATAATCATGTCGCCACGCACCTCATTTTCAGCCAAATTTTGTGGCGACACGCGCAAAGTTAATTCACCATCATAAAAAGGCGAGAGCGTCGCTGTCGTCAAAAGCCCTTCTGTTGCAAGCGAAAAGGATTTGTCCGATGGTGACAAGAAAGCGCTGACCCGAATATCCCCGCGTTCATTCAAATCCGACGTGTTGAGCCGAAGCGCCATCTGTTGCTGCTCAAGATCACCCGATCCCGTAAATGCAAATGGCCCACGCAGTGCGGCAACACTGAGATTGCCTTGGATGTTCTCAACGCGCCAATGTTCATCCGAGCGCATATCACTGAGCAGAAATGTGCCATTGATAATTTGCGCATCTTCAATCGCAACATTGTCACGACCGCCATTTTGCGACAGCGAAACCGGCAGATCCAAGCCACCATCTTCAGCCACTTTCAGATTAAATACGGGAGTATCGAGCACCAGCTTTTGCACATCATATTGGTCGCGCAAAAATTGCATCAGCGCCAAATGCGCATCAACACGCTCAATCTCTAAAATCGGAGAATTTTCTGGCCCCACAACCACCCGCGACATGGTCATTTGTGGCTGTGGCAATAGCGTGAAAGACAGATCGCCATAAATCTTAACTTCAGTGCCCATCGCCTCAGACGCAATTTGCTCCATGCGTTGGCGATATGGGGACCAGTCATAAAGGCGCGGCACCACAAATGCTGCAGTGAGCAGCAGAATAAGGACAACACCAACAACGATATAAAGTCGATTTAACAACGAACTGACCGCAGCAATTCAGGAACCATGTAAAATCCTATGCGTTTGTGCATCATCCGTCACCCCAAAATACCGCCAATTTCAACAATTCTACATTTGAAAACACAGCTTTAAGTCATTTACGCTTGCGCGCATGCGCCAAACGGGCTTATCACCAAATAGAGTTCAGGTGCGATTTAAAGGGGTATCGCGCAGCAATATGGCAAAAAATGCCCGTCTAATTTACCGAGTTGTGCACCGCTGGGTGCAACCCCACCTGTCGGCCTTTCAAGCCGCGCAACAACCAAAAGTGTGGATTTTGTCCATCGGCGCAGGCATCGCTGGCGGCTTGGTGGCAATTCTCTTTCGCTCAATGATCGGTTGGCTGCAATTCTTATGGATCGGCACAACATCAGAACGCATTCTTGACCGCCTCAGCCAACTGCCGTGGTACTTCACCTTCGGCGGGCCAATTATTGGCGGCGCCCTTATCGGGCTGATCTTATTTTTCCGCCCCCATTCGCGCTATGGCGGTGTGGCCGATGTGATTGAAGCGCGCACCCATGACGGCAAAAAACTATCGCTCAAAGAGGCCCTTGTTGGCACGTCCATCTCCCTGATCACGCTGGGTTTTGGCGGCAGCGCCGGTCGCGAGGGGCCTGTGGTTTATTTTGCCGCGTCAGTTTCCAAAGCCCTATTTCGCTATTTTGAGCTCCCCCCCTCGGCGCGCCGCGTGATACTTGGTTGTGGGGTCGCAGCAGCAATTTCAGCTTCATTCAACGCGCCAATTGCAGGCGTGTTGTTTGCTCACGAGGTCATTCTTGGGCATTTTGCAATGTCAGCATTTGTGCCGGTCGTTATCGCATCCGTTATTGCATCGGCAATGTCCCGCGCCTGGTTTGGCGACAATCCAGCGTTCCTGGTCCCAGATTTTCAGATCACTTCATATTGGGAAATTCCCGCATTTGCGCTGCTCGGCATCACCTGCGCGGTCGTCGCAATTTGCTTTCAAACTTCGCTCATTGGTAGTGATTGGATCGCACGCCATTTCAAAATCAAAACCTTTTTGCGCCCTGTACTTGGCGGTGCGGCCGTTGGCTTTATTGCGTTGGCCTTCCCCCAGATTTTGGGCGTCGGATATGAGGCAACTGACGCCGCATTGACCAATCAATGGTCCATTCAAACTATGCTGGCATTAATCATCGCCAAAACCGTAGCGACGGCAATAACGCTCGCGTCCCGCATGGGCGGCGGGGTGTTTTCACCATCGCTCTATCTTGGCGCGATGACGGGCGGCGCCTTCGGGTTAATGGCCGCAGCTGTGTTTCCCGAACTGGCATCATCAGAAGCGCTGTACGCCATTATTGGCATGGGCGCGGTTGCCGCCGCCGTGCTTGGCGCGCCAATTTCCACGACGGTGATGATCTTTGAATTGACCGGCGGATTCGCCTTCTCGATCGCCCTGTTATTTGCGGTGTCGATCTCAACGGGCATCAGCCAGGCGGTGATGGGGCGCTCGTTCTTTTACTGGCAGCTCTATACCCGTGGCATTATGCTTGAAGAAGGCCCGCACAAACACTTCGTCAAATATTTCCGGGTCCGCGACTTTATGACCCCATTCGACAAAGACGGCGACGAAGAACCGTTCGATATTCTATCTGGCAAACCTTGGCTCAAGTCCAATGACACGCTGGAAAATGCCTTGCGCGCATTCGACGCCACCAACAAGGAGCGTTTGCCGGTTATGGAAGGCTCTGGCAAACGGATGCGCCAAGTGGGCTGGGTAACCCATATCGGCGCCCTGTCCAGCTTCAACAAAGCGCTGGTTGACCAAAGCCGCGAGGAACACCTTTAGGACACCCTTGAGATGCAAACCTAAATTCACCTCCGCATATACAAATATTTGCAAGTGACCTATAAAGAACAAAACGAGATTCGAGCGCACTCTATGATTGCTAGACCGGGCAAAGCACCCAGTTCACAACCAGGGCCGATTACGTCGCAATTTGGCGGCGGCGCACCGCGTTATCTTGAGGGCTTAAATCCCGAACAAAAAGACGCCATTGAAAGCATCGAAGGCCCGCTATTGGTGCTGGCAGGCGCTGGCACCGGCAAGACCCGGGTGTTGACCACCCGCATTGCCCACATTTTGGCCACCCGTCGCGCCCGCGGCCACGAAATCCTATCGGTAACCTTTACCAACAAAGCCGCCCGCGAAATGAAAGAGCGGATTTCCAAGTTCGTTGGCGGTTCGGTTGAAGGCATGCCGTGGCTTGGCACATTCCACTCGATTGGCGCGAAAATCTTACGCCGCCATGCCGAGCTGGTGGGGCTGAAATCTGACTTCACCATTCTGGATACAGACGATCAAATCCGCCTGCTCAAGCAATTATTGCAAGCTGAAAATGTCGACGAAAAACGTTGGCCCGCCCGCCAATTGGCGCACATGATTGATGGCTGGAAAAACAAGGGCCTTCAGCCCAAACAGCTTGATGCATCGGACGCTGGTGCTTTTGCCGATGGCAAGGGCGCAAAGCTTTACGCCGCCTATCAAGCGCGATTGAAAACCCTCAACGCCGCCGATTTTGGCGACTTGCTGCTCGAATGCATTCGGTTGCTCAAAGACAATCCAAGCGTTTTGGCTGAATTTCATGCCCGTTTTAAATATATGCTGGTCGACGAGTATCAAGATACAAACGTTGCGCAATATTTGTGGCTGCGGCTGCTCGCGCAAGGCAACTCAAATGTCTGTGTAGTGGGTGACGATGACCAATCGATTTACGGGTGGCGCGGCGCAGAAGTTGATAATATTTTGCGGTTTGAAAAAGACTTTCCCGGCGCAAAAGTCATCCGGCTTGAACGCAACTATCGCTCCACGTCCAAAATCCTACGCGCCGCATCGCATCTGATTTCGCACAATGAAGACCGGTTGGGCAAAACATTGCAAACCGATGTGGGCGAAGAAGGCGAGCCGGTCAGCGTGACCTCAGTTTGGGATTCTGAAGAAGAAGCCCGGCACATTGGCGAGGAGATTGAGCAGTTTCAGCGCCAAGGCCATCAGCTCAACTCGATGGCGATCCTTGTGCGCGCCTCTTTCCAAATGCGCGAGTTTGAAGAACGCTTCATCAAACTTGGCCTCAATTATCGCGTCATTGGCGGCCCGCGCTTTTATGAACGCAAAGAAATTCGCGACGCCCTCGCCTATTTGCGCGCCACAACCCAGCAACAAGATGATCTGGCGTTTGAACGCATCGTCAACGTGCCAAAACGCGGACTGGGTGACACAACAATTCGGCTGCTGCACGATGCAGCCCGCGCCGCCAATATCCCGATGATCCAAGCCACCCGTGATCTGATTGAAACCGACGAGTTAAAACCAAAACAGCGCTCAACGTTACGCTTTTTGCTCAGCCAGTTTGACGATTGGGCATCGCGGCTGAAGAACCAGCCACACGCCGAAGTCGCCGAGGCGATTTTGGATGAAAGCGGCTACACGCAAATGTGGCAAAATGACCGCTCTGCAGACGCGCCCGGACGCCTTGAAAACCTCAAAGAACTCGTCCGCTCAATGGAAGAGTTCGAAACCCTTGGCGGTTTCTTAGAACACGTCTCTCTCGTGATGGAGCGCGATAGTGGTGATGGCTCCGACGATGCGGTTTCAATCATGACGCTGCACGCCGCGAAGGGGTTAGAGTTCGACACCGTGTTTTTGCCCGGGTGGGAAGAAGGCCTGTTTCCCCACCAACGCTCGCTTGATGAAAGTGGCCGTGCAGGTTTGGAAGAAGAACGCCGCCTTGCCTATGTGGGCATTACCCGCGCCAAAAAACGCGCCAAACTGACCGTGGCACAAAACCGCCGCATCCACGGATTATGGCAAACCTGCATCCCATCGCGTTTCCTTGACGAATTGCCCACCGATGCGGTTGAGGTCAAAGACACAGGCTCAAGCTATGGTGGCTACAATTATGGTGGCCGCAACACCGCCTCAAAATTTGACAACCGTGACCCGTTTGACAGTGTTTATGAAACGCCGGGCTGGCAACGCGCCCAAAAACAACATAAAGCCCGTGGCACTGATCGCGGCCCCACAATTGATGGTGACCTGATCGTGCGCACGGCTGCCATTAAGTCGTCCTCATCCTCGTTCAAGCAAGGCGATACGGCCATGCACCTGAAATTTGGCGAGGGTGTGGTTGCAATCGTTGATGGCAACAAACTCACCATTGACTTCCCCTCCGTTGGACGCAAAAAAGTCCTCGAAAGCTTTATCAAACGCCCATAAAGGCAAAACCCATGACCCTAGAACAAATCTCAGTCCCGATGTCCAAACAAGACGCGTTTGCGCTGGCCGATGCCGTGATGGAGGAAGATGGACTAGCTGTTTCTGCATCCGCTTACGAAAACGAAGATGGTGATTGGGTATTTGAAGCAACTTGTGACCACAAGCCAGATGTGGTGCGCTTTAATGCCTTAGCCAAAAGCGTGCTTAACGGTTCGGTTGAATTCTCAATCACAAAAGTGCCGGACAAGGACTGGGTTGCCCACTCACTCGAAGGTCTCTCTGCCATCGACACAGGCGAATTCCTTGTACACGGCAGCCACGATCAAACACCGGTTCCAGAAGGTAAAATCGCCATCAAAATCGACGCTGGCCAAGCTTTTGGCACAGGCCATCACGAAACAACAACGGGCTGTCTTGAGGCGATTTCACTTGTCGCCAATTCGGACGCAAACCCAGAAACAATTTTGGATTTGGGCACCGGAACAGGCATCCTTGCTATTGCAGCCGCAAAGCGCTTTGGCCTAAACGTGCTGGCAACAGATATCGACAAAAAAGCCATCGAAATCACCCTGGAAAACGCTCAAATCAACGGCGTCGCAGGCAAAATTGAAACCGCTGTTTCAACTGGTATGGATCATGAAATTTTTGCTCAGCGCGGGCCATTTGATTTGGTGTTGGCAAATATTTTGGCCGGTCCATTGGTCGAGCTGGCGCCAGACATTGCCAAACATACAGCAATTGACGGGATCGTCATTTTGGCCGGTTTACTGAACCGGCAAGCCGATGGCGTTATTGCAGCCTATGCAGAAAACAAAATCGCCCTTCTCGAACATGTCGAAAAGGGCGATTGGTCAATCCTAAGATTGCAACGTCAGGCTTAAAAGCTAATCCTTAGAAACCGTTACGTGTGCGATCTTCGTTCAGCAAATTGCGGTAGCCATGTGTTTCCACAAAGCGTGCAACTTCGCGCTCAGCGTGTTTACTACGAGAAGTTACGAAGGCGTCCATTACGTTGCGAAAGAAACCTTTATTGGCCATTTTGTGCGTCCTAAATATGTTCGGCGAAAGTGCCTAAAATCAAAATCCGTTCATGCGATCATTGTTGATCGCATCGTGCCCTTGAGTTTTCAAAAACCGTGCAACCTGCCGCTCAGCATGCTTGGAACGAGATGAAACCATTGCGTCCAAAACGCTGCGGAAAAAACCATTTGTGTGTGTCATTTTCATCTCCAACAAGTTCCACTTAAAGCGGGGTTGCTTTTTTGAATTCTTGACCACAATGTAATGCAACAAAAAAAATTTAGGTAGAGCCGGAACCGCACCACAGCCATGCATTTTGGGTATACCATCAGGACAACAAAACAATTCATTGGAGACAAAAAACGCGCAATGAACTCAACCATTGCGCGATTGGCATAATTGGCAAGGCTAAACACGATCGCCGACGAAACAATCCGGCGCTACAAACTGTGGTTTCTGTGGATATCGTAGTGCTCTACTTCAGCAAAATGGCCAATATCTCGTTCAACTGCCAAGGTGCGAGACCTCATTATAGCAACAAATATGCCGCACATAAACTCAAGTGGTTTTGCCATATTAATCTCCCGTTTGAATGTTTAAACCATCAAAGATGCATTTCACGCGAAACAACGATCAAAAAATGCGATCCAAAGGATACTGTACCGAATGTTCAAAAATGACAGCTCAATCCAATTGCAACAATTTGATGAAAAAGCTGATCCAACCCTCGTTAAACCTCGGCTGACAAAGCTGCGCGCCGCCATGGCCGTCGCCGGGATAGATGCATTTTTGATCCCACGTGATGATGCACATCGTGGTGAAAACGTGCCTGCAGGCGACGAACGCTTGGCCTACTTAACAGGCTTCACGGGATCTGCTGGCTATGCCATTGTAACAGCTGATCGCGCCGCATTGGTTGTTGATGGCCGGTACACCATTCAGGCCCCAGCCCAAACAGACACTGACGCTGTTGAATGTGTCGACATGAAACCAAACAGTGCACAGAGCTGGCTTTCAAACGTGTTGAGCGCGGGCGCAAATGTCGGGTTTGATGGCTGGTTGCACACCCCGAACGCGATCAAGACGCTTCGGGATGATTTAAAAAAGTCTGACATAGCGTTGGTTGAATGCCCAAATTTGATCGACCAAATTTGGATGAACCGCCCAGCGCCGCCAACGGGCAAAGTGTTTACGCTGTCTGTTGAACAAACTGGAAAAACTGCCGCAGAAAAAATCGCCGAACTTGCAGATATGATCACAAAAATTGGCGCAGATGCCTTGGTGCTGACTTTGCCGGAAAGTTTTTGTTGGTTGTTCAACGTGCGCGGTTCGGACATCCCCAACACCCCTGTTACGCTTGGCTTTGCAACCGTGGACAAATCTGGTGCCGCGCATTTATACGTTCAGCCTGAAAAAATTACCTCTGAACTGCAAAATCAGCTGGCAGATATTGTCACATTGCGTTCAATTGGCGACTTCACAACAGATCTCGCTTCGCTTGCCCCAAACAAAACCATTTGGCTTGATGGCAATACCTGCCCCTCAAAACTGAGCAATATCGTTATTGATGCAGGCGGCAAATTTTTGAATGAACCGGACCCGGTGCTGAAAATCAAATCACGCAAAAATGCGGTGGAAATTGACGGCATGAAGGCGGCTCAACGCATCGACGCGAAAGCGATGGCAAAATTTTTGGCGTGGATGGACGCAGAAGCGCCAAAAGGCGAGCTCACCGAAGTCTCAATCGTCAAACAGCTCGAGCAATTTCGTCGGCAAGCCAATTCACTCGTCGATATTAGTTTCGAAACAATTTCAGGCTCCGGCCCAAACGGGGCGATTTGCCATTACCGCGTCACCAACAACTCAGACCGGCGCTTAGTGCCAGGCGAATTGATGCTGGTGGATAGCGGCGGCCAATATCTTGAAGGCACCACCGATATCACTCGGACCATGGCAACCGGCCCGGCAACCGACGACCAGAAAAAACACTTCACATTGGTATTGAAGGGCATGATTGCGCTCAGCCTCGCACACTTTCCAATTGGCACAACAGGCGCGCATCTGGATGTGTTGGCGCGTCAGTACTTATGGGCCGAAGGCCTGAACTACAACCATGGCACGGGCCACGGCGTCGGCGCATTTTTGGGTGTGCACGAAGGGCCATGTGGCGTGTCGCCACGCAACCACGCGCCGCTTGAATTGGGCAACATCATCTCCAATGAACCAGGCTACTATTTAGAAGGCAGCCATGGCATTCGTATCGAAAACTTGCTGGTTGTTGTTGAAAGCGACAAGGGAACAAAAGACGCGCCTTTTTTAAGTTTTGAGACGATCACATTTACCCCGATCGACAAGCGCCTGATCGACAAAAACTTAATGAGCGATGCCGAGATTGTTTGGCTCAATGATTATCATCAGCAATGTTCTAAGATTGCAGCATCACAATTGGACGGCAGCGACAAGGCTTGGCTCATTGACGCAACCAAGCCAATCTAGGGTCTGAACAACAGTTCAATTTTGATCAGATTTAGTCACCCTGTGCCAGTTCTTGCCCGGCCCGTCCAGTTCGCAAGTCGGTTTGCCCTATATGCTGACACACTGATGGAACTGCTTGGCACAGGTCTCATCCACGGCCTAAAGCTTGTGGCCACCGCTATTGTCGCCCAAGCCCATATTGGGCATGTCACTTACGCTCTGTACCACCCGCCTCACCGCAACTATCGCCCTATTGATCGTCACTATTTTTGCCGGACCAATCGGCCAAATCATCACAATTTCAGGTGGCGCAATTTTGGGACGTTTCAGCACAAGTGCGGTGCAAATCGAGGCAAATCGGGACGTTCCACCTTGGTTGAGGTACTTTTTGCCCTGCTCTAAAGCATGCCAAGCGCTGCGCGAAACAGGGCAACTAACACAACACCAATTGCCACAACACCAAGTAACGGCAGCCGAAATGCGGCCAGCATTGTCACCACCGCGGCCCCTGTTTCAGCTGGTCCGGTTGCCAATACCGTTGGGGCAATCACCGACATCAAAACCGCAACCGGCACCGCTTCCAACGCCGCACGGGTTCTGCCCTTTAGGTCAACATAGCGCACCAAAATCAGGCCCGAAATGCGCGTGAGATAGGTCGCAACGCCCATGCCCAAAATCGCCAGCAAAGTCAGTGGATCAGTTTGAAAAAACGCGTCCATAATTTAGGCCTCATAACTTTTGGGATCGGCCAACATGGCGGCCACAAGCACCCCAGCGACCGCCCCAGCAGCAATGTACCAAGCGCCGGGCACAAAGGCTTTGCAGGCAATTGCTGCGAGCCCGCTTGCCGCCAAAATCATCGCAGTTTTATTGCCCTGCCAGAACCCCATAATCAGCCCAATAAAGATGGCGGGAAAAGCAAAATCAAAGCCCCATTTTGCCGGGTCAAGGTCCGCCAATAATGTGCCCAAACTGGCACCAACACCTGTCATCACCAACCAATTAACATAGAATGGCACCGCCAATCCCATCATGAAAGCAAAGCTAGTGCCTTGTTTTTGCGCACGATGTTCAGAAAGCGCCCAGACCTCGTCGGCCAGAAAACCAAAGGCGATCAACTGCCAGCCAAAACCCATTTGTCTGGTTTTTGCGCCCAAAGATGCGCTCATCAAAACATGCCGGATATTGACCAACAAAGCGCTGACCGTAATCGCCACCCACGGCACCGGGCTTGCCCAAAAATCAATCGCGACGAATTGCGATCCACCGGCAAAAACCACGCCGCTCATCAGCATGGTTTCAAACGGCGACAATCCTTTTTGCGCCGCCAATGCACCGAACACCAAAGCGATAGGAAAAGCGGCGATGACAAGCGGCGCAATGGCCCGCAAACCGTCCGAAAAGTCACTCCGCGCTGGGGATGCGTCAGCCGAAACGCTCATGAATAGCCTCCAAAGATGGGGTGTGCTGGGATAGCAAATTACTGCGCATGCATGTTTTTGTAGGCGCCTGGCGTGGTGCCGATACGGCGCTTGAAGTGACGATTAAGATGAGACTGATCAAAGAACCCACAATCGTTGGCGACACTCATCGGTGTAAGACCATTGTGTAGCATCTTGCGCGCCGCACGAACCCGTATATCTGTGAGATAACCATGCGGTGTTTGGTTCATATGTTTGGAAAAAACCCGCACAAAATAGGCGCGGCTCATGCCAGCAATATTTGCCAACATGATAAGATTAAGCTCTTCACCAAAATGAGCATGCATATACTCGCAAACCCGCTCAATCGCTTTGGGTTCTCGTGTCTCCAAAACACTTGTCGACCAACTGCCATAGCGCTCAATCAGCGCACCAAAAGAGCGGAACAGCGTTTCATCTTTTTCCAATGGGTCCTTGGAGTGCTCCAACACATCGTGCGCTGCAATCAACGCCTGGGCGATTTTTTTATCGTGGCACATCAAGTCTTTGAAGAACAAAGAACCCGCATGCTGCATGCGCGGCAAATCAGCGGCGATCTCGTCCAATAGTTTCACAGACGGGTAGAACATACGATAGCTGTACCCCTGCTCCATGGGTCTGCCATCGTGCACATCTTCGGGGTTCAGCATGAACACAGATCCGGGGCCACCCACTGATTCAGCGCCTTTGAGCTTGTGCTTTTGGTAGCCGGCAACGACGGCGCCAATAACAAAAGTATCGTGCGTATGCGGTGAGAACTCGTGACGTAAAAATGTCGCCTTTAGGCACTCAAGACTATCATAGGTTTCCTCACGCCAAAATTTGGCGTGCTCTCCTTGTTCCAGTTCCATGCCTACGGCATCTTGTTGCGAAATCATCTCCATGCGGCAAAGACTATCGCAAGTCGGCAAAACCGTCTTGGACAAAATTGCACATGTGCAATAGCCAGGAGTTAGCGGCCAACCAGATCGAACCAGCCTTGTTCATCCGTGGTTTGAACACCCAAATCTTGAGCCTTTTTGAGCTTAGAACCCGCACCCGGACCTGCGACCAGCAAGTCAGTTTTTGCCGATACTGAACCCGCAACTTTTGCGCCCAAACGCTCGGCCATGGCCTTTGCTTCTGAGCGTGACATTTGCTCAAGCGATCCGGTAAACACCACTGTTTTGCCTGCAACTGGGCTTTCCCCAGCAGACGCCACCACATATTCGAGCGGTTGAACTTGCGCCAATAAAGCATCCATCGCCGCTCGATTTTGTTCGTTGGCGAAAAAGCCAACAACCGACTGCACAACGGTTTCGCCAATGCCGTCTATCGACAAAAGGCTTTCATGGGCGGCGGCATCGTTGTTGCCTGCCGCAATGCACGCAGCCATAAATACATCAAACGTGCCGTAATTCTTGGCGAACATCGCAGCGGTTGTGCTGCCCACGTGGCGAATGCCAAGCGCAAAGATGAACTTGTCTAGCTCCGGCGTGCGTCGTTCATCAATCGCATCAAACAATTTACGCACAGAGGTTGCGCCCCAACCTTCTTGGTCTTTCAGTTTTTTGAAACTTTCGGCGTCGCGCTCGCGCAATGTAAATATATCGGCAGCAAATTTGATGCGACCTTCTGCATAAAACGCGGCGATTTGCTTTGAGCCGAGCCCATCAATATCCAAGGCATCGCGAGATACAAAATGCTTAAGCTGATTGACCGCTTGCGCCGGGCAAATTAGTTCGCCGGTGCAACGACGCACCACATCCAACTTGCCAGTTTTTTCGTTCACTTCACGCTCTGCTGGTGAATTGCAAATCGGGCAACGG
>NZ_JBLIAI010000061.1:0-16217 GCF_047634455.1 Maritalea sp.
AGCACTGATAGGAAGAAGTTTTTGCGGCAGGCGATCCACTTTGTTCCATCTGCAGACAAGCCGCCGCCTGGAACGATCATATGTACGTGGGGGTGGTGCGTCAACGCAGACCCCCATGTGTGAAGCACCGATGTGATACCAACCCGGGCGCTCAGGTGCTTGGGATCAGACGCAATCCTGATCACCGTGTCGGCGCTGACGCGCATCAGAAGATTGTAGATCTCCCGTTTATTTTGATACGCGATGTCAGCAATGGGTTTAGGCAGCGTAAAGACGAGGTGGAAATATCTCACAGGTAGCAGCTCGGCCTCGCGTGCCGCCAGCCAGGCTTTGGCAGCACCGGATTGGCATTTGGGGCAATGGCGATTGCGGCACGAATTGTAGGCGATGTGTTCGTGTGCGCAGTCTTCACACTTGGCGACATGACCGCCGAGCACCGCAGTGCGGCAACGCTCAATCGCCGACATCACCTTCAGCTGGTTCAGGTTGACATGTTCTCTATTGGCCGCACGCCAGGCAGCGCCATGGTCGCGGAAGATATCCGCAACCTCCAACGATGGTCGGAGCATGGTATCGGGCTATGAAGACCCAGCCTTGCCCTTCTTACGCTTGATCCGGCTCAGGTCGTCCAGCGGGCTGTCTACCGCCGCGATCATCCCGGTGGCAACGCGGGCGTATCGCGCGGTTGTTGTGAGTTTGGAATGTCCCAGCAGCGCTTGGATCACCCGGATATCGACGCCGCGCTCCAAGAGATGGGTTGCAAACGAATGGCGCAACGTGTGCAGCGTCACTGGTTTGGTGATTGCAGCGGCTTTGGCGGTCTCAAGAAACAGCCGTGACAGCTGTCGGGTTGAGAGATGCTTGCCGCGATATCCGGGGAAGAGAACCCGCTCGGGCGCGGGCACATCTTTATCCTGACCGGCCGGGCGTTCCTTCCACCACTCGCGCAGCAGGCCCAGAATATCCGACGGCAGCATCACGTTGCGATCCTTGCGCCCTTTCGCCTGCACAATGCGGATGATCTCCTGAGCGCTGTCGATGTCGCCAACCTTCAACCGAACAACTTCGCTTGCGCGCAGCCCGCACCCGTAAGCCAGCGACAGCATCACTTTGGCCTTCAGGCTGGGTACCATGGCGAGGATGCGCTTGATCTCCTTTTGGCTCAACACCAACGGTACCCGGTCCGGCTCTCTGAGATGGAAAATCTCGGCCACCAGATCATGTCGTCGCAAAGTCACCCGGAATAGAAACTTCATGCCAGTCATGGTTTGGTTGCGGGTGCAGATGCTCATACCGCTCTCGATCAGATGCTGTTGAAACCCCTTCACATCATCCGGTGTTGCAGTCTCTGGTGTTCGCCCCAGCCATGCAGCGAAACGCTTGCAGGCACGCAAGTGATTGCTCTGGGATGCAGGGCCGAGATTGCGCGCCGTCATATCTGCAATCATGCGAGCGCGAAGTGGTGTAATTGCTGTGGAATGCTGAATGTTCATGGGAATGCCCTCTGTCAGACGAGGCAAAATCACCTCACCAACAGCACACACCAAAACCCGCGAAATAAAATCTTATTCAGCCTAACGCCCACCAATATCGCGAAGCGATTTAGTGCTAGGGCTCTTTGTCCACATTTGCGTCGAACGGCTGAGTCTCGATCTAGGTCAGGAATGCTTGACGTTTGGGTCAGAATTGAATGGCGCGACTTACACGATTGTTGCCGATTTGCTGGCCTAACGAGTCATAGGCGTGTGACGTTTCACATGTTGTCGGATCTTCGGCTTTTCGCGCGGTTTGGCATTGCCCATCTCAACAGTTTGCCAATAGCTCAATTTGACAATGCTGCTGACAGGACTTTTTTGAACAAAGTCGGCAACGCTTCGCCGTCCAGTTCCGATTTTTTTGACCACCAACCATTTTCAGTTGCCGCGGCGTTTGCGTTCAATTTCCAAACCGTCAATGTCAGTGCAAAATGGGTGAACACATGTTCAATATCTCCGCAGCACCTCCATTCACCCGCTAGTGGAAACCTTTGGACCGAACGTTCGGTCTGTTTGCGCTTTGGTTCTGCGGCATTTGGGATCGTTTTGGTTTGGTCGTTTGCTTTGCGCGGTTTGGCATTGCCCATCTCAACGGTCTGCCACTAGCTCACTATGACAATGCTGCCGATAGCACTTTTTTGAACAAAGTCGGCAACGCTTCGCCGTCCAGTTCCGATTTTTTTGACCACCAACCATTTTCAGTTGCCGCGGCGTTTGCGTTTAATTTCCAAACCGTCAATGTCAGCGCAAAATGCGTGAACACATGCTCAACATCACCGCAGCGCCTCCATTCACCCGCTAGTGGAAACCTTTGGACCGAACGTTCGGTCTGCTTCTCACTTTGTGCGATGGGTTTTTGGTTGACGTTTGTTGGACCTTTGATTTTGCGCGGTTTGGCATTGCCCATCTCAACAGTTTGCCATTCGCTGCCCGGCACCTCGGTCATGGCGGCAAGCAGGCCTTTTTCGGGTCGTTGCTGCAACCAGATTTCGCCCGCCTCATTTTCCACCACAAAGGCATGCCCGACACGGCGCGGCTTTTGCTTTTTTGCTGGCTTCACTGGGAAATCGGTCGGGTCGGCAGTTGTTGTGCTCACGCAATTTTCGCTGATCGGGCAGATCAAACAATTGGCGCGTTTTGGGGCGCAGATGGTTGCGCCCAAATCCATCAGGCTTTGCGCAAAATCCCCTGCCCGATTTGGCACAGATTGCTGAATGAAGGAGCGGATGAACGGTTTTGCTTCGCGCACCGGTTCGGCCAATGCGGTAAACCGCGCCGCGACCCGATCCACATTGCCATCCACCACCGCCACCTGTTGATCAAAACAAATCGCCGCGATGGCCGCGCTAGTGTAAGGGCCGATGCCCGGCAATGTTTGCAACTCGGCCGCGTTTTGCGGAAAGGTGCCGCCGAACTCAGCAACCACCATATTGGCGCAAGCATGCAGATTGCGGGCGCGGGCGTAATAGCCAAGTCCTGCCCATTCCCTGAGCACATCATCTCGGTTGGCGGCGGCCAGTTCTCGCACGGTCGGCCAGCGCGAGGTGAACGCGGCAAAATATTTCCCGACGGTCGGCACCGTGGTTTGCTGCAACATGATTTCGGATAGCCACACAAAATAGGGGTTCGGCAACACCCCTGCCGCGCGATCTTGCGGGCTGGTGCGCCAGGGCAATTGGCGCGCGTTTTTGTCGTACCAGTCAAGCAATGCGCCCGCGTCAATCGGCTTTAATTCAGATTTCTCGTTTTTGTGGCGTTTGATTTCTGGCATGATGGGGTTATGGGTGATTTGATCGCGTTAGACAAGATACGCGAAACGCCCCAAAACCGGATTGATGATGAGCGAGAAAAAGCCCAAACCGCCCAAAAGATTGCGCCGCTCGGTTTCGATTGCCGAACTGGCCGAGCGCACCATTGCGCCGCTGGTGCAAAAACGCGGCTTCGCCAACTCAGAATTGCTGATGCGTTGGGCGACCATCGTGGGCGCGCCATACGATAAAGGTGTGGTGCCAGACAAGCTAAACTGGCCGCGCAACATTGGCGACGATCCGCACGCAGGTGCGGTGCTGACTGTGCGGGTGGACCCCGTGCACGCCCTCGCCTTCACCCACGAAACCGAAACCATCAAAGCCTCGATCAATCGCTATTTTGGGTTTTATCTGGTCGATAAAGTCAAACCCAGCCGCCGCCCCTTTGTGCCGCAGCTCGAAGAGGCGAAAAAGCCAACTGTTCGCGCGCTGAGTGAAACGGAGGAGCAAGCGCTTGCTGCGCAAGTGGAAGCAATTGAAGACCCGGAATTGCGGGAGAGTTTGTTGCAGCTAGGGCGCGGGATGAAAGGGCGGGGTTGAGTTTTCATTTAAAATTCACTAGAACATAATAAGAACATACAAATTTGATTTGACGATGTATTTGCTGCCGCATATCAAAAGTTAATGAAAAATTATAGAGTTCAAGCGATTCTGTGAATGGCAAGTTCACAAGCGAACGAGCTTGCAAAAGGAGATAGGAATGGCAAAAAGAAAACAGTTCTCAGGTGACACTAAGGTTGATAGGGAATTGGAAGAGTTACTGACACAGGCCCGTAAAACAACGGTTTCAGAGGAACAGTTACATGAGCAAAGAGTTAGTTTTGCGTTTGGAAATTCACCAGATTCAGAATTCATAACAAAAGACTCTGTTCGCCGAACATCGCAGACAATTAGGCTCGCTGTATAGCTGCAAGGAAAGCATTGTTTGTCACTTCGAGAAAAAGAAAACCCTAAATTCTTTGCCCGGATTCAGGAGCAAAACTTGCTTCGGCAATACGATCTTCTTGCGAATTGTGTTGAAATCGGCTGCAATAAGGGCATTGAGTCATTCGATAAATATACACTTTGGTCTTTAAACGGAGCTGCGGTTGCCAACATAGCCCAATTTGGCGGTAGATTTCGAGAACAACCAATTTATGTTGGAAACCATATTCCTCCGCACTTCAAAGACGTGCCTAACCTCATGGATCAATTCCTTTCAGTAATCCATGAAAACTGGGACATTATGGATCATCCTACAATCCTCCCAGCATATGCACTATGGCGAATGAATTGGATACACCCGTTTGTGGAAGGCAATGGCCGCACAGCTAGAGCGGCATGCTATTATCTGATTTGCCTAAGAAATGGGGGGCTGTTACCCGGAAACAAAATTGTCCCTGAGCGAATTCGAGAGAATCGGCAACCATACTACGATGCCCTAAAAGAGGCAGACGAGAACTGGGCAGAGGGTCATTTTGATGTTTCTGCGTTAGCTGAATACTTACAAGATATTTTAAAGGCACAGCTTTCCGAGTAGTGGCATTCAAATGTTCACTCCCCAGCAAACCGATGGCAGTTCGTTTCTTGAAATGGTGAAGGAAAACCTCTCTTATTGTTCTGCTGCTTCCATAACCCCGATAGTTGGCCCCAAATCATTGTGGAGCGTTGATGCCGCGCGGCTCATCAGAGAGGTCAGTGATTTTGTGGGCACTTCACTTTTCAGTCGGTCCCGGATCAAGGCCGGGACAGCCAGTTTTCAATGTATGCGTTCGGCCCCACCCACCGGGGCATGCCCGGCCATTGAGCCGGGATATCCTCACAAACATGTTCAACTGCCCCCCCACCCTTAATCCCTCCCCACCAAGGGGAGGGAGACAGAAGAATGCAAACGCCATGCGCAATATCGATGCTGGGTACCAACTAGCGGGTGCGATGCCCTCCCTCACCCTGAGCTTGTCGAAGGGTCAATAGTAGCGCGTGCAAACCATCCTTCGACAAGCTCAGGATGAGGTGTTTGTGGTGGCAGGGCATTTGTTTAGTATGTGCTCGCGGTGTGACCTGAGGAGAGGACGGTACACGGTGTTGATGTCGGCTAATGCCGCCAAACCTTCACTTCACCGTCGTTGTCGCGGTAGATTGTGAATAGCATTTTGGTTTCGCGTTGTGGCGTTGGTTGGCCTTTTGATCTTGGCCACCAAGCCGCAAATGTGAAAGCTAACCAGACTGTAAATGGCACCGAAACGGCCACCAAAATGATTAGCCCATTTGGCAACAGAAACAATTCTACAACTTTATCCCAAAAAACATTCATAATTGGCGCCTTCACTTCAATATATGTATTATAATACATGGAAAAGTGACGATTGAAAACGCTCTTGTGTCATCTATGGATATCAAGCAGCGATTTGGACAATCAGTTAAGGCCACACGGCAGGCCGCTCGCCTTAGCCAAGAAGAGCTGGCCATGCGTATAGATGCAGACCAAGCATATGTTAGCCGAGTTGAGGCGGGACATAAGAATGTCACGCTGGACACAATCGCTGAAATTGCTAATGCGCTGAACGTTGATCCCGCCAAATTGTTGTCGGAAGGCTGAGTTTCAAAGCCCTTCGTCACCCTCTGGCTTGACCCGAGGGTCCATGATGATTTGGACAAGTGGCAATGTTGGACATTCTTTTTTTCGGCTGAATATCCTCGAGACGCGTCATGGATCCTCGGGTCGGCCCGAGGATTGTTTGTTGCTTGTCTGCTATAATTTAAGTCTGCTTTTGCAGGTGGCAGACAGGCGACCGTCCGAGGATTGGCGTAGAGTGCAATTTTGAGAGCGCTTTAATGTTCAGCTGGTCCCGATTCACTATTCAGCGCTCGTGCACAGGCTGGTCCGGGACAGCCAAGCGGCTTTGCGACGGCATTGCCCCAGCCACCCGGGCATTCCCGGCCTACGAGCCGGGTTCTCCTCACAAACATGTTCAACCTGCCCCCCACCCTTAATCCCTCCCCACCAAGGGGAGGGAGACAGAAGAATGCAAACGCCATGCGCAATATCGATGCTAGGTTCAAACTAGGCTGAAATCTCATCCAACCCATATTCATACATGCCAAGGGCTTTGAGCGTGGTTTGTGCGGCGAGCAACAACTCGTCTTCGCTCCGCACGACTTTGCACATGACATTCAGTCCCATAAGCAGGTTCTGCAAACTAAGCGCCATGGCGCGGGTATCAAGATCACGCGGGAACTCCTTTGAGGCAACGCCCCAATTGAGGATGGTTTGAATTTGGTTGATCGAGCCAAGCACCAAATTTTCCAGCACTGGGCTAAGCACCTCGTTATGGTTGGACAATTCAGCCACCGAGTTGATGGCGAAGCACCCCCGCGCCTGCGGATCATCGGCGCGCGCCGCACATGCTTCGCGGAAAACTAACGTCAGCAGCATTTTCACATCAATTGGCGGGAATGCGAGCGCCAACGCATAGTCAGGCGACTGCTTGCAATAGTTCTGCAACGCCTCTTGAAACAATGCCTCACGCGAGCCGAACGCATTGTAAAAGCTCGAGCGGGTGATGCCCAATTGCTCTGATAGCGCTTTGACGGACGACGCCTCATAGCCATCGCGCCAGATGATGTGCATGGCATCATCAATGGCTTGTTCGCGGTCAAATGCTGTTGGGCGGCCCATATTCGATCCTTTTTTTGTACAAGTGTGTACAAATCAATTGAATTTTGTGTACAGCTCTGTATAAAACAAACCCTACGAAAATTCAATGGAGGTTAAAATGAGCGCATTTGTGATCGCTACAGCAAAAATCAAAGACAAAGTAAAATTCGGTGAATATGGCAAAGCCGCGGCACAAACATTAGCGACCCATGGCGGCACTTTGGTCAGACGCGGACAGTATAGCGCAACCCTGGCCGGTGAAGGCGAACACCAAGGTGTTGCGGTTCTTGAGTTCCCAGATATGGATGCCTTGAACGCATGGTTTAACTCGCCTGACTACCAGGCGGTGGTGCCCCTGAGAAATGAAGCCTGTGATATGACGATCACCAGCTATGCAACGCCTGCCGCATAATCAATTCAGTTTGGAAGTACAAATTGACCCTGCGTCAAGTCTACTTGCTGGGTCAATATCCTTTTATCGATTTTCCTACATATATGTACAAAACTAGCCCTTTTTGAACAACCCGCCTTGAACTGCATGAACGAATCTCCACCAAGACGTAAAAATGCGCCATTCGGCCACAGACACTCCGCCCGGATTTATTGCACGCGATCCCGTAATGCTTTGTTTTTAAAGATAAAATTAGCGTATTGTGCAGCTTTCAACTTTGCTTGACACGCTAAATCTCTCCCCTTATGTTGCGCCCAACTTTGAGGGATGCCTTTGCATCGCGGATTTGGCTGGTTTAAGGGAGTTGGTCGATGCCCAGTTCTAACAATCAGACAAGCGATAAGAAGGCATCAGGTTCGACTGGAATTCGATCAGAAGAGACACGCGCTTTAGCTGAAAAGATACATTCAGCAAAAAAAGATGCGGGTTTGATGGTTGAAAAAAAATCGGGCATCCACCTCACCGGTCATGCGCGAGCGGCCCGATTGGGCACAGAATTTATCGCAGCAATATTGGTGGGCGCGGGCATTGGTTATTTTGCTGATGTGATGTTTGGCACTGCGCCATGGCTCATGTTGGTAATGGTGTTGGTGGGATTTGCCGCTGGCGTTTTGAATGTGGTGCGAAGCGCCAACGAGATGAATACCGAGGCGGTGATTACACCGGATATGGATTTGGGACCGGAAAACGACGATGTCGACGACGGTTGAACAATAAATAAGGGCTGAAACGTGGCAATCCCAGATAAAGTCGACCCAATTCACCAGTTTGCAATTACCGATATCTTTTCTATCGGTGGAGAAGATGCTGGCTTCAATATTGCGTTCACCAACTCTGCTTTGTTTATGGTGATCAATGTTTTGGCGATTTCAGCTTTCCTGATTTTGTCAACAAGCGGTCGTGGCTTGGTTCCGGGCCGATTACAGCTGTTGTCTGAGATGCTTTATGAGTTTGTCGCCAACATGGTGCGCAGCTCGGCCGGATCAGAGGGCATGAAGTTCTTCCCGTTCGTGTTCTCACTGTTCATGTTTGTGCTGGTTGCCAATTTGATCGGCATGGTGCCTTACTTCTTCACCATCACCAGTCACATCATCGTCACCTTTGCTTTGGCAATGCTGGTGATCACCGTGGTGCTGGTTTATGGCTTCATGAAGAACGGGCTTGGCTTTTTGAAATTGTTTGTGCCCGCAGGCGTACCTGGCTACGTATTGCCTATCGTGATCCCGATTGAGATCGTTTCGTTTCTCTCGCGGCCGATCAGTTTGTCAGTTCGTTTGTTCGCCAACATGTTGGCGGGTCACATCACGTTGAAGGTTTTCGCTGGCTTTATCGTTACCTTGTCATCATTTGGATTTGTGGGCTGGCTTGGTGCCATTCTGCCCTTCTCGATGACAGTTGCCCTGACAGCGCTTGAATTTTTGGTCTCAGCTTTGCAAGCTTATGTGTTTGCGGTTTTGACCTCCATGTATCTCAATGATGCAATTCACCCATCGCATTAGTTGAGTAACGAAAATCGTCGGTTTCCAAGGGTGGAAATCGGCAAAACAGAACATCGCATTGACGCTTTGAAAGGAATTTAAAAATGGAAGCAGAAGCAGCAAAATTTATTGGTGCAGGTATTGCCAGTGTGGGCATGGCCGGCGCTGCAATGGGCGTGGGTAACATTTTTGGCAATTACTTGTCAGGCGCGTTGCGCAACCCATCTGCCGCACAAAGCCAGTTCGGTAACTTGATCTTTGGTTTTGCGGTAACAGAAGCTTTGGGCATTTTCTCATTCTTGATCGCCCTATTGCTATTGTTCGCCGTTTAATTTCACGGCAAGCGAATTTGGGCAGCCCACTGACATATTTCAATATGCTTGGGCTGCCTAAACTTACCGACCTGACGATCAGGCATTGACGCTGGCAGGATATTCCAATTCGGTATATCAAGGGGCCAGCATAAGAATTTTGGGTATCCAGATGGCAAGCAATACAACCACATCACACGATACGGAAGCCACACAAGCGACTGAACTTGAGCTAGAAACTCAGTCGTCCACAGTGGCGGAAGGTGGCGAAGCTGCCGATGTGTTTCCACCGTTTGATCCGGCGAGTTTTGGTTCTCAGCTTTTGTGGTTGGCGCTAAGCTTTGCGGCACTTTACATTTTGATGAGCAAGATTGCGCTACCGCGGATCGGCGAAATCTTGGAAGTGCGGCGTGATCGAATTGAAGGTGATTTGGCTGAAGCCGAACGTCTTCGGCAAAAAACCGACCAAGCCATCGAAGCCTACGAGACCGATTTGGCGAACGCTCGAAAAAAAGCGCATACAATGGCTGAAGAGGCCCGCGACAGCATTCGCAAGGACTTGGACGCGAAGCGCGTTGGCGTTGAGACAGATCTGGCTAAGAAAATGGCGACGGCTGAAAGCCGCATCCAGTCCACAAAGACTGAAGCGCTTGGTCATGTTGACGAAATCGCATCAGACACAGCACACGCATTGGTGACAAATCTTTTGGGTCGTACGGCACAAAAGCTCACCAAGGACGCTGTTGCTAAAGTCGTGAAGGGATAAAAGTAATGGACGCAACAGCACTCGCAACCCTGTGGATTTTTATTGGCCTGCTGACTTTCCTTGGCATTCTGATCTATTTTGGCGTACCAAAAACTGTTTTGGGTCTGTTGGATAGCAAAGTCCAAAAGATTGCTGACGATCTGAATGACGCCAAACAATTGCGCGAAGAAGCGCAAAGCCTATTGGCTGAATATGAGCGCAAGCGACAGGCCGCTGAAGAAGAGGCGCAAGAAATCATTGACGCGGCAAAATCTGAAGCCGTTCGATTGACCCAGGAAGCGCAAACTGCATTGGAAGATTTGATCACACGCCGCACCAAAGCGGTAGAAGAAAAAATCGCCCAAGCCGAGAGCCAAGCAATTGCTGATGTTCGTGCGCGCTCTGCTGATATCGCTGTGGAAGCTGCACGTCACGTGCTGATGGATAAGATGGGCGAGAAAGGCGACGATCTTGTTGCTCAAGCCATCAAAGATGTTTCTGCAAGCTTGAACTAATTCCAAACCATTACCGATACAAATTCCAACGGGTCCTTTTGGGCCCGTTTTGGTGTCTGCAAAATGATCTAACGGCAAAAATGGTCTTGTGAATGCCGCAACTAGGCACAACAATGCCACAAGATTCTAGCCCCCAAACCAGCCAAGTAGCGCCCCATGCCAACCACGATCATCAAAGACGCCAGTATTGTTGTAACAATGGACAATGCGCGCCGCGAGCTGAAGAAGACAGATATCCGGATTGCGGATGGTGTTATTGTCGAGATCGGCACCAACCTTATTGGCGACCAACTCGTTGGCGACCAACTTGTTGGCGACACCCTTGTCGATGCCACTGGCTGCGTGGTGACACCCGGTCTTGTGAACACCCACCACCATTTGTTTCAAACCATGACCCGTGCTGTGCCTGGTGGGCAGGACGCGCTGCTGTTTGGGTGGTTGCAGACCTTGTACCCGATTTGGTCGCGCATGGGGCCTGAGCACATGTTTGTTTCGGCGCAAGTGGGATTGGCAGAGCTTGCTCTGTCTGGCTGCTCGATGTCGTCCGATCATTTGTACCTTTACCCAAACGGGTCAAAACTCGACGATACGATAGAAGCGGCAAAATCTATCGGCCTGCGGTTTCACGCCACACGCGGCTCCATGTCGATTGGTGAAAGCGATGGCGGGCTGCCCCCAGACCACTTAGTGGAAAACGAGGCGCAAATACTTGAAGACAGTATTCGGGTCATTGATACATTCCATGATCCAAATGAAGGCGCAATGGTGCGGGTCGGCCTTGCCCCCTGCTCGCCATTTTCTGTTAGCCGTGATTTGATGCGCAACAGCGCTTTATTGGCACGCGACAAAGGCGTTATGCTGCACACGCATTTGGCCGAGAATGATGAGGACATCGCCTATAGTTTGGAAAAGTTCGGCTGTCGCCCTGGGCAGTATGCGCAGGATTTGGGTTGGGTCGGTGAAGATGTGTGGCACGCCCATTGTGTGAAACTGGACACAACAGAAATTGATCTGTTCAGCCGAACCGGCACCGGGGTGGCACATTGTCCTTGCTCGAACTGTCGGTTGGGTTCTGGCATCGCACCGGTGCGCCAGATGCGCGATGCTGGCGTCAAAGTGGGCTTGGGGGTTGATGGCTCCGCTTCTAACGATGCGGGGCACATGCTGAGCGAAGCAAGGCAAGCTTTGTTGCTGCAACGGGTGCAAAATGGCGCAGATGCTATGTCCGCCCGCGAAACGCTGGAAATCGCCACGCTTGGTGGCGCAAAGGTGCTTGGCCGTCATGATTGCGGATCGATTGAAATTGGCAAACGGGCCGACATTGCAATTTGGGACTTGAACAATATTGCCGCCGCCGGCAATTGGGACCCGGTGGCAGCGCTGGTGCTCACGGGTCCACACAATGTGCGCGTTTTATTTGTTGAAGGCCGTGCGATTGTGCAAGACGGCCATTTGGTTGGCAACGATATGGGACAAATGATTGAGCGCCATAACAGGCTTGCACATGGGCTTGCCGAGTAGGCAGCGTTTTGTCTGGCGCACCTGTTATGCCGGCGGGTTGAGTTGCAATCGCATATGCGGCAATTTGCGGCCTGCAATGGAGCCGGATGCAATCGTGCCGAATTGCTTAAATCCCATTCTTTCATAAAACGGGGCGGCGCCCGGATCTGCAACCACATTCATAATGGTCGCGCCTTTTTCCCGCGCGGTTTCCAATGCCCATCGGAACAAGGTTCGACCAACACCTTTGCCAATCCATTTGGGATCAATAAACAGTTTTTCCAATTCAGCCGTAGTGCCATCAAGGACAAGATGAATAACGCCAGCGGATGCACCATCATCGTCCGCCACCATCACGTAGTCGTTGTCCAGATTGGCTTTGGTCAGCGTCAGCTCTTCGCGGCAAGCTTCAATGAATGCCCGATCATATTTCCAATAGGCTTTGGAGCGCAGACATAGCTCGCTGAGGCTGGGCAGTTCATAAAGATGCGCTTGGCGAATTTTCATATTATGGCCCCAAAAATCACTGCAACGGACCGTGAAAACTTGCCACAAAACGAGACGTTGCGCAAAAGCAAAAAATATACCCTAAATGAGTTCCTTCCATGCCATTTTCCATATTGTTGAAAACTGACATTGACTTAAACCTTAGTTCAACTGATAGTTTAGATGTTATCCGATGAACACAAGGAAAAAACTCATGGATAACAACACTGAAACTACCCCAATTGCCTGCGCCCTGACAGGGGAAGCACAACGCAGCGAAACAAAACGATTTCGAACAGAACTTGTACCTCATATTCTTGAGCGTGAGCTATTAGTGAATGGCGCAAAATTTGTCTTCTCAAATACTGACAGTGCCAAGCAAAGCGTCGAGCGGCTCGTTTCCATCGATATGGGTTGCTGCACTTTTCTCAACCACGAAGTCGAGACATTTGATGATACGATAGTGCTGACGGTCACAAGCGAAGGTGAAGGCATTGCGTTAGCCCAACAATTTCTAAATGAGTTGGAGCACAGTAATGGCCGTTGTTAGCAGCAGTCTAAGGATCGGTTTGACGTTTGGGTGTGCGCCCTCGCCTGTTTAGTGCCATTTATTTTTGGCGCACTTAGCCTAGCGGATATTGGTATTATCGGAAAAAGCGGCGCGATAAAATAAAGGATACAACAAATGAAAATCGGTGTGGCTGCTAAGAAGCTTGGTATCACGAGCTCGGCAATCCGTTTTTACGAACGCAAAGGCCTGATCCGACCAATAGGTCGGGTCTCAGGCCGTCGTGAGTTGGACGAACAAACGCTGCTAACTCTTCAGTTTCTAAAGTTAGCGCAATCGGCCGGCTTTACGTTGGTTGAAGCCACTGATCTATTGTCTCTTGGTTTTGGCACGGCAAGAGAAGCGCAAGACTGGCAAACGTTTCTTGATGAGAAACAAGAGCAAGTTCAACAAAGAATAGACGATCTCCGTCGCATGGCGTCAATGCTTGAACAATTTAAAAAGTGTGAATGTGTCGATTTGAAAGACTGCATGACTGCTCCGCAGTCCTCAGAATTTGGGACTAGAGATTTTGGTTGAAAATCTTGGCATAATTGCAGTCGTGATCATGGTGACTACCTATGCGCTAGAACAGCGTCACCACAATTTTATTTTGGCTTTCGCATTCGGTTGCGCACTGGCAGCTTATTATGCGTGGTTGATTGGCTCAACTCCGTTTCTAATAGCGGAGGGCGTCTGGTCGCTCATTGCCTTTAAACGATGGCTGCAGAAAGATTCTCGGTAGCCCGCTACGCATAAAGACAAAAAAAGGGCGGTGGGTTCTGCAGAACCCACCGCCTAAGAAAGCGGCTATTTATTATTGTTTTGCCGCTCTTTGTTCTTTTGTTTGGTCGCTATTTACTCAGCTGCTTGTGTCACAGCCTCGTCATCAGGTTCTTCCCAGCGCAGTTTTGGTGAGCGTGCGGCCTGTGTTTCGTCCAATCGACGCATGGGCGCTTTCATTGGGGCATTGAGGAAACGCTCAACATTGCCCGCCTTGGCGTCTGCCATCAATTCGCGCATGGTACCGATAAACTCATCAAGTGTGTGCAAGCTTTCGCTTTCGGTTGGTTCGATCAACATCGCGCCATGTACCACCAAAGGGAAATACATAGTCATGGGGTGATAGCCCTCGTCGATCATTGCTTTGGCCAGATCCAGTGTTGAAACACCGGTGCCTTTTAGACTTGCATCGTCAAACAGCACTTCGTGCATGCAGGGTTGGTCGCCATAGGGGGCGTTGAAGACGTCTGAAAGCTGCGCTTTGAGATAGTTTGCATTCAACACCGCATCACGGGCGGCTTGCGAAATTCCGTCAAGGCCGTGTGAAAGTTTGAACGTTAAGGCACGGACATACATGCCCATTTGCCCATGGAACGCCGACATGCGGCCAAGGTGGTCGTTGGAGGCATCTTGGTTCTCCACCAACGTGACCGCATCCCCAATCCGCTTAACGTAAGGCAATGGCGCATAGGGTGCCAAAGCGTCGGACAGAACAACCGGACCAGCACCTGGTCCACCACCACCATGTGGGGTCGAGAAGGTTTTGTGCAGGTTGATGTGCATCGCATCGATGCCCAAATCACCCGGACGCACAACGCCCATGATGGCGTTAAAGTTTGCGCCATCGCAGTAAAAATACGCACCAGCTGCATGCACCGCCTCAGCGATTTCAATCACGTCAGGCTCAAACAAACCACAGGTGTTTGGGTTGGTGAGCATAATGCCCGCCACGTTTTGATCCAACGCGTCTTTAACCGCTTGCACGTCAACCGTGCCGTCTTTGCGGGCTTTGATTGGCTTCACTTTATAGCCAAGGAATGCAGCCGTCGCTGGGTTTGTGCCATGTGCACTTTCAGGCACCAATACTATATCCCGATGGCTTTCGCCTTTTGCCTTGTGGGCTGCTTTGATGGCCATCATGCCGCACATTTCGCCGTGTGCGCCCGCTTTTGGGGCCATTGCAACAGCACCGGTGCCGGTCAATTCCATCAACCAACGGCCCAATTCTTCCATCAATTCAATTGCGCCTTGCACAGTTGATTGGGGTTGAAGCGGGTGAATGTCAGCAATGCCGGGAAGCCGCGCCATTTTTTCGTTTAGCCGAGGGTTATGCTTCATGGTGCATGAGCCAAGCGGATAAAAGCCAGCATCGATTGAATAGTTCAATCGGCTCATGCGCACATAGTGGCGCATGGATTGTGGCTCAGTTAACCCCGGCAGATTAATTGGGGTCTGGCGCGCGAAATCACCCAGACGGGAGGAGAAATCTTTGTCTGTATTTGGTAGATCGACGCCAGATTTGTTTTTGTCGCCAACTTCAAAGAGCAATGGCTCTGATGGCAACAAAGCAGCACCGTTCGAGGTGCCTACATTTGAGTTCACGTTTTCAACGTTTGTTGGACGGCCTTGATTGTTCAACATCAGATGACCTCCTTCAATGCAGCAGCATAGGCTGCAATATCTGCATCACTTGTGAGTTCGGTTGCCGCGACCACGAGCAAGTTTTCGAGCTCAGGTTTGCCCGGCTCCAAGCGAGACACGGGGACGCCACCAAGAACGCCTTTATTGGCCAAGGCTTCAACAATTGCCGCTGCCGGTTTTGGCAAGCGCAACGTAAATTCGTTGAAATAGTGCTTATTGACCAGTTCAACACCATCAATTGCCGTCAAGGCGTCTGCGGTTTTATAGGCTTGTTGGTGACACAGCATCGCTGTTTCAGTTAGACCCTTTTGGCCCAACAAAGACATGTGAATTGAGAACGCCAACGCACAAAGACCAGAGTTGGTACAAATGTTGGAGGTCGCTTTGTCGCGCCGGATATGTTGTTCGCGCGTGGAAAGGGTCAAAACGAAACCGCGATTACCTTCGGCGTCGACGGTTTCACCGCACACACGACCCGGCATCTGCCGCACAAGGTTCGGACGTGTTGCCATCAGGCCGACATATGGTCCGCCAAATGTTAAAGGATTGCCGATCGACTGGCCTTCCCCAACAACAATGTCCGCGCCCTGTGCACCGGGAGATTCAACTGCACCGAGTGAAATCACTTCGGTGAACACCGCGATCAGCAATGCGCCTTTTTCGTGCGCGGCTTCTGCAATTGGCCGCAGATCACGCAAATTGCCGTAAAAATCTGGTGACTGCACAACAACGGCTGCTGTTGTGTCGTTGATTTGGCTGATGATGTCTTCTGACGATGTT
>NZ_JBLIAI010000062.1:0-15657 GCF_047634455.1 Maritalea sp.
TGAATTGGCGCACCATGTGAACGCTGGTCAAGCGGTGATGAGCAAGATCGCGATGATCGCTCAAACTGCACGCAATGCATCACCGAAATCAAAAGAGGTGCCGCTTAAGGCCAAAGCCGCGCTTGACCATCTTGACCGGTATTCTCGCCATGACGGAGCGGCGGCGTGAATTCAATCCGATTATTGCCGATTGTTATGGTCGCGGCATCGGCGCTGCTGGTGTTTAAGCTATTTGGTTTCATCTCTGGTGATTTGTATGTGTTTGGCAATCGCGAAGCTATTGCCCAGGAAGCTGAGGCTGAAGCCCTTGCTGAGGGGGCAGAGGATGGGGCTGAAGCCAATCCTGTTGTCGAGGCAACAAAGACCATCCTTGATTCTAATCGTCCAGCGGATGCGGTGGCTGTACAACTGGATTCGAAGGGCAATCTTCAGCAACTTAGCGATTCAACAGGTATTGCACTGACTGAGCTAGAGTTTTTAGAACGTTTGGGTGAGCGGCGAAAAGAATTGGACGAACGCGAGAGCCAGCTGGCCGTGCAAGAAGCGATAATTCGGGCCGCCGAAATACGTCTGGAAACGCGCGCAAACGAGTTAAAGCAGATTGAGGCCCGAATTTCCGCCCTTGTGGACAAAAAAGAAGGCCAAGAAGAAGAGAAATTCAAGGCTTTGGTGGCCACATATGAAAATATGAAAGCCAAAGATGCTGCCCGCATATTTGACCGTTTGGATATGATTGTTTTGGTGCGCATGGTTGAGCGCATAAATCCACGTAAAATGGCAACGATTATGGCGGCCATGGACTCTGAAAAAGCCGAGGCTTTGACGATCAACTTGGCCAATCCGAATTTGACTGAGCTTAATCAGCCTGCAAATGGTGGCGGCAATGATGATTTACCGCAGATTGTTGGGCAATAGGTTACGGAAAAGTAAGACGCCGTTAAGCCTACCGCTATAATTTGGTTGGAGTGAAAAGTCGGAGCCCATTGCGGTTGATGATCGTTAAACACGAGCCAAAAAATGCTGATCTGCGTTTTGTCGTTTTCCATTTATGGATAGCGATGATGTGCATTTTTGCGTTTGCAGGCAGCGCGTATGCCCAAACTACTGAGCTGGTTGAACGCGTGGAGTTGATTGCGCAGGGTCAAACGGGTTTCGGTCGAATGATCATCCGGTTCAAAGATCGGCTGAATTTGCCGTCCTATACGCTTAATATCCAGAGCGGTGTTTTGTCGCTAGAGTTTTCCAAAGCAATTGAAATCAATCTGCCAGATGTGACTGAGCATTTGGGCGACTATATTGCCGTTGGTCGGCTGGATCCGGACCGTAAGGGACTGAGATTTGGCTTGAAGCGCGAATATAGGATCAACAAAATTGAAGCCGGCGAGCGGTTGATTATTGACATCATCCCAACTGATTGGACGGGGTTAGACCCAGCTTTGCCTGAGGAGGTCGTGAAAGAACTTGCGTTGCGGGCAGAGCAGGCCGCCTTGTTGGCGGAACGCCGCCGAAAAGCAAAAATTGCCCGTGAATCCAAACCTGAGATGGAAATCAGGTTGGGGCGACACCCCACGTTCTCTCGACTTGTTTTTGATTGGTCGATGGAGACGGAGGCCGAATTCAGTGTTGAAGATCGCGTCGCCTCTTTGAGGTTTGAATGGCCGGTTGACGTAGATCTGTACAAAATCAATTCAGATCTCCCCCCTGAAATTCTGAGCGTGACAAAATCGGTTTCTGATGATGGGCTGTTGCTGATGTTTGAGTTGGCCGAAGAAGTAGACCCTCGGTTTTTCAACGAACAAAAACGTCGTTACACGCTTGATTTAGATTTCTCCAACAATGAAAGCATTAGTGTGCCGCTTTCCGATCTTGTTGAAGGGAATATTCCACAAGATCTGGAACTCACCGTGGAAGAGGAAGAAAAAACGCCCGCGGTTATCATGCAAGAGAACAAGTTAGCGCGCGGACCAACCTTTTCACGACAAACGTCAATCACCCCTTTTATCAATAGAATAGGTGCCACTGTACGTCTGGTTTTTCCGTTTGAACAAGATACCCCTGCCGCTGTGTACAAACGCGGTGGTTCTGTTTGGTTGGTTTTTGACACCCATGTGACCATTGAGAAGCCCGCAGATATGGACATGATGGGTGGCATTGCTGAAGATATTGAAGTTGATAGTGCCGGCGAAACGCAGATTGTTCGATTGAATATGAATGCAGATCGGTTGGCCACGCTCGGGTCTGAGGGCCGTTCCTGGGTGCTTTCGCTGGGCGACATTCTCATTTCGCCGACTGAGCCAATGGTGCTGAGCCAAGACACTACGTCAACGGGTCGTGTGCGTGTCACGGCTGATTTGCAAAGACCAGCGCGGGTGCACCAGATCAGGGACCCAAATGTGGGTGACATGCTGTATGTCGTTACGGCATATCCGCCATCGCGCGCAGTTGTGCGGGATTTGGAATATGTTGACTTTCGAGCGCTGAAAGCCGTTCACGGGTTTGTGGTGAAACCCTTTGGCGATCAGCTAAGCGTCACTATTGAAGGTAGTCAGGTCATTATTGATTCGACTGACGGCCTGGTCCTGTCTGATGGTGCTGAACGCCGCACGGACCAAACGGAAAAAGACAAAGAGAGCCGTTTGGGTTTCCTCGATCTATCCAGTTTTAACGTTGGCAATCCGCAAGATTTTAGGGGAAAACTCGAGGAGATATCTAACCGGTTAACGCAGGTCGATGGCCCGACATTGGAGGCGACCAGATTAGAGCTTACAAGGCTTTATCTTGGCGCCAACTTGGCGCAGGAGGCGATCGGCGTGGCCACGGTCATATTGGAAGACACCAAGCGTCCGGTGCTCCAAGACAAGACCAAAATCGCAATTGCTGCTGCGAACGTTTTGGCATACCGGCCAAATGATGCGCTGGAATATTTGCTGGATGAAGCAATATCGGAACAAACAGATGCGATTATGTGGCGCACAATTGCGCGGGTACAACGTGCAGAATATGACATGGCGCGTGCCGATGCACTAAGATCGGAAGATGCGGTTTCAAGTTACCCAAGTTGGTTGCAAAATGAATTCTACTTTGCAGCGGCACGGGCGGCGGTAGAGGAAAACGATTCAAGTCTTGCCGTGCGCTATCTGGATGCAATTGATTTTGCGGCGCTTGATCGGGCAGGGTTGAGCAAGTACGACCTTATTTCTGGGCGTGTTGATGAAATCGAAGAACGTTATGAAGAAGCGTTAGATACCTATGGCGCGGTCATGAATGCGGACATTCGACCGACGCGTGCTGAGGCGGTTTACCGGACATTGGTCATTCTGGAAAAGACCAAAAAAATTGACATCGAGAAAGCAAAGCAAACGCTGGAGCTGCAATCATTGACGTGGCGCGGTGGCTTCCTTGCTGCAAAAATTCAACACATGATGGGACAATTTCAATTTCGCTCAGGTGACTATCGTGCCGGGTTTGAAACGCTCGCATTGATGGCGGCTGAGAACCAAGACACGCCAGACGAGACGGCCCTTTACGAAGAAGCAAAGCAGGTGTTTGCGGACCTTTACTTGAATGGCGAGGCGGATCGGTTGGATCCGATTTCGGCATTGGCCATATTCTATGACTTCCGCCACTTGGCACCGGTTGGGTCCAAGGGCGATGAAATGATCCGCAACTTGGCACGTCGACTGGTGAAAGTGGATTTGCTGGAACAAGCCGCCGGGTTGCTTGAATATCAAATCGACAATCGCTTAGAGGGTGTTGCCCGCGCAAAAATCGCCACGGACCTCGCCATTATTCAGATTGCAAATCGTCGTCCGGACCTGGCCCTGAAAACGCTTTATCGGACGCGGCTTGCGAACCTGGTGCCCACCATTGAGCGCCAGAGACGCATTTTGGAGGCCAGAGCGCTGATTGACGCGGGGCGCGATGAATTGGCGGTGGATATATTGCGCGGCCTAGAGGGACGCGATGCCGCCTTGTTGGAAGTTGATGCACATTGGTCGGGCAGACGTTACCGGGAAGCTGGCGAAATGCTGGAACGGATATATTCTGACGGTCTGCCCGAAGGTGCACTATCGATCACGGTGCGCAATCATTTGGTTAAGGCTGCGGTTGCCTATACTTTGGCAAGCGATGAAATTGGTCTGACGCGGCTGCGCGCCAAATATTCCGGCCGGATGGCTGGAACACCAGAATGGCCGGTTTTTGAATTTGTGACGAGCAAAACGGCATACGGCACAGTTGAGTTTAGGAAACTGGCGAGACAGATCGCCGATGTTGACTCATTGAATTCGTTCCTGAATGCCTACAAAACGCAATATGTTGAAAGCGGTGCGATTGCGCCGCAGCCGGACGTGCTTTAGCGCTTTTATTGGATATAATGGAGTTTACCCAAAACTTCGAATTAGCGATCCTGCGACAAGATTCCAGCCATCAACCAGCACAAAGAAAATCAGCTTAAACGGTAGCGATATTACAATTGGTGGCAGCATCAACATACCCATGGACATCAGGACAGAAGAGACAACCATGTCGATGACAATAAATGGTACGAATAATAAGAACCCGATTTCAAACGCGCGGCGCAGTTCGGAGATCATAAAAGCTGGGACCAAAATTGTGAGCGCTAAGTCTTCAGGGTTTTCTGGAATCTCGGCTTCAGTTAGATCAAGGAACAACTGAACGTCTTTGTCGCGCACATGTTGCCGCATGAATTCATGCAAAGGCGCCGCTGCAAGCGGCAGCGCTTCCTCGATCTGCAGCTCTCCGCTGACAAGTGGGGCGATGCCCTCGTCATAAGAACGTTGCAATGTCGGGGCCATCACAAAGGCCGTTAGAAAAAGCGCCAGTGAGATCATCACCGAGTTTGGTGGGGCTGTTTGCAGGCCGATTGCGGTGCGAAGTAAAGACAGCACAACAACGATGCGCGTGAACGATGTCACCATCACCAAAATCGAAGGTGCAAGCGAAAGCACCGTGATAATTGCGACCAGTTGAACCGCGCGCTCGGTCAGCGTTGTTTGATCACCAAAATCAACAGATATATCTTGTGCAAGGGCCGGAAATGCAATGAGAGACCCAACAAACATGACGCCAAAACAGACGCCAGAAAGTTTTAGGCAACGCCACAATGTTGCTTGAATAAATGCTTTGTCGAGCGTGCCGCTATTTGCTGTTCGCTGGCTTTCGTCCGCGCTCTTTAGACGTGTCCGTTTTGTCGTCCTTATCAACATCTGCTCCATGCGCCGCTTCTATTTTGGGCGCTTCCTGAGCAGTCAATTTATCTGAGTCGTTGGATTGTTCGTCGTTATTTTGATCTAACTCGCTTCTATCCACGCCTTTGTGACGGGTGACCGGTCGCAAAATCCCCGGGTAGCGTAGTGAAGACGCCGTGGAGTCCGGTTTTGATTTCCCCAATTCGCGCAATTTCTCAATTGCTGTAACATTGGTTGCTGGCTCATCTGCTGTCGGCGATGGCGTGTTTGGCACGATGCGTGGGGCAGGGCGAGCAAAGGAAGTTGTGCCCATATTTGCCGGCTGTGCCGAAATTGGTTGTTTTGGTGCAGGTACTGTGGGCTCATTCACAATCGGTTCGACCTTTGGTTCAGCTTTAGCTGTCACCGTTTGGCTTGGCGCTTGGTTGGAGCGTTTAACTGGGGATTTTTGGGTCACGGATTCTTGGGGATCAATGCCGGTTTCGATCACCACGTCGGTGGGACCGCCAATCATGATCAAATGCTCCAAATTATCGCGTCGAATGATCACCAATTGTCTCTTGTTGTCGACCGTTGCCGTGCTGACGACACCCAACCGTTTCATGCGATTGCCCAAGCCGTTTCGGCTTGCATTGAACGCAAATTTGAGCAACCAAACCACGAGGATGATGGCGACAATAGTAATCGCGAGGCCACCTGCAAGAATCCAGATATTGCTGTCTATATTGCCAAAAAGATCGCTGATAAAGCCCATTATTTCGCCCGTTTCCCCGTTGATGCCCGTCCGCGCACCGCGATTGCAGCACCGGATGTGGGAAATTTATTCCCATGAACTCAGCTATACAAGCAATTAGGGCAAGGGCAAGGCCGAAAAATGCGTAAATATTGCAATATGGGAGATATCGTTAATGCGGCGTTAACTAAATGGGCGGCAATATCTGCCTAGTAGAAGTGGAGGCCCATTTATGTCGATTTCAGATTTGCCTTTGTTCCAAGCTCTTGGCCAAAAAATGAAGTGGCACCAGACACGCCAATCATTGCTGGCCGAGAATGTTGCGAACGCAGAAACGCCTGGCTATCGCGGACGTGATCTTAAGGCATATTCTTTTTCCGACCAAATGAGTGCGTTAAAGATGTCAAACGTGTCTACGCGCTCAACCGACGCACAACATTTCAGTGTAACCGGGCAGGGAGCTGACCAGTTTGGCGTTCAAAAAATGAACAGCTTTGAAATTACGCCGGAAGGCAATCAGGTCGTCTTGGAAGACGAAATGATGAAAGTGTCTGGGAATCAACTGGATTACCAAGCTGTGACCACACTTTATACGCGTTCGATCAAATTGATTAGAACAGCACTGGGTAAAGCCTAGTTTGGTTTCTGGCTGATCAGTAGGAGTAGATTATGACGGACTTTATGAGTTCATTGAAAATAGCCGCTACGGGATTGCAGGCCCAGTCTGCGCGGATGCGCATCATTGCTGAGAATATGGCAAATGCTAGTTCGGCAGCGAAGACGTCGGGTGGCGAGCCTTATCGGCGCCGTGTGCCAACTTTTGAGGCCGTATATAATCGCGAACTTCAAGCCAATCAGGTCGAAATTGGCAAAGTCAGTTACGACATGAGTGATTTTCAAAGCCGCTATGAGCCCGGACACCCGGCTGCTGATGAGCGTGGCTATGTGCTTTACCCGAATGTGAACACGTTGATCGAAACGATGGATATGCGCGAAGCACAACGTACCTATGAAGCTAATTTGAATGTAATTACGACGTCCCGCCAAATGATGGGCGGTACGTTGGATATTTTGCGTGGGTAGCACGCGTTAACGGAGAGCCAATTGCTGCACGCCTGTTGGGGAACAGAACTGTGGTAAGGCAAAAGTGAAGTTGGGGAATGAAATGAGCGTACCGTTTTCTGCGGCATCGAATGCCTATGCGAGTGCAACCAAACTTGTTGATCAGGCCTCCAAAGCAGCGCCAGGCGGAGCCGTCGGAGAATTGGGCGCTGTCCCTGATTTCGGCAAGTTGGTTGCCGAATCTATTGGTTCGGTTGTTGAAAGTGGGCGTCAAGCAGACAAGACGGCGTTAGATCTTGTTGATGGAAAGTCTAACGTGGTTGATATGGTGACTGCAATTTCGGAAACTGAAATTGCGCTCCAAACTATGGTAACGATTCGTGACCGGGTCATCAGCGCATATGAAGAGATTATGCGGATGCCAATTTAGGGTATCTGTTTACCCTGACTGGAGGCTAGAATGACCGGTGCGCAAGTGCTTGATGTTGCACAGGACGGTATTTGGACGTTGATATACGTTGCCTCACCACTGATGCTTGTTGGCTTGGTTGTTGGTGTTGTCATCGCTTTGATACAGGCCTTGACGCAAATTCAAGAACAAACATTGGTGTTTGTGCCTAAAATGTTGGCCATATCTATCACGTTGGTGGTTTTGTTGCCCTTCATGGGTGCATTGATGAGCGGTTATATGGACCGCATTGCCGACCTTATAATTTCTGGTGGTTAGATCTAGTGTGTAAACGGGACCTAGACGATGAGCATTGATTGGCTCCCGCAGACAGCTCTGATTTACATTCTTATCTTTGCGCGCTTGGGCACCATGATTATGCTCATGCCCGGTTTCAGCTCTCAGCGTTTGCCACTGCGCATGCGCCTGACCTTAGCGCTGCTCTTTACTTTCATCATGTATCCGCTGATTTCGCAGAATTACCCGCGCCAAGCGGTCGCGTTTTATCCAGCACTTTTCTTGTTGCTCTCAGAAATCGCAGTGGGGCTGATTATTGGGGGTGTGTCGCGGATATTGACATCTGCGGCGCAAGTGGCCGGGACCATTATTGCATTTCAAACTGGCCTGTCATTTGCGCAAACTGCAGATCCGACACAAGGCGGCGTACAGGGGGCGATTTTTGGCAATTTCATTGCCGTGCTTGGGATTACGCTTATCTTTGCGCTCGATTTGCACCACCTTGTTCTTGTGGCGATTTACAGGAGTTATTCGATTTTTGAGCCCGGCATGGCACTAGACCTACAAGATGCGGCGGATATGGCCATCGATATTGTGGCGGGCACTTTTGTTGTGGGCGTGCAGATGTCTGCGCCGTTTATTGTCTTTGGTCTTGTGTTTTATTTCGGTCTGGGCCTGTTGGCGCGCCTTATGCCGCAGCTGCAGGTGTTTTTCATTGCCATGCCAGCAAATATTGCGATCGGGCTGCTGCTGCTTGCCTTGTTGCTCACCATGATGATGACTTGGTATATGAACCACATTGAGCAGTTTTTGCTTAAGCTGATCGGGTAGGGCGGCATATGGCAGACGAACCAGATAAGTCTGAGAAAACCGAGGAGCCTACCGAGAAAAAGCTCGAGGACGCGCACAAACGTGGGGATGTGGCCAAGAGCCAAGAGCTTACCACTTGGTTCATGATGCTGGGGATGACTTTTGTGCTTGCGCTTATGGCGCCAATCACCGCTTCGGGTTTGGTTGAGCAACTCAAAATAATAATGGTGAATGCGGATCAGATTGAAGTGGGCGGGGCCGCTTTTGATGCCTTTTGGCAAAATCTGGTGGGTACCGTGTTGATTGTTGCGGTTTTGCCATTGCTCATTATGTCCGCATTCGGGATGGCCGCGAATTTGGTGCAGCACCGACCAGTTTGGTCACTTGACCCTATAAAACCAAAATTTTCCAAAATATCGCCGTTGGCTGGTGCAAAACGATTGTTTTCAAGTGAGGCACTCGTGAATTTTGGTAAAGGGCTGGCCAAGTTGACTATTGTTTCCGTGATCATGTTTTTGGTGATGTGGCCGGAACGAGATAGGCTAGACACCATTATTACGGCCGACCCATCAATGATTATGCCCGTGTTTCAGGAAATGGCCATTAAAATAATGCTGGGCACAATTGCTGTCGTCACCGTTATTGCCGGTTTGGATGTTATGTACCAGCGTAACAAATGGTGGGAAAAGCAAAAAATGACCATCAAGGAAATTCGCGACGAGTACAAACAAATGGAAGGCGACCCCAAAGTCAAAGCCAAAATTCGACAATTGCGGTCAGAACGCGGTCGCAAGCGGATGATGGCGGCCGTGCCTGATGCAAGCGTAATCATCACCAACCCAACGCACTATGCGGTGGCGCTAAAATATGAGCAGGGCATGGGTGCGCCGGTTTGTTTGGCCAAGGGTACCGACGCAGTGGCATTAAGAATTCGGGAAATTGCCGGCGAAAACGAAATTCCGATTGTTGAGAATCCGCCTTTGGCGCGGGCATTGCACGCAAGTGTTGAAGTCGAAGAAGAAATACCGACAGAGCACTTTAAGGCCGTTGCTCAGGTTATCGGTTATGTGATGCAGCTGCGCAAATCCCGTTCATGGAGCGCCGGGTAATTCAAACATGTTTTGTAAAAAATGTTCGAATTAACGAAAAAATACTGTGCAATCCCGCCAAATGCTAAATAATGTCTTAAACTTGCTTGATGCGAGCGTAACTAATGATGTTGATTAGATACAACAATTTTCATGATTCTTGTGGGTTTTTGAGCGCTTGGTAGCGCTCAGCACAAGACAGAATAGGGGCAAACAATGTCCATGACGCCGCTGGCCCAAGATAGTTATCCGCAACCCGCTGCACAGGCACGCTTAGGCGGCGGTGGCATATGGCGTGTCATTCTGCTTTCCGCGCTGTTTGTCGGGCTGGCTGTTGCCTATTCGATTTACGGTGACCAAATCCCCGCTGACATGCTTTTGCTAGTGCTTGGTTTGTTGGCCGTTATAGGTGTGTTTTGCCTTTTTGGGTTGGCCGCAGGACTGTTCAAAATCTCCCATTCGGATGATGGGCCGGCGCTGCAAAATGCGATTGTGGACAGTTTAGACTATGGTGCGGTTGTTGCAGATCGCGAAGGCCGCATTGTTTATGCAAACGCGGCTTATGGCGAATTGATTTCTGGGCTGGACCGTAAATCAATCGTGAGTGTGCCCCGTCTATTTGCAAGCGCAGCGGAAGCAAGCGAAGCCATTTACCGGCTTTCGCGCGCCGCGCATGATGGTCGCCGGGCCGTGGAAGACATTCGACTGACAGATGGGCCGGGTGCAAACGGGGTTGAAAATGCACCTGTTTGGTACCGCGTATCTGTGCATAGTTTGCCAGAAATCGAAGGTGCATCGGGGAAAAAACTGGTGCTGTGGTCGGTGCAAAATATTTCGCGCGACCGTGAACGGCAGGAAAACATCTTTTTGGAATTGCAGAAGGCGATTGACTATTTGGACCACGCTCCGGCTGGTTTCTTTTCGACCGATGGACGCGGCAAAATTCAGTATCTCAATGCAACTCTTGCTAATTGGCTTGGTTATGATTTGGCAGAATTTGATGCCGGTTCGTTGCGTTTGTCCGAAATCGTACGCGGCGATGGCTCGGGTCTTTTGCTTGGTGGCAGCAATGACGGTCAAATTAAAACTGAAGTTATCGATATTGATTTGGTGAAGCGGGATGGCACCAACTTTCCGGTCCGGCTGTTGCACCGTGCGGCGCGCCTTGCAGAAGGCGATTTGGGCGAAACGCGCACGTTAGTGCTTGATCGCGCGCCGGGTATTGATGCGTCAGAAGAATTGCGCAATGCAGAAGTTCGGTTCAGTCGGTTCTTTAATGACACACCTTTTGCCATTGCCGCACTGGATGAAGACGGCAATATCGTGCGCACAAACGCACCCTTTATGCGCACATTCGGCAATGAGCACGGCGAGAAAGCAACTGAAGGCTTGCCGCTTACAGAACTTGTTGTTCCCGAAGCCAAATCCCGGTTTGTGGCTGCCATTGATGCGGCAAAATCAAACCAGTCAACTATTGAACCGGTTGATACTGTGCTGGCGGCAAATGAAGAGCGCAGCGTTCGTCTTTATGTTTCAGGCATTGCCGATGGCGATGGCAGCGGCGAACGTGTGATTGTCTATGCTTTGGACACGACTGAACAACGCGTTCTTGAACAGCAATTTGCACAAAGTCAAAAAATGCAGGCTGTCGGCCAATTGGCAGGCGGTATAGCACATGATTTGAACAATATTCTGACAGCGATTATTGGCTTCTCCGATCTCTTGTTGCTCAACCTAAGGCCGAATGATCCGTCGTTCAAAGACACGATGGAGATCAAGCAAAATGGTAACCGTGCGGCGGGGCTTGTTCGGCAGTTGTTGGCGTTTTCGCGTCGGCAAACACTGCGATTGGAAGTGCTGGAAGTGTCATTGCTGGTTGATGATCTGACGGTGCTTTTCAAGCGGTTGATCGGTGATAGCATAACGTTGACAGTGGATCATGCGGCTGACATTTGGCCGGTACGTGCCGACCATATTCAGCTCGAGCAGGTGGTGATCAACCTGGTCGTGAATGCGCGCGACGCGATGCCAGGCGGCGGGCGTGTAAAAATTCGCACCAGCAATGTGGGCGCGCAGGAAGCGGCGACCTTCAATTATCGCGGCATGCCTGCGGCTGATTATGTGTTGATCGAGGTGGAGGACACGGGCACAGGGATTCCGCCTGAAGTGCTGGCGAAAATTTTTGAGCCATTCTTCACCACTAAAGACATTGGTAAAGGCACAGGCCTTGGCCTTTCAACGGTGTATGGCATTGTCAAACAAACTGGCGGGTTCATCTATGCGGATACGGAAATGGATTTGGGCACGACGTTCAAGATATTCTTGCCCCGCTTTGTGCGCAAAGAAGAGAAGTTGCCAAAGCCGGATACAGACTTGCCAGCCAAGGTGCGCGATTTAACGGGTAAAGAACGCATTTTGATCGTTGAGGATGAAGACAGTGTGCGGGCATTTGCGTCACGGGCGCTGGCCTCGGCAGGTTATGTGGTGCACGAGGCGGACAGCGGAGTAGAGGCGCTTGAAGTGCTCGAAGAAATTGACGGCGAAATCGAGCTGCTTATTTCAGATGTTGTAATGCCCGAAATGGACGGGCCGACGCTGCTCACTCACATGCGCGAACGGTATCCTGACATCAAGGTGATTTTTGTTTCTGGCTATGCAGAAGAAAATATTCGCAAAGGGTTGGAAGATGACAGTTCTGTCGAATTTTTGGCGAAGCCGTTCTCTTTGAAGCAGCTCGCCCAGAAAGTGAAAACCGTGTTGTCTGGTGCAGAATAAACAAGGCCAACGCACAATCGTTTAGCTTGCTATGCGGCGCATAATCTCCTCAAGTGGGCCACGCTGGAAACGCTTGCGCCAAAAATAGACGTAGATTGCTGAGATAACGACAAATTCAATAGCGGCCCAAAGCGCAATTGGCGCTGTTGTTGTTCCAATCAACCCGAATGTCTCTAACATGCTCATGCCGATCACGATGTGAGCGATATACAGGGTGAGCGTTTGCTGGCCTGTTTGGCAAAGCGTTTTGATGAGCGTGTTTTGATAAATCGCCTTGGGCAACATTAAACAAAACCCGATAACCAGCATGGCTGTACTTATGCCGTTCAGCATATAAAGGGGGCCGGGCGGAATGGGCGATGTGGAAAAGATTGCCGCGGCGTCGGCTCCAATGTTTGTTGTTAGGACGTTCACAGACACCGCACTGAGCAAAGTTACGATCATCAGCCCGGCTGTGCCGAAAATGGCCATGCGGATGGCATTGGCAGATGTTGACAGGTCGAGTTTTGCCAAGAAAATACCGAAGCTGAAAAATGCCAACCACGGCACAACCGGGTGCCAGCCGTTGAAGAACAAGTTCGAAATGAACCCCATTGGCGTCCAAAATCCGCTATAGCTTAGCGTGTTCCAGTCCCAACCAGCATCATAGTTGAACACCAACATTAGGGCTGGCGACGTTAAGATGATAGCGCTGGTCGCGCCGAGTAGGGCCTTGCGTGAAAGAGGCAACAACCAAATGCCGATGGCGAAATAGAACGCGTAATAGTGAATAATATCCGCGTCAAAAACCAACATATTGACCAAACCAACACCGAGTAAGAAACCTGCGCGTTTTAGCATGATCGCATGGAAATGGTCGCTTACAGACTGTTGGTAGGCGAGGGACACGCCAATCCCGGCAAGAACAACAAATGTTGCTGCGGCTTTGCCTTCCAAAAAGGCCAAAATATCCGCCAAAAAAGAAATAGACGGGCTTTGCGGCGCACGCATAACCACCTGAAAATTGACGACGACCATACCTGCGAACGCAAAGAATCTTGCAAGATCCAGTCCCTGTATGCGCCGGTTTTTCATATCGGTTCTTTCGTTATTACGAGAATGATCATTCTAATATATGATGATTCTCTCGAAATCAACCAATCTGAGCTGTTACGTCTGGCGCAATTTGGGTTCAATTGCCTTGCCTATAAGTCAACAATCGCGCATCAAAAGAGAACAAAATATGAATATATCTGAATTTAGTGTTTTGTTACAATCGTTTATATTGATTGACATGGGTCGAAAAATGTGAGAACAAATACAGTACAAAATAAATAAAGAAATAGATTTGCCCGATGGATTGCATGACGGCGCTGGTTTTGGAATAAGGAGAAGGTAATGGCTAATTCTCAACTTCGCGTGGTCGAGGGGGGTTCTATGGATAAGAACAAGGCGCTGGAAGCGGCATTGTCGCAGATCGAGCGGAACTTTGGTAAAGGTTCAATCATGAAGCTGGGTGAAAACACAGCGATTGAAGTTGAATCAGTTCCAACAGGTTCGCTGGGCCTTGATATTGCATTGGGTATTGGCGGCTTGCCACGTGGGCGTGTTGTTGAAGTATTTGGTCCTGAGAGTTCGGGTAAAACGACATTAGCTCTGCACGCGATTGCCGAGGCGCAAAAGGCTGGCGGCATTTGTGCCTTTGTTGATGCGGAGCATGCGCTTGATCCCATTTATGCGCGTAAACTTGGTGTCAATATTGATGAATTGCTGATCTCACAGCCTGACACGGGTGAGCAAGCGCTTGAAATCACGGACACACTTGTTCGCTCTGGTGCCATCGACATGTTGGTTATCGATTCTGTTGCGGCGCTGACCCCGAAAGCTGAGCTTGAAGGTGAGATGGGTGATTCTTTGCCTGGCCTGCAAGCGCGTTTGATGAGCCAAGCGATGCGCAAGCTGACGGGTTCGATTTCACGTTCGAAAACGACTGTACTGTTCATCAACCAGATCAGAATGAAAATTGGGGTGATGTTCGGTTCACCAGAAACCACATCGGGCGGTAATGCGCTGAAGTTTTATGCTTCTGTCCGTCTGGATATTCGCCGTATTGGCGCGATCAAAGATCGCGACGAAGTTGTTGGCAATCAAACCCGCGTTAAAGTGGTCAAAAACAAACTTGCGCCACCATTCCGGCAGGTTGAATTTGACATCATGTATGGCGAGGGTATTTCCAAAACCGGTGAGTTGCTCGATTTGGGTGTGAAGGCTGGTATTGTTGAGAAATCAGGCTCGTGGTTCTCTTATAATAGTGAACGGCTAGGGCAGGGACGTGAAAATTCACGACAGTTCTTGAAAGACAACCCACATATTGCTTTTGAAATTGAGGCAGGGGTGCGTGAAAGTGCCGGACTTAGTACTGACAACATGATTGAGCCACCTGCACTTACTGAAGTTGATCCAAAACTTATTGAACCGGCTACGAAGTAACGGAAGTTCAATAAGCTGTGCAATCCCTTGGGAAAACTCCCTTGTGCTCGATAATCCTCACAAAAGGCGCTGACGCAAGTTGGCGCTTTTTTTGTGATGCCAATGGCCATGTGCACACTCAACTAGACAGGGGGCATTGCGCAGGTTAAAACCAAAAAAATGTCAATTGCTCCAGTTACTCTGGAGCCCCCAACAAACCGGCAGGCTTTATGAGTAGCGTCAACCAAATCCGCTCAAAATTTATCGACTATTTCAGTGAGAATGGTCATGAGGTCGTCGCGTCCGGTCCCTTGGTGCCGCAAAATGACCCGACATTGATGTTTACGAATTCAGGAATGGTGCCGTTCAAGAACGTCTTTACAGGTCTTGATAAGCGCCCCTACAGCATGGCCACTTCAGCGCAGAAATGCGTACGCGCTGGCGGCAAGCACAATGATCTGGACAATGTTGGGTTTACCGCGCGTCATCATACTTTTTTTGAGATGATGGGCAACTTCTCGTTTGGCGATTATTTCAAAGAAAATGCGATTGAGCTGGCGTGGAATCTGATCACCAAAGAGTTTGACCTGCCGATTGATAAGCTTTTGGTCACGGTCTATGCCGAGGATGATGAGGCGTTTGACCTTTGGAAAAAGATCGGCGGCCTTTCTGAAGACAAGATTATTAGGATCGCTACTTCTGATAATTTTTGGTCAATGGGTGATACGGGGCCTTGCGGTCCGTCTTCTGAGATTTTTTATGATCACGGGGATCAAATCTGGGGCGGACCACCGGGATCGCCGGAAGAAGATGGCGATCGATTTATTGAGATCTGGAACTTGGTGT
>NZ_JBLIAI010000063.1:0-15581 GCF_047634455.1 Maritalea sp.
CCCGGTCATCACCAGAGCCTGCATTAATACGGTCATCACCTGCGCCGCCGCTTACCCGGTCGTCACCTGATCCAGCGTTGATAATATCATCACCTGCGCCACCAGAAACAACATCGTCTCCTGATCCTGCATTGATGCGGTCATCGCCTGCACCACCGCTTACCCGGTCATCGCCTGATCCAGCGTTAATGCGATCATCGCCAGCACCGCCAGAAACAATATCATCGCCTGAGCCTGCATTAATACGGTCATCGCCAGCACCACCGCTTACCCGGTCATCGCCAGAACTAGTTTCAGGAGAATTTACGGCTTCAACCACTGGTTCTGCCGCTGTTGGCTCTGATGCTGGTTGCTCAGGCGCTGGTTCAGCTGCCGCTTCAACCACTGGTTCTGCAGTTGGCTCTGGAGCTGGTTGTGCCGCTGCTTCAACCGCAGGTTCTGCTGACGGTTCTGGAGCTGGTTGCTCAGGCGTTGGTTGTGCCGCCGCTTCAACCGCAGGTTCTGCCGTTGGCTCTGGAGCTGATTGCTCAGGCGCTGGTTCAGCTGCTGCTTCAACCACTGGTTCCGGCGTTGGTTCTGGAGCTGGTTGCTCGGGTGTTGGTTGTGCCGCCGCTTCAACCGCAGGTTCTGCCGCTGTTGGCTCTGGAGCTGATTGCTCAGGTGTTGGTTCCGCCGCCGCTTCAACCGCAGGTTCTGCCGCTGTTGGCTCTGGAGCTGATTGCTCAGGCGCTGGTTCAGCCGCCGCTTCAACCGCAGGTTCCGCAGTTGGCTCTGGAGCTGGTTGCTCATGCGCTGGTTGTGCCGCCGCTTCAACCGCAGGTTCTGCCGCTGTTGGTTCTGGAGCTGATTGCTCAGGCGCTGGTTCAGCTGCTGCTTCAACCGCAGGTTCTGCCGTTGGCTCTGGAGCTGATTGCTCAGGCGCTGGTTCTGCAGAAGCCGCTTCGGTTACGGTTTCCATGTCGGCACCAACTACGTCTGCGCCCTGCTCAGAGATATCTTGAATTTCAGGGCCATTTTCACCCCCCACAATTTCAAGCTCAATCATTTGCATTGTCGGCGTACCATCGGCACCAACAATCGTAACTTCAAAACTGACATTGGCGACTTCGCCTGCTGGCAATGCTAGCAATTCAGCACCGGGAGAAAAACTAAACTCGCCATTTTCGTTCACAGTTACAGAACCTTGCTCAGGCTCTGAACTTACCCGAAAAGTGGCACTTTCCAGATCAGAAGTAACTTGCCCTTCAAATTCAAAACCCTCACCCACACTCCCGTTTTCTGCAGCACTATCGGTTTGTTCCGCACCCTCAACACCATGCTCTGTACCAAAATGCAGGTTAGAGTTCACTATGTCCTGGCGAAATACAGCCTCGTCACCGACATCATAATCGTTAGCGTCGAAATTGTCACCGTTGACCCCGTCTTTGTGAGCAGCATCCTCAGACCGTGCTGCTTCTTGCTCTGCGTTCAGGTCGCCCTTTTTTACAATAACATCTGCCATTTTGCTCACTCCAAAAACCAAATTTCTTGCGGAACTCTACAGTCAGGCGCTTAATCGCCGGTGTCTCAAACTAGTTACTGAAACCTAAAATCGAGCCGGAACTCGGAAAAAATACCAATAAAAACCGCAATTTGTTCATTGTGGTTAAGCAATGTTTAAGGCAAATGCACAGATAAGACTTATGTGGGGAAATTGCGAATTGTGTTGATGACAATTGTGAAAGTGCAGGCTCAAAAATTATGGCATTTCGAGCATCCAGGTCAGAACCAATAAAACCAAAGCGGAAACCGTTTTGGGACTGGACTGCCAATATCCACGAAAAACTGCGCCCACCAAAAAGCATGCAAAAACTTTGGTTTGCTCATCTCATTCGTGTGCCGAAACGAATTGTTGCGGCCACCCTGATCATCAATATCCTTGGCCTAGGAATGCCCATCGTCATATTGCAGATTTATGATCGCATAATTCCCAACCGATCCTTTGCAACTTTGAGCTATCTCATGGTCGGGCTAATGGTGCTTGTAGCTGTCGATACAATCCTCAAAATCATTCGCTCTCACATTTCTGGTTGGTCCGCAGCACATATTGACTATTTGGCAGCAACTGAAGCGGTTCGTCGCGTCTTTAGTGGCCAGTTAAGCGTTATCGAGCGTGACCCAGCCAGTACACATATCGACCGCATGAACGCCCTGTCACTAACAGCCAAAATGTTTGCAGGACCAGCCCGCATGGGATTGGTCGATCTACCGTTCATTTTCATCTTCCTCGGCGCAATGGTCATTATTGCCCCACTCCTTGCATTAGCCGTGGTCGCGCTATTCGTCGTTTTTGCCCACAATCTACTCAGCAGGGCACGCAAAATTCAAGTTTTGCAGGAAGAACAGCAAGACCTAGATCGCCGAAAGTACGATTTTGTGATTGAAGCGCTCTCTGGCCTTGAAAACATTAAAACCATGTCGTGTGAACCGCAAATGATGCGACGCTATGAACGTTTGCAAGAGGCAATTGCCATTTCGTTCCACAAGGCGGTGCGCATTGATGGCGTAACTCAATCACTTGGCGGTGTGTTTGCTTCCGCGACCATGGTAACCATTGTCAGCTTGGGTGCCTATTTGGTCGTCCAAGGCGCACTGTCATTTGGTGCACTTGCGGCATGCCTACTGTTAGGGGGGCGCGCTGTCGAAGTGCTCGTTAGATCAGTACGCACTTGGGGCGAACTTAGCAACTTTGACCTCGTTAAGAAGAACGTCGACGAATTATTTGCGATCAACGAAACACCAGACGAAACACGAGAGCAAATTGAGTTACCTTCAGGAGAAATACAACTCGACGAAGTGCAGTTCATTCAAGAGGACCAAAACCACACGCTGACGGATCCAATATCTCTCAAAATCCCACATGGCGAAATTTTCGGCTTAAAGGGCGGCAATGCAGCAGACGACCGAAAACTCCTTTCCTTAATCCGCGCAATAGAGCATCCGCAAGCTGGCAAACTCAGTCTATGTGGCATCGGCGACAGTGAATTGGTTGGCGCTGACTTGAACAAATCTATTGCCTATGTACCTCAGCATTCGGCGATTTTCAGGGGCACAATCCTTGAAAACCTAACACTATTCAACACACGCGATGGGCTAAACGCCGCGCGAGCGGCTTCACGCTTGATTGGCCTGGAGGCAGATATTCAGCATCTCCCGCTTGGCTATGACACAATTGTTGGCTCAGGAGGAAATGAGGTGCTACCGCCCAACTTCCAGCAGCGGATTTGCATTGCGCGCGCACTCGCCCGCCGCCCAAAGATTCTAATCATGGATGAAGCCAACACCGTGCTTGATCAGCGCGCCGAACGCTTATTGCAGCGGGGACTGTTGGCACTTCGTGGGTCGACAACAATGATAATCCTCTCAAACCGACCATCTTTTTTATCAATTGCTGACACCTGTTTGCAGCTGCGCAAGGGCAAGCTCATACCATTTGAGTTTCCCAACCACCGTGCCAACAACCAAAAAATCAGTGAGAAAGCGGCAGGCTAATGACGGATCAAAATACGCCGCATACTCAGAATGAACAAGCAAACACAATATCTGGCGCAACACTCGCGGCGCGTTCGCGCATTGCCGCCGGGCACGGCAATCTCGCTGACCTTGAAGCGATCGCCTACAGCCTAACTCACCCTCAAAAACAAGTATCTTCAAAAGTCCAGCTTTTCGAAGATGATCAAGATGCACTGGATCTCTCAGAACTTGAGCAGCGGTTAGGTATCACAGACAGATGGCCCGGTATTGATTATGAAAGTTCCGCTGGCCGCTGCCTGCAAGTATTGCTGGGTGTCATGGGCTGGGCTGGCAACGATACGCACCTTGTGCAAGCTTTGCCGCACTTTGAAAGGGTATCAGACTTACCCAGTATGCGAGCCGTTCTCACAAGGTTAAGTCTTGCCGCTGAAAAACACACCATCCAACTATCTGAGCTTTCAGATGAAAAGTTGCCGTGCATTCATCACGGACGCAACGGCACGGTGTCTATTGTGCTGTCGATCGACCATGCGGACAACACGGCCATTCTGTATAATGGTGCCACTGGCAAAGAAGAAACTTACGCGTGCAGCGGTCGACCGCAAACACTATATCTAATCAACCCGGTCGATATCGAAACCCACATTCGCCACATCAATTCATTTGGTTGGGTAACACAGGCCACGGCCTCCTTCAAAAATCTCTTTATGAGTTTGTTCCTCGTCAATTTCGGCATCAACATGGCGGCGTTGGCCGTTCCAATTTTTATTATGGCCATATTTGGTTATGTGATTCCGTCCAAATCTTCCGACAGTTTGATCATGCTGGTGGTTGGCATCAGCCTCGTCATTTTGGCAGAATTCGCCCTAAGAAATCTACGGTCGAAAATCCTCGCCTATATCGGAGCACGCTTTGACAGCGCGCTATCTGTAGAAGTCTTTGAACGCCTATTATACATGCCATTTCATTTCGTTCAGAGCGCCCCCATCGGGGCGCAGCTTTCCCGGCTGCGTCAGTTTGAAAAGCTGCGCGAATTGTTCATCGGATCGCTGGGCACGGCCATACTTGACCTGCCATTTGTCCTAATTTTTATCACGGCAATTGCCATCATTGGTGGTTGGCTCGCGATCATTCCGGTCGCCTTAATCGCCATGTACATCATCCTTGCTGTGATCACCATTCCTATGGCCAAACGCCAGACCATGCAAAGCGGTGACGCAAAGACAAAAAAGCAAAACATTATGATGGAATTGTTTCTAAGTCAGCGCGACATTCGCAATGTTGGCGGAGAACAAATTTGGCAAACCAGATTCGAAAAAGCGGCAGCTTCATTTGGTGCTTTGGATTTCAAGTCGCAACATTTCTCTCAAAAAGTGCAGATAATCTCGCAAGCGCTTTCTATGTATGCCGGCATCATAATGCTGGGTTTTGGAACGATCTCGGTTATCAATGGCAACCTAAATGTCGGCGGGTTGATTGCAATCATGGCCATCGTCTGGCGGATTTTATCGCCGTTACAAAACGCATTCATGAGCCTTAGCCGTGTCGGACGATTGATAGAGGCAACACGCCTCATCAACAACCTTATGCGTATGCAACCAGAGCGCACACCTGGGGTCATTCCAAATATCAGCCGTTCGTTTGACGGTCACATCAAAACCAACGACCTTTCATTCCGATATCAGCAGGCAACAGAGGCGGCCATACGTGGGCTTAATATCGACATCTCACCTGGTGAAATTGTTGCCATTACCGGCCCCAGCGGCAGCGGTAAATCAACATTCCTTAAATTATTGGCTGGCCTTTATAATGCACAATCTGGCTCGATAACATTTGATCACCTGGATATTCGTCAGATTGATTTGGGCGAGTTACGTTTCGAAATTAGTTTCCAGCAAGATCGTCCACGTTTCTTTTACGGTTCAATTGAGCAGAACGTAAAAATGAACGATCCTGCGATCGAAAAAGTCGAAATAGAGCGAATGATGGCCCAATTCAATGTGCCGCTAGATCATCCTGATTTTGACGAGGGTTTAGAGACAAGATTGCGAACTGAAACCGTTAGCAAAATGTCAGATAGCTTGAAACAGCGGCTGCTGCTGGTTGTGACTTTCGCCAAACAAGCTGCATACTATTTCTTGGACGAACCAGCGAACTTTATTGACTACGAAACCGATCAAAAGTTCATGGCTCATCTGACAAATTTGCGGGGGAAATCGACAGTTTTATTCACAACCCAACGCCCAAGCCACATGAAAATGGCGGACCGCGTCATTGTTCTGCATGAAGGTCGCGCAATTCTGAACGGACCACCAGAACGGGTTATGCCCCAACTTGAAGAGTTCAATAAAAAGATCGCCTAAATCAAAAACGGATTTTCCAAAGCGTCTATTCAATAGACCGTTAAGGGTAATCTGCTACTGTTTGTTAGTTATAAAATTAGTACAGGACGTGCGTAGTGAGCTGGCTCAACCAATCCCAAACAGAACTTGATGCCAAAACGCTAACGCTTCCTTTGGCGCTCGAAAAAGAACACCCCCCTCAGCTGTATTCATTTGTGGTAACAGGGTGTTTCGCCTTTCTTGCCGCTTTCATTATTTGGGCATCAATCACCTCAATCGCCGAGGTCACCCAAGCCAGAGGTCAAATTCAGCCCGTTGAAAAAGTTAAGTATATTCAGCACTTGAATGGTGGCACAATCGAAGAACTATTTGTCAAAGTAGGTGACAAAGTTACGGCCGGGCAACCGCTCTTACGCCTTAGTCCAACAGCAACACAAAGCAATCGCGATCAGCTAGAAATTCGCATTGCTGCTCTTAGCATGTCGCTGGCTTCAATTGATGCGCAAAAACGAGCGTTGCAAAACCCGAACTTTGGCGAAGTCGGCGAAAAGTTTCCAGCCATTGCTCGAACACAAATGGATGCGTTCATATTTGAACGGTCGCGCATTATGCAAGAGCAGGCAAAACTCGCGTCCCAACTTGCTCGGCGCGAGCTTGACCATCAGGCGGCCATCGCTGAACAAAAAAGCGTAGAAAAGCGACTAGCCATCACGTTAGAGCGCTATGAAGGCGTGGCAACACTCGCGAAAAAGGGATTTGCATCTCGACGGGATTTGTTGACCGCTGAATCTGAACTTGAAGATGCAAAAGCGCGACTATTGGCACTGAAATCGCGAATTGCGAACACGGCTGAACTTGCAGCCGAAGCCCAATTATTGTTGGATGAACAACGCGCCTCAATCCAATCCAAGTTGGCACAGCAGCAAACGTCCGGTCTTTCAGAGCTGACCGAAATGCAGGCGAATATGTTGAAATACCAAGAGTTGGTCGACAATCTTGTTGTCGCCTCCCCTATTGATGGCATCGTACATCAACTTACATACAACAATGTGGGCGCTGTTGCCCGTTCTGGTGAGGTCATTGCCAGCATTGTGCCCAATGATGGAAATCTGATCGCCGATGTAAAAGTTAGCCCAAAAGATATTGGATACATCCGGGTCGGCGCAGAGGCGAAAATCACCGTCTCAACTTACGATCCGTTTGTATTCGGAAACCTTACTGGACGTGTTCAATCAATCTCGCCAACCACATTCCAAGAGGGTGGTGCGTACTTCTTCCGAGTGCAGATTGAATTGGACGCCAACTATTTGACCCAAAAGGGCATAAACTATCCCGTAAATGCCGGCATGGAAGTGACCGCAAGTGTGTTGACAGGAGAAAAGTCGCTGGCCCGCTATTTGCTAAAACCAGTTTTCCGATCTATCGACCAAGCATTTTCAGAACGCTAATCGGTCAGGCATAGTTGCGCTTTTTTGACATTTTTCCAATGCCCGGGTTCATGGAATTTGTTGGGTCTTGGCTCTTGTAGAATTCGGCAAGCTCTGGCTTTGCTTCATACATGTGTCCAACATTGTGCTCGGCTGGATATTCTGCCCCGCGTTCGTTCAACAGCCGTAGCATTTTCGCTTTCAACGCCTTTACATCAACGCCTTTCTTGACGATATAGTCTTGATGAAAAACGTGGCACATAAAGTGACCATAATAGAGTTTGCGCTCAATCTGTACTTCAATCGACGTTGGTAATTGTTCGACCCAATCAACGCAATTGCGCGGCAACGCGATATCCAGCGCCAATATGTCGGCAACCTTTTCCGAATGCACTGCTTGATAGCGAACTGCGGCACCTGCTGCGGCGAACCGATGCAGTTCCGCCAATTTCCCCTCGCTTTTTGAACACTCAAAAAAGTCCGCGTCGCCGTCCTTGAGCATGTCCTGCAGCAGAACCCTTGCTTCACCAATGCCGCCGTCGCGCATTTTTAGGATCAAATGATGTTCAAATCTATCGCGATACGCCATCATACGATCTGGCAACAGCCGAGGCAAAATGCGCCCAAGACCATACATAAGACGGTCAGTCAGGTGCCGCGTCAAACTGAATTTATTGAACCAACTATCAAAAAAGCCCTTGAGTGCGAACACCTGCGGCAAGCGATCCGTACCCAAATGTTTGATCAGCAAAACGGTATCTTTTCCGTAAGCTTCAGAAACATCAAAAACGTCCCGATGCATGTATTCCGCGCTGATCGGCAGTGTAGCAAAACTGGACAAAATTCGGCGGCGAATGCCTGTGAGGTCTGAGGCTTTGTTGGTCCCGATATAGAACGTTTTCTCTTCACCCGCTGTGGGATATGTGTTTTGGCGAACGGCAAAAACGGCGAGCTTTCCAGCGCAGCCTGAGGCTTCGTACAGACGTCTCTTGTCCGCATTATAGCGTGCAGGACTAGGTGCATTCACGTCGCGTACGCGATCTGCATATTCTGTGTCTGATGCCAACCGATTTGTTTTATTCACATCAGCGTCGGTCAGCATTCCTTTATCCAAAATCGCCAACATTTCCTCCGGATCATCGCCCAGCTCAACATCTAAATGATTGACCAAGTGCAATCTGCCCTGGGGGTCGATTTGCGCGTAAAGCGCCAGCTCTGTGTATGATGGCCCGCGCTCTACCAACGACCCGCCAGAATTGTTGCACACGCCACCCACTATCGACGCGCCGATACAGGATGATCCGATAACAGAATGGGGTTGCCGACCAATCGGGGCCAATAGTTTCTCAAGGTCAAAAAGTGTGGCCCCGGCAAGGCTGACAACCTGTTTGCCACCATCAACCAAATGAATTTGATTGATGCGTTTTGTGTTGATCAGCACAACATCTCTGTCGTAGGTGCCATTTGGGGTTGACCCCTCAGTCAACCCAGTATTGGCCGCCTGCATGATGACGATCTTGTCCGCTTCAACCGCAGTTTGCAGTACACGCCACATCTCAACAAGACTGCCCGGACGGACCACACAAAGTGCTTCACCCTCCCCCGAGCGAAAGCCTTTGCGGAAACGCTCTGTTCTCTGCCGATCAGTTAGCACATGGCGCACGCCAACGGCCGCACGCAATTGTGCGATCAGATTTTCATCTTTCATTTGTCAGTCCTTAGTAGGCGACGGCCGGCAACCAGGTGGCAAGCGCGGGCCAGAAAAACACCAGCATCAACCCCACCAGTTGCAGCAACACAAAAGGTATCACACCACGATAAATATCCATCAGCTTGATCTCGGGTGGGCACACCCCCTTCAAGTAGAATAGTGCAAAGCCAACGGGAGGCGTTAAGAACGATGTTTGCAAGGTAACCGCCACTAAGATCACGAACCAAATCAAAGTTGGTTCATCCACCACATCAAAGCCGGGAATGTCCAGACCTAGACCGTTCACAATCGGGCGCATTAGCGGCAAAACGATCAGGGTGATTTCAATCCAATCAAGCACAAAGCCAAGCAAGAACACGACGAACAAGATCATCAAAACTGTCCCATAAGGGCCAAACCCTGTCGAGCCGATTATATCTTCAATCAACGCATCGCCGCCCAATTCACGCAGCACATAGGAGAATACCGTTGCACCCAAAAAGATCGCGAATATGTAGGCGGTGGTGTTGAAGGTGGATTTCAGCACATTGACCAGCTTTTTCAATGTGAGCTTGCGATAGCCAAGCGCCAGCAGCGTCGCACCAAGAGCACCCACACCAGATGCTTCCGTTGGCGTGGCAATGCCTGCAAAAATCGAACCAAGCACAGCCAAAATCAAAGCAAAAGTTGGCAATACAGCAACCATGACTTCCTTGACCGCTTGCCAGTCAGGCGAAACGGCACCTTCTGGCACAGGCGCAATTTTAGGGTTTAAATAGGCCACGATGAACAAATAGAGCAGGTACAAACCGCCCAAAATAACACCCGGGAATACAGCCGCCATAAACAGATCGCCTACAGAAAGCGCCATCTGGTCAGCCATGATCACCAGCATGATCGAAGGTGGAATTAGGATACCCAAAGTCCCTGACGCCGCAACAACACCAGTTGCCAGACGAGGTGAATAGTTCTGCCGCATCATTGATGGCAGTGACAGAACCCCAAGCAAAACCACAGATGCCCCAATAATGCCGGTTGATGCCGCAAGGATGATCCCAATGACGGTTACCGTGATCGCCAAACCACCACGGGTTTTGCCAAACAGTTTTTGCATCGATGACATGAGCCGTTCAGCTACGCCGCTTTCATCCAGCATCAAACCCATAAAAATAAACATCGGCAATGCAACAAGCACCGCATTCGACATCGTCGCATAAATCCGGTTCACCACGACGCCCAAAGTAAGATAATCCAAGCCAGTCAGCGTATCTTCCAAGCCTGTCCAATTCATCCACCCATTGTCGAACAAATAGGCAATGCCGCAAAAAAGAACACCGACCCCGGCTAGCGTCCATGCCACCGGAAAACCAGTAAACAGCAACGCAATAAAGCTAAGGAACATCGCAACGACGAGCTTCTCTTCCGTCGTTTGAACCAAGAAAGTAAGGCCGTATGTCACCACAGCAAAAATGGCGAGGGAAATCAGGATCGGGCGCAGGCCAGAGCCAACCAAATCATTCTTACTGTTCACCCACAATGCATGCCCATCATGAATAAGCCTTGCCAGTGCGGCCATCGCCAACAATATAAAGCTGATGGGAATGACAGCCTTAAATACCCAGCGGCCGGGCAAGCCTATGGGACTGTCAGAGCGTTCATTTACACGAAAACTCTCGTAGAAATAGTCGAAGCCTTGGTCAATCATCAAATAGATAAACGGCACCAAAAGCGCCAAAATCCCGACGACTTCAATGATCCGTTGCGTGCGACGGTTCAGCTGCATATATATCAAATCAACGCGCACATGACTATCCGTCACCATGGCATATGAAATACCAATCATGGTCACAAGACCGTAAAAATGCCATTGAATTTCGTCGAGTTTGGGGAAACTCTGATTAAGCAAATAGCGGAATAACACCTGTGTAACGATGGCTGCGACCAGCAGAACATTCGCCCACATCACGATTGATCCGACGATTTTTACAAACCGATCTAACCAAACAGCAATCGGTTGATTGTCCAGCTCTGGATGTTCCGAGATATTTTCGTAAACAATTATCGGATCAACTTCGTCAGTATGTGATTGCGTCATTTGCCTCTTCCCACTTTAAAAGTGATGCGCACTCAACTTGAGCGCGCATCCTTATTTCATAGCATCGCAACTTCCTTGCGATGCGCAAGTCACTGTTATTTCCGTGGCAAGAACGCATTTTCTTTCCACAACTTGTAACCGTCGCGGAATTCATTCATGTCAGTAAGGACCTTGGCGAAGAACTCATCACCATTAGCTTTTTCAGTCGCAACTTCTTCCCAAGCAGAACGGAATGTTGCAAGCATCTCAGGTGACCAAGTTTTGATAAAAACGCCATTGTTTTCAACATTATCCGTCATCACATCAAACTGAACGGCTTCACCCTCTGCCAAGCTATCAGCCATTGACGCTTTACATGCATTTTCAACGATAGCTTTATGCTGATCGCTCATTTCGTCCCACTGTGTGCCGTTGATCAACAACTCAAAAACGGTGGCCTGTTGATGCCAGCCTGGAAAATAATTGTATTTCACAAGTTTGTGGAAGCCCAAAAGTTTGTCGATGGCTGGCATGGAGAATTCAGTAGCGTCAATCGCGCCTTTCTCCAAGGCTGGAAAGATTTCGCCACCTGGCAACAATGATGTGGCAACGCCAAGCTTTTGCATGACTTCACCGCCAAGTCCGAAGAAACGCATCTTCAAGCCCTTAAGGTCGTCAACTGAATTAATCTCGTTTGCAAACCAACCTGAAGTTTCCGGCGCGATAATTGCACAAGGTACCACTTTAATATCGTAACCAGCCTGGTCGTACATTTCTTGGTAAAGTGTCAGACCGTTACCATAATATAGCCAAGCCATATATTCGCCTGCTTCAGGCCCGAACGGTACTGCAGAGAAAAGTGGCGCAGCAGGAATTTTGCCCGCCCAATAACCAGCCGTTGTGTAACCAGAATTGACTTTGCCGGTAGAAACAGCATCCAGAATTTCAAATGGAGGAACCAATTTACCTGGCTCATACACCTTCATTTGCAGTGTTCCACCTGACATCAAATCTAACTGCTCTGCAACGCGCGGGATTGGCGTACCCAAACCCGGCAAGCTGGTAGAGAACGAAATTGGCGTTTTCAAGAGTACTTTTTCAGCAGCCATTACACCTGTTGTGGATGCAAGAACTGCAGCAATGGCTACGCCTGCTAATAGTTGTTTCATAGATTCCTCCTTGGTGCTCAAATCGAGCGAATAGTCATATTGTTGGCAATTGCGATGCCTCAATATTGGTAAATAAACTTATCCACCCCCCCTTTGTCAAGCAATGAAGCAGTTAGACTTATGATTAGGACACAGGAACTGTTGTCGTCATTACGAAACCACAAATTGCACACCAATAATACCACTCTTGAAAATAGGTCTTTAATTCCAATAGACTACGAGAATTTCATCCAACCAATTCTCGAAAACAAATTTCTTGAATTTCTTGGCCAGCGGGTCCATTCTAAGTGGACTATTTATTTTACCGCCGATGAGGAAAGCTGCGTGAGCATACAAACCGGGATTTTTGAGCCTGTCGACCACGCCTCAGTTGTCGATGCCATTGTTGAGCAAATAGAGGGTCTAATTCTCAATGGTGTTTTACGGGATGGCCACAAATTGCCTTCCGAGCGCGATATCTCAGAACGCATGTCTGTCTCACGGCCAAAAGTGCGTGAGGCGCTTAAGCGCCTAGAAGATAACGGGCTGATTATTTCGCGCCATGGCGATGGCACTTTTGTCGCCCCGCTAATCGGCTCGGCAATGTCACCAGCCCTTATTTCCCTGTATTCACGCCACCCCAGCGCGTTCTTAGACTATTTAGAATTCAGACGCGAGCAAGAGCAATTTGCATCTGCTCTGGCGGCAGAGCGCGCCACTAAAACCGACAAAGAGATACTCACCTCAATAATCAACGAGCTGGAAACAGCCCATCAAGTGGGCGATTTCACGGCCTCCGAAGATTCCGATATTCGATTTCACGCAGCAATTGTCGATGCCGGCCACAATACGCTACTGGTGCATTCTATGTCGTCGATTTACGCACTTACCCGTCAAAACCTGTTCTACAATCGCGCTGTGTTGCGCGCGAAAGATGGTGATGGCTCTGGTGAATTACTTTTGCAGCAACACCGCGCCATTTACCAAGCGATCATGGATGGTAACCCGGAATTGGCCCGTAAAACGGCTCGCGATCACATCAATTTCGTCGAACGCTCCTATTTAGTTGATCAAAACCGGGACCGACGCGAGCAGATCGCAAAACGGCGACAAGTCTTGCTTTGACGGTTCCTTGTCATCACCACCCCCTACTTTCGTAGAGGTAAATAAACTTGACCTATAAGATGCGTCTACGCTAGTTTGTGCGCAAAATGGTATATGGGAAACAGATATGCGCCTCAAGGATTGTCACAACTTTCAGGATTTTCGTAAACTCGCCAAGCGACGGCTACCGTCGCCGATATTTAATTACATCGACGGCGCCGCGGATGACGAGATTACCTATCGGCGCAACACCCAAAGCTTTGACACTTGCGATCTGGTGCCCGATGTTCTGAGTGGCATCACTGACGTCGATATGTCTGTGACAGTTATGGGCCAAAAATTGGATATGCCCCTTTACTGTTCGCCAACGGCTTTACAGCGCTTGTTCCATCACGACGGAGAACGCGCGGTTGCCGCAGCCGCAAACAAATTTGGCACCATGTTCGGCGTCTCATCACTTGGCACCGTGAGTATGGAAGAGTTGCGCGAAAAATATGACACGCCGCAGGCCTACCAATTCTATTTTCACAAAGACCGAGACCTCAACAAAGTCATGCTGCAACGCGCCAAAGACGCTGGCATTGATGTGATGATGCTCACCGTCGATGCAATTGTTGGCGGCAATCGAGAGCGCGATCTTCGCACCGGCTTTTCAATCCCGTTCAAACTCACTTTGGGCGGCATGACGCAATTTGCGATCAAGCCTATGTGGGGATTGAATTATGTTACCCATGAAAAGTTCAGCCTCCCCCAGCTCGAAGACCATGTCGACATGAGCGGTGGCGCGATGTCTATTGGCAAATATTTTACAGAAATGCTCGACCAGTCTATCTCTTGGGACGATGTTGCCGAAATGGTCAAAGAATGGGACGGCCAATTTTGCATTAAAGGCATCATGTCCGTGGAAGACGCAAAACGCGCTGCCGACATTGGCTGCACAGGCATAATCATCTCCAACCACGGCGGGCGTCAGCTCGATGGCTCACGCTCGTCATTTGATCAGCTCGAAGCAATCGTAGATGCCGTTGGTGACCGCTTGGACGTGATCATGGACAGCGGAATTCAACGCGGCACACATGTGTTAAAAGCGCTCGCACTTGGCGCAAAAGCTGTTGGTGGTGGACGGTTTTACCTGTTTCCACTCGCAGCAGCCGGACAGCCCGGTGTCGAACGTGCACTTGAATTGATGCGCGATGAGATTGAGCGCGGTATGATTTTGATGGGCGTCGACAAAGTCAGCAAACTGACGAAAGACAAATTGCTCTTTAGATAAAGAAACGCCGATCCAAATAGGACCGGCGCTTCAAGGAGGAGGGCTGGGAAATTGGTACTTTACCGAGGCTTTCCCAACTGCCTCGGTAAACTTTTAGCCGCCCTCGCCTGCCCGATCCGCATTTTTGCGCCACTTTGAATAAAGCGGCATTAGCATCGGGACGAACAAGGTCAAACCTGCAATAACAAGAATTGTAAGGGTCAATTCTCGCTCCCACAGAAACGACCAGCTATCATCATTGATTAATAGTGCACGGCGAAGGTTCTCCTCCATCATGCCACCCAGAATGAAGCCCAAAATCATGGGTGCCAATGGGAAGTCGAGTAATCTCAACACCACTGCAGCCACGGCAAAGATAATCATCAGTTGAATATCAAACGTGTTGAAACTGACAAAATACACCCCGATCAAAGAGAAGAACAGGATCAGCGGCAGCAAGAACCGAGCCGGAATAGCCAAAACCTTAGCAATATAGGGGATCAATGGCAGGTTCAAAACCAGCAAGATGATGTTGCCGATCCACATCGAAACAATCACGGCCCAAAACACTTCTGGGTTGTCAATGTAAAGCCGTGGACCAGGTTGAATACCGTAGCCAATCAATGCGCCAAGCATGATTGCGGTTGTACCTGAGCCCGGAATACCCAAGGTCAACAATGGCACAAATGATCCCGTTGCTGCCGCGTTGTTTGCTGTTTCTGGCGCAGCAAGTCCTCTGATCGAACCCTTACCAAAAAGCTTGCCTTTTTCCGGGCCGGCCAAACGTTGCTCGGTACCGTAAGCCAAGAAACTCGCAATTGTCGCGCCAGCACCGGGCAACACGCCGATCAAGAAACCCAAAATCGATGAACGTCCGATCACCGGGGCAATCTCTTTGATTTCTTCTTTGCTGATCTTCATCGAGCCAAGATTGGCAGAGGCCTCTTTCTCCTTCAATCGGCTTTCGTCGTCCTTCGGTCTTAAGATCGCCATCAATGCCTCAGAAAGCGCAAAAGTTGCCATCACCAGCA
>NZ_JBLIAI010000064.1:0-15160 GCF_047634455.1 Maritalea sp.
CCTCCATTATCCATGGACAAGGTTTGATTTTCTGTCATGTAAAGTTGATGATCTTGAAATGCCGCATGTGCGTTTTCTACGTGCAATCGGCTATAAAGTCATGACGTGGACAGTCAGAACCCAGTCGGCGCGCGCAGCCGCCGCGCTGCATGCAGATCAAATCATATTTGAAGGCGAAATAGGCAAAGAACTAAACGTCAGGACCAAGTGACAAAACCAAAGAACCAAGTCGTTGCAAAAACTTTTAGTGCCGCCGCACAAATTGGTGAAGCGGCATGGAACGCATGTGCGGGCAACCAAAACCCGTTTGTACAATATGCGTTCTTTAATGCTTTAGAAGGCTCGGGCAGCGCCTCGGCTCTTGCAGGATGGCATCCGCAGCATATTGGCCTGGTGGATGCACAAGGCAGCATCAGCGCCATCATGCCTGCCTACATCAAAAGCCATTCACAGGGCGAATATGTATTCGATCACGCTTGGGCCGACGCCTATGCACGTGCAGGTGGCAACTATTATCCAAAATTGCAAATCTCCATTCCGTTCACGCCCGCATCGGCGCCCAAATTGCTCTTAAGACCGGGAATACCGCATGAGCTGGCGAATGCCCTGCCCGACGCAGCGGCATCCGCCACCGTTCAATTGGGCTGTTCTTCGGCCCACGCAACTTTTCTATCCAAGCAAGAACTTGAAATTTTTACCTCAAAAGGCTGGCTGGAGCGCAATGACCAGCAATTTCATTGGACCAACCATGATTATCGGGATTTTTACAGTTTTCTCGAAACGCTAACATCGCGCAAACGCAAAGCCATCCGCAAGGAACGACGTGAAGCGCTGGCGAACGGCATTACGGTGGTGTGGAAAACCGGCAGCGAAATCACGGAAGCCGATTGGGACACTTTCTTCGAATTCTACCAGGATACCGGTGCTCGAAAATGGGGATCGCCTTATCTCAATCGCACCTTCTTTTCGATGATCGGTGAAAGCATGGCGGATCACATTCTGCTCATGTTTGCAATGGATGGAGAACGCACCATCGCAGGGGCATTGAATTTCATTGGCGAAGACACATTGTTTGGACGCTATTGGGGGTGCAACACCCACGTGCCATATTTGCATTTTGAACTATGCTATTATCAAGCCATAGACTTTGCCATCAAACAAGGATTAGGGCGCGTTGAAGCCGGCGCACAAGGTGGCCACAAACTGGCGCGCGGTTATGAACCCATTACAACCTATTCCGCCCATTATATTGCCCATCCAGCGTTCCGGGAGGCTATCGAGGATTATTTGATCAACGAACGTGAACATGTGGCCTTAGATCAAGCAGAAATGACGAAATATACGCCGTTCAAAAAACTGAGTTCGTAACCTACAGCAATTGACAATTTGCTGTGAATTCTGCACCCCTATTGGAAATAAACATTTCCCCTCGATCAAAGAGCGCAACATGTCCACAAGCTACGATCAGAATAACATCTTCACTAAAATCATTGCTGGCGACCTGCCCAGCCACAAGATTTACGAAGATGATGTGTGCATTTCAATCTTAGACATTATGCCTGAAAGCCGCGGGCATGTGCTGGTCATTCCGAAAAAAGGCGCCCGCAACCTGATCGATGTTGATCCCAACGATCTGGCTGAATTGATGAAGCGTGTGCAAAAGATCGCTGTGGCCGTAAAAATATCCATGAACGCTGACGGCTTATTGTTGCGCCAGGCAAACGAAGAAGTTGCGGGCCAAACTGTCTATCATCTACACTTCCACCTGATCCCATGTTATGCAGGCAAAAGACGCAGCCGACACGGATCAGTTGAAGTTTCCAACGAAGATCTTGCTGAAATTGCGGATCACATCAAAAAGCTTCTATAACAATTCCAGATACAAAAAGGCCGGTCACTGGACCGGCCTCCTCAATGTTTAGCTCTTTTCAGGGCTCTTTTTCAGACTGCGCTTTGGAGTAGATGGGACCCGAGCACTACTCGCCACAGGTTTTTTGCGTGGCTTTTTTGTAATAGCCTTGCGTTTTTCCGGTCCAGTAATTGCCTTTGGTTTGGCAGGCGCAGGTGGCAAAAACTTAAGGACAAGTTCATCGGCCCCACGCTTCACATCCACTTTCACCGTCCCGCCATTTTGCAACTTACCAAACAGCACTTCTTCAGCCAGTGGTTTTTTGATGTGTTCTTGGATGACGCGCGCCAGGGGCCGCGCACCCATTGTCTCATCATAACCACGCGTTGCAATCCATTTGTTCGCAGCTGGGGTCAACTCAATTGTGACACCACGTTCGCCCAATTGAGCTTCAAGTTGAATGACAAACTTCTCCACAACCTGTGAAACAACTTTTCCCGGTAGTGCAGCAAAAGAAATGACAGCATCCAAACGGTTTCGGAATTCTGGCGTAAAGAAGGTCTTTAGCGCCTCTTCGTCGTCGCCTGTGCGCTTGTCATTGGTAAAACCAACCGGCGCGCGCGCCATATCAGCGGCCCCCGCATTCGACGTCATAATCAAAATGACATTGCGGAACATAACTTCCTTGCCATTGTGATCGGTCAGCTTGCCGTGATCCATAACCTGCAACAAAATATTGAACAGGTCCGGATGCGCTTTTTCGATTTCATCAAGCAAAACAACGCAGTGCGGGTTTTGGTCGACTCCATCTGTTAACAAGCCGCCCTGATCAAATCCGACATATCCAGGGGGTGCACCAATCAATCTTGAGACAGTGTGGCGCTCCATATATTCAGACATATCAAAGCGCAAAAGCTCAACGCCCAACGTGTCCGCAAGCTGTTTGGCCACTTCGGTCTTGCCAACGCCAGTTGGCCCAGTGAACAGGTACGATCCGATTGGTTTTTCAGGTTCGCGCAACCCTGCCCGAGCAAGCTTGATGGCAGACGCCAAAGCAGAAATGGCAACATCCTGCCCAAACACGACACGCTTGAGGTTGTCTTCAAGCCCGGCGAGAAGTTCTGTATCTGATTTTGAAACTGACTTGGGTGGTATCCGTGCCATTGTCGCAATAGTCGCTTCAATCTCTTCGACACCAATGGTTTTTTTGCGCTGGTCTTCTGGCAACAATCGTTGCGCTGCGCCAGATTCATCAATCACATCAATTGCCTTGTCCGGCAGTTTGCGGTCGTTTATGTAGCGAGCGCTCAACTCAACAGCTGTTTTAAGCGCCTCGTTGGTGTACTCAACATTATGATATTTCTCGTAATAGGGTTTTAAGCCTTTCATGATGTCGATTGCATCGGGAACACTTGGTTCAGCCACATCAATCTTTTGGAATCGCCGCACGAGGGCTCTGTCTTTCTCAAAGAACTGACGATATTCTTTGTAGGTGGTTGAGCCAATGCAACGCATATCGCCAGAGGCAAGTGCCGGCTTCAACAAGTTCGAAGCATCCAACGCCCCACCCGATGTGGCACCCGCGCCAATGACAGTGTGAATTTCGTCGATAAACAGAATGCTGTCTGGCTCTTTTTCAAGCGCCTTCACAACTCCCTTCAATCGTTCTTCAAAATCACCGCGATATCGTGTGCCGGCCAACAACGCGCCCATATCCAGCGCATATATGGTCGCAGGTTTCAACACTTCAGGCACATCGCCTTCAACAATGCGTTTTGCCAAACCTTCAGCGATGGCAGTTTTGCCAACACCGGGATCACCGACATAGAGCGGATTATTTTTCGAACGACGACACAAAATCTGAATGGTGCGCTGCAACTCCGTAGCCCGCCCGATCAGCGGATCGATCTTGCCCAATTCCGCCTTTTTATTCAGATTAACGCAGAATTCATCAAGTGGAGATGCTGTGGTGGCGGCAGTTTCACTTTCCACTTCATCCTCCGCACCCCGAATAGGCCGCGTTTCCGTGGCGCCGGATTTGCCAATCCCATGCGAAATATAGTTCACCGCATCAAGTCGGGTCATGTCTTGCTGCTCAAGAAAATACGCGGCGTGACTTTCTCGTTCCGCAAAAATCGCAACCAACACGTTTGCGCCCGTCACCTCGTCACGCCCAGACGACTGGACATGAATGACGGCGCGTTGAATAACACGCTGAAATGCAGCGGTAGGGGTCGAATCCACATCCCCGTCAATAACAAGGCTTGAGAGTTCGTCTTCAATAAACTCTTCGAGATCTTGTCGCAGCGCTTCGCGGTCGACTTCACACGCATCAAGCACCGCAACGGCGTCATCATCGTCTGTAAGCGCGAGCAATAAATGCTCCAACGTCGCCAATTCATGCGAATGCTCACGCGCCAAATTCATCGCGTTATGTAGAGCTTTTTCCAAACCCCGGGAGAATGAAGGCATAGCTAACTCCTACTGTTTTTCCATTACGCACTGTAATGGATGTTGGTTTTTTTTGGCCGCGTCCATGACCTGAGTGACTTTGGTTTCTGCCACTTCATAAGGAAATATGCCGCACTCCCCCACGCCCTGATTGTGTACATGCATTGTAATTGACACAGCTTCATCTTGGCTCTTATTGAACACTTGTTGCAAAACTGCGATCACAAATTCCATAGGCGTATAGTCATCATTGAGCAACAAGACGCGATACAACTCTGGTCGCTTGACCTTTGTCCGCGTTTTCGTTGCAACACCTATGCCATCTCCAGAATCATCATCATTCTGGTCATTCGAAGACAGGTAATTTTTTTTCGTCTCGTTCATGGTGATTTCGGTGTCGTTTTCTGCTCGTGAATCTTGATCTCATTATGTAGGCAAAATATGGCCAATGTTAAGACCCTACTTGTCAAAATCTCACATCATGAATCTGATGCAATAATATTAAAATACGACGTACTTTTTAAAACAAATCAAAACAACTTTACTCATTCGTAAGAAGCCGCCCGTATTTTAGCGTCGAGTGCAAATCTGCTCCCGCCGCCTGTGTTGGCGCCCCGAATACGCGGAGCAGATGAATTGGTATTGTGTACGGGCCTGCGTATCGGCCCGATTTGTGTGGAGTGCAGGGTGGATTTCCTCTCTGATCTTTTAAAGCATCGCCGCGTTTTGATGTCTATTTTGGCATCATTCATTCTCGTGATGACGACAATTTTAGCGCCACAAACCGCGCAAGCTGCCAGCCTGCGCAAATATGCGGGTATTGTTGTTGACGCAAAAACCGGCAAAACGCTCTACTCGTATGCGGCAGATTCAAAACGATATCCAGCATCTGTCACAAAAGTGATGACGCTCTATGTCCTGTTTGAAGAACTCGCCGCCGGGCGCCTAAATCTTTCGTCAAAACTTAAGGTCTCCGTGTACGCTTCTAAAGCTGTGCCGACCAAACTTTATTTAAAACCGGGCACCACCATCACCGTTTCCGATGCCATACAGTCGCTGGTCACCAAATCTGCCAATGATTCCGCGCGTGTAATTGCCGAAAATATCTCAGGTTCGGTTCCAGCATTTGCCGCCAGGATGACCAAAACTGCGCGCGCACTCGGCATGTCTCGCACAACTTACAAAAACCCATCGGGTTTGCCCGATTCGGGCCAAGTCACAACCGTGCGCGATCAGGCACGATTGGGCATGGCGATTTTTCAGCATTTCCCGCAATATTTCAAATATTTCAAAACACGGTCTTTCCGTTACCGTGGCCAGAGCTATGGCAACCACAACCGGCTGTTGGGCTCGGTTCGCGGCGTTGATGGCATCAAAACCGGCTATACACGAGCAGCAGGCTACAACTTGCTGACGTCAGCCCGTGAAGGCAATCGCCACGTAATTGTCGCAGGATTTGGATTTGATTCCGGAGCGTCGCGAAACACAAAGGTGACCCAACTGGTCAACAAATACCTACCAAAAGCGTATAAGGGTGATTACTGGAAACAAGCGTCAATCGGTAAACCAAATTCAGGCAAGTCAAACTCATCGAGCCAAGAAATCGCGGTTGCACTCAATAGCACTCCACCAGCAAGACCTGCACAATTGGGTGGTACAAACGCGTTTGCCGAAGAAGCACAGGTAGTCGTACCCACACCCATTACCGTCCCAATCAAGCCGGCCACCACAGAACCGACCGAATCAGCGAGCAGAGTTGAAGTTGCAGCAATCTCTGTTGTGCCAGTACCGCCAAGCAGGCCCGAGGATTTATTGGCAGGAACCCAGCCAAAGTCGCTGGGTGTCATCGCAATCAATCAACAAGCACCAGCGCCACAACGTCAGACGTTGCAGAGGGCTAGTGCGTTCGCGCCGCTCGACCTTTTGGGCAATTTGATCAACCGCAACCAGCCTTCAACCCGGTCCGCGCCGAACCCGCCGCACGGTCTTATTCCCCCCGGCAGCATTGGTGATCCGCAAACAACCAGCGCGATCGCTCAACCACCGGCAATAAATACAAGCCCAGAAATTTGGGCTGTCCAGATCGGCGCAACAAAGAACCAAACCAATGCAAATCAACTCCTAGCCGACGCCAACAAACAACTCGCGATCCTAAAAGACTACCGTTCTACAGTTCAAACAGTAACGCGCAACGGCCAAAATTTTTACCGTGTGCGCTTCGTTGGGTTTGCAGGCGAAGCGGAGGCTGCAATGGCCTGTGGCGCCTTAAAAGAAAGAGAAATTCAATGCCTAGCCCTACCCGGCTAGGAGTTCGAAAAGCATGAGTAAAGAGTATCGGAGTAACTCAATGCAAGACTTGGAGCAACTAAAGGCACTCGCCAGTTTTGAACCTAAATCAGAATTGGCATCCAGTGATTTGAATAAGCGCAAATCCACGCTATTGCGTATCGCGCAAAATATCGCGGAGCGAAGCCAGAAAAAATCTGTTGCTGAAATGCTCAGCTCAGTAATGGCAATCTCGGCAAGAACCCGCCGCGTGCTTCACGACCCCGTTCGGGTTGAGCTGGATGTATTTAAAGCCGATGGTTCGCGCGCCGTCGTTTTACAGCTCGGGCAATTGGTCGACTAAACCAGCGACCCTAGTTGGCCGCAACATGTTGAAACAACGCATTCTCCAAAACACGAGCGCGCCACTCTTCCCTGCGCGCCCGACGTTCTTCAATGCGTTCACGTACCGGTAAGTTCAAGGCATCAACAAGTTTGCGATATTCTTGCCGTGCGCTGATTTGGGAGACCCCGCCGCCAAGTAAAATTTCATCGCTTGCCGGATCAAACACAGTAAGCCCTGATGAAAACAAAGACCTAAACGCCACGCGTTCTGCAATCCCCTCAGCCATACGGCAGCCCAAACGGCCAGATATCCGCTCAATTGCAGACTGAACATTTCGCATATTACGTGACGACAAAGACGCAATCCGGTTGCGTACAATCACCCAGTCAATGGTTTTCCCGTCAAGTGCCAATCGTTCTTTGCGGGATTGTTGTACCAGCCGCGCGTAATGGTTGATTGAACGGATCTCCAACGTTACCGGATCAACATCTGCCAACACGTCCAAATCGATCAAACTGTCATTGACCGGCGTTACCAGCGTATCTGCTAATGCATGGCTCAATCGGGTCAGATGCGTATCGAAGCCCGGCGTATCTACAATCAGAAAATCTGCGTGTTTTTCAACTTCTCCAACCGCTTGGCGGAATAATGAAAACTCAATCCGTTCGCGCTCCTTCGAGCTGTCGGATCGTGCGATTGGTAAGTGATAGTGGGTGGTGTGCGGAATTCGAATGCCGTGTTTTCGCGCCCAATTGCGTCGATTCTTCACATAATGGGTGAACGTTTGTTGCCGACTGTCCGTATCAATGGTCGCGACATTGTGACCTTGATAAAGCAGTTGAATGGCAAGATGAAACGCGGTGGTCGTTTTACCCGACCCGCCCTTTTCATTGCCCAGCACGATTAAGTGTGCCCCAGACCGCTCAGCCATTAATGATCCCTCGTTTGCCTACGCAATATTGACGGTAGTTGAGGCGTACAACAAGATAGTTTTTAGAGTTAATGAAATCTAACTTAATGATTGAGGTAAACGCGTTAAATAAGTCCTAACTCTGCCAAGGCTTGCGCCATCTCTTCAGGCGGCAAATCTTCGCCACCAACAGAAACCAGATCATTCGGCGCGTCTGCAAATTTCAAATAGCGCCAACCCTGAAAGGGGCGCTTGGGTTGCGGCACCGTGGGGATTAGGTCCTGATCCATCACTATGTCGCAGAAAGATCGGCCCTCACCGTCCATTCCCGCCTCCAGATCGACAATACGTTGCCGACACTGAATTTTACCACCAAACACCCAATAGATCGACCCGCCAGCCACCAGCTCTGTTGCACGCTTTGGCATCATACGCGTCCGGTGCCAGGCGTACCCATCAGGCCGACCCAACCCGCTTTGCACCTGGGCTGCGCGATAAGCGGCAAGACTATCAATAGATGTCGTGCCAACCGAAAGTTTGATGAGATGGATCATCGGTGAGGTTTTGCAATTCTTGCCAATCAAACCAGTAAAAAAAAGGGGCCCGACCAAATTGATCGCGCCCCATTTATTCTATGTCGCATCGCCTTAATCGTTAAATTAAGCGCTTACGATGACTGATACAAGTAGTCCAACTGACAGCAAACAAATGAATGTCCAAGTCGCTGCCCGCCAACATACCGCCTTTGATTGGCTGCGCATGCAGTCTCCTATATTTGTTAAGCCCCTCCAGCATCGCAGAAACGCGCCGCCGGAAACTTAACTAATAATTAACAATGAACCACTTTGCAAGCTTTGTATTTCTAGCACCAAACTGTGCATAAACCAGTGCATAAGCGTCAGCTACAATAGTCCAAATGCCAGCCCTGCCAGCCACAAAAATGCAAAGAATCCAACCACATCGGTGACAGTTGTCACAAAGGCAGTCGATGCAACAGCTGGATCAATATTCAAGCGATCAAGTCCAATGGGGATCAAAATACCCGACACCCCAGCTGCGAACATATTAATCACCATCGCGACGGCAATAACGCCACCAAGCAGCGGATTGCCAAACCAAACGGTTGCAACGACCCCGATGATGAGCGCAAATATGACGCCGTTGAGCGCCCCAACCGACACTTCACGTGTGATCAGCCGTCGAACGTTAAACTTGTCTAGTTCCTTGGTGGATAAAGCCCGCACGGTCACCGTCATCGCTTGCGTACCTGCATTTCCGCCCATGGAGGCAACAATGGGCATCAGCACGGCCAGCGCAACCATTTGTGAAATTGTGGCATCAAACCGACTAATGACCAAAGAAGCAAAAACTGCGGTAACCAAGTTCACCATCAGCCACGTTACGCGGCTACGCAGCGCATCCCAAACATTATCTGAAATCTCTTCGTCACCAACACCCGCGAGCCGTTTAATATCCTCCCCGGCCTCCTCTTGGATAACGTCAACGATATCATCAATGGTCAGCACACCAACCATGCGGTTAGATTCATCCACCACTGCGAGTTCAAGCAAATCGTATCGTTCAAACAGTCGCGCTGCTTCTTCTTGATCTTCTTCCGCCGCCACATCGATCGCGTTGTTATTCATGATCGATTCTATGCTGTCCGGCCGCCTAGAGCGCAGCATGCGGTCAAGCGCCAGCGTACCAAGCAAATTATACGATGGATCAACCACATAAATTTGATAAAAGTCATCGGGCAGATCATCGGCTTCCCGCATATAGTCGATTGTTTGGCCCACGGTCCAAAATGGCGGAATAGCAATAAAGTCGGTTTGCATCCGCCGACCTGCGGTGTCGTCGGGAAAGTCCAAACTTCTTCGCAATGCCAGACGTTCGAATGTCGGCAATTGCGCAAGAATTTCGGCCTGATCTTCGCCTTCAATATCCTCAAGAATATATACGGCATCGTCGCTGTCTAGGTCTTGCACACCGCGCGCGATCTGCGCATTTGGCAATGCCACCATCAATTCAAGGCGGATACCGTCATCAATTTCCGTGAGGACAGAATAGTCAAATTCATCGCCCAATAGGGTGATCAAGCCTATTCGGTCACCCGACGATAGCACTTCCAGCACATCACCAACATCGGCCGCATGCAGCGGCGCGATAAAGACCTTCACTTCGTCTGAATCTTCAGTTGCGATCAAATCAATGAGTTGGTCGATCCAATCACGATTGATATGGTCACTTTCATCGCGCAAAGGCGGAATATCGCCAAATTCGATCTCATTCTCTGTTGCTTGTGAGCTATCCTGAACCATAATTGCCTCCGCAAACTTTCTCGCGCGATCCCACCTTATGCTGGGTGTAACCAATTCACGAAACGCTGGCTAGTCAATGTTTTCGCTATATTGTCTGCTGCCACTTTTATTGTCATTGCCCTCATCACGCGCCGCTCACACCGATTTGAGCAGGCGTTATTTTATCTCTGGCTATTTTTACGGCAAAACACTCCGGCAGCCAGATGAGCTGCACAGAACAATTTTAAAAACAAAAATTCCTTGGAGGATTAAATGTCAAAGTCAAAAACCGCCACAAGCCTTATTGTTGCTAGCGCAATGGCTGCTGCAATTTCGTCTATTTCGTCAGTTGCACCAACATTCGCCCAAGAAAGTGCGACAGAAAAATGCTTCGGCGTTTCTCTTGCAGGAAAAAATGACTGCGCCGCGGGCCCAGGCACAACTTGTGCAGGCACCGCCAAGGTTGACTATCAAGGCAACGCTTGGGCGCTCGTTCCAGCAGGCCTATGCGAAGACTCTGAATTCTGGGCCAAAATAATTCCTGGTGGCCGCATGGGCTCAATGGAAGCTCTTGACCGCGATATGGTAAGCTAGACCATTAAGATTTGCCTTGGGACGACGATTGTCGCCCAAGGCCTTTCTTTGATAAAAGGGGCAATAGATGATGGGCGATTATTACGGCGTTGGAGTGGGGTTCAAACCAGAGCACTTTCAGAGCATCATCGAAACCCAGCCAGACCTAGGCTTTTTCGAAGTTCATGCCGAAAATTATATGGGGGATGGCGGCGCACCGCACCGCATGCTCGGTGCATTGCGCGAAAAGTTTCAGCTCAGCATCCACGGCGTCGGCCTATCACTTGGCACAATGGGTGAATTGGATCAACACCATCTTCATCGCCTAAAGACCGTCGTCGACCGCTATCAGCCAGCCTTGGTCTCTGAGCATTTGGCATGGTCTAGCCATGACGAAGCAAAAAATCTTGTTTTCCTCAATGACTTACTGCCCATTCCATATACTCAGGAAACCCTCGACAGAGTGGTTGAGCATGTGGACCAAACCCAAACAACCCTTGGGCGGCAAATCCTTGTCGAAAATCCATCAACCTATGTGGCGTTCACCGACACACAGATGAGCGAGATCGAATTCATCACGCAGATGCAGAAACGCACCGGTTGTGGTCTCATCCTTGACGTCAACAACGTCTATATTTCAGCCAACAACCAAAAAATGGATGCCTACGCGTATCTGGACGCATTCCCAACCCACGCTGTGGGGGAAATCCACCTCGCGGGCCACGCAGAAGACGTCGATGACGACGGTCAGCCTCTGCTCATCGACGCCCACGACCGGCAAGTCGCTCCTGACGTTTGGTCGCTTTACCGGCACGTCATCCAAAACACGGGAGAAACCACCACATTGATTGAATGGGACAATGATGTGCCCGATTGGCCAACGCTTTACAAAGAAGCGCTGGCCGCCAAGAATTTGATGGCAGGCATTGGAGCAAGCACCCATGCCGCCCAGTAAATCTCTATTCTCACACTCAAAATTCGCCGCCGGGCTGTTCGATCCCGACGCCCCTGCGCCCGCTGGTGTGGTTGATCCAAATGGCACCCCAGCGCCCAAGCGTTACAGTGTTTACAAAAACAATGTGGTTGTGAGCTATCTCGAAGCACTGGCGGCGGCTTATCCCGCTTGCAAGAACTTAGTTGGCGAGGCGTTTTTTAATGCCATTGGGCGCTCCTATTTGCAAAAAGTGCCGCCGAAATCTCAACTCATGATTTTGTTCGGCGAAGGGTTTTCAGATTTCGTCAAAGATTATCCACCCGCGTTACAAGTTCCGTTCCTACCAGACATTGCAAAGCTTGAGCGCGCATGGCGCCTTGCCTATCACAGTGCGGACATAGCGCCGATTTCCGCCGAAAAACTTGGCACGTTGCCCACAGACGAACTTGGAGAGGCAACAATTACGTTCTTGCCCTCAGTGGCGTTGGTCCGTTCAGGTTTCCCCGTATTCAGCCTGTGGCATGCCGCAACAAATCAGCATTCATTGGACGGCATTGATCCACAACACGCAGAAACAACACTGATCGTGCGCCCAGACTTACAAGTGGATGTGCACAATATCGCAATTGAGTTCGCGGCACCAATTCAAGCGCTGATGGCCGGCGAAACGCTAAACCGTGCGGCTGAAACTGGACTGATCGAAAACTCAAACTTTGATTTTTCAGCAATTCTGAGCCTGCTTATCCAATCGGGCTCCATCGCCAACATAAAACTATGTTCTAGGGGGACAAAATAATGCTCGGAACAATTTTTGGACGCTTCAATCGCTTGCACATGTTTGGACTGCCCGGGGCAATTGTTGCTTCGGCCGCCCTGTTGTGGGTTCGTTTCTTTTTAGGGATGCCCTATTGGAATTCAGGTTGGACAAAATGGGCGCAGTTCCCGTGGAAAATCAATTCGACGGCCAAGTATCTTTTCACTGAAGAGTTCCGTTTGAACATTTTTGGCGCGCAAATTCCCTTCCCCGCCCCTGAGCTGCTTGCCTATTTTGCCGGACTTGGTGAGGTGATTTTGCCGGTATTTTTAATTGCCGGCTTGTTTTCGCGCTTTGCCGCACTTGGCCTTTTAGGCATGACGGCGGTCATCCAACTTGTTTACCCAAGCGCTTGGATGATTCATGGCAGCTGGGCCCTCGCCGCTCTGTGCACAATTATCGTTGGCCCGGGTCTATTTTCCGCAGACGAAGCGGTCAGACGTTTGTTCAAAATCAAATAGTTGCATAAATGGCCATAACAACCGTTGTGGCCTGCGCCCCATTGCATATAACCTACCCCTATCGCGCCACAAGAGCGCACGAAAATACCAGTGCATAAATTGCACGGTGGGAAACAACAGGGCTGAGGAAATGAACAAGACCGTTATTGCAATCATTGCAGCCATCGTCGTTATTGGCGGTGGTTACTATATTTACGACAGTGGCCAAAAAGCTGAACAAGCGCGTATAGAAGCGACTGCGGCCAAAGAAGCCGCCGCAAAAGCCGCCGCCGAGGAAGCCGCTGCAAAAGCTGCAGCCGAGGAAGCTGCTGCAAAAGCTGCCGCTGAAGAAGCTGCTGCAAAAGCTGCCGCTGAAGAAGCTGCTGCAAAAGCTGCCGCTGAAGAAGCTGCTGCAAAAGCTGCCGCTGAAGAAGCTGCTGCAAAAGCCGCCGCCGAGGAAGCCGCTGCAAAAGCTGCAGCCGAGGAAGCCGCCGCAAAAGCTGCCGCTGAAGAAGCTGCTGCAAAAGCCGCCGCTGAAGAAGCTGCTGCAAAAGCTGCCGCCGAGGAAGCCGCGGCAAAAGCTGCCGCTGAAGAAGCTGCTGCAAAAGCCGCAGCCGAGGAAGCTGCTGCAAAGGCTGCAGCTGAAGAAGCTGCTGCAAAAGCTGCCGCCGAGGAAGCCGCTGCAAAGGCCGCCGCCGAGGAAGCTGCTGCAAAGGCTGCCGCTGAGGAAGCTGCTGCAAAGGCTGCCGCTGAAGAAGCTGCTGCAAAGGCTGCCGCTGAAGAAGCCGCTGCAAAAGCCGCCGCCGAGGAAGCCGCTGCAAAAGCTGCCGCTGAAGAAGCCGCCGCAAAGGCCGCAGCTGAAGAAGCCGCTGCAAAGGCTGCCGCCGAGGAAGCCGCTGCAAAAGCTGCCGCCGAGGAAGCCGCTGCAAAAGCTGCAGCCGAGGAAGCCGCTGCAAAAGCTGCAGCCGAGGAAGCCGCTGCAAAAGCTGCAGCCGAGGAAGCCGCTGCAAAAGCCGCCGCCGAGGAAGCCGCTGCAAAGGTCTCTACACCTGCACTATCTGTCGATTCGCTAAGCAAATTGATTGATGATTCGAGCTTGGATGACCTTCAAAAAGCTGCATTAAAGGCAGCCGTTCAAGCGGCAGGTGAAAATCAGGATGCGCTGAAAGCCATCTGGGATGATTTTGCCGCGAAAACGGCCGGCAACTAAACGCCAGTCGAACTGTCGGGAGCCAATCTCGACAGTTCCCCCCCCCTGAATGCCCGCAAAAATTATTTAATCATCGACTTAGCCTGCGTGACGGTTCATAACACGCGATCTTGGGAACAATTGTGGAACTTGCCATAATTGGGCCTAAATATCACGCAATCGAAGCATCACGCGCAACAATGCGCAAATGAACCAACGGGGCAAGGCAAATGAACAAGACAGTAATAGCAATCATCGCAGCTATCGTCGTCATCGGCGGCGGCTATTATGTATATGACAGCGGTCAAAAAGCCGAACAGGCAAAAATCGAGGCGGCGGCAACGGCTCAGGCTGAAAAAGACGCAGCAGACGCAAAAGCTGCAGAAGATAAGGCAATGGCGGAAGCTGAAGCAGCAGCAAAGGCTGAGGCAGAAGCCAAAGCTAAGGCCGAGGCAGAAGCTGATCTAGCCAAAATTGCTGAGGAAGCTGCCAAAATTGCTGAAGATGCAGCAAAAGCAGCGGCGGATGCAGCGGCAGCGGCTCAAGCTGAAGTAGACAACGCCGTCCAAGCTGTGGAAGAAGCGCTTACAGTTGAATCACTGACCAAAAATGTTGATGAATCAAACCTTGGCGATGCTGAAAAAACACTATTGAAAGCTGCCATTCAAGCCGCTGGCGACAACCAAGATGCGCTCAAAGCAATTTGGGAAGATTTCCAAGCGAGAAATCAATAATCATTTTAATTTTCGGCCGATCCCAATATTTAGCGGCAACACAGAATACAAAAAGCCCCGGGAGCAACAAGCTCTCCGGGGCTTTTTTGTTTGGTGCGGTCGAGAAGACTCGAACTTCCACGGGTGTTACCCCACAGCGACCTCAACGCTGCGCGTCTACCAATTCCGCCACGACCGCATTCGGTAGATTGGCTCACCAACTGGGTAAGCGCGCCACCAATTAGCAAATGCGTTTCCAGGTGACAAGCGAATTGATGCTTTTTGTGAAACTTTCGTCGACGCCTATCTCGGACGGACAATTTTTTGAGTGATATCAACCGACAATTGACTGTCATCGATCTTGATTTCACCAATA
>NZ_JBLIAI010000065.1:0-14870 GCF_047634455.1 Maritalea sp.
ACGATCCTGGAGCTGATATGAAACAGCTATTTGCTGAAATGTTTATTTGGTGGCATGGCCAAACCATGGGAACGCGGCTATTTACGGCGTTGAACGGTAAGTTTGTCGGCGAAGATGATGCAGGCACCAAGTATTATGTCTCGAAAAAGGACCCCAAGCGCCGTTGGGTCACCTATAATGGTCCAGTAGAGGCATCTGCTATCCAAGCGGGTTGGCACGGTTGGATGCACGGTCGTACAGATGTGCCGCCAACGGAGCAGGACTATCAGCCCAAAAATTGGGAAAAGCCCCACCAGCAAAATCTATCTGGTACAGCTGCGGCTTACCGTCCAAAAGGTAGCTTGCTGGCAGAAGGACAACGTCCAAATGTGACGGGCGACTATGATGCCTGGTCACCGGAATAATTGTTTTTGATGGTTTTTCGTCAGTTATTTAGTTTGCGCAAAATTATTGCAGTTTGGCTACTTGTGTTGGCCACGCTGGCGTTTGGTGTGCCTGCACGAGCTCAAACCATTGCGAACCCCGTTGTGGTGTTTGCAGGGCTAGACAAAATTACCGGGCGGATCATCAATTTTGATGTTTATATTGACGAAACCGTGCAATTTGGTGCCCTGCAGATTACGCCCAAAGCGTGCTACACGCAGCCGCCCAACGAGGTGCAGCGCACAACTGTTTTTGTTGAAGTGGATCAAGTGTCGCTAAAACAAACGCTGAAACGCATATTTACGGGTTGGATGTTCGCGGACAGTCCAGCGCTCAGCGCAATCGACCATGCTGTTTATGATATTTGGCTTGTGGATTGCAAACAATCTTCAGACATTCCACCGCCATCTAGCCGATAAAAATCGGCGTCAATTTCCAGAGCATGATTTAACTGCTTGTGGTAATTGGCGCGGGAAATTTCAATTGCCCCAAGCGAACGCAAGTGATCGGTGATGAACTGGGTGTCCAATAGTTGGAAGCCCCCAACATTCAGCCGATCAACAAGATGGGCAAGGGCGATCTTTGATGTGTCACGCTCTTTGTGGAACATGCTTTCGCCAAAAAACGCCCCGCCAAGCGCAATGCCGTACAACCCACCAACCAAGTTGCCCGCTTTCCACACTTCTACTGTGTGGCAGTGGCCTGCTCTAAATAGGGCATGGTATAGCTCAACAATCTCATCGTTGATCCATGTTTCCTGACTGTCGTGGCGTTCCGCGGCACAATTGGCGACAACGGCCAAAAAGTTCGTGTCTACGCGGACTTCGAATGCGTTGCGCCGCATCTTTTTCTTCAGGCTCTTGGAGACATGGAAATTTCCCAAGGGAATAACCCCACGCTCATCGGGGTCCACCCAAAATAGATCATTGGATTGGGCATTCTCAGCCATCGGAAAAATGCCATGGGCATATGCGCTTAGCAACATTTCCGGGGTGAGTTTGAGTGCGTAGGGGTCGTTTGGTTCCATAATTAAAAACAGGGCCAAATTGGCCCTGTATCTTTTTACATGCCGAGATATTTTTCTAGCCAGTGAATGTCGTAGTCGCCTGAAATCACATCGGGTTCTTTGATGAGTTTTCTAAAGAGCGGCAATGTGGTTTTTACGCCATCAACAACAAATTCATCTAATGCACGGTTGAGACGCTGCAAGCATTCCGGGCGAGTGCGGCCATGCACGATGAGCTTGCCAATAAGGCTGTCATAATAGGGGGGGATTTTGTAACCCTGATAAACACCAGAATCGACGCGAACGCCCACGCCACCCGCCGGGTGATAATAAGAAATTGTACCTGGTGAGGGCACGAACGTTTCAGGATCTTCTGCATTGATCCGCACTTCGATTGCGTGTCCCCAGAATTGCACGTCCTCTTGTTTGACGGTCATTTCCATGCCTGCAGCAATGCGGATTTGTTCGTAAACAATATCCACGTTGGTGATGCGCTCTGTGACGGGGTGTTCAACCTGCAATCTGGTGTTCATTTCAATGAAATAGAATTCGCCATCTTCATACAAGAATTCAATGGTACCCGCGCCAGAATATTTCATTTCCGCCACGGCATTGGCACAAATCATGCCGATTCTTTCACGTTGCTCGGCGTTAATTGTCGGGCCACACGCTTCTTCCCAAACCTTCTGGTGTCGGCGTTGCAGCGAGCAATCGCGTTCACCCAAGTGGACAGCGCGGCCTTTGCCGTCGCCCAGAATCTGGATTTCGATGTGACGCGGTTTGCCTAAATATTTTTCGATATAAACCGCATCGTCGCCAAATGCAGCTTTGGCTTCGGTGCGGGCTGTTGAAAGGGCAACGCCAATTTCTTTCTCATTCTTGGCAACCTTCATGCCGCGACCACCGCCGCCAGATGCGGCTTTGATGATCACTGGATAGCCAATTTTCTTGGCGATGCGTTTGGCTTCAGCGTCCTCGGTGACCCCACCTTCAGAACCTGGAACAACCGGAATACCGAGCCTTTTCGCCGTGCGCTTGGCTTCAATCTTATCGCCCATAATATCGATATGGTGCGAAGATGGGCCGATAAACGCAATATTGTGCTCTTCAAGAATTTGCGCAAAGCGCGCATTTTCGGACAAGAAACCATAGCCGGGATGTACCGCATCCGCGCCCGTGATTTCACATGCCGCCAAAATTGAAGGTATGTTGAGGTAGCTGTCTTTTGCCGGAGCGGGGCCGATGCAAACACTTTCGTCGGCAAGCCGTACATGCATGGCGTTGGCATCGGCTGTTGAGTGAACGGCTACGGTCTGGATGCCCAATTCTTTACAGGCACGCAATATCCGCAGAGCGATTTCGCCACGGTTGGCAATTAAAACTTTGGAGAACATGTTTGTTTCTCCTATTCGATCACAACAAGGGGTTCACCGAATTCGACAGGCTGGGCGTCTTCCACGAGGATGCGGGTCACCGTGCCCGCTTTATGGGCAGGTATTTGGTTCATGGTTTTCATCGCTTCGATGATGAGTACCGTTTGACCTTCTGTTACTTTTGCGCCGACTTCAACAAAGTTCGGTGTACCGGGCTCTGCTGCCAGATATGCGGTGCCAACCATTGGGGAGGTGAGTGTGCCGGGGTGGGCACCAAGATCTTCAGGCGCAGGAGATGCAACTGGCGTTGGCGCCGCTGTGGCGGCCGGTGCTAGGGCAGGCGCCGCCATTTGTGGGGCATAGCCCATCGGTGCTGGCATATGAACAACTTCATTGGCATATGAACGGGTCACGCGAACGCGAAAATCGTCTTTTTCGATTTCAACTTCTGCTAGATCTTGCTCATTCAACAATTCTGCAATCGTCCGGATAAGATCGCGGTCAATTTCTGAACCTTTGGTCATTTAGGTTGCTTCTCCGATTGATAGTTACTCTGGGATATGCGTCGCCAGCGCCCCAATTGCGAGGATATATCCAGTTGGTCCTAAACCGCAAATGGTTCCGGTTACAACTGGGGATACATATGATTTATGGCGGAATTCTTCACGCGCATAAATATTTGAAAGATGAACTTCGATTGTGGGGATATTGATGGCGCGGATGGCGTCATGAATGGCCACAGATGTGTGCGTGTAGGCCGCTGGGTTGATGATTAGGCCGTCACATGCTGCGCCTGCTTCTTGAATGAGCGTAACGAGCTCGCCCTCGGAATTGGTTTGTAAGAACTCGAGGCTAAAATCAAAGCGCTCACACTCGTCAGCGCAGGCCGCCTCAATTTCTGTCAAGCCAATTTCGCCGTAAATGCTGCCTTCGCGGTTACCCAATAGGTTGAGATTAGGTCCGTTTAAGATCGCGATTTTCTTGGCCATTAACGCCGCCTATTGATGCCATTTGTCACAAAAGTGTGATGTGACTATACGAAATTGCGCGAAAAGGCAAAGGGTTGCAAGCGAATCCTTTGTTCTTTTCGACAATTTATAGATAAAATGCGCCGATTTTATAGATTACACGTCGCTTTGCCGCTTTCGTGGGTATTTTTTACACATATCCGCATTTCTTCACTGCTCATTGTACCAGCCAATATTTCGACATTATCCACCAAACCGTTCAAATTATGAGCTTGTGGTTTTTCAGGTTAGGGACAGTATGTCATCGGAACGCAGCCAAGCGGGTGTTCCCTGCTTAAGGTTGCGCTGAGCCTTTTTGGCTAAACCTCTTGCCAGTCCCTCATCACCATTTCGCAATGCGGCTTCCGCAGCTGAAAGATCGGCTTGGCCTTCATCACCCAGTTTTGCATAGGCGCGTGCCAGAATGGAAAAAGGGCGAGCGGATTTTGGTGAAGTGGCAGCAACACGTCTGAGCTGACGAATGGCCTCTTCAACATTTGACTTTACACCCGTATCGGCTAAGGCAAGTGCATAGATCAGTCGAAACTCTGGCTCTTTCGGTGCAATCTCAATTGCGCGTTTAAGCGGCTCAAGGGCCTTGGTGGGGCTGCCAGTTTCATAATACATTTGTCCCAACATTTCATGAAAGTTGGGGTTGCGCGGGGAGGCGCTAACAAGTGCGGACATTTGTTTGATCGCACCAGCGCCAGCGCCTGCGCGATAGCCAGCAATTGTGCGCGCATATCGGGCGGCAATCGACTTGTCAGTGTTGGGATATCGATTGAGTACGGTTTGGGTGCGTTCAAGAAAACCTGTAAGTTTGGCTTTGACCAATTCAAATCGTTCAATGTCTTGGCGACTGTCTCGATTTTTGCGGTAAGGACTGGCGGCAGCTCGGTTTTGAGCTTGATTGATCCGGTCTTGGGCGAGTGGATGGGTGCCTAAATAGCTTGAGGCGCCCGCACTCAGACCTTGATTGTTTTTGAGTGTGTTCAAGACATCAATCATGCCGTTGGGCGATTGTTTGGTGCGTTCTAGGTAGGTAAGAGCTGCTGCGTCCGCTGCGCTTTCTTCTGATCGGCGATAAGCCATGAACGCATTTTGGCTGGCGGAGGAGGCGCCAATAATGAATGCGCCGGCTAGTCGGCCGATATCTTCGCGGTTCTCTTGACCCGCAGCAGCGGCTAACACTCCGATACCAAGCAACATCGTCACGGCCTGTACGCGCGCTTGCACCTCAGCTTGCTCGCGCAACCTTTGTAGGTGGCCGCCTGCCAAATGCCCAATTTCATGTGCCAATACAGCTTTTAGTGCGTTGGGCGTTTTGCTGTCGATGATGGTGCCATAATTGATAAATAGTGATCCGTTTTCAATGACGAACGCGTTGAATGCTCTGTCGTTGACCAGATAAATCGGTAAGTCTTGATTGTTGATGCCGGCGGCTTTCATCAGGGGGATTGAAAAATCGCGGATCATCGACTGGGTTTCAGCATCTGTGATCAAACGCAACGTCTGTGCCTGAGCTGCAAGCGGTGACAGAAGAATTCCAACGGTAAAAAGAAGTGTGGAGAGTATTCTACTCATTGTTGAATTGACCTTTGCGCCCCATTCGAATTATGCCCTGTTACAGATTGGTTTCTGATCGTTAGCCTTTATGGCACCAAATGCAGGAAAGTTGGGCACTTTAATGGCGAATTCACAAGAGTTTGATGCTTTGCGGCCATTTTATGCCATGGAAATTTTAGCCATGGCGAAACAAAAAGAGGCGCAAGGCATTAAAATTTGCCATTTGGAAGTTGGTGAGCCGGGTGCGCAGGTTGCGCCAGAAGTGCGCGACGCGGTTGCACATGCCCTCCAAAACGAAGTGCAAGGGTATACCCACGCCAAAGGAAATGCCTCATTGCGGCATGGACTGGTCGACTATTATCGCCTTCAGCATAAGGTGATTGTCGATCCTGAAGACATTTTGGTGACCAACGGATCGTCAGCGGGTTTCATACTCGCATTTTTGGCCGGCTTTGAGCGTGGGGCCAAAATTGCGGTAACACGGCCCGGTTACCCAGCCTATTTGAACATTTTGACGAGCCTGGGGTTTGAACCTGTGGAGATCGAACTATCGGCTGCACAAAGTTGGCGGCTGGACGCAGATGCGGTGCGCCAAACGCATAAAAAGTGCGCATTTGCTGGGTTATTGTTGGCATCACCGGCAAATCCAACGGGTGCGATGATTGAACGCGAGGACCTACAGGCCATTGTTGAAGTTTGTCGTGAACTTGGTGTTCGACTAATTTCTGACGAGATTTATCATGGTCTGAGCCATGGCATGCCAGAGACCACTGCGCTTGAGTTTGGCAATGATGCGATCATCATCAACAGTTTTTCAAAATATTACTGCATGACCGGTTGGCGAATAGGTTGGATGGTGCTGCCAAAAGACTTGGTGCGACGTACCGAAATGATGGCGCAAAGCATGTTCATATCAGCACCAAGCCTATCGCAATTGGCAGGCGAGGTGGCGCTGAAGTGCCGACCCTATTACGACGCGCAAAAGGCGCATTATGTTTCCAATGGTTTGGTGCTGACGCGCGCGTTGCAGGAAATGGGTTTTAGTAATGTTTGTCAGTCAGATGGCGCGTTCTACGCTTATGCGCAGATATCAGAATTTTCCGACGACAGCGTTGATTTTTGCCAAAAACTGCTGGAGCGTGGCGATGTTGCTACAACACCAGGCATCGACTTTGATCGGGTGAATGGCAACAAGTTTGTGCGGTTCTCCTATGCAGGGTCGCGTGACACGATTGAAGATGCGATAGAAAAAATGGCCGGCTTTTTGAGCCGACCATTGTAATCATTTAGGATTGTGTGGGCGCTAGGCGCCGGTTCTTCGTCCGATTAAGAACCAAGAATGTTGCGCTGCCACCAGCCTTTTTTGACTTTTTTTGCAGGTTCCGCTGGTGCGGAATCGTCAGACTTAGCGGGTGACGAAGACGTGACAATTATGCCTTCTTCGGGCAATTTTTTCTCACCGCGTTCTGGGCGACTGCTTGGCTTTTCTTCAGCTTTCACTTCATTAGGTGCGGTATCAACGGGTTTGATTTCAGCGGGGCCTGCACTAATTGGCTCAGCATTTGCAGCCGCCTGAGCCTCAGCGTCTTTTTGTGCCTTTGACTTGCGACCGCGGCGGGGCTTTGGTTTTTCCTCGGGCGTTTCGCTTTTTGCATCATCCACCGTGCTGGTTTGTGCCACCACTTCGGTGCTCGCCTCAGCTTGCTCTTCGGGTTTCTTTCTGCGTGGACGACGAACGCGCTTTTTAGGCTTTTCTTCCGTCACGCCAGAAAGTGTTGTTTCGCTCACGCTTGGTGAAGATTCAATGGCCGCAGCGGCTTCGGCATCCATTGCGGGTGCTTCACTATCGTCTGCGGGCGTTGCTGTTTTTGCGCCTGCTTCGGCATTTTCTGTGGCTTGTACATCTTCGTCTTGCGTACGGCGATTGCGCCGGCCACCGCGACGGCCACGACGACGGCGCTTCTTGGGCTGATCGTCATCATCACCATCTGTTTCTTCATTGTCGCTAGCTGGACCTTTGTCTTCGTCGGTCTTTGCAACGGCTTCAGCTGCTGGGCTATCATTGCGATCGCGGTCGCGATCTCGTCCACCACGACGGCGGCGTTTTCCGCGGCGACGGTTTGAACGATCTTCGTCTTGTTCTGTGGTTTCAACCACTTCGACTTCGTTTTCAGCCTCAGCTTCCGATTCGTCTTCGACTTCATCGATGACATCATCTTCTTCGATTTCAGCTAAAATTGGTGCCGAATCGACTTTTACGTGGTTGGTTTGGCGGGCGACGCTTGTTTCGTAAAGGTCACCTTTTTCAATGGTGAACTGATCGCCGAGCAAATGGTTTTCTGCGGTGATTGCAATGGCGAGGCCAAAACGCTGTTCCAAAACGAGCAATTGGCTGCGTTTTGCGTTCAACAGATAAAGCGCAACCTCAGTTGGTACCTTGACATTGATCGACTGACCTTGCTTGCGCATCACGTGATCTTCAATAGCGCGCATGACCATGAGGGCATGGCTATCGACTGAACGAATAAGGCCGGTACCCGTACAAACAGGGCAGGTGATGGTTGAACTTTCAAGCACGCCAAATCGAATGCGCTGGCGCGACATTTCAAGCAAACCGAAGTGAGAAATGCGGCCAACTTGAATGCGCGCGCGATCCGTTTTCAGGTTGTCTTTGAGTTTACGTTCAACAGCACGAATATTGCGCTTTTCTTCCATATCGATAAAATCGATAACCACAAGACCAGCCATGTCACGCAAGCGCAATTGACGCGCCAATTCGGCGGCGGCTTCAAGGTTGGTTTGAAGAGCGGTGTCTTCGATATTGTGTTCTTTGGTGGCTTTCCCCGAGTTCACGTCCACCGAAACAAGCGCTTCGGTTGGGTTGATCACGATGTAACCGCCAGAAGGCAATGTCACCTGTGGGGAGAACATTGAATCAAGCTGTTGTTCCACACCATGGCGCGAGAAAATCGGCTGTTCTTCACGATAAGGCTGAACATTTTTGGCGTGGGAAGGCATAATCATGCGCATGAAGTCTTTGGCTTCACGGTACGCTTCTTCGCCCGACACCTGCACTTCGGAAATTTCTTTGTTATAGAGATCCCTGATCGAGCGCTTAATCAAACTGCCTTCTTCATAAACAAGGCATGGGGCTGTTGATTCTAGCGTTAAGCTGCGCACATTTTCCCAAAGGCGCAAAAGATATTCAAAGTCGCGTTTAACTTCGGCTTTGGTACGGCTGGCACCTGCTGTGCGCAAGATAACGCCCATGCCTTTTTGCACGTCCAATTCGTTTGCGACTTCCTTGAGGCGCTTACGGTCGGCTGCGTTGGTAATTTTGCGAGAAATGCCGCCACCGCGCGCGGTGTTTGGCATAAGCACAGAATAGCGACCAGCAAGAGACAGATAAGTGGTCAGTGCCGCGCCTTTGTTGCCGCGCTCTTCTTTGACCACTTGCACCAACAAGACCTGGCGACGCTTGATTACTTCCTGGATTTTGTAGGACTTTGTTTTTTTCTTGCGACGGCGTTGTGGAACTTCTTCCATCGCGTCTTCAGCACCAACTTGTTCTACTTGATCTTCGTCTGCATCGATGTCGCCTGCTGTGTCCGACGCAGGTTTGTTGCGCGAAACGACCCTGTCGCTCGCGACACTTGGCGCTTCATTGTCAGAGGCTTGCGCACGTGCACGGCCGTCATCGGATGGTTCGTCCGCGGGTTCATCAATATCCAGGATGCTTGGTTGGTCGGAACCGCTCAAATCATCAGATTGGGCCTCGGCGACTTCATCTTCTTCCTCTTCAGCCAAAAGCGCTTCGCGATCAGCTTGGGGGATTTGATAATAGTCCGGGTGAATCTCTGAAAAAGCGAGGAAACCGTGGCGATTGCCACCGTAATCCACAAAAGCTGCCTGCAAAGAGGGCTCAACTCTTGTTACCTTTGCAAGGTAGATATTCCCCCGCAATTGCCGCCGTGCGGCGCTTTCAAAGTCAAATTCTTCTAAACGTGAGCCGCTAGTGACGACTACTCGTGTTTCTTCCGGGTGGATTGCATCCACCAGCATTCTTCTTGTTGCCATTAATTATTACTCCACGCTGCCGTGCGCTGCTGCGTAACATTCCGTTTAATGCGGAGTGAGGGGCAGTGCGCTTCGGTGCGTATTCCATTTGTGAGCCACAGCCGGAGTTAGCGGCAGGGCGATTGTTTGGAGAAATTGATTGGCACACAAAACTAGCATGTCGCGCGCTGAGCGTGCGTTCGCTGTTTTGATAGAGATGCCTCATCACAATTTCTTTCTTCATGCTCATATTCCCAAAGGGAGGTTCGAGAATAGGAGCGGGCCGTTCGGCCAAATTCTTCTACATTTCAGTGGACTAGCTGGATGCCAGCGTCTCATCATAAGTGCCCTTATATGGGGTAAAAGGTACACGCTTCAATGGTTGGCCACGTTAGTAGTAGTTACCGCAGTGACACGAACATTGGGCAAAAATGCACCAGTCCACAATTTAAGTGTTTACGTTCGAAATTCAAATTTAGCAACAAATATGTTCGTGAGGACAAATTGTGGGGGCGTTGATCCCCAAATTTGGGCATTTTACGTGCGACAATTATTGTTCAGCTCAACAGTTCGTCTCAACGATACGCTGAATTAAGAGAATCATTTATAGAGTGGGAAACAATTATAGTGAGGGGCCCATGCGGCATTGGGGATTATTCAGATTTATTGCCGTATTCGCATTGAGCCTGCTTTCGTGCGGCTATGCCTTTGCGCAAGAAAATTTACCTGAATTGCAAATTCTTGACGCGCGAATTGCCTCGGCACCCGAGCGCAGCCGCATCGTGTTCGATTTATCCGCTGAGACTGGCTATTCGACCTTTCCGATTGATCAGCCAGATCGCTTGGTTATTGAGTTCAGCGTCGATAAAGTTGCAGACACCGCACCGGCAAATGTTGAGGGCACAGGTCTATTGTCCAAGATGAGCCTTGGTATGATCGATGACGGGTTGGCCCGTGCCGTGATTTTTCTCAATCAACCTGTGCAAGTCGCCGACATCAATTTAGTCAAAGCGGAAGGTGATCAGCCCGCACGCTTGGTGATTGAATTGGCACCGGGAACGCGTGAAATCTTTGACGCGGCCGTGGACGCGATTAAGGCCCAGAGCCAACAATCAGAAGCGCAATCGCAACAGCCCACAGTCGACATAATTCCGGCGCCGAACCTAGAAACTGAATCCGCCGCGCCTATAGCGGTGCGACCACTGATAATCATCGACCCCGGACATGGCGGCATTGATATGGGTGCCACCGGCTCTTCGGGCGAATATGAAAAGCTTATTGTTCTGCAAATTGCCAAACGGCTGCAGGCGGAACTGGTGGCGTTGAATCGCTTTGATGTCGCCCTTACGCGGGACGGCGATAGCTTTTTGACGTTAAATGAGCGGGTGCAATTGGCGCGAGACAACCAAGCGAATTTGTTTGTTTCGTTGCATGCGGACACGTTTGACCAACCCGAAATACGTGGTGCTGGGGTCTATACGCGTGACGAGAACGCTACTGATGTGTTGGACAAAGTGTTGGCAGAGTACGAAAACCAATCGGATTTGGTTGCTGGGTTTAATCCACCTGCTCAAGACAATGGCGTCGTTGGTATCTTGGTCGATCTCATGCGGCGCGAAACGCGTCGGCAATCTTATGTGGTGGCGCAACAATTGGTTCGACAAATGGGCGGGCGGCTGACCATGCGGCAACAGCCGTTGCGGCAAGCCGACTTTTTTGTGCTGCAGGCACCAGAGGTGCCCTCGGTGTTGATTGAACTCGGCTTCTTGTCCAATGAATCAGATATGAGAAATTTAACACAGGCAGAATGGCAGCAAAGGGCAGCACAATCGATTGCCCAGGGAATTGCCAAATATTTTGACGTCAGCGTTCAACCATGATTAAAGCGCCAGAATGCTTTTGAACATGATCCTTGGCCACATTCTTGCCGAATCGAACGCCTATTGCAGGAGCAACGAGCGGATTGGCGGGGCTTTACGGGTAGGTGCAAGTTGTCGTCGGGGCGATTACAGTTGATCAGGAATTTTTGATAAGATGCTACGATTTTTGGGTTGGTTGTTTGGTTTTGGTGTGTTTGCCGGTTTCTTGGTGCTGGGCGCAGTTGGTGTGTTCTTGTGGAATTTGTCGCAAGATTTGCCCGACTACACCGTTCTGAAAGACTATCAACCGCCCGTCACAACACGCGTACATGCGGCGGATGGAACTTTGCTCGGAGAATATGCGCGCGAAAGGCGTCTGTTCCAGCCTATTGAAACAATCCCACCATTGGTCGTGAATGCCTTCATTGCGGTTGAAGATAAAGATTTTTATACGCATGGGGGGTTGGCTCTGGATGGTATCGTGCGGGCATTGCGTGACAACGTTCAGAATAAACTTGATGGCTCGTCGGGGCCTCTGGTCGGTGCGTCGACCATTACGCAGCAGGTTGCACGGAATTTTTTGCTGTCACTTGATCAAACTTGGGATCGTAAGATCAAAGAAATGTTGCTTGCCGTTCGGATTGAGCAAACGTTCTCCAAAGACAAGATCATGGAATTATATCTCAACGAGATTTTCTTGGGCCTTAATTCCTATGGTGTATCGGCCGCTGCGCTGAACTATTTTGATAAAGCGTTGTATGAGCTCACCATCGCAGAAGCTGCCTACATTGCTGCATTGCCCAAAGGGCCTGCGAATTATCACCCGATCAGACGCCCTGAAGCGGCCATCTCGCGGCGCAATTATGTCATCGAGCGCATGGCCGAAGAGGGGTATATTACCCAGGAGCAAGCCAGTTCTGCACAACAAGACCCGTTAGACGTGTTTCCGCGTAGTTCTGGCTCACAGATCTATTCGGCGGAATATTTTGCTGAAGAGGTGAGACGCCGTCTTTCGCGGATTTATGGTGACGACCAACTTTATGGTGGTGGTCTGTCGGTGCGCACGACGATGGAGCCCAAACTGCAGGCTTTTGCGCGAAAGGCATTGATGGATGGTTTGGTCAATTTTGACCAAAAAAAGGGCTATCGTGAACCGGTTGCCACGATTGAATTGGACGATGATTGGGGTGACGATCTTGCCAAGATCGCCCCCCTTGCGGATGTCCCTGAATGGCGATTGGGTGTGGTGATCGAAGTGGGGAAAAACTCCGCCGTTGTTGGTTTACACCCGGGAAAGGACGCTCAAAACAACGTCAATCCGGAGCGCGAAACCGGACAATTGCCGGGTAAAGAGCAAAAGTGGATTACCAAACCGCTCTCCCAAATTCTCAATCTGGGAGATGTGATTTACGTTGAGGCTGTGGAAGGTAAAGAGGGCATTTATCAAATGCGCCAGCCTCCTGAGGTTGAGGGTGGGCTTGTGGCGATGGACCCGCGCACGGGCCGTGTATTGGCGCTTGTCGGGGGCTTTTCGTTTGCCAGCTCTGAGTTTAACCGCGCAACGCAAGCGCAGCGCCAACCTGGTTCGTCGTTCAAGCCCTTTGTTTATGCGGCGGCACTAGATAATGGCTATACGCCAGCGTCCGTGGTTCTGGATGCGCCATTGGAAATCCAAAACGCTGATGGCTCAACCTACAAGCCAGAAAACTACTCGGAGAACTTTTATGGTCCGCAAACTTTACGGCGGGGGATCGAGCGTTCGCGGAACGTGATGACGGTGCGTTTGGCACAGGATATTGGGATGCCACTTGTATCTGAATATGCGCGACTATTTGGGATTAACGACAATTTGCCGCCTTATCTGGCCATGGCGCTTGGCGCTGGCGAAACCAGTGTTTTGAATTTGACCGCTGCTTACGCGACAATTGCCAATGGCGGGCGCAAAATCAATCCGACGCTGATTGACCGTGTGCAAGATCGATATGGCAAAACGGTTTTCAAACATGATGAGCGAATATGCGATGGTTGTAATGTTGAGAGCTGGCAAAACCAAGCTGAGCCATTGGTGATAGACACACGCGATCAGGTGCTCGATCCGATGACTGCCTATCAGATTACCTCTATGTTAGAAGGTGTCATCACACGTGGCACTGGTTCGCGCGTGCGCTCACTTGATCGGCCTGTGGCGGGTAAAACGGGTACGTCAAACGATTATAAAGATGCGTGGTTTGTTGGCTTCACGCCTGATTTGGCTGTCGGGGTCTATATTGGGTATGATACCCCGAAAGGTATGGGCCGGGCTGCCACAGGTGGCGAGTTGGCTGCGCCAATATTCACGGCGTTTATGAAAAATGCGATGGTGGGTAAACCACCAACGCCGTTCAAAATTCCCGCGGGAATGACACCTTATTGGATAGATCCGAAAACCGGGGTGAAAGTGTCGGGCGGCGAGGGTGCAATTATTGAAGCGTTTAAGCCTGGAACCGGACCAAACTTGATCACATCTGTGATCGGGATAGATTCTGAGGTGTTCCAAGAGCTTGAGGGTGGCACGAGCCAAGATTTTAACGCTGGCCGTGGTGGTTTGTTCTGACCATAATGTGTGTGAATTGAGGTTGCTTATGGCAACACTTGCGACGATCGGTCAATATGGCTAAACCTTCACTCTCCAATTTTATGTGAGTTTTAAAACAACCTTATGCGCACAGAAATCCAATCCGTAGTGGACGAAATTGAGCAGGCGATGAGCCTGCTGAGGAGGCATCTTTGACTGGGACACCGCTCAAACACGTCTTGATGAATTAAACCAACAAGCTGAAGACCCAGATCTTTGGAGTGACACGGAAAGAGCACAAACCGTGATGCGGGATCGCACCTATCTTGAGGGGCAGATCAACGCGCTTAGTGAGCTGCAAGCCACGTTGACCGATAATATTGACCTGATTGAATTGGGGGAGATGGAAGGCGACGCTGAAGTTGTTGATGAAGCAGAAAAAGCGCTGATTGAGATGAAAGTGCTGACTGATCGCAAACAGGTCGAGACACTTCTTTCCGGCGAAGCTGACGCGAATGATTGTTACGTTGAGGTACATGCAGGCGCGGGTGGCACGGAAAGCCAAGACTGGGCCAATATGCTGTTGCGTATGTACACGCGTTGGGCGGAGCGGCGCGGGCACAAAGTTGAAGTCATGGAAATGCATGACGGCGAGGAAGCTGGCATTAAGTCGGCGACTTTGTTGGTCAAGGGCATCAATTCTTATGGCTGGCTGAAGACCGAAAGCGGTGTACATCGCCTCGTGCGGATTTCGCCCTATGACTCGCAGGCACGTCGGCACACAAGTTTTTCCTCGATCTGGGTTTACCCAGTGATTGACGACAGTATTGAGATCGAAGTTGCTGAATCAGAGGTGCGTATCGACACTTATCGCGCGTCTGGTGCTGGCGGGCAGCACGTCAATACAACCGACAGTGCGGTAAGAATTACGCATTTGGAAACGGGCATTGTTGTGCAATGTCAAAATGATCGGTCTCAGCACAAAAACAAAGCGACTGCATGGCAAATGTTGCGCGCCCGGCTTTA
>NZ_JBLIAI010000066.1:0-14527 GCF_047634455.1 Maritalea sp.
TTAGCCGCGACACGTGACAAGCTGACTGAATCCCTTAAACTTTGGCGCGCTTTTGACAACCCAATCCAACCGGGTTCGGATGAAGGCACGCCAGATCATGGTGTTGTGATGTGTGAAGCGCTTGTGCAACCTGGCTCACGCCTCATCAATAATGGGGTCGACCAACGCGGCTTTCTTGCCCAACATGGTTGTTTAATTCTCGGGGTTGAACGCCGCAGCCGCATGCCGCGGGAGTCGCTGTCTGATATTCGTCTTGAAGCAGGTGATGTGCTTTTGATCGCAGGTCCGGCGGACCGGATCAACAAGATGCGTGGTTTGCAAGACATTGTGGTGATCGAGTGGAGCGCATCAGAGTTGCGCCCTCACCGCTTTGCGCTACGCGCCCAGCTGGTGTTTCTTGCAACAGTAATTGCCATTGCAACCGGGTTCGTGCCGATTGTATTTGCGGCAATTGCAGGCGCATTTGGCATGCTGGCTATGGGTTGCTTGAATATACGCCAAGCGACACGCGCAATCGACAGACGTATCATTCTGCTTGTTGGCTCAGCCATTGCAATGTCCGGTGCGCTCGAAGCAACTGGAGGCGCGCAAATGCTGGCTGACTGGGCCGTGGGCAGTCTTGGCAATGTCTCTCCATCCATCGTGATGGCCATCATTTTTATTGTCGTGGCCATTCTCACAAACGTGTTGAGCAATAATGCGACGGCTGTTTTGTTCACACCAATCGCCATTTCGACAGCGCAGAGCCTGGGCGTTGATCCATTGCCATTTGTTGTCGCCGTCATTTTGGGTGCCAATGCATCATTTGCCTCACCCATCGGCTATCAAACCAATCTTTTGGTGATGGGGCCAGGTCATTATCGCTTCAAACACTACTTCATTGCAGGTGTGCCACTCATTTTAATCGTTTGGGTTACATTCAGCATTGTTGCACCATGGTACTATGGGGTCTAAACTCGCTTAAATGAGTTGCCGATAGGGATGGTCGATATGTTGATCAGCGAACGGATATGACCGAACACAGTCCTTCAGACTTGCAGTTTTATTTAACCGCCGAAACGGCGTGTCCCTATTTGCCAGAACGACATGAGCGCAAATTATTCACTCATTTGGCAGGCAAACGAAGTGCTGATTTGCACAATATGCTCAGTAAACATGGGTTCCGCCGAAGTCAAAATATAGCGTATCGCCCTGCCTGCGAAGGCTGCCAGGCGTGTATGTCAGCCCGCGTTTTGGTTGGTAGATTTGAGCAAAGCTCTAATCAACGGCGCATTTGGCGCAAAAATCTCGACATCGTCAGTACCGACGTTTTTCCCCATGCTACGCAAGAACAGTATTTGCTGTTCAAACGATATTTGAAAGACAGGCACCGCAATGGCGGCATGTCAGAAATGTCGCATCTGGACTATGAGTTCATGGTTGAAGATACACCCGTTCAATCGGTGGTGGTTGAATACCGCGAGCGTACGCCACTAGATGAAAAGCCGGGCAGACTGCTGGCCGTTGCATTGACAGATATTCTACCAGACGGCATTTCGATGGTTTATAGCTTCTTTGAAAAGGACCAGCCCAGACGAAGCTTGGGAAAATACATGGTGCTGGACCAAATCGAACGCGCCCGCGCCGCTGGACTGCCGTATCTATATTTAGGATACTGGGTCAAAGATTCGCCCAAAATGGCATATAAAAGCTCGTTTAAACCGTTGGAAGTTCTTGGAAACGGCGATCAATGGCAACAGCTGGATGACGCCCAAGTCGGGCCGGAACGAGATAAATAGCACGTGAAAAGTCAAGGCCTACTGTCCATTACCAAGTTCATTTTCGCAAGCGGTGTTTTTTTCGTTTCGCTGAGCGCAATTGCGGGTTTTTTGGCATTCGCTCTGTGGCCATTAGACGCTTTTAATCACTTTCAACCAATTATTTTTCCGATCAGTTTGGTGCTGTTTTTGGTCAGCGCCATTTTTGCGCGGCGCCAGCCTTTTCGCGGGCTCGTGTTGAGCGTTTGTGCAATAGGGTTTGTCGCTTCAAGTCTGGTGATTATTCCCGAGTTTATTGGCGCCTTCACCTACAAGCCTGTTCGCATTCAACAGTCTGACACGAGCCGCCGTTTGATGACATTCAATATCTACGCGAAGAACGAAGACTTAGAGGGGCTTTTTCAAAGTGTAAAAGAGCAAGATCCTGATGTTTTGCTCATTCAAGAATATTGGCGTTGGCACCGCGAGGGATTGGAAGAGCGCTTGTCAAAGCTCATGCCATACAGCGTTCATTGTCAGGGCGGTAAAAGATCGTTCCTAGGCGTCTATTCGAAGTACCCCTTAAAAAAACTGAGCGTCCATAATTGCATTGATTCAATCAGTGCCGAACAGCGCACCTCAATCATTGCAGTTGAAGTTCAAGACGAGATTCCGTTCAATGTTGTAACTACCCATTTTGATTGGCCAATTCCTGCTGAAAGACAAAACGCACAGATGCAGGTTGTGGTTGATGCGCTGAATGGCATTGACGGACCAATGCTATTTGGCGGCGACTTCAATTCAACGCCATTTTCTTACGCGTTCAAAAGTCTCGTTCGCAAATCTGGCATGCGGCGCGCAGTTTGGTTGATGCCGACTTGGCCCGCCCCACCGACATACCCATTCGATATGCCAGCGTGGCTACAACTGGATCACATACTCTCGCGTGGCAATGTTGTAACCGGCGTTCCCTTTCGCGGGCAGAATGGCGGCTCTGATCATTTTCCACTGGTCGTCGACTTTGCCGTGGGCAAAGACCCGAGCAACTAGCCTTTGAATTTGTTATTACGCGGAAAGCCTGTGGGGGGCTGTCGGCCTGCTTGCGCACGTTCACCAAGCCATTCAATCAACTCGCCTGATGGTTTTGAATAGGTGCGGCCAGAGCTATCTGTCCACGTCAACCCATCTGCATTATTGAACAGTTTGACGTCAGAAACGCCACCATCTTTATAGCGTTGCAGACGCACACCTTTACCGCGGCCCATTTCTGGCAACTGATCACTTGGGAACACCAAAAGCCGGCGATTTTGCCCAATCACGGCCACCATGTCGCCGTCAGCATGGACAAAAATCTTGGCTTCTTGATCACCTGAGACGTTGAGCACCTGCTTACCCTTGCGCGTGTTCGCAACCATAGCGTCTTCTTCAACGATAAAGCCGTTGCCAATATTTGAGGCAATCAAACGTTTTGTGCCGGGCACGTGGACACATATATCAAGGATGTCCGCCCCTTCTTCTAAGTCAATTAGAATGCGAACTGGTTCGCCGTGCCCGCGTCCGCCAGGTAGTTTATCTGCCAGTAATGTGAAGACTTTACCGTTGGTGGCAACCAGCAAAACCTTATCCGTCGTTTGGGCGTGACACCATTTTTTCAACTTGTCGTCAGTTTTAAAGACTTGTCCGTCCACATCACTCGTGTGGCCCTTAAGGGCACGAATCCAGCCTTTTTCGGACAATATGATTGTCACTGGCTCACGTTCAATCATCGCGGTTTGGATGTCTTCGAAGTTTGCGACGGGTGCTGTTTCAAAGGTGGTGCGGCGTTTCCCGAGAATTGTATCCTGACCGTATGCTTTTTTGAGGTCTTTGATTTCGTAGGAAATGACATCCCATTGCTTAGGCTCAGAGGCAAGCAATCCCTCAATATCAATTTTCTCGCCGGTGAGGTTGTCAAACTCTGTGCGAATTTCAACTTCTTCGAGCTTACGCAAAGCGCGCAACCGCATATTGAGGATGGCTTCAGCCTGAACGTCATTCAAGTTGAATGCCGCCATCAAAGACTGTTTGGCATTGTCTTCTTCCCGGATGATGCGGATAACTTCATCAAGGTTGAGGTAAGCAATTAAATAGCCGCCCAAGACATTGAGCCGATGCTCAATGTGGCGCAACCTATGGTTTGATCGGCGAACCAACACCTCTTTGCGGTGCTCAAGCCATTCACGCAACGTATCGCCAAGGCCGAGGACTTTTGGTACTGCGCCTTTCGTCAAGACGTTGAGGTTGAGAGATATTCTGCTCTCAAGGTCAGTGAGTTTGAATAATGATTCCATCAAAAGAACAGGATCAACCGTGCGTGTTTTCGGCTCAAAAACCACGCGGACGTTTTCATCGGATTCATCGCGAACATCGCGCAACAACGGCAATCTTTTGGCGATCAACAAATCCGCGATTTTCTCAATCAGGCGGGCTTTTGGCACTTGATAAGGAATTTCTGTCACCACAATCTGATAACCACCGCGCCCGGTGTCTTCAGTAGTCCAGCGCGCGCGACAGCGAAATGCGCCGCGTCCCGTCTCATAGGCCGCGATGATCGATGCTTCGTCATCCACCAAAATCCCACCTGTGGGAAAATCGGGACCCTTGACGTAATTCACGAGCGTTTCAGTGCGCGCATTTGGCGTTTTGATCAGGTGTAATGCGGCATCACACAGTTCAGCAACATTGTGGGGGGGAATGGACGTGGCCATGCCCACAGCAATGCCGTTCGACCCGTTTGCTAAGAGATTGGGAAAGTTTGCGGGCAGAACGATGGGTTCTTCATCTTCACCATCATAAGTGTCGCGGAAGTCCACCGCATCTTCGGTGATACCTTCAAGCAGACGCGCGGCGACGTCCGTCAGGCGCGCTTCGGTGTACCGCATTGCAGCAGCGCTATCACCATCAATATTGCCAAAATTGCCTTGCCCATCTGCAAGTGGGTAACGAACCGCAAAATCTTGTGCCAGGCGAACCAGCGCGTCGTAGACCGACTGGTCTCCGTGCGGGTGAAATTTACCAATCACGTCACCAACAACCCGCGATGACTTCTTGTAGCCCTGCCCCGGTTCAAGCTTGAGCAAGCGCATCGCATGCAAAATCCGACGGTGCACAGGTTTTAGCCCATCGCGCACGTCAGGCAAGGCCCGTTGTGTAATCGTTGACAACGCATAATTCAAATAGCGTTCTTCCAATGCTGAACGCAGATTTAAAATTGGCAGGTCGCCGCTATCGTCTGGGGGCAGTTGTTGGCCCATTGCAGTGCCTCGTCGGTCGTAAATTTGGTTTTAGTGACTATCGAATCAACTTGTCGATTATAGCGCTTTACACAGGGAAATTATCAGCCGTTCACGCATAGAAGGTGGGGATAATTGACGCGGAAGCCAAATATGCATGTTTAAAAAGTGCTCAGTTAGGCTGAAGGCTGCTTCCACCTCGTCCTTTTCGCTTAAATCGAGCGCACCGCCAAACATGTGCGGCAGCCGCATCAACTTGGAAAGATAGGGTTGTGCCGCTTCGGCAGTAACTGCCCGCCCGGTTTTCGGCGAAATATACGCTAGGCCGGTTTGCTCACCAGTCAACGCGCAACTGGCGACATCTATGCCAAAACCTAACTCATTCAATAAACGCATCTCAAAACTGGCCAGTGCGCAACCTAATGGGTATCCATCCGCTTCATTGTCATGCATGGCGTTTGCTTCGGCAAGCAAGCGGGGATGCGGGTCTCGTTCGGGCAACACTCTAAGATGCTCACAGATGAGTTGGCTGAGCGACAACCGATCGCGACTTTGCATCAACGCTGCGGCTCGAAGTGATATTGCTTCGACCGAAAATGCACCCAAATGATCTTCCAAGCGTGCGCGCCAATTCAATTCTACAGTGTTTCCGGGCTGCAAAATCGCCGCGAACCGCCTTGAACGACCACCGCGCACAAGTCCTAGATGACGGCCGTGCTTTGTAGTCATGGCTTCGATGATCACGGCGTTTTCGCCGTGCTTTCGTGTGCCAATAATCAGACCTTGATCCCGCCATTCCATTTGATTTGCCTATTTGGGAAACTCAAGCCCCATTTCGCGATAGCGTGATGGATCATCGGCCCACTTTTCACGCACCTTCACGAACAAGAACAAATGTACTTTTGTATCGAACATTTCGCATAGTTCTTTGCGTGATTCTTCGCCAATTGTCTTAATGGCCCGGCCATTTTTGCCCAACACGATCATTTTATGGCCATCGCGCGCCACATAGATCACTTGCTGGATACGGTAGGAGCCGTCTTTTTGGGTCTTGAAGCTCTCGGTTTCCACCGTCGCGCCATAAGGAATTTCTTCGTGGATACGCAGGAATAACTTTTCGCGCGTTACCTCCGCTGCGGTCAATGCCATAGTGAGGTCAGTCAGGTGATCCTCTGGGAAGTGCCAATGATCAATCGGCATTTGGTCGGCACAATATGCAACAAAGTCTTTGACCCCATCGCCGTTGAGCGCTGAAACCATAAAGGTTTGTTCGAACCCAATTTTATCGTTGATCGTTTTTGCCAATTCCAACAGTTTTGAGCGTTCAACCTGATCGATCTTATTCAACACCAGCACTTTGCGCTGTTTATAATTCTCAAGCCCTTCGATAAGGCGCTCAACTTCGTCAACAAGCCCCCGCTTGGCGTCAACAATCAACGCCACCAGATCAGCATCACCAACCCCGCTCCAAGCAGAGTGGACCATTGCACGGTCTAGGCGTCGTTTGGGCTTAAAAATGCCAGGCGTATCGACGAATATGATTTGCTCTTTTTCAAGCGTCACAACGCCACGAACTTGGGCGCGCGTGGTTTGCGCCTTATGCGTCACAATAGATACTTTGGTACCAACCAGCGCATTGAGTAATGTGGATTTACCGGCATTTGGTGCGCCAACAAGCGCCACAAAACCGCATTTGGTGTCTAGCTTTTCGATTTCATTGTTCTGACTATTCGTCATCTTCACTCCAAATGCCTTCGCGCACCAAAAACTTGGTGGCGGCTTCATGCTCGGCAAATTTCTTTGACTTGCCTTCAGACTGCTCTGGGGCGTGTTTATCAATGCGCACTTCAATCGTGAATTCGGGTGCATGGTCGGGGCCTTCACGCGCCACTTCCACATATTGAGGCAAACTCAATCCACGCGACTGCGCCCATTCTTGCAGACTGGTTTTTGCATCGCCGCGGCCGTCAGTCCCGGCCTTTATGAATTTTACAAACCGCGTTTCAATGAATATTCGCGCCGTTTCCAGACCGCCATCAACATATAGCGCGCCAATTATGGCCTCGCAAACATCGCCCAATATGGCTTCTTTGCTCGCGCCACCTGTTTTGGCTTCACTTTGCCCAAGAATGATGGCCTTTCCCACTTCGAGCGTGCGGGCGACTTCCGCGCAGCTTTCCTTGCGCACAACTGCATTCAATGCTCGGGACAAGCCGCCTTCGTTTGCACCAATATTGTCGCGCAACAATCTATCGGCAACCACAAGTCCCAACACGCGGTCGCCCAAAAACTCCAGCCGTTGGTAAGATTCTTTTGTTCGCTTCGTGGGGGCGATTGCGCTCGAATGCGTAACCGCCCTTTGCAACATGGATGGGTCTTTGAATTGATAGCCAATTCTGGCTTCCAATTCGCTTATGGCGCGATCTTGTTTGCTCATTGATAAACAGATTGGAACATACGCTCCAGACGAACGTTGCCAGGCCAACGCCAGATTTGCCAAGGATTGATATTATCTTTGATGGAGAAGAAGCGCACCTCGGCCTTGCCGATAAAGTTCTCTAAAGGCACATAGCCAACTGACCGAAGCACACGACTGTCCGCAGACCTGTCCCGGTTGTCGCCCATCATGAAAAAATGCCCATCCGGAACCACATATTCAGCAGTATTATCAAGTGCTTGATTGTCAGAAATCTCCTGAACAATGTAACTCGCACCATTTGGCAAGGTTTCGCGATATAGGATCACAGGGATCGAGGTGCCATAGCTGTCTGTATCTATTTTGGTGCCGACACGCTCTTTTTTGACTGCCGTTCCATTGATATTCAGCACACCATTCTTCATTTGAATTGTGTCACCTGGCAGACCAACTACCCGCTTCACATAGTCCACATTTTGCGGTACTGGGCGGAAAACGGCAATTTCGCCCTGTTCTGGTGCACGCCCAAAAATGCGGCCATTGATTGGCAAAAACTCGAATGGCGAGAATGAATATTTGCTATATCCATAGGTGTATTTCGATGTCAAAATATAGTCACCAATCAGCAAATTAGATTGCAGCGATGCGGTGGGTATCGAGAATGGTTGAAACAGTAAACTTCTGAACACAAGGGCAATCAAAAGCGCTTGGAACAAAACGACTACGGTTTCCCATATATCATTTTTGACTGTGGGTTTCCCGTTTGCACTGGGTTTCGATTTGGTTTTTCCGGCCATTAAATCCTACAATCTCGTCTTTGTTTGGCGTCTTATCGGCGCAAAACGCCTAAACTGCAATAGCTTCGATGATAACGAACGCCTGCGCCAGGCCATTATCATCTGTAATTGTGATGTGGATATGGACATCATGTCCATCGGGTACAAGCCGATCCAATGCTTTGCGCGCGCCATTTTGCAGATTAATGGTGGGTTTGCCAGATGGCAAATTGATCACACCTATATCTTTCCAAAACACCCCACGTGACATGCCCGTGCCCAGCGCCTTTGCACAAGCTTCTTTTGCGGCAAACCTTTTGGCGTAACTCGCAGCCCTTTGCTTGCGCCGATCAGATTTTTTGCGCTCAATCTCGGTGAAGCAGCGATTGGTGAAACGCTCGCCATGGCGCGCAAGGGTTTTCTCAACCCGCGCGATCTCACAAATGTCGTTTCCTATTCCAATAATCACTGCGCGCTACCCTATTTTAGTCCTCTGCTGCCCGGTTTTATCGCCGGTATTGCTGCCAATTCTGGTGGCAACTCGTCGGGTGAATATGCGGGGACTTTGAACCCTGTAAGTGCAACCAAAGGCACACCAACATCCGCTTCGCCATCAGAGCGGTCCACCAGGCAAGCGGCAGCGACGACGTCTGCGCCTAATTCTTTCAGGCAATCCACACACTCTCTAATGGAAAGCCCGGTCGATACAATATCTTCAACCACAATCACTTTTTCACCTGGTTGGATTTCAAATCCACGGCGCAATTCGAATTTGCCATTCACACGTTCGGTAAAAATGGCCGGTTTTTTAAGATGCCTTGAGGTCTCATAACCGGGAATAATGCCGCCAATTGCGGGCGACACAATTTGCGAAACATCCCCAAAACCCTGAGCGATGATTTTCTGCGCAAGTGCTTTGCACAATAGTTCAGCTTTTTCTGCGTGCATGAACACACGTTGCTTTTGTAAGAATGTTGGCGAACGTAGCCCAGAAGACAGAATGAAATGTCCCTCCAGAATTGCACCGCAAGACCGAAATACATCCAGCACTTCCTCTTTGTTCATCCTCTATTCTCCCTGCTCAAGCTGTTGATATTGTTTGCTCATATTTTGAATAATTTCAGCCTGCGCTGAAGAAGCGCGCACGGCTTTTGCGACGCCCACGATCCGCATTAATGTTGCGATTACATCGTTCAATTGGCTGATATCTGTCAGTTCCAACTCAAACAGCATTTCATTGAAATCGACCGCGGCGGAGCGTGAAAGCAAATTTGAAATGTTGGCACCAGTTGCCGCAATCGCCGATGTTACTTGCGCAAGTATGCCGGGTTTGTTGACAGATTGGACCGCTAAAACCGCGCGATAACTTGTTTTATCGTCATTTGTTAAATCCCACAAAACATCAACCCACAAAACCTCTTGCTCATGATGGGCAAGCAATGCCTCCGACGCAATTGGATAGATTGCTAGCGTGCGGTCGTTTGTTAGAATACCAACCAATCGGTCGCCAGGCAGCACACCTTCCGCCGCAATGATAACGGGCGTTGCAAAATCAAGGCTGGAGAAAGTCAGGGACACACTGTCGGGCAAGTTTTGCCCGCCAGGTACACGAAATTTAAACCCGGGTGCTTGCGCCAAGGAAAACCAGCCATCAGCTGATGTACCAACCCGCAGATCGAAGGGTTTGCGTTTCTTGCCCTTTTCAGCGCCGCGCAAAATATCGATCTGTTTGATCAGTTCGTCCCCTGTAACAGTTGCTTCGCCAAGCGCAATGCAAAGAGAGCGCAGATTGTTGACATGCACTGCTGCAAACAATTGTTCGGTTTCATTTTTGTCGAGCGCCACCGCTTCGCGTTCCAAAATGGCATCAAATATTTGCTGCCCAAGGACTTGCGCGCGTTCTTGTGAGGCGTGTCGCAGTGAGCGTCGGATGGCCGCCCGCGCTTTGCCGGTTATTGCAATATTCTCCCAGTTTGGCGGCGGCAAGTGAGATGGATCTCGTACAATTTCCACTTCGTCACCATTTCGCAACTGGGTATTTAGCGGCATCACCGTGCCGTTAATCTTGCAGCCCACACACGTCTCGCCAATATCTGTATGCACCGCATACGCAAAATCAATAGATGTGGCGCCGCGCGGTAATGCAATAAGGCGGCCGCGTGGTGTAAAACAAAACACTTGGTCTTGGAACAATTCGAGTTTTGTATGTTCCAAGAATTCTTCGGGATTGTCACCTTCAGTAAGGTGCGCGATGGTTGAACGCAGCCATCCGTAAGCGCGGCTTTCTTTTTCCAGCCTGCTCATGTCGCCAGAAATGCCCTCTTTATAAAGAGCATGCGCCGCAATCCCAAGTTCTGCAATTTTGTGCATCGCTTTGGTGCGGATTTGCAATTCAACGCGCTGACGGCTCGGTCCGACAATCGTTGTATGGATTGATCGATAGTCATTTTGCTTTGGCGTAGAAATATAGTCTTTGAACCGACCTGGCACAACAGACCACGTCGTGTGCACAACGCCGAGCGTTTGATAACATTTCGCCACATCTTCAACGACGACGCGAAACCCGATAATGTCGGAAAGTTGCTCAAGGCCAATGGATTTGCGTTCCATCTTTCGAAATATTGAAAAGGGCGCTTTTAGCCGCGTGGAAACGTCCGCCAATATGCCTTCTTCAACAAAACGTGCGGCCAGTTCCATCCGGATTTCATCAACTACCTTGCGATTTTCTTCTTGGTAATCGGCAAGGCGATCAGAAATTGCTGCATAATGCTCTGGATGCAACGTTTTGAAAGACAAGTCTTCCAATTCCGAACGCATATCCTGCATACCCATGCGACCAGCCAAGGGCGCATAGATCTCCATGGTCTCCTGCGCGACGCGTTTGCGCTTATGTTCAGGCACAAACTCCAGCGTACGCATGTTGTGCAATCGGTCGGCCAGCTTGACCAAAAGAACGCGCACATCCTCGGCGATTGCGAGCAAAAGTTTTCGCAAGTTTTCGGCTTGGGCCTCTTCTCGAGAGGTTAGATTAAGTCGATCAATTTTCGTCAATCCATCAACGATCGCGCCAATATCGTGACCGAACAGCTGATCAATTTCAGCCCGTGTCGCATCCGTGTCTTCGATTGTATCATGGAGCAAAGCCACAGCAATCGTTGCGTCATCCAAGTGCCATTCCGTCAAGATCGCGGCAACTTCAAGTGGATGCGCGAAATACGGATCGCCGGAAGCGCGAAACTGGGAACCATGTTTGCGCATGCCATAAACGTAGGCTTTGTTCAGCAAAGCTTCGTTGGCATTTGGATTATAAGCTTGTACGAGCTCTACCAGCTCATATTGACGCATCATTGGATTTTGCGCTGCCCCGGGTTTGAGAAAAATGGAGTTGATTCACGAAAAAGGCGTCGAAACCGACGCCTTGAATCTAACTGAATGTTGCGATTTGGCGCAAGATTAATCGTCGCGCCGCTCTGGTGGCGCAAGACCTTCGATACCACGAAGCAATTCTTCTTCACTCATTGTGTCAAAAACCATGCCCGTATCATCGTCGCTGCGGCTCTCAATGAGTGGCGCAGTTTCAGCTTCCGGCTCATCAACTTCAACATATTTTTGAAGCGAATGGATGAGATCCTCTTTGAGGTCACCGGGTGAAATTGTGCCATCGCCAATTTCGCGCAACGCAACCACTGGGTTTTTGTCGTTGTCCCGATCAACTGTGATTGGGGCGCCAGACGAAACCAACCGCGCGCGGTGGGAAGCAAGCAATACCAATTCAAAGCGATTTGGGATTCGTTCAATACAATCTTCAACTGTGACACGCGCCAAAGTGAATTCTCCAAAAACTAAAGGTGCAGGCTGCCGTGCTTACAACAAAGGAAAAATGATTACAAGGGCCAAATTTGCTCCGCATTGTTCAACAATTCATTATCGACACAATCGTGCGAATTGATCTATTAAGGCGCAGAACCAAAGTAGTGTGATTTGCGTACCAATGGTGCTACACTTTGCGGCGTGAGCACGCTTTTACCGAATCATGTGGTAATTTTATGTCAAAAGCTGCAAACTTATTTTGTTTGTAGATGAAGAGTAAGGCAAATTTGCTGAATGTTTGATCCGAGTGAAAAAATTGTCCTGTTTATGGACGGTGCCAATCTTTATGCCACCGCAAAGGCATTGGGCGCTGAGTTAGACTACCGTCGTATGCTGGCTGAATTCCAGAGCCAAGCCTACCTTTTGCGCGCCTATTATTATACGGCGCTTGTTGAAGACCAAGAATATTCCTCCATTCGCCCCCTTATCGACTGGCTGGATTATAATGGATACACGGTTGTGACGAAGCCCGCCAAGGAATTTGTGGACTTTCAAGGTCGGCGCAAAATTAAAGGCAACATGGACATCGAGATCACCATCGATGCGCTAGAATTGTCAGATCATTACGATCATTTGGTGCTGTTTTCTGGTGATGGTGACTTTACAGCGCTTGTTGCTGCGTTGCAAAAACGTGGAAAAAAAGTGACCGTTGTTTCGACAAAAGCAACAGCCTCGCCGATGATTTCAGATGATCTTCGCCGCCAGGCCGATTACTTTATGGATATTGCCGACTTGGTAAAATCTGTGGGCCGCGACACGCCAAAAACAACAACAGAGCCAGCTAGCTAAGCTTGCTCTAATTCAGGTTTGTTGAACAAATTGCACGATACGAATCCGCCAATGGACTGTCAGTTATGCCCACGGCTTGTTTCGTATCGTGAAGATGCGCGCGCAAAATTCCCTGACTGGCACAATGCGCCGGTGCCGAACTGGAGCGCCCCTTCCCCGCGATTAATGATTGTCGGACTTGCGCCCGGACTAAAAGGGGCCAACCGAACTGGTCGACCCTTCACTGGGGACTGGGCTGGCGATTTACTGTATCAAACGCTGGTGAAGTTTGACTTTGCGGTTGGGCAATATGACAAGCGGTCAGATGATGACTTGGAGCTGACAGACGCCATTATTGTGAACGCGGTGCGCTGCGTTCCGCCGGAAAACAAACCCGTCGGTGCTGAGATCAACAATTGCCGACCATATCTGAGAGCCACCATTGACCAGACCAAATCTGTGCAATGCGTTGTTGCGCTTGGCGGCATCGCGCATAACTCGTTTTTGACGGTATTTGACGTGAAGAAAAAAGACTTTCCGTTTGGCCACGGCAATGAACACCAGCTCCCCAACGGCACTTTGTTGATCGATAGCTACCATTGCTCGCGGTACAACACGAACACTGGCCGCCTGACCGAAGAGATGTTTGAAGATATTTTTGCACGGGTCAGAGAGATTGTTGGCCGCTAGTCGGCTTATCCATGCTCTTTCATCACGCGAGACTTTTGGCGGGCCCAATCCCGATCACGCTCGGTCTGGCGTTTATCGTGACTTTGCTTGCCTTTTGCCAAAGCGATCAGCACCTTCGCCATTCCACGATCGTTGAAATACAGTTTCAAAGGCACAATCGTGTTGCCGTGTCTTTCAACAGCGCCCATCAGGCGGTTCATTTCTTTCTTGGACAAAAGAAGTTTGCGTTTGCGTCGCTCATTATGGTTGAAGCGGTTGGCTTGTAAATATTCGGGGATATGGGCATTAATCAGCCAAATCTCACCATTTTCTGGGGTCGCATAGCTTTCAGTTATCTGCGCTTTGCCGTTGCGAAGTGATTTCACCTCGGTGCCTTGCAACATTATCCCAGCTTCGATGGTATCTAGTATCTCATAGTCATAGCGGGCCCGGCGGTTTTCAGCCACCAAACCCGATATTGCCTTGTCTTTGACTTTTTTTGCGGCCATTTGGTCCTACACAAGACCTGCATGTTCAAGGGCCGCATCAACGGCCGCTTTTGTGCTTTGGGAAATCGAGACGAGCGGTAAGCGCACATCTGACTCACATAGCCCAAGCAGTGACGCAACATATTTCACCGGCACCGGATTGGGGTCCTTGAACAAAGCCGTATGCAACGGCGCGAGTTTGTCTTGTACAGCCAAGGCTTTAGCAAAGTCGCCACTCAAACAAGCTTCCTGCATTTGATTGCAAAGTTTAGGTGCAATGTTGGACGTCACAGAAATACAGCCCTGTCCGCCATGTGCCATGAAGCCAAGCGCAGAAGCATCGTCGCCGGTAAGGTGAACGAAATCGTCGTCCAAATAATGGCGTTGCAATGACATACGCGCCATATCGGCCGTTGCATCTTTTACACCGACGATATTTGGGCAAGCTTTGCGCAACCGCACCATCGTGTCGATATTAATATCAACGATCGAACGGCCGGGACTATTGTACAAAAACATTGGTAACTCGGTC
>NZ_JBLIAI010000067.1:0-14422 GCF_047634455.1 Maritalea sp.
GCTTTCAGCTTTGGGACGGGTATGCTGTAAGTCCTGCCAATATCCAGCTTTGGGGTCTGAAAGAGTTTCGATTGAGTGACGAAGCTTCTTTGTTGGGATTAACAGGCTGCGATCTAGCCAGTCTTCACGTGCCGAAGGTGGTTTGCCACGAGCATGTTCGTCGCGATAACGTATGCAAGATGCGGCAGCGTCTCTAAGCTGTCGCCTAAGATCAACAAGCTCACGCGCTGTTGTGATTTGAATGTAAGAGCCAATTCTTTCAACTTGGGCACCTATATACAGCTCATACGGGTTGATTGAATGCGAACGGCTGAACAGCTCTCGAAGTTGGCCTGTCGTTGGTCTTCGCGGGTTGGATTGATGAGACGTCATTAGTCACCGTCTCGATTTTGCTTGCCCATAATTCTAACGCTTCAAGTTTTTCATCTAAGTATAGATGGCGATTATAGACGGCTGCGACGCCGGAGACGATACCTGATTTGTGATTGAGTATTGCTTCAATTATATGGGGCTGAACACGCAATTCAGCCATGCCTGTGGCCATCGTGCGTCGAAGATCGTGAAAGCGCCAATCAGGTGCATCAAGACCCACATGAACATCAAGGCGACGTTTTAAGCGACCAAAGCCAGAAATGGGTGAGGTGCCTGTTGTCGTGAACACATAATCGCTGGTTAAAAAGCGTGGAATTGAGTTCAAAATATCAAGTGCGAGCTTGGGCAATGGCACGAAATGGGCAGTGCCGTTTTTTGCTCGGGATGAGGGTAGGGTCCATAATCCCTTTTCTAGGTCTAGTTCAGACCAACGCATGCCAGCCACTTCACCACGGCGTTGGCCCAATAAAATGAGCAGTTGCGTGAATTGGGTGAAGGGGTAGCCTTCTTTAATCGCACCATGCCAGCACGCACAGATCTCTTCATGTGCTAAGACACGTTCGCGTGGCACTTCCTTGGTGGGTGGTTTCATACTGGCGATGGGTGAAACATCTATATAGCCACGATCAATAGCCCAGTTCATCAACTTCTTGATTGCAGCCAAAGCTCGATTGGCGCGTGTGGCCGTTCCATTGGCGACAATGCGATCCAAAACTTCATGCACATCACGACGGTGAATTTGATCAATCGGGCGCGAATATAAAGGTGCAAACTTGGTTAAAATCGACTGCGTTTCTTTCCAGCCTTTATTGCGTGGCTTCGCATATCGCTCAATGAACTGGTCGATCACGTCCTTAAGTACTGGCACGGAGCGCCCAGTTGAGCCAGTAGCGCTGTTTTCGAACGTGCCGAGGGATATGTCACGCAAAATGCTTTGGGCCGTCTGACGCGCTTCTGCGAGCGACATCATAGGATAATCACCCAACTTAATGCGACGTGATCGACCATCGATGCGCGTGTTGAGGTAAAACACCTTTTTGCCAACGCTCGACACCCTGACCATAAACCCAGTCAAAAGCTCATCACGAACTTCATATCGTTTGCCCACAGCTGGCGCTAGCGCATCAATTGTTTTTGTGGTTAGCTTCTTTTTCATGCCAACCAAATTAAGACACAAGACATCCGTGTGTCAGGGTATGGTTTGGGGCGTGTTGGCGCAGATTTTTCGTACTTTGTACATATTTGAGGAAATCACTTGGAAAACTCATTGAAAGAAAAGGTTCGGCAATGGGTGCTGCGCAATCTGCCATATGACCATGCTGATGCAGTGTTAGATGCACATCTAAAAAGTCTTGATGCACATGCACTGCTGGTCGTTTACCATAACTGGTCTAGCAGACTCATTGCACCTGTAGTTCGCAATGTTCATATTTCTGCGACTTTGCATGCGAGCCTTCAATCTTCTAGGCATCGCATAGTGGTAAATGAAATTGTCAAAGGGCTGGAAGCTGGCAAGAACTTAAACAGCCATCTAAGCAAGGGAATTAGTAACGTTGCTTCGCTTCCCAGACATGACAAAAAACTAAACCGCAGGCGTGATCTTGACTTGCTTTTACTTGACTGGGGGATACACCACCTTCATCTATCTACACAAATAACGTCAGACGGTTTTGTGGAACGAACAAATGATCTGCTGTTTTTGGTAGTTAAGCCGCAAAATGCTTACCTAATTGATATCATGTCCCACGGAAATTGGCACAATGAGCGCCTTGTCGAAATAATGTTTAAGGAGCTGGGTGGGGCTGAAACTGTGCATGAGATGAAAGGGGTAGTTGGGCTTTCTCCGGAACCGTCTGAGGAGGAGCGAAAGCAGCTTCGTAATGTTGGTGTAAACTCAGCAATGATGATTGATGGCAAGGCAGTCATGACGTTAGGCGGAATGTCTGCTGCTGGCACAAGTGTTCATGCAACACGTGACGCTGATCGATTGTTAGATGCGATTGAGAACTTTGAAAACAATTGGAATATGGACAGCTCGACATTGCGAGAGGTGTGTCAGAACCAGGGAGTGAAACTACCCCAAGTGCCCGATTTCGATTTTGACATTCCAGAGGGAAGCGGTCCCGGAGTATTTGAACGCCACACAGGAACTTTCATTCCATTGATGTGAAGCTGTGGTTTGCTTGGTTTCAACCCGTTTCCATAGGATGAAACCTTGCCTCACCCTTTTTTGTGATCCAATTTCTAATCTCAACCAATTCCCAAGCTATACTTGTGTTCGACAACCTGATCCGTCTTGGGAAATTGTCAGCTTCTTCCCAGCGCAATAGTGTGCTGTTGCTGACGTGGACTCCCATTTGCTTAAGCTCTTTGCGAGTGATGAGCACCTTTTCCACATTTGTTTTCTCGGCGTGTTGCATTGCGTGGCTCCATCTTCAATTCTCAATACGACTAAGATAAAGAATGCGCTCTGTAAGGTGCGATCTTCTAAATTGTATTGGTTTTGGGTGCCAAGTGGGTTTTGCAAATGGTGGGGTTAAACGAGACATGCCGGACAAATTGAAGCCAATTGATTTCTGCTAAGACATTCAACTGAAAAGGCTGTTGGGGCAAATTGAGATGGTTCATGGCAATTCGTCGAAATATCTAGCCCGCATCATAATCCGCGTGTCGGGGGTTCAAGTCCCTCTCCCGCTACCAAAATTTTCCTTATGTTGTAGTTGGTTAGGCGTGAGTGAGTCTTTGCGTTTTTGCGCGTGGATTTGTGGCGGCGCGCGATCTTTGGGAAACTTTTGAACTACCTTTGGGAAACCAAAACAAGTTTTCTAACGCTGTCTGTGGCCATTTGTGGCGGCGCGCGATCTTCTGGAAACTTTTGAACTACCTTCTGGAAACCAAAACAAGATTTCTATCGGTGAAAAAGATCATTTGGATCCGAGTTTTGGAGTTTATATGTCTGCCATTGTGTAATCGTCATTACTAAACGAATGGATTTGGTTCATCGCATCATCATACAAATTGAGAAAATCTGAGGTGTCATCGAAGTAGTTTCGAAAAGCCTCACGGATGTGCAGAGGGGTCTTAGCTGCTACAAGCACCGCATTCGCTGTTTCATCACGTGCTTCGATGTCAGAAATAGCTTGGATTGCCCGACTGAGATTGCGGAACGGCCAAACATAAAGTGTGCCATCTTTGCGTCGTTGCAATATGCTGTTCTGTTTTAGTGCGTCATAAGTCTGCGCAATACTCAAACTCCTGAACATGGCGATCATTCCGGTTTTTTGTTCAAGCGCGGCGCATTGCTGCGTGAGCTCTTTGTCCGCAAGATTGGGCAGGCATGAATTTTTTCCTTCGTGGACCCGAGCGAACATCTCACTAATTAGCAAAAATTGCCGGTATGCATCGTTCTTAGAGTCTTCAAACTTGAAACGAGCTTGTTGAACACTGTCATATACTTCTACAGCAGTTGCCCAAGCGTGCTGAACGGTTGTGCGGAGCTGCACTTCAAACTTCATGCCATTCCAAGCAGATGACTTGTCAGCGGCACCAACTTGCCTTTCAAAAACATCGTGAACGCCCCGGTACCCCGTGTTTTTTGGGTTTGCTATATAGTCGAAGCGAGCAAGGTCGTGAGTGCGTTTATGTTTGGCCCTTGACGCGTCCATCTTTCCGCGAAATTGCCAAAGCTCTTGTTCGTTTCTGAAAATTAGACGAACGCCTGCTATATCATGCATTGTTGATAGGTCTCGTGACCGCCCTGTCGACAATTTGTCCACTATGGTATTAAACCGTTTAAGACGTTGCCCAACTACCGGTCTTTGATCTTTTTCAAGCCTTCGCAACCATGCTTGGGCAGTATTCAATACTGCGCCATGCGAGTTTCGCCAATTTTCAGCGACTTCATATTCGGCCCTAGAAACATTGAAGTGCCAAAACAAATCACCATTTTCTCTTTGCGCCTTCGCAATGCGCTTCCCAGCCGTCCGTATGCGATTTTTTGAGTTTAGTGGTGTTGGCCAAGACAATTTTCTGTCCAATCGGTTAACGCTTTTTTCGAAAGCGCATGATTCTTTTTTGCACTAAAGTCAACCATACCATCATCCATATATAGTGTGTCAAAGGCCGAAAAACTGACGATGTCATCTGCCAGCCCGCTTTATCACTTCAAAGTTTGATATCAACAGTTCACCAACTTCTTTGCCAGATTGGGTGCCAGCCGTGTATCGCGTTTTGACTGGTTTGATGCTGAAACGCTCGAAGATAAAACGGATTTCAGGTGCATCGTTTATCGACATCAAAAACCTACCATTGATGGTGCCAAGTTGTTGGGCAAGTCGCTCAAAGTCTGGTTTGGAAAACAACCCTTTTCCATAGTCGTTTTCACAATTCCAATATGGCGGGTCGAGATAGAAAAGTGTCTCGTCTCGATCATAGCGCGTGATGCATTTGTCGAAGGGCAAACACTCAATTGTTACGTGAGACAGGCGGTCGTGAACGTCTTCTAGCTGACCAGCCAACTTGTGCAAATTGAAGCGACTTGTGTCTAGTTTGACGCCAAATGATTGGCTTACACTCTTGCCGCCAAACGCTGTTTTTTGCAGATAGATGAAGCGCGCGGCGCGTTCTAAATCTGTTAGCGTTGTTGGGTCGGTTGCTTTCAATCGTTCGAATTCAGCACGGCTTGAAAGTTGGTATTTTAGCGTGTCCAAAAATTGGGGATAGTGGCGCTGAAGGATGCGAAATAGGTTGGCGATGTCTTTGGAAATGTCGTTGATCACTTCGCATTTGGTGCGCTTTGTGCGGCGGAAAAATACGCCGCCCATGCCAACAAATGGCTCGACATAGTTCTTGTGCGGTACCGCTTCGATTATCGGCACGATTGTTTTGGCGAGTAGGCGTTTACCGCCAAGATATGGGGCAACTGGATTGATGGCGATTGAAGTGTTGGTCTCGTTCATTATTTGTTGGTTTCTCTCAGCCATATTCGCCCAGCTTGTGCAAGCAGGCGGATGAGGCGTTAAGTTTATTCACGTCTTTTGGGGATCGTTTTTGCGAGTGAACCCCGAAGCTGATCCATCAATTGTTAGCGCAACTGTTGGATCGGCCATCCGTCATTTGATTGATTTGATTGTCGTCATCGGCACACCCTGATCCAACCAATATTGAACAAGATCGGTGGGTGTTGGTGACTTCATTTTTAGGCCATGCAAGCGGTCAGCGCGCCGGAACAGTTCCGCCGCATATTCAGAGCAGATAAACTCATCGTTGTGCACAGGAAAGCCAAGGCCAGCCCCAACGGCCTCAAGATATGAATAGCGTTTGCCAAGGTGAGAAAAAGCGAACTGTTCAAGGTGTCTGGTCCAATTGATATTGGTGGGCAACCAGTCAAATGATCCAGTGTTTGAGAGGGCGCGCAATTGAACGCCAACGCCTTCTTGCCTCCAATAATCAAACCGCTCTAAATCCCAATTTTATTTGACGACGGACACAATGCTCAACACCCTGCTTATGAAGGGTGAGTTGTGATGAACTCCGCCAGTTCTTGGGCGACTGAATCTCGGTCATTGTCCAGCGTCGCAACGTGAAAAGAATCTTCTAGCCAACGGTACCGAACAGTTCTCGAAGCGACGGATTGCTCGATCCTTTTACCGTTTTTCGGACTTACCACATGATCGGTTCGCGACTGCATTATGAGGATTGGCTTCGTCAGCATTGGCAACATCTGTCCTGTGGCGGTTGCCAAAATATAGCGTTCTTTTAACGTTGCAAATGGAATTCGATCATAACAAATTTCCCGTCGATCAGGATTTTTGATGTCAGAACCAATACCGGGATGATAGGCGTCTGGGCTTCCTTCAAAAAACACCATCATTTGTTCAGGTGAATACAGTCCTGTTGATCCATTAATTGTCGCAACTTTGTCCACCAAACCTTCACATCGAATCGAAAGATTCAATGCTATTGTTCCGCCCAGAGAAACGCCGGCAATGCACACCGAGCTACAGTATTGTCTGAGAAGTTTGAGCGCAGCCTCAGCTGACTCAATCCAGTCGCGGAAGCCAGTTTGGGCAAAAGCTTCTGGTGTTGCCCCGTGCCCGGCAAGCAACGGCGCCATAACCGTAACCCCAGCCAATTCATGCAGTCGATGGCCGACATAACGCACACTCTGAGGGGTGCTTGTAAATCCGTGAAGCAGCAAAACGCCTGTGGTTGAGCCTTTTAGGAAAAATGGCGCGGGGTTATCACTATTCATGTCATTATTTGATCCGATACCGTGTTTCGTACGGCATTAGATCGAATGTCAGGACTTCAATGACAAATATAGTTGCGTGATCGTGCGATCACGAACGGTGATCAAGCAATCCCAGTTTCTTTTGCGGGGTACTGAGCTCTGAACATTCGCAACAGCGATGTGTCGGCAACAGAACTCCACGCCATCGCAATCTCTATTTCTGCATTGAGCTGTGGCAAAGGCATGACCCGCAGCGACCGCGGCAACGTAGCTTCTGCGCTCATCGGGTAAAGTGTGTAACCTCGCCCATTTGTCACGCGTTGGAAAATAACTTGAATGTCCCACGCCTCATCCACAACGTTGGGGGTAAAACCAATCGTGTCGAACGAACGATCAAGGAGCGCGCGATAAGAACGCCAGTTTTCGCGAACGCCAAGAATAAACGGAGCATTATGCAAGGTCTCGAATGAAACATCGGGGGCATCTTGAGGTAGGACCAAACCAATGGGAGACGACCAAATGACACGTTGTGCGATCTCTGGATCCCGCACAGATTTATGCACCATCAAAAATGCAAGGTCGATTGTTCCGTTCTTTAATTTGAGCATCATAGTATCCGTCGACATCACATGCATTTCAACTTGCACACCAGGGTAAAGCGCCTGAAATGTCTCAAGCCCCTCAGACAAATGATTTGATGTTGCTAGCGCTGAATACCCAACAATGATATGTCCACGATCTCCGATCGCATTGCGCCGCGACCCTCGAATGGTACGTTCGAACTGTGCTACGGCTTGGCGCGCATCATCTAAAAACCGTTGCCCGTTTGGCGAAATGTCTACTGATTTTGCTCCCCTGATGAAAATTGGAAACCCCAGATCTTCTTCTGTATCGCGCACAGTCTTGGAGATAGCAGGTTGAGCAATGTTGAGCATATCGGCAGCCGACCGAAAACCACCGGCGTCCGCAACTGCAAGCGCGTATCGTAGATGCCTAATGCCCAGTCGGGACGGTTTATTGTTTGTCATTAAACTTCTTTCAAAAGCAGTGATAGCGAAACGCGATCAACTGATCAAGCAATGATACTTGTCTGTGGACCGTTAACGAGAAAAAAAGGAATGGGAGAAGAAAGCTGCATCTTTTGCGGTTTGAATTTGGGGGAGCTAATGGAATTTGCATTTAGGCAATTGACGCGCATTTTGATGTTCATTGGAGGTGTTGGCCTGCTTTTGATGATGTTAAACATAACGCTGGATGTGTTTTTGAAAGCTGTTTTCAATGCGCCAATTCAGGGCACGGTCGAGGTTTCATCTTACTATTACATGGTAGCTGTTGTCATGTTACCAATGGCATTTGTTGAACTTGAAGACGATCAAATTAGTGTCGATTTATTGTTCAACCATTTCCCTGCAGCAATCCGCTCAATTTGCCTTTTGTTTACCCTCACTCTGACCGCTGGAGTGCTGTCCGTTATCGCGTGGCGCACGGGGCAAGATGCGGTACGCGCATTTCGAGTAGGTGAGGTCGTTATGGGCAGCCGCGAGATCATTGTCTGGCCAGCTCGGTGCATGTTGCCCTTAGGTTTTTCTCTTGCCGCTATCGCTGCAGGCTTGCGCGCGATTATGCTGCTCCAAGGCAAAGAAGTGATCAACCTCAGCTCCAATGAGGCATCCGAATGAGTGCGCTTGCGATAGGATGGTCTGGCATTGTGGGTCTGTTCTTGTTGTTGGCGATCCGCACACCAATCGGTGTGGCTTTAATGATTGTTTCGATCATCGGTATCACGCTGATGACGAATGTCACCGCAGCGTTCGGAATCATCAGTGCATTGCCCTTCAGCTTTATCGGCGACTGGTCGCTAACAGCTATCCCAATGTTCTTGCTAATGGGCTTTGTCGCCGCGAGTACCGGCCTAACCGCTGGTGCCTTTGATTTGCTACGGTTGCTGCTTGCGCGAGTTCCTGGCGGGTTGGCGTCTGCAAGCGTTGCAGCTTGTGGATTGTTTGCTGCGGCATCTGGATCGAGCATTGCAACCACCGCTGCAATGTCAAAGATTGCGGTACCGGAGATGCTGCGTGCCAAGTATCACCCTTCGCTTGCGACCGGTGTTGTGGCTGCGTCTGGTACCCTTGGTTCCCTTATTCCACCATCAATACTTATGGTTCTCTACGGCATATTTACAGAGCAATCTATTGGGCAATTGTTTATCGCAGGCCTTATCCCTGGGGTGCTGTCGGCGCTTGTTTACATTGTAATGATCACTTGGCGCTGTGCGGTGAACCCATCTTTGGCGCCTGCTGTTGAGAGCCAGTTTGATTGGTTCAAGTTTTGGCGACTTTTATTGTCGGTGTGGCCCTTCCCAGTTTTGATTTTCGGTGTTTTGGGCGGAATCTTTGGCGGTTACTTTACGCCAACTGAAGCAGGTGCAGTTGGCGCTTTTCTCGCCCTCACAATTGCCGCTTTCCGCCGCAGCCTAACGCTTCGTGCGCTTGGCAACGCAATACAACAGACGCTCATCGCCACATCTTCAATCTTCTTTTTGTCGATTGGGGCGATTATGTTCACGCGATTTATGGGTTTGTCAGGTGTGCCCCGTGAACTTGCGGACGCCATGCTTGCTGTCTCTGACAATCAAATCGTAATCATTGTGATGATTGCGGTGCTGTTTATCATTCTTGGAATGGTGATCGACTCGATTGGTCTAATGTTGCTGACTCTGCCCGTGCTATTGCCGGTTCTTGAGGCAGCAGATGTCAATCTGATTTGGTTTGGCATCATTACCATCAAATTGTTGGAAATCGGTCTGGTCACTCCGCCTGTCGGCCTGAATCTTTATGTCTTACATAGTGCGTTGGCCGGACGGGTAAAACTAGGTGACATCATTTCTGGCACCACATGGTTCATTGCGATGGACGTCCTGACACTAACCCTGCTGATTGCATTTCCAATTTTGAGCATGTTCTTGCCGTCCCTAATGGTCGGCTAACTAAATACATACCGGAGGAGACTATGATGAAACTAACGAAACCACTTTGTGCCGCTGTTTTGGGGCTGACGCTAGCGGTCCCAGCGATTGGCGCAGAATATAACGCAAATCACTTCTTTTCTGAGCGCCATTCAATGGTGCGCGGACCTTATGTTGATTGGGCCCAACGTGTAGCCGAACGCACTAACGGCGAGGTTACATTTCGCGTGTTTTCGGCTGGATCACTTTTGCCACCTGCTGCGTCTTTGCAGGGTCTACGTGATGGTGTGGCTCAGGTCAGCTACCATGCTGGTACCTATACGCCCGCAGAACTGCCGATTGCCAATCTGATTGGCAACATGGCATTCTACAACACCGATCCAATGGTCATGGCCTTTGCATCTACAGAATTTGGCCTGACAAACGCTGCTGCTTTGGCTGAATGGTCAGATAATGGTGTTGTATTTGGCGGCGGATATTCGACTTCTCAGTACTTTATGATGTGCAATACGCCAGTTGAAACCCTCGCAGATGTTGCCGGAAAACGGCTCCGGATGGCCGGCGGTGCCTGGACGCGTTTCGCAGAATATATTGGCGCAGTACCAGTGTCGATCCCTTCCAGTGAAATGTACACTGGCTTGGATACAGGATCGCTTGATTGTGCGGTGGCCGCTGCTGATGCACTGGACAGTTTCAGCCTGAAAGATGTCGTTTCTTCAATGAATACTCTTGAAATAGGTAACTATTATGCGGGTTTTGAATGGGGTTACAATAAGGGATTTTGGCAAAATCTAACTGCTGTTCAGCGTCGCGTTCTGTTCGACGAAATGGCGTATGAACTAGCAGCCAGCCGTGTGGCATTCGATTCAGACGTTGCGGTCGCCGTTGCATCGGCAACAGACGCAGGGATGTCCATATTTGAGCCTGACGCCGCTTTGCAACAGGCGCTAAGCGATTTTGTAGTCGCTGATGAAATAAATTTGATCGCCAATGCAACCAAAAGAGGTGTTGAGAATCCAGATCAGGTTTTGACGGAATTTAAAGCGGTTATCGATCGATGGGACGCCCTACTAAAAGACATTGACCGGACAGATATCGACACTTTGGCCACATTGGCCCGCACCGAGATCTACGATCGCCTCGACGCAGAAAACTACGGCGTGAACTAACTAGCTTGGCGGGATGAGCACCGTTCTCTCCCGCCGAAATCTACTTGGAGGAAACTGATATGACTATTAAGAACTGGAAGTTATTTCTGATCGGCCTTGCAATCATGTTGGTCGGATCAATTGCTGCAAACATGGTGCAAACGACAGGCGGAATTGCGATTAAAGACGTCCGCTTTGTCGGAGCTGGTGGAAACCTGCAAAGTGGATTGCTATATGTGCCGCCGGGAGTAACACCCGAGGACAAAGCCCCCGCCATTCTTGCGGTACATGGCTATATCAATACCCGCGAGGTCCAGTCTGGTTTCGCAATTGAATATGCGCGACGCGGTTATGTAGTACTCTCAGTCGATCAAGCGGGCCATGGCTATTCTGAAGGTGCAGCATTTTCCGCCGGCTTTGGCGGACCAGCCGCACTGCAATATTTGCGAAGCTTGGATATTGTGGATGTCGACAATATTGGCATGGAAGGCCATTCGATGGGAGGCTGGGCTATATTGGCTGCAGCAGCAACATACCCGGATGACTATAAGTCTATCGTGCTTGAAGGATCTAGTGTTGGCGCTCCATTTGCTGCGGAGGGAACAGCAGAATGGCCACGCAACGTATCCGTTGTATTTTCCGCCTATGATGAGTTTTCTTCACTTATGTGGGGCGTTGACAAGGCGGACGACGTTGAACAAAGCCCAAAACTGATGTCGTTCTTTAGCAGTGAAACACCTGTGGAAGAAGGGCGCCTTTATGGAGACATTGAAGCAGGCACGGCCCGCGTCTTATGGCAACCTCCCGTCACTCACCCTGGGGATCACATTTCCCGCGCAGCAATTGGCTACTCAATCGATTGGTTTGCACAAACACTAGATGGTGCCCTAGATTTGCCGGCATCCAACCAGGTTTGGTTCTACAAAGAATTTGGCACTTTGGCGGGTTTAGTTGGGTTCGTGGTTCTCATTCTTGGCGCATCACAAGTCCTGTTGACCGCGCCGTGGTTGCGGGACTTGAACTCAACACCAGTCAGTTCAGCCCACGCAACGCGTGGGTCGAAATGGTGGGGGTTGTTCCTGTTTAGCGCCATTTTCCCTGTCTTGAACTACTATCCATTGTTCAATCTTGCTGGAACTTTGTTCCCCGCTTCGGCGTTATTGCCACAAACAATAACATCACAAGTTGCCTTTTGGGCAGTGATTAACGGCACAATCGCAGCACTTCTTGGACTTGTTGTTCGTACGGATAAGGTTGATTTTTCAATCAACATCGTTCGATCAATTGTTTTGGCGGTGTCCACTATTTTTGTCGCCTATATGGCGGCCGTGTTGGCTGACTTCTTCCTTAAGGTTGATTTCCGTTTCTGGTTTGTAGGCGTTAAGCTTTTGACCGCGGAGCGCTTCCCTATTGCATTGGTCTACCTCGTGCCATTTACGGTATATTTTGTGTTGGCGCTTCGTGCGTTGCATGGTGGCCTATCAGTTGCTGGGCAAAATGTTTGGACGACATATGGTCTGAATGCATTGGCATTGATGGGCGGCTTTCTAGCGTTCTTGCTCCTGCAATATGGTAAGTTGTTCTCCACTGGTACTTTGCTAACACCAACAGAGCCGCTGAACACAATCGTGATGTTCCAATTTGTCCCACTCTTATTGGCTGCATCAATTATCAGCACGTTTTTATATCGTAGGACGGCGAGCTACTTACCCGGTGCATTCGTGAATGCTCTGTTGATCACTTGGTTTGTAGTAGCTGGTCAGGCAACACAATATGTCGTGGGTTGATTTTGAACTTTTTCAGGATGGAATTCACAGTACATCACATTAGATGATCAAAATATTGGCGGTTGCACTGCGCAGCCGCCAATTATTGAGTCCAGACCCTAGTCGTCCTGCTTTAGATGCCCCATGCGTAACTTGGTACGCGCCCCAAATGAATTGAAACTTCGCCCAAGCCTTCAATGTTTTCTAGGGCTACTTTTACAGCAGATTCCTCGTCATAGGAATCAACAATTCCCCAAATGTCGACCCCGTTTTCAGCAACAACGACGTTGAGATGCACTGGATTGATACCAGGGACCTGATCGAGCGCTTCAAGAATGATGTCGCGCTTCGCGTTTGCATCGGCGCTGGACTGAATGTGGACAATGGGATGGGCAGCAAGCGCTTGTAAAAGATTAGCGCGGCTGACAATGCCAACAAGCTTGCCATCTTGGACAACAGGAACTCGCTTTATGCGCTTTTTCTCCAGCAATCGCGCAATTTCTCCCACTTGCATATCAGGTGCGACAGAAGTCACGTGTGTTGTCATGATGTCTTTGACGTATTGGCCGCGTTCATGAATGAAATCTTTGGCGCTGGATGGCGCTCCAGAAAACAGGGCAAGCCACCATGATCTAGGTTGCCCGCTTGCACCTTCCACCCGCCGCATAAGATCACCTTCGCTGACGATGCCAACCAGGACATCGTTGCTGTCGAGCACAGGCATGGCGCTGATCCTGTGCTGGGTCATGAGTTCTGCGGCCATTTTGACAGTTGTGTCTGGTTTGGCTGTTATGACGGTAACGGTCATGATATCTGACGCTTGCATTTGTGGTTCACCCCTTGCGCTATGGTTTAGGCCATCAAGATTTATACTGCTCAGTTGCGACCTTACATTATTGACGCGCGGCGGGCGAATTCATTACAGAAATAGCGCAACTTTCTACGACACCCAACCGGTCAGCTAAAAGATTTGGGCGTAACTATTGAAGAGGCGCAGCCAAACGCCGCATATACCAAAGCACAAACGCTGGAACAAACAGCCATTGAAGAATGGGGGATAGTCCTGTGCCCAAAATTGGTAAGACCGGCATGGCTTGGGCATAAGTCCACCGGCCATTCATTTCAGCTTGAATATATTCAAGCCCAATGGTTGCCAATAAACCAATGCCAAAAAATACCAACAAGGTGATTATTGAGGTTCGCAAGGCCCAATATCGGCTTTTTGCCACAAGTGCTGCGCCCCAAAAAGCAGCCAGCGCAATTACAAGGTCACCTAATGTGGCTTGCAGACAAATGGCGATGCCTGCGAAATGGCTAGTTTGATCAAAACTCGAAAAAAGTGGCGCCTGAAGGATTTCCCATGCGAAATGCCCGAAGAACGATAGGACAAGCAGATCAACCTCTGGCGGTAATTGACGTGTCCCGTTGGTAGATGTTGGCACTTACTATCCAATCCATTTTGATAAAACTTAACACCGGAACGCGCGGTTATAGCTCAATATCTGCTGGGTGAACATTTCGGCGGCGGTGGTCTTTTGACTTGAAACATAGTTGTAAATCAGTTTCCCATGTTGATTCATGTCAATGTTAAATATCTTGGACGCCGTTAGATATGCTTGCGTTCATTTAAATTGGTGGACGTCTGGTTGGGGCCATCAAATTGGTACGTCCGGTTGAAGAAAGTGTTTGGCAAGGTCTAGTGTGCGCAATTTTCGCAACCGTTTTGGATTTGACACCAAATTTTGATTGGTATGCAACCTGCGAGCAATTGCAAGCAAGCGATTGCTGAAATTTTACTTTATGAAACCAGGTTGGAGAGTAGCGAATGTCTTCAAACTTAAAAGATCAGATGTCGCCTGTTTTGCGCCAAGATGTCGAAAAAAAATTAGTCGAATGTCGAAACAAATTTGTTGGGTTTCTTTATAAACACTTGAACAAT
>NZ_JBLIAI010000068.1:0-14097 GCF_047634455.1 Maritalea sp.
AAGCAAGTTTTTGCCTGAATAGCCAGCATCTTTCGCAAGTGTTTCGATTTGAGAAAGCAGTTCGTTATATTCGCCAGCAAATTTGCGACGGTCAGCTGTTGAGGAAGACTGTAGGGCTTGGTTTGCCTTACCTTTTGCCGCCTCAACAAGTTTTGTTATAGATTGGATGCCTTCATCAGCCGCTTTCAGCGTTTGAACGGCTTGGCCCATATCTTCGAGCAAACCGCCCAAATCAGATGCACGGTTGTTCAATGAAGATGCGGTAAAGAATGACCCTGGATTATCGAGTGCAGAGTTGACCTTAAGGCCAGTTGCAAGACGGTTTTGGGTTTTTGACATCATATCCGCAGTATTCTGCAATGAAAGCAGATTTTGACGCACTGCGGAAGAAAGTTGAATCATTTCAGCCATGTACTAGTTTCCTCTTCTAGGGAATACGCGGCCCCTTCTGGGACCAATACATTCAAAAATGACTGATTATGCCTAACGTCAGGTTAATGGGGGTTGTCGGGCGCAAAAAAGGCGGGCCTAAAGACCCGCCCTAATATGTGACTTAGCTCAGAAAATTTAGAGCAAGCGCAACACGTTTTGGTCAGCTTGCGAAGCGAAAGACAATGAAGTCGATGCCAAAGACTGACGTGTTTGCAAAGCCAAAAGGTTCGCACCTTCTTGGTTCGAGTCTGCGAGCGTTAGTTTGCCTGCACCCTCTTGCAATGTGTTGATCATTGATTTCGTGAAATCTTGACGGTTTTCAACAACGGTCAAGTTGGTACCGAATGTTGAAGCTTGTGAGCGAAGTGTACCCAGAGCGTCAGTCAGACTTGTCAATGTTGTATTGATTGCCGCGTCGGTGTCAAATGTACCTGCTACATAACCTGTACCTGCAACTGCGGTTAGGTCGGCAGTAGAGTCACTATCGTCAAGCGCGATCTGGCCTTCAGTTGATGTGATGGTAATTGTGGTGCCATCACTGGTTGCTGTTGTGCCGTCTACTGCATTGAGCCCTGCAAGAATGTCGGCAGGATCGGCACCAGCGCCAAACGCGATTGTTGTGCCAGTTGAACCAGCTGAATAGACCAGCGTATCGCTAGCTTCGTCAGCAGCTGCTAGGGCCGCAATTGTTACAGTGGCGGTAGATGATGTGCCAACTGTCAGATCAGCTAGGCCTAATGTACCAGTTGTATCGGTGAAATCGACAGCTGAGACAGCCGCTTTTGATGAGCCAGATTCGTTGAACACCACTGACAAATCGTTGCCGGTGCCGCCCAACAGGTTTTTACCTGAATAGCCAGCATCTTTCGCCAATGTTTCGATTTGAGAAAGAAGTTCATTATACTCGCCAGCAAATTTGCGACGGTCAGAAGTCGATGATGACTGCAACGCTTGGTTGGCTTTAGCTTTTGCGGCTTCAGCCAATTTAGTAATTGCCTGAATGCCTTCGTCAGCTGCCTTAAGCGTTTGAACTGCTTGTCCTTGGTCGTCCAAAAGACTTCCAAGATCAGATGCACGGGAATTCAATGATTGTGCTGTGAAGAATGAGCCTGGATTGTCCAGCGCTGAGTTCACTTTCAAACCAGTCGATAGACGGTTTTGAGTTTGGCCCAGCATTTCGGCTGTGCTTTGAAGGGCAGAAAGGTTTTGCCGTACGGCGGCGGAAAGTTGAATTGCCATGATACTAAATACTCCATTCTGGCATACAAGCGAGCCTTTCTGGCCCGCGCTAAATCCGGATCAACACCAACTAAGTATTTTCTCCAGCATGTCACCCATAAAGCCCCGGCTGACTGAATCAATTCTTAACAGGGGCAATGCGGGTATTTTTAGGGTTAATAGAGGGTTATCTCCTTTCACTTAACTGATTGTTTTATTTAAGGTCCTCGAGCATGCGCATAGCAGAAGGCGAGGGAACCCATCTGCGGTTGATCATGCGCGGAAATACGGCTGCTGCAGGCTTGCCATCATCATTAGCTTCTGCGTTAGCTTTGGCTTTTGCGCTCGCCACCAACGAAGCTTCAAAAAGCACACTGGCCGGAGCAGCAGGCCCCACAAGTTTGGGAAATTGGTCGACAGGTTTTTCAGCGACAGCCGCTACTTTTGTAGGCGACGGCGGCGCAGGCGTTTCGTTGCTTGCGGGTGCCTTTGCAGCAGCTCCTGGTTTGCTATAATGCTCGCCTTTAAGGCTGGCATTGCCAGCTTCAAAAGCACCACCTTGAAAACCGGCTGCTGACTCAATTCTGAGGTTCACAGGTCTTCTCCATTAAAATCTGCCTTCTTGGCAACTTTTAGTATGGCGCGCCCGTGTTGAAGTTTGGTGATTTCAGGTGTTGGTAATTAATTAAAATTGAAACTACAGCGTTGTGTTTATCGAAACGCCTTTAACAGACGGTGCCTGCGTGTTTGTTCCCCTGCCTGTATTTCCGTAGGCTCCAGCTTGGTTGGATTGCCCCAATTGGGCGGCAACGCTGCTTACAATTTCTTCCGTTAGGGACTTGGCGGTAGCCAAAACCCTGAGATTTTCTGCCATCTGTGTGGCCAAGGATGCTTGGCCCTGCTGCAGTTTTTGTAACAATTGCGGCGCTTTTTCTTTTATCTCAGCAGCATTAGACTGGATAGCTCGCGCCAAGCCAACGTATTTTTGTGCCAACTCGGCTTTGTCGGCGGCCAGTTCGCTTGCTTGCATCAATTTGCCTGCACGTAACAGAGTTGTTTCGTTGTTCATGATATCAACGAGGGCTCTGAGTGAAAGATCAGCATCTGCGCAGACCTGTTCAGGATCGGCAGGCATCGGGAGCTTTTTGGTTTTTGCCAGCGCTCGGGCGCGTAATTGTTGTGGGGTCATTTTTGGTATGCTCCGGCAGGTGGGGTGGGATATTGCAGTGACGAAGCTGCTTGGGTATCGATAAGATCGCGTAAGATGCTGTCGGAGAGGCCGATGCCGCCGGCCTGCGCCATGTTGTTTGCATATTCGGAGGCCTGCATGCCGCGCCATGTTTCTTCGCCATATCCGCCGCCAAATTGCCCCTCGGTATCGACACTAGAGGTCACCTGTGAAAGTAGGGTGTTTAAGAAAACGCCCTCCAATTCAATGGCTTTTTCTTTGAGTCGGTTGAAGGTTTGTTCTGGCATGTTGGTTGGCCGTTGAACTGGAATTTGAATTTGTGAATAGGCCATTACATCACCTCGATTTCAGCTTGCAGGGCACCTGCGGACTTAATTGCTTGTAGAATTGAGATGAGGTCGCGTGGTGAAATGCCTAGGGCATTAAGACCGTCCACAAGCTCTTGGAGGGTGACGCCTTCTTCTACCAGCGCCAGTTTGCTGTCGAGTTGCTCAATATCTACTTCTGTTCGGGGCAACACGACAGTCTCCCCTAACGAAAACGGGTCGGGTTGGGACGCTTCTGGCGATTCGGTGATCGTCACCGTTAGATTGCTCTGCGCTACCGCTACAGTTGAAACGCGCACTTCGCGTCCCATGACAATTATTCCAGAGTTTTCGTCGATCACGATTTTTGCGGTTTGATCAGGCGTTACGACCAATTGCTCAATGTCAGTAACCAAATCCACGATATTGCCGTTGAAGCCCTTAGGCAGGGTCAATTCGACCGTTGCATTGTCTATAGGCACTGCGGTCGGCATGCCAATGAGATTATTGATGGCTAAAGCAATTCGGCGCGATGTTGTAAAATCTGGATTGCGCAGCGCCAGGCGGACGGATCGGCGTGAACCCAATTCAAACGCGACCTCTCGTTCAATGATGGCGCCCGACGAAATCCGTCCGGTGGTGGGAACGCCCGATATGATGGTTGCAGAATCGCCACCTGCAGAGAAGCCATTAATGGCGACTTGACCTTGCCCGATGGCATAGACTTCACCGTCGGCGCCCATAAGTGGGGTAACCAGCAATGTGCCGCCCTGTAAGCTCTTTGCATCACCTAGTGCGGCAACATTTATGTCGATGCGTGAACCCTGGGATGCAAATGGGGGAAGGTTAGCAGTGACCATTACCGCTGCAACATTGGCGGTTCGCATTGAAGCGCCCAATGTGTTCACGCCCATACGTTCCAGCATGGCCTGCAAACTCTGCTTGGTGAAAGGTGAATTGTTCAATCCGTCGCCGGTCCCATTCAGGCCGACAACAAGGCCATAGCCAACAAGTTGATTTTCACGGACGCCTTCAACATCAACAATATCTTTGATCCGTGCCGCACTGGCAGTGCTTACAAAAAGCGCCGCTATGATGACTGCGCAAAGGGTTGTGTAAAGAATTGCCATAAATCTGGTCATTGATTTCCCCAATTGACTTGATGTTGCATGTGCTCCCCAGCACAGGTCTCATCATTGATACCTCTCTAGTTGCGAATTCCGTGCCAGATTCAGGGATTTGTAACCTACTGAAAAATAACGATATTTCTTGTTGCGCTGAAACGACGAATAATTCGGAGGAAAAAAGTGCCTATTCATGGCAATTCCTTGGCGAACTGTGGTAAATTTTGCCTAGCGGGGTTTTGTGCCCCTTTTGTCGTGTGGTGGAGCAAAGATTTTAGATGCGCATTACGGATGCAAATCGACTGAACAGGACGACGCAAAAATCCAGCAAGAAGTCTGGACAAGCAGCGGATTCTGCTTTTTCGGTGCCAAGCGAGGATGCCTCAACTGCAAAATCTGAAACAACAGCGCCTAGCCACGATGTGGGTGGTATTGATGCCTTGCTGGCTTTGCAAGCGGTCGAAGATCCAACCTTCGCCCGCAAGAAATCTATCAAGCGCGGACACGACTTATTGGACAGTCTTGAACAAATCAAAACCGACTTATTGGTTGGACAAATTTCCGAATCTCGGTTGGATAATATGCTAAATATGGTGAAAAAGGCGCGCAACAATGTCGATCCTTCGCTAGATTCAATAATTGACAATATTGAATTGCGTGTGCGCGTCGAACTTGCAAAGTTTAGTAAATACAAATAGTTAGAAGTTTTTTCGACCTAAATTTATCTCGTCATATTGTTGTTACACACAGTCCTTACATGCATCTCAACAAACTCACTTGCCGTTAGTGGGCTTGGCCATTATATATGTCGCGCATAGACTTAGGGAGTAAATTACCGTGTCAATGGATTTGGAGAGCAAGGTCGATCTGGAAGAGCCTAGTTTCGATACTAGCGAGACTTACCAGCCGACCGTAGGCGAAGAGTTTATGAATCCACGCCAACTTGCGTATTTCCGCAAGAAATTAGTTGCGTGGAAAGATGATATTCTGCGTGAGAGCAAAGAGACGCTTGAAACTCTGCAAGAGCAAAGCCAGAACCACCCCGACATTGCGGATCGCGCCTCATCGGAAAGCGACCGGGCGCTCGAACTTCGCACGCGGGACCGTCAGCGCAAATTGATCTCAAAAATTGATTCTGCAATTGCGCGCGTCGATGACGGGACCTACGGCTATTGCGAAGTCTCTGGGGAACCGATTGGTTTGGCGCGCTTAGATGCACGCCCCATCGCAACAATGAGCCTTGAAGCCCAAGAAAAGCATGAACGACGCGAAAAAGTTTATCGCGACGATTGATCTGGGTCGTTGAAAGATCAATAGTTCGGGCGCAAGAATAGTTGCATTTGCTGCTTATCCGATTTGTGATAAGTATGTATTATTGTGGTTAGTTGTTGTTGAAGGGTAGAGTTGATTATGAATCAAGCACTATTGCATGATCAGCAATCCATTCTGCCGAACCACGATCAAAATTTGATCGAACATTTATGGCCGATTTCGAAGCCATATGATGTGGTTTTTTATCGTTCCTACGGACCAAAATCCAAAGTCAATGTTGCTTTTCAGCATGTATTTGATTTTAATGCGTTTAAATCCACACGAAAATTCACCCATTGTGCGCTGGTTGGTTCTGAGCTGACGGCGATTGAAGCATATCCGCGCGCTGTAAAGGGCTATTACACTGATATGGTGCACCCGGGCGGCGTGCGCTTTGTGCCGGTAATTGACCTTTGCTATGACAGCCAAAATCGGTATCGCGATTTTTTGGTGCTTCGTGCACCGGATTTGAGTTCGCCCGAAACATCATTTGGCGCAGAATCAATGATGAAGGCTTGGCGCTACATTGAATCCAAATATGGATTACGTCGCTTTTTGGGTATTGGCCGTGGTCCACGCGACAGCAACGCAAAACAAATCAAAGAGTGGCTTTCGTGCTCTGATTTGGTCTTGAAGGTGTTGGCAGATTCTGGTCGGTTTAATCTTAAGTTTCAAGAGCGTGTTACGCCGAGCGGGCTTGTTGCAACATTAAGTGGGCTTGGGTGGCAAGATGTAACCCATGATTATGCGCCGCAGCGGTTTGAAGCCAAAAGCCGACAATATATGCAGCGGTTTGGGCTGACCGGTGTTAGTCGTGCTGGGATTGATTTATATGCGCTTAAAATGGCGTGGAGCCTTGGCACATTTGCCCAATCGATTCAGCGCCAACAATATATGGTTGAAGAATATATCAACCGCCGCTTGTCCAATGTTTGGCCGGACGGTTTGGATGCAAGTCGTTATTTTGAGAAGTTTACTGCTGAACACGCCATGCAAGTGCTCAAGCAGATAAAGACGGCGCGGCGGGACGAATTTTCCCAGCATATTGATCCATTATTGGCCGAGCTTGCCAAAAAGCGGCACGTGCTGAAATAGGAATTGACCATGCCAGTCGTTGTGATCGTGGGATATCGACCAAAACCTGGCTGTGATGTACTTCTTGCTGAATTGATGAAGACCCACGTTCAACGTTTGCGCGATGAAGGGCTGGCGACTGAGCGCCCATCAATTGTCATGCGTGCTAAAGATGGCACGTTTGTAGAAGTTTTTGAATGGATAAGCGAAGACGCGATGCGTGCCGCACATTCTAACCCGCAGGTGCACGTTATGTGGGAAGAATATGCAGCGGTCTGCGACTATATTCCGGTTGCCGAGTTGCCCGAGGCGCAGCAATTATTCTCGCAGTTCGAACCAATTTAGATTTAGTCAGCAAGGCTTGCCAACAGTTTGCCAGTCAGCACGTTCAACTGTTCAATTTCGCCAATAGTCATTTTGGACAAAATCCGCTCCTCGTTTTTAATGTGCAGCGGGATGACATGGGTTATCTTTTTGAAACCTTCGTCCGTTAGCGCAACCATGACGCCGCGACGGTCATTGGGGTTTTTGCGGCGTTCGACTAGACCTGCTTTCTCCAACCTATCGATACGGTTTGTCATGCCGCCCGAGGACACCATGGTGGCTTCATAAAGCTGAGTTGGGGTGAGGGCGTAGGGCTTTGCGCTACGCCGCAGGGTGGCAAGAACATCGAATTCGCCCGCGTGCAGGCCGTGCTGTGCGAAAAACGGCTCCAGCTCTTCTTGCAGGATGCGTGCAGAAAGTTCGGCCAGCCGCCCCAATGTGAGCATCGGTAAGTCATTGATTTCAGGCCATTCTTTTCGCCATTGATCAGCTGCAAATTGGGCGCGGTCCATATTTACCTCAATTTATCTTGACACTAAGATACTTTATGTGGAGATATGCTGCAAGTTTCAAAATGGAGAATATCTATGGCTCACCATATCATGCCCACCTTGCAAAAGGAAAGTCCTTTGGGCGCTGTGTCTGTTGTTGCGCCTGAAAATGCCGATAGCAGTTTCAGCTATGAAAAGCTTTTGCCTATTGGCTTGCTAATAATTGTCGGTAGCTTTTTTGGCGCGACAGCAGTCAACGGAAAAGTTGCCTTTTTGGTGGGTTGGCATCCGATCGTGTTTCTGGCTTTGGCCGGTTCGCTTGGTGGATTATTGATGATGGCCGGTTTGCGGATGTTTGGATTTCGCATGGATTTTAGCCGTAACGTTTTGGGGTTTTCTGTGTTTAGCGGTTTGCTTTTTGCATTGCCCAATATCATCTTTTTCATGTCGGTTCCCCATGTTGGCGTGGGATTTGTTGCGCTGGTTACAGCGTTTGCTTCAGTGTTGACCTATCTTTTCAGCGTGGTGCTGCGCACCGAACAATTTAAACTATCACGTGCAATTGGTGTTGGGATCGCCTTGATCGGCGCGGTGGCGTTGAGCTTGGGGAAGTTGGCGGGCGGTGATTTCGCGGCCGTCTGGGTGGTGGTCGCGCTCGCGGGGCCGGTTTTTCTTGCTATCGGAAATATTTACCGCTCATGGGCTTGGCCAAAAGGGGCGTCGCCTTTTGCACTCGCGCCGCTAATGCTCATTGTTGCTGGATTTATTGCATTTGGGATTGCATTGATAATTGGCGCGCCAATCACGGCGTTGCCGACCGTTCAGATGAGCCTGTCGCTTGGCGTGCAAGTTCTTATCTTCGCAGTAGGTTTTGCCTTTTACTTTGTGCTGCAACAAATCGCCGGGGCGGTTTATCTCAGCCAGATCGGGCCTATCATTGCTTTAGTTGGCACGGGGTTAGGTATTTTCTTGCTGGGCGAGACCGCAACATGGCCGTTATTGCTTGGTGGGCTTGCGATCGTGAGTGGTGTTTTGATTTTTAACTTCACCCGGTAAGGGCCCAAAAAACGAGAGAAGGACGCGGCAAATTGGGGAAAGCCGCGCCCTTCTGGGGAGAGCCAACCGATAAATTGGGGAATATCGATTGGCAAACCGGAATTGTAATTAGAATGGTAAGATTGCATCCATGAATTGTTGGCCATAGCGGGGCTGTTGCACGTCTGTGATTTGGCCGCGGCCACCGTATGAAATGCGCGCCTGGGCGATTTTGGATGATGGAATAGTGTTGGCAGCGCCAATATCTTCCGGCCGCACAATGCCCGCTACAATCAAATCGCGAACTTCAAAATTCACCCGCACTTCTTGGCGTCCTTCAATCACCAGGTTGCCGTTTGGCAACACTTGGATCACGACTGCTGCAACGGATGTGTCTAGTGTTTCGGCGCGATCTACGCTGCCGTTTCCACTGTCTGCAAGGCCGGATTTGAGTTCGATCGCGGTAGATGGCGAGACGCCGGGAATTACGTTGTTAAAGAGGGAACCGATCACGCCACCAGCGCCTGCATCGTTTGAACTTGACCGTGACCGGGCGGATTTGTTCGAGAATGATGCTTTGTCCGAAATGGTCACTTGAACCGTCAAGATATCACCTACTTTGCTGGCGCGCTGGTCTTTAAAGAAGCCGCGTGTGCCAGAGATGAACAGTGAGTTTGGCGAGTAGGCTACACGCTCTGGTGCAGGCATTGGCATGTTGACCGGTTTGTAACCAGCTTGCGCTGTCGGGTTTTCGATTGTTGTTAGCACTGGCGCTTTGCCAATGCCGGCCAAGCGGTTTGCGGTGGTACAGGCCGCCAAGCTTGCGCTTAGCGCAACCAGGGTGATGATTTTGAAGAGTTTCATGATTGTCTCCTGCTTACCGGCTTGCGAGGCGGGTTGGATCGTTGGTGATGAGGACTGTTCCGGCGCCAATGGCGATGCCTTGAATGGTCCTTTTTGACATGAGGTTTAGCACCGACACCATTTGGTTTTGCGTTGCTGAATTGAGTGCTTGGCCTTTTACGGTTAGCTTGAGTTGCCCGCTTCGGTATAGAATGGTGACCTGCTCATTGCGGTTGATCAGGATGGGTTCAGACAAGTCGCTAACTTTAACCATCGCGCCGCCGCGCACTGCACGGGTTAGGCTTTTGCCCACCAAATCCGGCAGCTGCATGTCCCCTTGAGTTTTTGAAAAGCGGACGGGCACGGGTTTAAATTCAATATCGTTTAGATCGATGACCTCGCCTTTGGCCATTGTCCGGGTAAGGTGGGCGGCGGGTGCCAATATTTCGAGTTTGCCGATGATGGAGATCGGCGATGTATATCCGGCAAGTGCTAAGCGAGCCGAGACCCGGCCGGTTTGTGGCTCGTATGTGAAGTCGAGCAATGTCACTGGGGATGCAGCTGTTGGATCGGCATAGGCGGTGGCGAATTTACCGTATGGTGCAAACTTTACTTCTTGATTGGCTAGCAACTGTCCGCGAGCGGCGATCTCTTGACTGAAGATCGAACTCAGGAAGTCTTGGTCAATTGCAATGCCAGGTCGTTCAACCCGCACATGTGTGATGCCAACGGTGTCAAACTGACCAAGACCAGCGCGCTGTGCTGCCAGTTTGATGGAGGCCAATGGAACTGCACCAACTGTGCCAGGTGTTGGGCTGCGAAATAGTCCGATTTCCGCCAGGTTGCCAGCGTCCTCGAACATATCGCCAACAGTCACGATATTTGAAGTAACGATAATTGACGGTCTGAGCGTTGGGGCAGCAAAACTTGCGTTGACCCCAAGACTTGCGTAGACCCCAACACTTGCTGCGATCAAACCGATGATCAGTGATCTGGTGAAGCGGAACATTCTACCTAATCCCCTAACGTAGCTGTGCTGTTGCTTGGAGCATTTCGTCAGCTCCAGAAATAACCCGTGCGTTCATTTCGTAGGCACGCTGGGCCGCAATCAAATCAGCGATTTCGGTTACGGCATTCACATTTGCCATTTCCAATGCGGCTTGCAGCAAATTACCAAAACCGTCGGTATTTGCGACGCCAGTTTGCGCCGACCCACTGGCCGCGGTTTCGACAAATAAGTTGTCGCCAACCGCTTCAAGACCCGCTTTGTTGACGAACCGAGACAGTTGAATTTGGCCGAGTGCGGTGGGGCTCGTCGCCTGATCCAAAAATGCTTCCACTTGGCCATCGGCAGAGATTGAGATCGACCGTGCGGCGGCGGGAATAATGATACCTGGCTGGACTTGGTAACCTTCCATCGTCACCAATTGTCCTTGGCTGTCCCGCTCGAAAGCTCCGTCCCGGGTGTAGCCTGTGCGGCCGTCTGGCATGCTGATTGAAAAGAAACCTTCGCCCCGAATGGCCACATCGAGCTCTTTTTGGGTGGGCGCGACACTGCCTTGGCTCATGATACGTGGGGTTGCACCCAGCTTAACGCCTGATCCAACTTCCACGCCAGTTGGCAATTGTGTGCCACTTTCAGACGTTTGCGATCCGGCGCGACGGTAAACTTGATAAAGCAGATCCTGGAAATCAGCGCGTTGCCTTTTAAATCCGGTTGTCCGCATGTTGGCGATGTTGTTTGAGATCACCTCAACGTTGCGTTCTTGAGCGGCCATCCCGGTTGAGGCTGTGTATAAAGCTTTCATCTATCTGTTGTCCTTCTTACTGGGATAACGCTCTAGGCGTTCAAATCGCCGAGCCGTTTGATTGCAGTGCGGCGCAGTTCGTCTTGCTTTTGTTGCAGGTTGGCCATGGATGTGTAAGCCCGCGTCACGCGGATCATTTCAGTCATTTCGCTCACGCCTGAAACGTTCGACCGTTCAATGGCCATATGGACGATGCTGGATTGATTATCGAAAATTGGGTTTTCGCCGGAGAACATGGTGTCGCCAGCGCGCTTGAGGGATTGTGGGTCCGCAAATTCGGCAATGCGTATAATCCCTTTGTTGCCTGCAGAAGATGACACGCCGCCATCTTTTGATACAATTATTCCAGTTTCGTCAGGTGCAAATGTGAGAAATCCACCGTCGGCCAAGACGTTGTAGCCCTCGGAGGTGACCAATTCGCCACGCTGGTTGAGCTGAAAGCTGCCATTTCGTGTGTAGAGTTCACCGGCGGGGGTTTGGACAACGAAAAACCCTTGTCCTTGCACGGCCATGTCGAGCTCATTGCCAGTAAGTTCAATTGACCCAGCTGCGAAATCGTCGATTGTTGCCCAATCTTGGGTGAATGACAGGGGCTGGTCGAGCGATTTGAAGTTCTTGTCGCGCGCAATCGGCATCACATATTCTTCAAACAGAATATCGACGTTCTTGTAACCAGCGGTGTTAATGTTGGCCATGTTGTTGGCAACAACGTCCATCTGACGTTGTAGCGCAATTTGGCGCGATAGATTTATGAGCTGTGCGTTTTCCATTTTGCACGTGTCTCCCCAATTTTGTTCAGCGAGCAACTTCCCCAAGTTTTTCGCCTACAAATCATAATGCGAGTATCGTGCCAGTTTTTAACATATTGATATTATTGTATTTTAATAGATCTTCGTTGCTTGAATATCGGTTCGATAGGGCTGACCGGAAAAAACGGCCCGGCAAAAATTGCCCAGCAATATTGAAATGGTAATACTTCGTTAACCTTCTCGTCGTTACGTGGATTATGGGAAAGAATTTCCACCTATATGCACGACGTTAGTAGAGCGAAAAAATGGTAGATCAAATAGCTGAAGACGCAGACGGCGAAGAAGGCGAAAAGAAAAAAGGCCCGCCATTGATGATTATCATTGGTGCAGCGGTTGTGCTTTTGCTTGGCGGTGGTGCCGCAGCTTACTTCTTACTGTTTTCAGGTGGTGGCGAAGGTGATGCAGCTGCAGCTCAAGCCGAGCAAGTGCGCCAAACCTATTTTCATGACCTTAGCATTATTACGGTAAATCTAAACTCGAAGGGCGAATCCAAAGAGCTGTTTTTGAAGGTCGCCGTGTCGCTTGAATTGGCCGATGAGAGTTTGGTGCCACAGGTTGAGGCGATGATGCCGCGCGTGCTTGATACATTTCAGGTCTATATGCGCGAGCTTCGCAAGTCCGATCTTGAAGGGTCTGCGGGCATTTATCGTTTGAAGGAGGAATTGCGGCGTCGGGTAAACCTTGCGCTGTTCCCCACGCAAATCGAAGGCATCGTTTTTAAAGAAATATTGGTGCAATAGGGGGGGGCTTAAGCAATGTCGGAAACTGAAACTGACGATCTCCTAAAAGAATTTGGCATCTCCGGTGATGAAGATGGGGATGGCGAAGGCGCCGCGGCCGAATGGGCTGCGATGATCGAGGGCGGTGACGATTCTGAAGATGGCTCGAGTGTCGATCGCATTCTTAACCAAGACGAGATTGACAATCTTTTAGGATTTGACAGTGGCGACATGGCCATTGGCGACCTTTCAGGTGTCCAAGCGCTCATCAACTCCGCGCTTGTGTCCTACGAACGCCTGCCGATGCTTGAGATTGTGTTTGACCGCTTGGTGCGATTGACCACAACTTCGCTGCGCAATTTTACGTCAGACAATGTTGAGGTGTCGTTGGACAGCATTTCGTCTGTCCGGTTTGGCGATTACTTGAATTCGATCCCATTGCCGGCGATCTTGACGGTGATCAAGGCTGAGGAATGGGACAATTTCGGGTTGATGACGGTCGAAAGTAACCTCATCTATTCGATGATTGATGTTCTGCTTGGTGGGCGCAGGGGCAACAACACTATTCGCGTTGAAGGTCGTCCATACACGACAATTGAGATGTCGTTGACCAATCGTATGATCGAGTTGATCCTTGAGGATATGCACAAGGCATTCGAGCCGCTGACGCCAGTCAATTTCAAAGTCGAACGTATGGAGACCAATCCACGTTTTGCCGCCATCGCGCGGCCCGCTAACGCCGCCATATTGATTGAATTGCGTATCGATATGGATGATAGAGGCGGCAAAGTTGAAATTTTGCTGCCTTACGCGACGATTGAGCCGATCCGTGAACAATTGTTACAAATGTTCATGGGGGAGAAATTCGGCCGCGATCCCATTTGGGAAGGACATTTGGCCACAGAGATTTACGCTGCCGACACAGAAATACAGGCGGTGCTGCATGAATGGGAAATTCCGCTTTCTGACATGTTGAAGTTGGAGGAAGGGGATACGTTGATGTTTGATCGAACTGCAAACGACCCGGTGTCGCTGCGTTGCGGTAATGTGATTTTAAGCGAAGGCATAATTGGTCATATCGGCAAGAATGTTTCGGTACGGGTGACGCGCCCATTGAATCCGCCAAAAGTAACCATGGCTGTTTTTGAAGCTATGAACGAACAAGGGAATGAATGACGATGGGTAGTTTTGCACTTGGATTGATGGTGGAGGGTGCCGTCGCGGTTCTGCTCATTCTCACAATTGGTTATTGTTACATATTGAATATTCGGCTCAAGAGATTGCGTGACGACAGGGCGGCTTTGCAAACCATGATCACTGACCTTGTTCGGGCAACTGATCAAGCTAATGGCGCAATCACTGAACTGCGAAAGACCGCAATTCAGTGCGATGGTATGATTCAAACGCGGTTGAGC
>NZ_JBLIAI010000069.1:0-13731 GCF_047634455.1 Maritalea sp.
GAGCAGTTTGATCACCAATGGCGCGTCGCCAGAAATACTCATCAGCTCGTCAGTCTGTTTCGGGTCATATGCAAATGTGGTATTCGGCAGCCCTAAACCTTCACGGGCCAAAATCTGCAACGAACGAAGCTTGTCTCGTGACCGGCCAATGGCCACAGATTCATTAAGAGGATAAACCCCCATCATTTCAAACTGCCGCAAGACGGCCAAACCATAAAATGTAACTGACGCACCGATCCGAGGAATAACGGCGTCGTAGTGAGGCAACTTCTCACCATTGTAATAAACTTCGGGCCGATGCGAAACGATATTCATGTAGCATCGCAACGTGTTGACGATGTCCATTTGATGTCCCGCAGCTTCGGCCGCCTCTTTTAGGCGCTTGTGCGTATATAGTTCAGCATTGCGCGCCAGCATTACAAATTTCATGTCTTTAAGTCCATTGTTGCCTCAATTGAGGAAGGGGCACTATTCTTGTGCTTCTGAGCGAGTTGTTTCGGCGGTCCAGCCAGAAAAGAGCGACCCGGATTAACCAGTAAGTTGTGCGTACGAATTGCAGTTCGGCCAAGTATGAGTTCAAACCCCATATTCTCGCGATCCGCGAGCGATAGTTCGACATGCCAATGCCGGGAACCCAAGACCAGAATCGTGTTTATGACAATTCGTTGTTCTTGAACACCACTTGTATTCTTAATGCCGCGTTGGTCTGCAATCGGGAAAGTGCATCGCAAGATAACAGATCGCTTGTCACCCGATGCATTAAACGAAACAAATTTTCTGCCATCACGTTCGAACGTGTCAATGCCCGTCGCATGCAGTGCCGAAGTGCGGGCGCCAGTGTCAATTTTTGCGCGTAATGTGGATAAACCAAGTTCGGGCAATCCAACATTTTCGCGCCAGCCAATTTCATTCAACTTCAAGTATTTATGAGCAAAATTCAATGTATGGAGCTTTCATTTACCCGCCGATAATTCAAAAAGGTGTTTGCACTCAGGATCACGAAAAAAGTGTCCATGTCGATCAATACATATCCCCGTTCGAGCATCGCCCGTCCCAGCAAGCAAATGTCATCTTCATATAAGCGACGCTTACCTGCAATCTGACGAACCAGTTTGGTTGCGATGCGAAATCGACCCCGTTCTTTTCCACCAAATTCTGCGTCATAAAGACGAGATAATCGGTCCGCGATATTATCGATGTCACACGTGCTATTTGCCATCACTCAATCCGAAATTGCATTCTTTCCCACCCAATAACAATATTTTATTGCTATAGCCAGTATTTTTTTGTATTTCCGTATAAAATAAGTTTACCTCTGCAATGAGAGCAATGACGTTACAAAATTGTGCTAAACCGTTTAGCGTTGCATGATTGATTGTCTGGCCAACAAACTGTGAAATCGTTGTTGGTAACGAAATTTGATATTAGGAATGTAGAATTGATAGATCTCGAGCAAATACAAACCTGGTTTTTAGCTTGGCAAGAGAACATCTTTGAAATTCTGTTGTCGATTGGCCTATCAGTCAGCGGCGGCGGCATATCATGGAGTATCATGCAACTGGCCATCGTCGCCCTCTCCTTTTTGCTGGCGACCATTGGCGCACGTATTCTCATTCCAACCCTAGAGGATTTGGTCCGCAAGACGACATTACGGGCGTCTGTGCTGCGTGCAACGGCAATTATACTAAGGCGAACAAAGATCATATTATTTGTAATATTGCTTTGGTTCTTCGTGTTGGCAATGCGCGCAGCTACCTGGGACAGTCACTCTTACTTTTTGACATTGATTGCCAACTTGGCCGCGGCATGGGCTGTCATTTCAATATCCTCACGCATCATAAGAAATCGCACTGTCGCGCGCCTCATTGAGCTTGGTGGGTGGGTGCTCGTGACGCTGAGTTTGCTTGGAATTTTGCCACAAGCAATTTTGCTGCTTGATTCAATTAACGTCCAATTTAATGAATTGCGAATTTCTGCGCTGACATTGTTGCAAGGTGCTGTCGCTTTTACTGTATTGATTTGGTTGGCGGGCTTTATTAGTGCCAGACTTGACAAACAGCTGACGTCAATTGAAGACCTAACGCCGACCGCTAGGGTGCTGATTGGCAAGCTCTTGCGGTTTTCTCTTATCATGTTTGCAATCATAACGGGGTTCTACACCGTTGGGATTGATTTGACCGCTCTAACATTCATCTCTGGTGCCATTGGTGTTGGCCTTGGTTTTGGTTTGCAAAAAGTTGTGTCAAACCTAGTGTCTGGCATCATCCTGTTGCTTGATAAATCCATCAAACCCGGCGACGTCATCACAGTTGGGGAGACATTTGGTTGGATAACCTCCCTTAACGCAAGATACGCCTCGGTTTCAATGCGCGATGGTCGAGAAATTTTGATCCCAAACGAAGACCTTATTACCCAACAGGTACAAAACTGGTCATTCCATGACCCATATGTAAGGATCGAGATCCTGTTTGGCGTAAGCTATAATTCCGATCCACATAAAGTGAAGGCGTTGGCGGCTGAAGCCGCATCTGCTCATGCACGTGTCATCACGGGTAACCCGGACTTCCCCACGGTCTGTCATGTCAAAGCATTCGGCGATTCATCGATTGATTTCGTGCTGCGGTTCTTTATCGACGACCCAGTGAACGGCATCACGAACGTGCGCGGCGATGTCTTTTTGGCTTTGTGGGACACCTTTAAAGAGCATGATATTTCGATCCCCTACCCGCATCGTGAAGTATTTTTGCACCAACCGCCGGGGGCAACATTGGTTAAAAACACATCCATTTAGAGAAAAGCGGTGAATCGAAAATGAATGACATATCTGAAATCAGAGTACTTGCCTTTGACGGACACGGCGGCGCATCCGAGACCTCAATCGACAAGCCAATCGATGGTGCAGATATCAGTTTCACTTGGATTCATATACACCGCGATTCACAAACAGGAGCTGCTTGGCTTGAAAACAACATCGATTACTCAGTTGTTGTGGATGCCCTGCTGGCCGAAGAGACACGCCCGCGCTGCACCCCACATGGCAATGGCGTCATTGTGAACCTGCGTGGTGTTAACCTCCACCCAGAATCTAATCCAGAAGACATGGTCTCCATTCGGCTTTGGATGGAGGAAAAGCGCGTCATCAGCATCTGGCGACGGCCGCTCAGCGCAATTGAAGATTTGCTCGACGCCATTGAACGCAAGCATGCACCAACAACGCCGGGAGATTTCGTTGCAAAGTTAGTATTGCGCCTGGCAGATCGTGCCGAACCCACCGTTGCCGGCCTAAATGAGCATATCGACGCTTTGGAAGAGGAAATGCTCGATTCATCCGAATTCTTTCCACGGCAGCAATTGGCAGATATTCGCCGAAAATCGATTGTCTTGCGTCGGTATTTGTTGCCTCAAAAAGACGCCCTAACCACTTTGGAAATAGAAGATGTTGATTGGATTGGGGACCGCGATCGCGCCCGTATTCGCGAGGCTGCAGAGCGCATTACGCGACTGGGTGAAGACTTGGACGCAATTAGAGATCGCGCCCAGATTGTGAATGATCAAATTGCAGATCAACGCGCCGAAAACATGAACAAACAGATGCTGCTTTTGTCAATTGTTGCGGCTGTATTCCTGCCGCTTGGATTTTTGACCGGATTGCTAGGCATCAATGTTGGCGGCATGCCAGGTGTCGATAATCCAATTGCATTCTTGATCGTTGTTGCACTGTTGCTCATTCTCGTTGTCATAGAATTGTTGATATTCAAAAGGCTCGGATTGCTCGGAATGAAAAGAAAAGACCGCGCCTGAAATTAGCAACTGACCTAGCTCCCGCGGATTCTCCAAAAGTAATTTTTAGCGTGACATCAGATAGTTATAGAACCTTATTCGAGTTAAGGGTGAGACGACCATCAACTCGTTCACCGCTTTTATCCACTTGGCACTCGGTTTGCACGTGTAGTATGTCTGTTGTTCAGACCCTAATTCTCAAGATCAAAGCGAAAACCCATTTGTCCGACATTATTGATCAAAAAATTGGCGAATATCAAACTGCGCACCGGGATGTTCTTTGTCAATTGCGAGCGCTCATTCATCAAGTTGGGGCAAACACAGCTGGCTGCGGACAAATCGTTGAAGCGCTAAAGTGGAACCAGATCAGTTTTCTAACTCAAAAACCAAAGTCCGGAACCACCATACGTTTTGATAAAAACTCGTCGGGTACAATATCCCTTTATGTGAATTGCAACACATCCTTGATTGAGCGTTTTCGCCACCACTATCCGAAGGACTTTACCTATATCGGCACACGTGAAGTGGTGCTGCCCGCTGACCTATCGGTGGTAAAAACGGAACTCGCGCACATGATCGCAATGGCGCTGACCTACCACCAAAACAAAAGAAACCAGATATGAAACCAAGTCGTGATATTGCAGTTCTTGTTGAAATTATGGGACGCCTTCGCGACCCCGAAAATGGTTGCCCTTGGGACTTAAAGCAAAACTTCCAATCGATAAAACCACATACAATCGAAGAAGCGTACGAAGTTGCAGACGCCATAGAGCGTGAGGATTTTGACGATCTGAAATCTGAACTCGGCGACCTGCTGTTTCAACCCATCTACTACGCGCAAATGGCCAAAGAAATCGATCAGTTCGACTTTGGTGACGTGGTCTATGGAATTTGTGAAAAACTCATTCGTCGCCACCCCCACGTTTTTGAACAACAAAAAGTTGATGGCGCTGACGCGGTGAACGTCAGTTGGGAAAACATAAAGGCGGCTGAACGCGCAAAAAAACAATCTGAGGCTGGCAGAACACCCTCCATACTTGACGATGTACCGCGTGCATTGCCCGCACTAACCCGTGCGAACAAATTGGCCAAACGCGCAGCACGTGTCGGTTTTGATTGGCCAAGCGCCCAAGGTGCACTCGACAAAGTCAGAGAAGAAACTGAAGAAGTTGCCAGCGAAATCAACATGCAGAACAACGACCGGATTGAAGAAGAAATCGGCGACTTGCTGTTCGCCATGGCATCCCTTGCCCGTAAACTGAACGTAGACCCCGAAGTCGCACTGTCCAACGCCAACAAAAAATTCATCAGGCGGTTCAACCACGTGGAGCAAAGGTGCAAACAAGAGGGCATAGCACCAGCCGATGCTGGGCTTAAAAAGCTGGAAGAATATTGGTCTGAAATCAGGCAATCGGACAAACAAACGACCTAGGGTCAGAACTCAATTGAGTTCAGACCCTAGTCAGGTTGAAGTGGGTCCACGATAAACTTGTTAAATTTCTCCAGAAACGGCGACATTTTGTCCTTCAAAACACGCACCTCATATCGGATGCCGCTACTGTCCTCATTTGGTTCAGTGCTTAACACCTCACCATGCTCATAAAGCCAATGCGCCAAATGGGCAGCACTGTGCGGCAACATCACAGTTTGAAAGCGACCCGTTTTGCCCAGTTCTACTTCAATTGTGGCCAGCAATTCGTCAATGCCCGCGCCCGTTTTAGCGGAGATTTCAACCACAGGAATTGATTTGCTTTTGTGCCGTCGGCGAAGTTCAAGCTGTTCTTCAGACAACATATCAACTTTGTTCCAAACCTCAATGAATGGCACATTTTCGGTCGTTACATTTAAGTCAGACAGCACATCATTTACATCTTGACCCTGCGCAAAATAATCTTCATTTGCGACGTCACGCACATGCAAAACTATGTGCGCCTGGGTGACTTCTTCCAACGTACCACGAAATGCAGCAATCAAGTCGGTCGGCAAATCAGCAATAAAGCCAACAGTATCCGAAAACACGACTTCACGTTTGTGTGGCAATGTTGCGCGTCTTACGGTTGTATCTAGCGTGGCAAACAATTGATCTTCGGCATTGATATCAGACCCCGTCAACACATTGAAAAGAGTGGATTTGCCGGCGTTTGTATAACCAGCAAGTGCAATAATTGGAAACGGAATAGACTGCCGGGCTTTGCGTTGCTCGAAACGGGTGCGCTGAACCTTTTCAAGTCGCTTGGTCAGCAGCGTCACCCGCTCCTGCAACAATCGTCGATCAGATTCGATTTGGGTTTCGCCCGGACCGCCCACAAAACCAAGACCACCACGTTGGCGTTCAAGGTGGGTCCAAGACCGCACCAAACGACCTTTTTGATAATTAAGATGCGCCAGCTCAACCTGCAACACACCTTCACGCGTTGCCGCACGATCACCAAAGATTTCCAGGATCAATGCGGTGCGGTCAAGCACCTTCGCGCCAAGTCGGGTCTCAAGGTTTCGCTGTTGAACAGGCGATAATTGTGTATCGACCAACACAAGCGCAATGTCGTTTTCCTCAACCTGTTTTTGCAGGTCATCCACATGCCCGCCGCCGATGAAGGTCGCAGGTTTAACCTCGCGAACATTGATCGGTTGGGCATCCACAATTTCCAAATTGATCGCGCTGGCGAGGCTCTTAAATTCCTCCAGCCGTGCTTCAATTGTGCGGCGACTAGCCTGTCGTGCCACATCTGGACACACCAAGAGTGCGCGCGTTGCAGCAACACGACGGTCAATATAGCCAGCGCTTCCTTTGCGGAATTCTACGCCGACTTGTTTTGAATTTTGGTCATTTTCTGACAGCGCAGTTAGCCTTTGTCGCTGGTCTCTGGGTCAAACAATTGAATTGGAGCACCAGGCATTATTGTCGAAATGGCATGTTTGTAAACCAATTGCGACTGGGACTCGCGGCGCAACAACAAACAAAAATTGTCGAACCACGTAATAACGCCTTGCAACTTCACACCATTGACCAAAAAAATCGTCACGGGTATTTTGTTTTTCCGGACATTGTTAAGGAAAGAATCTTGCAAGTTTTGACTTTTTTCATTGGGCATTATGGGGGCCTCTTTTTTGGGTAACGCGAGCAATAATTACCGCTCTTGTTACCAAGATTATATCCTAAAACTCGTTCCAACAACTGGGTTCGAACAAAGAGTCAATTAAAACACCGCCCTAAATGGGTACGCATATGCAGTGTCAGTGTCAATCTGTTTGAAACTTATCGTTGTCGAATATCGCTAATCGCGGCCAACACCACCAGGATCTCGAGTTTGCCAGCTAATGCAACCAGCGCAATCCATCCGCCAATCAAATAACCATTTTCGCCACGAACAGCATCTGCCTCGACCAGGTTTGCAACTGAGCTCAAACTACCAACCGCCGAAGAAAACGACTTCTCAAAACTTAGCCCAAGCGCGGAAAAGCCCAAAATGCCAACACATAGAGTGAGGATGAACAAAAAGAAATAACTCCAAATTGCCTTTGTGGCACCCGACTTGCCGAACCGTTCATTAAGGCGTCCGGACAGAATGGCATTTGGGAATACCAACTGCCTTGCCTCTGCAATGGAATTGAACAACATCACGCCCAAACGGTAAAGTTTAATGCCGCCACTCGTTGAAAATGTTGTTGCACCGCCCAAGGCCAGCATGTACGCCAACAACAGGGGTACACTCGATATCTGCGAAGATTGATGGGTTATCCCCGTTGTCGTCATGATTGCAGTGACATCAAAAATGTGACGAACGAAATCAAACGATCGGTCAGTGGTCAGGCCTGTCGAAAGCGCTAAGAACGCTCCAATAGCCAAGATCATAAAAATTGCGCCAAAGCTTTCACGGTGTTCGCGCCACAACAATTCAAACCGTCTGGCCAACAACATACGGTGCCAAATAATGCTGGTGCCGCCGATCATCATGAAGACAATTAGCGTAGTTTCTGCCGCCCGGTTGTTAAAAACCGAACCACCCGACTGCGTGGGCAAAAATCCATTTGTTGATAATGCAGCTGCGGCTGCTAAGGCCGCATCAAGCGGCCGAACACCTTGAAACAGCAAGATGAGCAGACAAATCAGCGTTAAACTGAAATATGGCAAGGCAATTTCCGCCAACGTGCGAAACAATTGTGGTCCTTCGGTCCCTGTGCCGTGTAAAATGAACCGTAAGTCGCGGTTCGGCAAACCGCCAACCCGATAAGGGCTGAGGACATAAACAATCAGGGCAAGGGTCAACAATCCGCCAAACCACGCCGTGATCGCGCGGTATACCTTCATGGGTGTGCTTATGGCATCCGGTGTGAGCAGCGTTGTACCAAGCGCTGTCGCCGCTGAACTGGATTCGTAAAACGCCCCAGCAATCGATATGTTTTCAAGCATGATAAATGGAATTGTGGCGGCGAAAATCAATGTCAGCCAGCAGCAACATGCCATGACAAACATGCCGCCGCGGGTCAATTGTGCCACTTTGCGATTGAAAGCCAAAATGACAACCAGCGAAAGGAAAATGTAGGAAATGATCAAGAGGCCAAACCCCTCAATATAAACGATATCTTGACCCATGACAGCGACGGCGAATGGCGCCAGCAAACTAAGCGCAAAGCCAAACAGAACCAAACTACATACTGAAAATATCGCTTGCATCACATGGCCTAAAAGAAATCGATGCTAACGCGAAACATCTGTTCCACTTTACGTACCGAATCTGCCAACGCAAACACAATTACCAAATCACCAGCTTCGACGCGGGTTTGCCCCGTGGGCACAATCATCTTCCGGCCCCTAATAATAGCGCCAATGCGAACGCCTGTGCCAAAGTCAAATTCTTTGAGCGGTTTCCCCACCAACGGCGACGTTTCCAGGGCCTCAGCCTCAAGCAGTTCCGCGTCACCATTGTAAAGGGTATAAACACCTCTTATCCGGCCGCGGCGCACATGGCGCAAAATCTTGGAAACAGTGACGGTGCGCGGGTTCAAAAACGCATCCACGCCCAAGCGCTTTGCAAATCGTGGATATTGCGGTTGATTGACCAACGCGATGGTTGTCGCGCCACCCAACTCGCTTGCCAGAACAGATGACAAAATGTTGGTCTCGTCATCATTTGTTAGCCCCAAATACATTTGCGCATTTTGAATGCCAACTTCGTGCATAATGTCTTCATGCAGCCCATCACCATAAACAACAATCGCGTCTTTCAAGGATTCCGCCGCGCGCTGTGCTGTATCGCGATTATTTTCGATCAGGCGAACTGAAATGCCCTCACCCAACTCTTCAAGTTTGCGCGCCACATATTGGCCGATATTGCCCGCGCCTCCAATGACGACTTTGCTCGGAAATGGTGCATCTTTGCCGAACATGGCCAACACGCGGTTCACCTGCGAACGCCCCACAGCCACGATCGCTTCGTCGCCAGGAACCAAAAAATCATTCGATTTAAGCGCAATCATTTCGCCGTTGCGCCTAACCCCCATAACGGTCGCTTCCAGATTGGGAAACAGTTCCGTGAGCTGCAACAATGGCGTATCAATGATCGCGCAGTCTTCTGTTACCGCCACCGTGATCACCAAAACCTGATCATCATCAAACGAAACCAGATCCAAAGCCCCAGGATAGGCCATGCGCTGCAGGATCAGGTCGCCAACTTCAACTTCTGGCGAAATGATGACATCAATTGGCAGATGGTCTCTTGCGAACAAGTCACTCCACTCAGATTTTAAATAGCTTTGCGCACGTATTCGGGCGATGCGGGTTGGAATGTTGAAAATAGAATGCGCAACCTGACAGGCGGTCATATTCACCTCATCAACTTGGGTCACCGCAATAAGCATATCCGCTTCACGTGCACCCGCTTGTGCCAACACATCGGGGTGAGAGCCGTGACCATGCACACCACGCGCGTCCAGCGTGTCGCGAACGCGTTGAACCAGTTCAGGGTTGCTGTCGATCACCGTGACTTCGTTGTTTTCCATCGCCAATCTCTCGGCAATGCCATAGCCAACTTGACCGGCTCCACTAATGATTACACGCATAGATGTCCCCTAAAAATGGCTACTTACAGACCAAGTGACTTGAGCTTGCGATGAAGTGCGCTTCGTTCCATACCAACAAACTCCGCAGTACGCGAGATGTTACCACCAAATCGCTCAATTTGGGCCACAAGATATTGACGTTCAAACACCTCGCGCGCATCTCGCAAAGGCAATGTCATCAAATGCGGGCTGTCGCTTCCCTCATCCACCGACGGCAGAACTTCACCAATGTCAGCCGGCAACATTTCAGCCGTTACACACCCGTCAGCCGGGAAATTGTCATTCAGTGAGATGATCAGTCTTTCAAGTGAATTACGCAATTGGCGCGCATTGCCGGGCCAATCTTGTCCCTGAAGAACCGCCATCGCATCATCAGCCACACTAAAAGACTTAAGGTTATGAACGTGCATCAGATTTTTGGTGAGCTGATTGACCAACAGCGGAATATCTTCTCGTCGTTCCTTCAAAGCAGGCAAAGCCAATGGAATGACAGCAAGCCGATGAAACAAATCAGCACGGAACTGCTCTTCGTCCACCAACCGAGCAATATTCGTAGAACATGAAGAAACGATACGAACATCCACCCCCACGCGGGTTTCGCCGTCCAAGCGAACAAATCGATTTTCAACAATTGCCCGAAGCAGATGCGCTTGCATTCTGGCAGAAAGCACCTCAACTTCCGCCAAATAAAGCGTACCCCCATGTGCGCGCTCAAAAGCACCGGCGCGAATGGATTTGGTTCCATTTTCCAAAACTTCACGCCCAAACAGCTCTTCTGCGAGTTCATCTTCACCAAACATGGCAAGGTTGACCGCCACAAACGGGCCACTCGCCCGGTGCGACAAATCATGCAAATGCCGTGCGCACAGCCCTTTGCCCGTGCCCGCAGGACCGGTGAGGAACACACGTGAATTTGTCACCGCACACTTGCCCAATGCCGCTTTGATATTCATGAATGCTGGAGAAATGCCAACCAACTCATCACTGTCGGCACCGGAGCGAATTCGCAACTCCTCAACTTCGTCTTTTAGCCGTCGGTTTTCCAGCGCCCGTTGCGCCACCAGCAGCAACCGATCAATTTTGAACGGCTTTTCAATATAGTCAAACGCACCGCGGCGAATGGCCGAAACCGCCGTTTCGACATTGCCATGTCCCGAGATCATGACAACGGCGATATCCTTATGACGTTCTTGAATGGCATCAAGCAATTGCAAACCATCCAGCCGCGACCCCTGCATCCAAATATCCAAAAACACCAAACCAGGCCGCCTCGCCTCAATCGCCGACAATGCAGAATCCGCATCATGTGCAAGCCGCGTCTCGTACCCCTCGTCTTCCAAAATCCCCGATACCAGCTCTCGAATATCTGCTTCATCATCAACAATCAGTACGTCTTGTGCCATTTATACATCCATCGTCTGAGTTTTCTCAGCGCCATTTTCATTTGGTTTTTTTATTGGTGCGATTTGCCCGTTAGATAGTGACAGCGTGAAGCGAAGACATGCCCCAACATTACCGTTTTCATCCGCATTGGCATCATGTAATTCCAACTGCCCGCCATGTTGTTCAACAATCTTGGAAACAATCGCCAGCCCAAGACCCGTGCCTTTGCCTCGAGTTGTCATATAAGGTTCGAGCAATCGCGCTCTGTTTTCTTTTGGCCATCCGGCCCCATTGTCTTCAACTTTTATCTCAACTTCATCGGTCAAAACCGTTGCAGATACCAATATCCGAGGACCACTTACGGTAAAATTCGGTGTAGATTCAAGCGATTCAGATGCGTTCTTAATTAAGTTTGTTAAAACCTGAGAGATGAGGCGTTCATCAAACTCAAAAATAATATTCTCATCTGGCAACGCCGTTTCGATCAGTATTTCGGGGTGCCGAACCCCCTCGGAGAACACAGCTTGTTTGATCGTTTCATTCAAGTTCGACGAGGTAAGACTGGCAGTAGGCATGCGCGCAAAGGTCGAAAATTCATCGACCATGCGCCCGATATCCCCCACTTGTCGCATGATTGTTTCGGTACATTTGTCAAATATTTCAAAATCACCATCCAGCTTATCCCGGTAACGCCGCCGCAACCGTTCTGCGGACAGTTGAATTGGCGTCAATGGATTTTTGATCTCGTGGGCAATGCGTTGTGCCACATCAGCCCAAACGCTCGTTCGTTGGGCCGCAATGAGGTCCGAAATATCGTCAAGAGTAATCACATAGCCTTTTGAATTATCACTGGTTCCCTCCCGCGTAATTCTGGCCTGATAGGTGCGCTCCTCACCAAACTTGGACTTTATTTCAACTTGCTCTTGGTTTTGCTCCCGCTGCGAGTGCATCGCGCTCACAACAAATTCGGACAGTGCAGGCACAACCTCACCAATGGGCTTGCCGATAATCTTCTCGGCTTTAACCTCAAACATCGACGCCGCGCTGGCATTGACGATGGTAATGCACCCATCTGGGTCCAATCCAACGATGCCCGCACTTACCCCTTCAAGCACCGCTTCAGTGAACTGCCGCCGCTGGTCAATCGTATCATTCGCCGACAACAGAGCACCATGTTGGGATCGAAGCTGCGATGTCATACGGTTAAACCGGCTTGAGAGATCGAACATGTCCCCGCTCACCCCTTTTACCGGCACACGTATATCCAATTCACCCTCAGAAATTTTCGTGGACGCAATCATGAGGTTTCGAATTGGCGCAACCAAACGGTTCGCCAGCGCAATCCCCAACCAAACTGCGGCCAAAAGCACGACAAAGGCGAGCCCCACATACATGAAGGCGAACGTGATTTGAAACACTAAACGGTTGGATTCATATTCGCGATAGTCCGAAACATTTTGCTCCGCAATACGCATATATTCGAGCACTTGCGGATCGACCGCACGCGCCACAAATAAATAGATGTCCGAATACCCTTTCAGCTTAATGATCGCACCAACAGAATTGCTACGCGGCCCCGGCTTGATGAATTCCGGTTTAACATCCGTGACATCTTCAATTAAGTCGCTGGGCAAACTAGGTGGCGTGGCTTGTGATGGTAATCGCGCACGCAAAACAATCACCTGCTGTTTGTTCACGATATAGGCAAATGGCAGCGAGCGGCTTTGCGCAAGCGACGTTAAAATATCTGTAAAACTCGCTTGATCATTTATGAAAACGTCGTTGATTTTTTCCAATTCGCCCGCCAACGCTAGTATCTCATTGCGCAGAACATTGGCATGCTCGTTCAAATATGAGTTTGCGACCGATTGGGCACTTTCAACCATCGCGCGCGAGCGATCCGAAAACCAATGGTCCAGTCCCTGGTTAAGGGCCAGTGTTGCCACCACAGCAACAATAAAAGCAGGCACGGCGGCGGCCACCGCAAACATCGAAACGAGCCGAATGTGCAGACCAGAACCTGCTTGTTTGGTCAACCGAGCCTGCACCAGCAAATATGCTTCAGTGAGCAATAGCGCAATCACCAATAGGATCAGAATGCCATTGACCAGCCAAATGAACGGCCAAAGTGACGGGTCGGGCTCGATTGGGGTAGAACCGGTTAAAATCAGGAACGAACCTGTAGCAGAAACAATGGCTGCAATAACCAATACCACACCGAGAAACCGCAAGAAGCGATTTCGCCGCAGAAAAAGTTGTCGAATGCGTGGTGCGTCTGTTTCGCTCAAACTCGGAAGTCCTAAGGATTCTTAAGTTTCGGGACTGTGCCACAAAAGTAACACCAAGTCCGATAGACTTGTCCAATTTGCCGCAGTGATCAACAAAAATGTTGCCAAAATGTGACAGAGCACTAGCGGCTGGCGTTTTTGGCGACCCTAATTCGATGATGATTGAGTTTTTTGCGCAATGTGTTGCGATTCAAGCCGAGCAATTCGGCCGCTTTCACTT
>NZ_JBLIAI010000070.1:0-12818 GCF_047634455.1 Maritalea sp.
TTCGATCTTCTCATCGACAGGTTCAAGTGTAATAACGCACGGTTGCTGCAATTGGGCCGTCAACTTGCCTTTTGCTTCAAGACCACCGCGAATCGGCCGAATATCGACATGACCTTCAAATTTGCTGATTTGAGATGCGGGTGAGTTTTGTGTCAGAACAGCCAGCGTTTGCTCGTCGGCGGAAAATGAATAATTGCGCCCACCGGCGGCCACTTCTTCAATCCTAACGACCATATCCAGCAATAGGGATAGCTGATCTATTGAGTTGTTATGTGCATTGTTCATTTTTGATCCTCAGCATGAATGCTGGCAATTGATTGTTCGGGGGACAAGAACTGGATTGTGCCGCGACTGATTTCACTTTGCTCACTCAAACACGATATTTGTCCAGTCGCATAGTGTGCCAGCGCCTGCGCATTGGCCAAATCCTCGTCATTAAAAAGGTTTCGGTTGAGTGCTGCTGTCAGCGTGGGAATATCGCGACTTTCATAAGAATCTTTAACAGCGCCCAGCAGTCCATAAAAAACTTCGCCCATTTTTTTGACCTTTTTGGGTACCGTGATATCGCCGACGCCCATTTCGCGAAGGGAGCGATCCATATCTTTGAAAAACAGATCAAATAAGGACTGGGCGAATTCTCTTTGTTGGTCATCACCTTTATGTAACCGATGAAACACCAAGGTCATGTGCAAGGCGATCATATCAAATCGACCAGTTACACTGTCCTTAATTCCGTATGATATATAGAAATCGGGGTGCCGAGATTGCGCCACAATGATATTGTAAGCAGCAAGCGCCGCATCGGCGAATGGGTCTTTACGAAACGGGTTAAAAATCATCAGTCTGCTGTTGGTTCCGCTACAGGTCGAGTTTTTATGTTCAGTCTGCGTCTTGCCATTACACGACTTTGGCAGTTAAACAGATTTCCGACGCCCTTTTTAAGATGCGTTATTTGTCTTGTTAATCGAGTTTTTGTGAGAAAGCCAATTAAATGATGGTCATGCGTACTGCAATCCGCTTCCTTTCACTTGTCAGTGTCCTTGCCGCCGCGCTGGCGCTTTCTGGCTGCCTTACACAACAACGTACACAGGGCTACGATATCTCTGAGGACAATTTGGCGCAGGTTCGCCCTGGCGTTTCCAAACAGTTGGTAGAATTTGTGATGGGCTCGCCGCAGTCCAAAAACACATTTGGCGACGAAGAAGCCTATTATTATGTCGAAACGCAAATTGAACAAACAGCGTTTGGTCTGAAAACAGTCAAAGAACGCACGGTTGTTGCAGTGTATTTTGACAAAAAAGACCGCGTGATCGACAAAGCGGTTTATTCGCTTGCGGATGGTCGCGTCGTTGAAACAGTTTCGCGCAAAACACCCGGCTTCGGCCAGGATCGTTCGTTCGTACAACAATTGTTGGGCTCGCTCAGCTTCTAAATTAAGCAGTACAAGGGTCTAAAAACAGGCGAAAGGTTGAGCAACTTGGCTCCCTTCGCCTTTTTTTGCTTTTACGCAGACCGCAATTTGCGTTCGCGATACTCACCCCAGGCCAAAAGCGCCAGTGTGGCTGTAACAATGGGCAAAACCAAAACATTGATCGACTGCCAACCCAAAGTGTTCAACAAAACCCCCGAGCTGATGGAAGCCACTGCCATTGAGCCAAAAACCAACGGCTCGTTAAGCCCCTGGGCCGTAGATGCTTCCTCAGGACGATAGGCCCGGGAGAGCAGCGTTGTTGAACCAATAAAGCCAAAATTCCAGCCAGCGCCGAGCAAAATCAACGCCGCATCAAAGTGCAATGTCGAAATGCCGTTCAGGTTAATCAGCGCACTGCCTAGGATTAGAATCAAGCCCAGCGCAACAGTTGCGTGCGCACCAATTCGATTAATGATGTTTCCGGTAAAAAGGCTTGGGGCAAACATTGCAATAATGTGCCACTGTATCGCCGTTGTCGCCTGCTCAGAGGAATGGCCGGAAACATGGACCATAGCCAACGGAGCGGCCACCATGACCAATGTCATGAGCGTGTATGAAACCAAACCTGTAATGATAGGGATGTTGATTTCTGGCACCCGAATGAGCTGACGCGCAGTTCTGCCTTTTACGTCACCTTCTTGCGGCTTCACAATGGGGGCCAGCCGGGTTTGCGAAAGCATCAATATAGCGATTGCCGACAAAATCGAAACAACCAAGAATGAACCTGCAAATTCGACACCACCAAGCCAGTCTTTGGCCAGATAGGACAGCTTGGGACCCAAGAAACCGGCGGCCACGCCACCGAGCAGAACAAGAGAAATCGCGCGCGCCTTCATATCGTTAGGCACACTGTCGGCGATAGCAAAACGATATTGTTGGGTGAACGCCCCCCCCATGCCCACGATGGAGAGTGCGAGCGCAAAAAGTACAAATGAGGAAAAAGTCACCGCTGCTGCAGCACTAATGCCGGCAATCACGCCAAGTGTGGCGCCGATCAAGAAGCCGTTTCGCCGCCCAATTGCATAAATGATCTTTGTCGCAGGGCCCGCCATGATAGCGACCCCAATAATCATTGCCGTGGTTGGCAAAGTCGCCAGTCTGATATCCGGTGCCAGATTGACGGCGGTTAGTGCACCAACAGCCATAATGATGGCTTGGCTCGAACCGCCCGTCGCTTGCGTAACGGCGAGTAACCCAATGTTTCGGCCCGCATTTTTTGCTTTGTCAAACTGGGGCTCGGTCATAGGGCTTCTCCGTTTATTTCAATTCATCAGCCCTGAAGATTGTGGCGATATTGTTGAGTACACCATTGACCATGGCTGGCTGGTCTTTTCCAAAGAATGCACGCGCAACATCAACATATTCGTTAATGACCACACGGGCCGGAACGTCTTTTTTGTAGAGCATTTCAAACGCTGCAGAACGCAGGATTGCCCGAAGTGTACTGTCGATTCTAGTGACAGGCCAACCATCCACAAGCGAATTGTCTATAATCGGATCAATTTTGACCTGATATGTCCGAACACCTTCAAGAATTTGTTTGAAATAATCAGCGTCGGCGGGAAGATATTCGTCGCCCTCAACTTCTTTTCCCAAATGGAACATTTTGAATTGCTCCAGAGTGGCGTCAAGCGGCGCACGCCCGACATCCATTTGGTACAAGGCTTGCACCGCAGCCAATCGCGCAGCCCCGCGTTGATTTGCTTTTCCGGGATCGCGTTGTGGTTTGTCGTCTGTCATCGCCTATAGCCCGAATTTCTTTTTGGTTTCGATCATGGCGAGTGCAGCTTGTGCCGCGCCGCCGCCTTTATTTTTATCAGAGCGGTTTGCGCGAGCCCAAGCTTGCTCTTGATTTTCAACCGTTTGAATGCCGTTGCCAAGCGCCAATCCCTCAGAAGTCACCATGTTCATGATCGCGCGCGCACTTTCGTTGGCCACGACATCATAATGGGTGGTTTCGCCACGAATAACCACGCCCAGCACCACATAACCATCATAAATGTCCGCGTCCGCCACTTCTGCGCCAATGAGCGCCATGGAAAGTGCGGCTGGAAGCTCAAGAACACCGGGCACCGCCACACGGGTAATTTGAGCACCGGCTTTTTCAAGCACCTCAATTGCACCGGACGCTAGTTCATCGGCCAACTCGTCGTAAAAACGTGCTTCAATGAGCAAAATATTTGGCTTATCGGTCATTTGGTCCTCAAATCGCAGATTATGCGGGGCTTATTGCACTTCTATCAGGCGGGCTGCATATCGCGCCATCTGATCAATTTCAATGTTTATCTGATCACCGGCTTGCGTCAGGTGCCAATTTGTCACTTCAAGAGTATGCGGAATGAGAAGCACAGAGAACCGATTACCTTCGACCCAGTTCACGGTTAGAGACGTACCATTCAGCGCAACAGACCCTTTGGTCGCGATAAACCGAGCAAGGTCCATCGGCACTTCAAATGTCAGCTTGCATTGATCGCTAAAGTCTTCTCTTGAAACAATATTTGCGATGCCGTCCACATGCCCGGACACCAAATGTCCGCCCAATTCGTCCTGCAATCGGAGGGAACGCTCCAGGTTGATTTTCTGGCCAACGGCCCAGTTTTTTGCCGTGGTCAAGGATAGCGTTTCCTGACCCAAAAAGACCTCAAACCAATTTGCGCCAGTGGCAACATTTAGCTTGTCGGTGATTGTTAAACAGATGCCATTGTGGGCAATAGAAGCGCCCAGGTCGAAAGTACTGGTGTCGTAAGACGTGCCAATGCGCATTTTTCGCCCGTCAGGCTGATCTTCAATCTGCAAGATTTCAGCGACGTCTGAAACAATTCCTGTGAACACTAGTTGTTCCTTTGAAAGTGCGTAACGCGATCTGCGCCAAGTTTGCTGGTTCCATAGTCTAAAAACCCGAACGACGCTAGCTTGTCGCGCATATTTGAGCCCTCAACTGCAAGCAAGCCACCTGCCCCGATTTCGATATCGCTTTCAAGCAGATAAAACTCGTCGATCAATCCCGCCTCGAGCATTGAATTGAGCAGCGCTGGCCCACCTTCAACCAACAGGTGGCTTATGCCCGCATCCGCAATGGAATGAAGCACGATGTGATGATCTGGATGTCCATCCACGATGAGCAATCGTGAATCTGCACTGAGCTTCAAATCATCGGGCAGGTTTTTAGCTGACGACGCAAACACGATTGGGCGCGGGCTCCGCGCCTCAAGGCCAGCCAAACGGACATTTAGCGAAGGGTTATCCAAGAGTGCTGTTTTGGCGCCAACTGCAATCGCATCTACCCGTGATCGCAGTGTATGCGTCCAGCTTTTCGCCTCTGCCCCGGTGATTGGAATATTACCTTCACCGATACGCCCGACCATGCCATCCTTGGACACAGCGAGTTTAGCGGTGACAAATGGCAAACCGGTTCTCAAACGTTTGAAAAACGCACGGTGCAGAGTTGCAGTTGGCTGATGATCAGCTAACACGCGCACATCAATGTTGGCGGCTTGAAGTTTGTCGACACTTTTGCCTGCAGTGCGTGGGTCTGCATCCAACTGACCGATGACCACGCGCTTCAACCCCGCATCAATAACGGCCTCGACGCACGGCGGCGTTTTCCCATGATGGTTGCAGGGCTCAAGGGTTACATAAAGTGTTGCGCCTACGGCTCTTTTGTTGGCAGCTGCTATGGCTTGAGTTTCTGCATGGGGTCGACCTCCCGGTGCAGTGACAGCGCGAGAAATCAAAGTGTTGGCGATGGGGTCGACGATAAGCGCGGCAACAGTTGGATTATCTGCTGTGGTGCCCAAATATTGCGACGCGAATCTAGCCGCTGCGTCCATCCACTTCATGTCCGCAATGTTGGGCATTTATTCGTCGTCCAAATTGTCCGCGTCTAGCTGGGACAGGAATGTCTTGAAGTCATCCGCCTTGGAAAAATTCTTGTAAACCGAGGCAAAGCGCACAAATGCCACATCATCGAGCTCTTTGAGCCCTTCCATCACCAGTTGACCGATTTGTTCTGATGTCACTTCGGCGTCGCCGATGCTTTCAAGTCGGCGCACCACGCCGGAGATCATGCGATCTGCAGTTTCTGGCTCGACTTCGCGTTTGCGCAGGGCCGTTATAATCGAGCGATTGAGTTTTTCTCGATCAAAGGCCACTTTTCGTCCGGATTTTTTGCTGACAATCAGCTCACGCAATTGCACACGTTCAAACGTGGTAAAGCGCCCGCCGCACGCCGAGCAAACTCGACGGCGGCGAATAGCGTTAGAATCCTCGGTGGGCCGAGAATCCTTCACTTGCGTGTCATCATTTCCGCAATAAGGGCAGCGCATTGTGCCTCCTTAAGGCAATTTATGCGTAAATTGGATGCGCGTCGGTGAGCACTTTAACGTGCTCACGAACTGCAGCCTCAACGCCAGCATTACCTTCTTCACCATTCTTGGACAAGCCATCGACAACTTCAACGATTAGCTCGCCAACAGTTGTGAAGCTTTCGGTGCAAAATCCGCGCGAAGTTGCGGCAGGCGTGCCAACTCGAATGCCTGACGTCACAAACGGTTTTTCCGGATCAAACGGAATTGCGTTTTTGTTGCAGGTGATGTGAGCCCGCTCCAAAGCCGCCTCAGTTGCCTTGCCGGTAACGCCTTTTGGACGCAGATCAACAAGCATCAAATGGTTGTCTGTACCACCTGAAGCAATGTCCAAACCACCCTTGATCAGCGCATCTGACAGGCTTTGGGCATTGTCGACCACATCTGAAATATATCGCTTGAAGTCGTCTGTTAAAGCTTCACCAAAAGCCACTGCTTTTGCTGCGATAACATGCATCAAGGGTCCGCCCTGAATGCCAGGGAAAATGGCTGAGTTGACCTTCTTGGCGATCGCTTCATCGTTGGTCAAAATCATCCCACCGCGTGGACCACGCAATGTTTTGTGGGTCGTTGTTGTCGCCACATGTGCATGCGGGAACGGGCTTGGGTATTTGCCACCAGCCACAAGACCGGCAACGTGAGCCATATCCACCATGAAGAATGCACCAACCTCATCAGCAATCTCGCGGAATGCTGCGAAATCAAGATGACGAGAATAGGCGGAAAAACCAGCAATGATGAGCTTTGGCTGATGTTCTTTTGCCAAATCGCGCACCTGGTCCATGTCGCACAGACCGTCTTGCTTGCGTACACCGTAGTGAATGGGGTTGAACCATTTACCAGATTGGTTAGGACGCGCACCGTGGGTCAAGTGACCACCAGCATCAAGGCTCATGCCCAAGATCGTATCACCAGGCTGGATAAGCGCTTGGAACACCCCTTGGTTGGCTTGTGAGCCAGAGTTTGGTTGCACGTTGGCATATTCACAGCCAAAGAGTTGCTTAGCGCGATCAATGGCCAAGTTTTCAACAATATCAACATACTGGCAACCGCCATAATAGCGTTTACCCGGATAGCCTTCGGCATATTTGTTTGTCATGACGGAGCCTTGTGCTTCCATCACAGCTTTTGAGACCATATTCTCAGAAGCAATTAGTTCGATTTCAGTTTGCTGACGATTAAGTTCAGCATCAATTGCCCGCGCAACATCGGCATCGACGTCCGCCAGCGAACTGGAGAAGAAATTTGGAAAAATTTCGGTCATGAAAAATCCTCGCGATTAACGACCAATTTCGGTGCGTTTCGCATATCATACGAAATTGGGTAATCCAAGCCATCTGAGGACCAATTGGGACTTATTGCTTACTCTGTTGCTCAAGTTTTCGCTTGAGTTTGCCCATCGCGAGTTGGCGCAAGTGATTTTGTGTCGCCTGAATGGGCGCGATTGCCATTACTTCAATGCCAGTTTCTTCGTGAATCGCTGTGACACGCACATGCCCGCCCAGCTGGACAAATTCAAAATACACGGTGCCGATTGGGCTGGTTTCACGTTCATTCATAATGCGGAGTAGACTATTATTTTATCATCCCTGCAATCGAGAATATTTGCCTTGATCTTGCACAAACAATATTAGGGTCTGAACTCAATTGAGAAATGATCTGGACAGCAGTTCAATTTTGATCAGGTTTAGGCGAAATGGGCCGAATTGACTTGCTGTCAATGAGGATATTTCAACGCAAACTGGCACAATTGAATGCGGCCTTTCGGGTTATGTGCAAAACAGGCTGCTTCAGCGTCGAAAAGCCTCACCGATGTGAAAATCGCTTTCGTTTCTCTCCTCAAATCAATCTATTTTGCACCCAATCCAGACCTTTTCTCAATTCAGTCCAGACCCTAGCCATTTGCACGTTCTGCAGATCGCCTTTGTTTTCGGGTTTTCCATGTGCGCAATGATGCGAGATATTGGACACCATATGTAACAATGACCAGCCCGACAAATGCCGCCTGCAAAATATTTGGCTCAGGTGTTTGGCGGTGAAAATCCAGAAAGTGAATAAAGAGGAAATACGCCGTGTGGGCCACGATTAAAGCCCAAAGTATGTAGGCACTCTGTTGTATGAATTTCCATACAGGCATGCTCATCCAGCGCTGTGAAAAATCATTTGAACTTAACGCCAGTACCAATGCATACAACATTGCGACAATACCAATCACGTTTGCCAAACCAAAGCCTTTGTCAAACATCACATAATATTGAAGATCGGGATGAAACACCAATCCAAACAAACGTTGCCATTCCAACTCGACCCACCCAAACAAAATGAATCCAAAATGGACAAAGCTTGCCAAGACGCCCCAAACACCCAGTTCGCGTCGCCAGGGAATGAGTGCATTCGCCTTGCGCCATAATCTTGATAATGGCCCCACCAACATTACAGCCGCAATGAGTACGATGCTCGCGTCAGCAAATGCACGGTTCCATTTGTGCATAGGTGACCAATCTGGTCGCAATGCAGCAAATGCCAATACCAATATTGTGGCCAGCACTAAAGATCCAAGATGCCTGAACCGCCAATCTTGAACTATAGTCTTCAATCTGGATTTACCACGGGTAACTGCCATTTTCATTGCCTCTGACTGACGTTTATGTTTGAGCATTTATGCCAATACGTCGTCTTTGCGCAACCTAGTCCTGATCACTAAATGCAATGATCCCGACAAATAATTCTAGCAGGCATTTGTAATTGAAACGTGTCGACAACTCTACGAAACGACAGGAATGTGTTAGTATGATGGCCTATTGCGCAATTGCGCTTAGTGACACTTGCCGTGTCTGGCGTCAGAAACGCGAAGGGCTGTGTCGATGCTCAATATAAAGCATTTAACACAACCCGCGCTCAACCAAACAGTCCCATTGAGGACCAAAAGTATATGTATTAGGGTCTGGACTGAATTGAGAAAAGGTCTGGATTGGGTGCAAAATAAACTGATTTGAGGAGAGAAACGAAAGCGATTTTCATATCGGTGAGGCTTTTCGACGCTGAAGCAGCCTGTTTTGCATGCAACCCGATAGGCAGCATTCAATTTTGCCAGTTTGTCGTTGAAATATCCTCATTGACAGCAAGTCAATTCGGCCGATTTCGCCTAAATCTGATCAAAATTGAACTGCTGTCCAGATCATTTCTCAATTCAGTTCAGACCCTAGAGTTTATACAATATTTGATCGACCCAGAACCGCTCTAGGCGTGAAAGAGCTTTGTTTAGCCCTTCAAATTCTTCTTGTGATAGGCCACCTACTTCGGCGATAGACTTGAGATGTCGATCATACAATTCGTCAATCACTTCAGCGACTTCTTCGCCCTTTGGCGTCAGTTTGATGCGCACAGAGCGCCGATCTGTTTTTGACTTTTCCTGGTGGATATAGCCCGTATCAACAAGTTTTTTCAGATTGTAAGAAACATTGGACCCCAGATAGTAACCACGCGAACGCAATTCGCCCGCTGTCAACTCTGAATCGCCAATATTAAACATCATGATGGCCTGGACTGGACCAATATCGTCCCAACCCATGCGATCGAATTCATCTTTTACAAGATCAAGTAGTCTGCGGTGCAGGCGCTCAACGCGCGATACTGCTTCTAAATAGCTGGGCTTTAGTGCGTGCCCCTCATCAGGCACATGCGCCTGCACTTTCAAAGTATTGATTGTCATAACTGCCTCACTGTTTTGGTCGCACGATTTTTCGTGTCTATGCAGCCAAATTACCGGGTGGGCGATAAGATCAGTTTAAGATTCAATCTTAAGAATATGTTACTGAAACATTTGACTTTTTTAGCTTTCTCAATCCTTACCTGCATTCAGAATTTCCTAACCATCACGGCCGGTTGACTTGCATTCTGAAGTTCAGGACGCGCCAAACAAGCAATCCAATCGCAGATGCGAGCAACAAAATGCTAAGGCCAAATCCGGCGGCGGTGACCATCATGCGTGCACTGCCAACAACCACCAATCCAATTTCAATGAAGCTGGCGAACAGCAGTAAAAATGCTCCCCAAGTTGCATATGCCCAAAGCCCAACTGCCGCAAACAGGCGCAGACATGCGATTGTGATCATGGTGGCAAACACAAGTTGGTTAAAACCACCAACAGGGTCAAGCATATTGCCGCTTACGCCGAGTGCGTGAAGTGCATTGGCCAAACCAACGAACAAACTAACACTGGCAACAACGCGTGCAGCGACACGAATTCGTCGGGCAGTAAATGCCATTGGTTGCTCCTTTTTGTATCGTCAATAGCGAAAGTAGACTGCTCGTGGCAAGGTGCCACAGCAAAATTGCATAAATATTGCTGGACCATTATATCAAGTTAAGTTCCAAATGTGCGGAGCAGTTTAATATTTGATGTGGACCATATGAACAAGAATTTCACGCGTGCAAACATGGATTTTCTCAACGGACGACGCCTGCGTCGATCTCGCCAATTCGGCTGGAGCCGCGATTTGGTGCGCGAATCTACAATTCAGCCTAACGATTTGATTTGGCCGCTTTTCATTATTGAAGGGTCAAATGAGCGTCAGGCGGTAAAATCAATGCCGGGCGTTGATCGCTTGAGCGTTGATTTGGCTGTAGCCGCTGCCAAAGAGGCACAGGCGCTTGGCATACCAGCGCTGGCGCTTTTTCCGAATACGCCTGCAGACCGACGGTCTGAGACTGGCGAAGAGTCTTTCAATCCTGATAATCTTATGTGTCGCGCCCTAAGCGCCATCAAAGAAGCGGTGCCTGGCATTGGCCTGATTGCGGATGTCGCGCTTGATCCGTACACCAGCCATGGCCATGACGGGTTGATGGATGGTGAGCAGATATTGAATGATGAGACGGTTGAAGTGCTGATCAAGCAGTCGCTAAATCAGGTTCGTGCCGGGGCGGACATTATCGCCCCTTCCGATATGATGGATGGCCGGATTGGCGCAATTCGTGAAGGTTTAGACAATGAAGGGTTTCAAAACACAATCCTGCTTTCATACGCTGCAAAATATGCTTCTGCATTCTATGGACCTTTTAGGGATGCAGTAGGATCCGGTTCGCGCCTCAAGGGCGATAAGAAGACATATCAACTCGAACCTTATAATCGCGAAGAGGCCATGCGCGAAGTCGAACAAGACATTCTGGAAGCTGCAGATTGGATCATGGTGAAGCCTGGCATGCCATATTTGGACATTGTCCGCGAAATCAAAACGCGATTCGAGGTGCCAGTATTTGCCTACCAAGTCTCCGGTGAATACGCACAAATCGTGTTTGCCGGCCAAGCTGGTGCAATTGATCAACGCGCCGCGATGGTTGAAAGCTTGATTGCTTTCAAGCGCGCGGGATGTTCTGGCATTTTGACGTATTTTGCAAAGGAAATGGCACAATTGCTCAACCAATGAGCAAATTAGGATTGAACCTTGTCAAATCTATCATGGCTCCCCATCTTGTCGGGTAAGCAAAACGGAGAGCCATGATGACAAATGATGCGTTTGGACGAAAAATGCGCGACGACCTTCCAAAACCCGATACATCGCCAGAACTTTTTGAAGGGGTTTTGCTGCGACGAGTCATTGCGTTCTTCATCGACAGCGTCATTTTGACCATAGCCATCATTGTTTCGGCAGTGGTTTTAGGAATTTTGGGCATTTTGACGTTTGGATTGGCATGGTTGGGCTACTTCATTTTGGTTCCCGGCGTTCTTTTTGCGTATTATGTTGCGACGTTGGGCTCCCCTGCCCGTGCAACAATTGGCATGCAAGTCATGGATATTGTTTTGACGCCGACGCGGTCCAAACCGCTTGATGGAGGCCTAGCCGTTCTGCATCCAATCGCTGGCTGGATCGCGCAAGCATTGACACCACTCGTTTTGATTGTCCCCCTGCTCACGCAACGCCGCCAAATGTTGCATGACTTGGTTGTGGGCACGCTCATGGTCCGACGTTCGCCAATGGAGCGGTTTTGGGAACATGAAGCGCAGAATTACGGCGAGGCATGGGCTGACCCTAAAAACCCGCGCTGGCGCGACTAGGCTGACCTAAAAACAACGAAATCTGTTGATTTAGGCGTTGTTTAACAAAAAACAGGCTTGGAGTGATCGCCCCCTGTCTGCAATGTGCAGGATATGATCGCTGAATTCTTAAACGCTGATTCGATAGCTATGTGGGCAAGCTTTGCGGTAATTGTTCTCGCAATTGTGCTGTTTGCTACTGAAGTTGTCTCGCTGGAACTTGTCGCACTTGGTTCAATTGTGCTGTTGATGACGGTGGGATTGCTCGTTCCCGATTCCGGACTTGAAACAGATGCGCTGTTGTCTGGCTTCTCCAACTCCGCACTCTTAACAGTTTTGGCACTGTTGGTCATCGGTCAGGCTTTGTTTCAAACAGATGCGTTGGGCGGCCTTACCAAAACATTTGAGCGTTTGTGGCCGCGACATCCGCGCCGCGTCATCCCGATTATTTTGATAATTGCCGGACTGTCTAGCGCTTTCATCAACAATACGCCGGTTGTGGTTATGTTCATACCATTGCTGACAGCAGTTGCCGCCCGCCGCAAACTACCAACGCCAAAAATGATGATGCCCCTTAGTTTCATTTCTATTTTAGGCGGCATGACAACACTTATTGGTTCGTCGACAAACTTGTTGGCCGCGGGCATTGCAATAGGCGCAGGCGTTCAGGGATTAGACTTTTTTGCGTTCACAGTGCCCGGCTCTATTATGGCGGTGGTTGGCGGTGTCTATGTTTTGTTCGTTATGCCAAAACTTCTGCCCAGCGCGATCAACGCAGAGGGCCAAGAAGTTCCGCAACGGAATTTGCAGTTTATTTCAGAAATTCGTTTGTATGAAGGACATCCATTGATCGGTGAGAAGACCGTTGCTGGCATGTTCCCCAAAATAACAACCATGACCGTACGTGCTGTTATTCGTGGTTATCACCGATATTTACCACCATTTGATG
>NZ_JBLIAI010000071.1:0-12428 GCF_047634455.1 Maritalea sp.
TGATATTCGCGCCTTGGTGGTCGGTGGCAAAGTTGTGGCGGCAATGAAGCGCTCTGGCGCTGAAGGCGAGTTCAGGTCAAACCTACATCGTGGAGGCAGTGCGCAAACTGTAAAAATTACCGCTGAAGAAAGATCAACGGCTGTGCGGGCAGCCAGAGTTATGGGCCTAAATGTGTGCGGCGTCGATATGCTTCGTTCAGCGCGTGGCCCGGTGGTGATGGAGGTAAACTCATCGCCCGGACTTGAGGGAATTGAAAAAGCGACCGGGATCGATGTTGCCGGAAAAATAATAAAATTGCTTGAGAACCCGCCGGTGCGTGCCAAATCAAAAACGAAAACAAAAGGCACGGGGTAATGCAGACCCAACCTGCATTTGTGATTGGTGGTCACAGCATTGCAGCGGGTGTGCGCAAAACGATAGATCTGCCTATAAGTGTTTTGTCGGACCACACACCCGCAACGATGCCGGTGCATGTGGTGCATGGGCGTCTTGCTGGTCCCACAATGTTTGTGAGTGCAGCAATTCATGGTGACGAAGTTATTGGGGTAGAAATCGTGCGCCGTCTGCTGCGCTTTCCAAGCTTGGACAGATTAAAAGGCACACTATTGGCGGTGCCGATTGTCAACAGTTTTGGCTTCTTAAATCAGTCCCGGTATTTGCCGGACAGACGCGACCTCAACAGGTCGTTTCCTGGCAGTGCGTCTGGTTCACTTGCCGCACGGTTGGCCCACATTTTTATGACCGAGATCGTTTCTCGGTCGGATGTTGGAATAGATTTGCATTCGGCAGCGATCCACCGCTCGAATTTGCCGCAAATTCGAGTTTCGCCGTCCAATAAGGATGTGATGGCATTGGCCGAGGCGTTCGGCGCACCGGTCATATTGACAGCTAAAGACCGCGAAGGCTCCTTGCGTCAGGCGGCTCAGCAAGTTGGCCTCGACATTTTATTGTATGAAGCGGGAGAAGGTTTGCGTTTTGACGAATTTGCGACCCGAGCAGGGGTTAGCGGCATTTTGCGGGTGATGCACAAATTGGGTATGGTGCCTGCAAAAGGTGTTTCGAAATCCAAAATTCAGTCGATGCTGGCCAGTGCAAGCTATTGGCAACGTGCACCCGCCGGCGGATTATTCCGCGCATTCAAGACGACGGGTGAACTCGTGCAGAAGGGGGATCTTTTGGGCGCAATATCTGATCCATTTGGCGAAATTGAAACTGAAATTACAGCGCCTTATGGCGGTATCATCATTGGTCGATCGGTTTTGCCATTCACAAATGAGGGCGACGGGCTATTTCACATTGCAAAAGTTGGTGAAAAAGAAGACGTCGAGGCAACTGTCGATGGTTTGACGTCCGAGTTGGATGACGACCCAATCTTTGACGAAGATGAAATCATCTAGGGTCTGGACTCAATTGAGAAAAGGTCTGTTTTGCATCCAACCCGAAAGGCAGCATTCGATTTTGCCCGTTTGCGTTGAAATATCCTCATTGACAGCAAGTCAATTCGGCCGATTTCGCCTAAATCTGATCAAAATTGAACTGCTGTCCAGATCATTTCTCAATTCAGTCCAGACCCTAGCACAAACGTCAAACAAGCGGGGCAGGGAGACTTACATCACTGCCTTGCTGTCGGTATTGCAGCGGTGCCCACAATGCGTTCAAAATACTCCATCACGCGTTGAAGCATGAGGTCCACCTCATCAACTTGCACGACGATGAGATCACCTGGCTGAACAATTGAGAACGCGTGTGCGAGCGCCGCCGATGGATCATTGATAATCTCGACTTGTTTATCACCATTTCCGTTGTCGAAAGTGCCGGATTGCACCAGTTCCGAGGTCTCGCCATAAGTGCGCTGTCGCGGATCGGCATCTGCGATAATGATGTGATCATAGACTTGCGAAAGTGCCGCGCCGAATGCCTTTATGTCCTTGTCCGTTCTGTTGCCGGTGCCATGCGCAACAACGATTTTTCGCCCTTTTGTGATGTGGGGGAGTGTTTTCCCTAACGCTTTGACGGCCGGTATGTTGTGTCCGTAATCAACCATCACTTTGAATGTGATGAAATCGATCAAATTCATACGTCCTGGGTTTTGGGAGGCGCTGGGGTGAAACGACCCAATGCCGTTTCGGATGATGTCAACTGACATGCCCAAGCCATGCAGGGCTGCCACGGCAGCTAACACATTTGCGATATTGAACGTGGCCACTCCACTCATGGTGATTGGAACGTCGAGCACCGAGAGAATATGAACGGCAGGCTTTGGTGAATGGATAACAATATTGCTATTTTGCAAAACAACCGCAGTCCCGCCCGCGCTAAGATGATGTGTTACGGTTTCATTTTCTGGGTGCAAAGAAAAATATATCAACTGACCGCCGGCCCTGTCCCGCAGGCCAACAACAGTGGGGTCATCTGCGTTAAGGACCGATACGCCTGTGTCTTTGACAACTTCAATGACGGTTGCCTTAACTAAAGAGAGTTCCTCCAGATCTTCAACGCCATCCATGCCAATATGGTCCTCATCAACGTTTAGAAGAACCCCAACATCGCAGTTGTCAAAGCCCAGGCCTCTTCTGATGATACCACCGCGCGCTATTTCCAGCACCGCGTAGTCACCGTTGGTTCACGCAACACAATGCTTGACCCTTCGGGGCCACTATAGTCACCACTGACAACCGGAACGCCATCGATTGCAACGCCTGTGGTACCTGCAAATCCAACCCTTAATCCACTATATTTAAGCGCATGGCTGATCAGTTTTGCCGTGGTTGTTTTGCCGTTTGTCCCGGTCACCGCAACAATTGGAACGCTATTGTTCGCGCCACGTGGGAACAACATATCCACAAATGGCTCTGCAACATTGCGGGCTTTGCCCTCCGTGGGGGCCAAGTGCATCCGAAATCCGGGCGCGGCGTTGACTTCCACTATGCCAGCGGATCCATGTTGTAGAGGCCGATCAAGACCGGGTGCGACGATATCGATCCCAATGCAATCCATGCCAATAATGCGGGCAACGCGCTCACACATTAGCCGAACATCTTGGTGAACCTTGTCGGTGACATCGCAGGCGGTTCCGCCGGTGCTCAGATTTGCTGTTGATTTGAGATAAAGCTTTTCGTTTGCGGCCAGCACATCATCGACTGATCGAGCTTGGAACGCGAGCAATCGCTCCGTCATATGGTCGATTGCAATTGCTGTGAGCACCCGTTCATGGCCAATGCCGCGTCTCGGATCCAAGTTGGTTTGGTCGATCAGTTGACGTATTGAGGACTTGCCATCGCCCACAACATTTGCCGGTTCCCGCAAAGCTGCGGCCACCAAAACCCCATTGATTACAAGCACACGATAGTCCAACCCAGTCATGCTTTTTTCAACAATGATTGAGTTGCATATCCGATGAGCCGAGGCGAATGCTGTTTCAAGCTCATTGGCATCAGACACACCGGCAGTAATTCCTCTGCCGTGATTGCCAACCTCTGGTTTTACCGCAACGGGATAACCAATATCCTGTGCAATTTGAACCGCTTCAGCCAGCGTAAGGGCGACAGCGCCGTCTGGCGTGGGAATGCCTGCTTGGCTTAGAAGCTGCTTTGTTCGAAATTTTTCGTCCGCAATCTCAACGCCAATCGCGCTGGTCCGGTCTGTCATCGTGGCTTGGATATGACGTTGCTTGGAGCCATATCCAAGCTGTACGTGGCTTTCGTTGTTCAGACGTATGGCGGGTATGCCGCGCATTTTTGCTTCTTCTACAATGCTACCGGTCGAGGGGCCAAGAAGATCGCTCTCGCGCAACTCTTCGAGTTGCGCAATGACAGCGGCAAGATCGAACTCACGATTTTGCGCTACCGCGTGCACGAGGTCCACGGCGGCTTGCCCGGCTCTTATGCCTGCTGATTCAACGCGATAGCGATAAACTACCTTATAAATTCCATGATCCTTGGTGTCATAGGTCTTGCCAAACCCAACTTCCATTCCCGCCAAACATTGCAATTCCAATGCAACATGCTCAGCAATATGGCCGATCCAGGTGCCACGTCTCAGGCGCGTGATAAAGCCGCCGGGGCCGCCAATCGAGCAACCATGATTTTCAAGGGTAGGGATCAACTTGATCAAGCGATCCGTAAAACCGTCCAGCGTGTCAGAAGGTTGTTCCTCATACTGACCAATATCCAAGACCATAAAGATGGCTTGATGCCGACTATATCTGTTTGGTCCTCTTAAGGCTCGGTGCTCAAGAATTTCCATGTAATGGCCTTCTGTGCGCGCAAGGCACACCGTCTACACCGGCACCTTTTGGATGAGCAAAGCATCCGGTATCCGCTGTGTTGAAGAAAACTGGCCTGAGGTTTTCGCTCTGTGTAATTGGCTCGGGCTTGGATGAAAACTGCCCGACTATTCATTTATTCAACGCTGAGAGCGGGCAAATACCGACCAGCGATGGAAACATTTAGCGGAGCAGGTATAACTGACAACAATTTGTGTCTGCACTTAAAATCTAGTGTACTAGATGTACTACAGTCGGAACTTCAAAGCCAGCTTGAATGGGATCAAGAGTCTTGAAATTGACTTGCAAAACTCGGAGATACTATTTGTGGCACGTTATCTAATTCCAATTGGCGGAAATGAGAAGAAAACGGAAAGTTCTGAAATATTCAGGCAAATGGTCGACCTTGCTGGGGGGAGTGCGGCGCGCATTATTGTTGTGCCTACAGCCAGTGAAGATCCAAAAGAACGCGCAAGGGATTACGAAAAACTGTTTGCCAGTTTTAACCCAGCGGCCATCGATGTTGTTCATATTGGCGAGCGTCGGGATGCTGGATCCGCTGCGCTTGCTAAGATTGTCAGTGAAGCCACGCTATTCATGTTCGGCGGCGGCGATCAGCTTCGATTGTCGTCCTTGATTGGCGGGACACCTTTGCATACAGCTCTTTTGGAGCGTTACCGCTTAGGAAATTGTGTGATTGCGGGGACATCAGCAGGTGCTGCCGTTATTCCAGAGGAAATGATCTTTCAAAACAACCGCTTCCGACATTTTCGCAAAGGCGGAATTGAAATGACCAAGGGGTTGGGATTGATTGACGATGTGCTTTTTGACACGCACTTTGCGGAACGATCGCGAATTTCTCGATTGGTGCACGCGGTTTCGACCAATCCAGCGATGCTGGGTCTGGGTATGGGTGAAAATACAGGGCTTTTGATTGAAGATGAAACCAAAGCAACTGTGGTCGGGTCAGGTACCGTGATCGTTGTTGATGGGAGCGCAATTGAGATCAATCATGTTGGTTATGCAAAGAACGGAGGCCCATTTGCCCTGACGAATGTGATCTACTCGATCCTTACGTCGGGAATGATCTACGATCTGAAAAAACGCATTATCGTTGATCCTGGGCCAGTAGCTCCGCCGTCGAGCGTCATTCCCAATCGGTAAAACACGGTTCCCGAGCCATTTCATTGACGGACAAGCGCGCTGCTCGCCAGCGTTCAATTTTGTGACGTTCCATGCGTATGAATTGCGTGTAGCCGGTGCCTAAGATGGTTTTTGCTTGCTTGAGAACACATTTCCAGAATTCTTGGCGTTGCCGGTGAGTGTGCACAGAAACCATGCAGGTTAACTGGCAAACTAAGATTTTGAGAATTCTTCATCAATTGACGCGCAGAAAGATTTCCGCTAAACATGAATAATGATTCATATTTCATGAAATCTAGTTTGGAGGGAGGACCAGATGTCAAAAGCCCCAATTTTAGGACTAATGACGGCTCTATTGATGAGCACAAGCGCATTGGCAGAGATCAAAATTGCGCATATTTATGGCAAAACCGGCCCGTTTGAGGCCTATGCGAAACAAAGCCATGTTGGCTTGGAGATGGGCATTGAATATGCCACTGGCGGCACATGGGAAATCAATGGTGAAAAGATCGTCATTGTTGAAAAAGACACTCAGCTCAAGCCAGATATTGGCAAGGCACTACTTGAAGAAGCATATGGCGATGATGAGGTTGATCTGGCCATCGGCCCGGTGAGTTCAGGCGTTGCTTTGGCTATGCTGCCCGTTGCTGAAGAATATGAGAAGATCTTGATTGTTGAACCTGCGGTGGCGGATTCAATTACCGGTTCAGATTGGAACCGATACATTTTCCGCACTGGGCGAAACTCCAGCCAGGATGCGATTGCAAATGCGATTGCATTGGGTGGGGACAACGTTCACATCGCAACGCTAGCCCAAGATTATGCGTTTGGGCGTGATGGCATAACCGCCTTCCGCGAAGCCTTGGACAGCAAGGGCTTTTCAATCGCTCACGAAGAATATGCACCTACCGACACTACGGATTTTACCGCGTCGGCAGAGCGCATCTTTAATGCCATGAAGGACCTTGAGGGCGACAAAAAGCTGTTCATCATCTGGGCAGGGGGCGGCAACCCGATGAGCAAAATCAACGCCATGGACCCATCACGGTTCGGGATTGAGATTGCGACTGGCGGTAATATTCTGGCTGCGCTCAAAGCCTACAAAGAGTTTCCTGGAATGGAAGGCGCGACTTACTACTATTACGAGTTGCCGGATAATCCTGTGAACGACTGGTTGGTTAAAGAGCATTTCGCGCGCTATGATAGCCCACCGGACTTTTTCACTGCGGGCGGCATGGCTGCGGGTATCGCAGCGGTTGAAGCGATCAAAAAAGCTGGGTCAACCGACACGGAAGCGTTGATTGCGGCGATGGAAGGCATGTCTTGGGAAACACCTAAAGGCACAATGACATTCCGCCCTGAAGACCATCAGGCGCTTCAGTCCATGTACCACTTCAAGACGGTGGTCAAAGACGATGTTGATTATGGCATTCCAAGCTTGGTGCGCGAATTGACAATTGAAGAATTGCCCATTCCAATTCGCAATCAATAACCACTTAAACGGTTGGGGCAAATTGCCCCGACCGTTGCAAATGAATTGGCACAATGATGTCTCACCCTCTTTTGGCGACCAAAGACCTAACAGTTCGTTTTGGCGGACATGTTGCGGTTGATGCTGTCACTTGCGCATTTCCTGCGGGCGAACTTACCGCAATTGTGGGGCCCAATGGAGCGGGCAAAACCACTTATTTCAACTTGATTAGTGGGCAAATTACACCGAGCAGTGGCTCGGTTAAAGTTGCGGGCGAAGAGATTTCAAGAATGCCGGTGGCCAAGCGCACACAAAAGGGCATTGGGCGTGCTTTTCAGCTGACGAACCTCTTCCCAAATCTTAGTGTGTTTGAAAACATCCGGCTGGTCATTCAGGCGAAGTTCAAAAAGGGCTTTGATCTGTTTTCAATGGCCGATAGCTATGCACAAATTGGCGATGCAGCAGATGAAATATTACAGCAGGTCAATCTGCTTGATCAGCGCGACACAATTGTTAGCGCATTGCCGCATGGGGATCAGCGTAAACTGGAAGTTGCCATGCTGATCGCACTCGATCCGCTTGTTTATATGTTTGATGAGCCAACCGCCGGGATGTCCGCAGACGAGGCACCGATTGTGCTTGAACTGATTGCGGGCCTTAAACAGGACAAGAGCAAATGCGTATTGCTTGTGGAGCATAAAATGGGGGTGATCCGCACCTTGGCTGATCGCATTATTGTTTTGCACAATGGCGCGTTGGTTGCAGATGGTGCACCCGAGGAAGTGATGTCATCCTCAGTGGTTCAAGAAGCCTATATGGGAAAGGCGCTTGGCGATGCGTGATGCCCTGCTTACGCTGAATGGCGTTCATGCCAATATCCATCAGTATAACATTTTGCACGGGGTGGATTTAGTTGTTCCCCGGGGCGAAGTGACAATGCTCTTGGGGCGCAACGGCGCGGGCAAAACCACAACGCTGCGGACAATCATGGGGTTGTGGCAAGCCCACCAGGGCGAAATCAACTTTGATGGCAAAAACATCACGCAATCCGCAACGGCGCAAATCGCCAAATTGGGGGTTGGTTATGTGCCGGAGGATATGGGTGTTTTTTCGGATCTAACGGTCGAAGAAAACATGATCCTTGCGGCCGTTAGTGCGCCAGTCTCACAAGAGCGGCTTGATCGCATTTTTAAAGCCTTTCCGCCGCTCAAGACTTTTTGGCACAGCGCAGCAGGCAATCTGTCTGGGGGTCAAAAGCAAATGCTATCAATTGCCCGCGCAATGGCTGAGCAGCGTCAACTCTATTTAATCGACGAGCCAACCAAGGGCTTGGCACCGGCAATCATCAACACTATGGCGGCGGCACTTGCGGAGCTTAAATCAAATGGGGCGACCATATTGATGGTCGAGCAGAATTTTGAGGTCGCAAAATATCTGGGCGACAAATGCGCAGTGATGGAAGACGGTAAAATCACCTGGGCAGGGGATATGGCTGAAATGGCAAAAGACAAGGTCTTACAAGAACGGCACATGGGCCTGAGCATGGAGGCCATATGAGCGCCGCACCTGAACACAATCCGACGCTGCACAAGTTAGGGTTGCAAGACAGAATTGCGCCTTATATCCCGCTGCTCTTAGTACCCATAATCATGCTCATTGGCGCGGGCGCAATTCAGTCGCCAAGCTCGTGGATGACACTAACCGTATCCGGTTTGGCGATGGGTATGATGATCTTCATCATGGCTTCTGGCCTTACTTTAGTGTTCGGTTTGATGGATGTGATCAATTTCGGCCATGGGGCGTTTATTTCGGTGGGAGCGTTTATTGGCATATCAATTTTGCTTTCCCTTGGCGGTCTCACCGGCGCTCCGTCTTTGTTTTTGAATGTGCTTGCGGTTTTGGCAGCGATCATTGGCGCAATGGTTGGTGCGGGCGCGCTTGGCTGGGCGTTTGAACGGGTTATCGTTAAACCCGTCTATGGTGCGCATCTCAAACAAATATTGGTGACCATGGGTGGCATGATTGTGGTGGAACAGCTCATTCTAGTGTTCTGGGGCCCCGACGAAATATTCATTACTCGGCCCGAAACGCTAAAGGGCGCGTTCATCTTTTTCGGCGCGGCGGTTGAAAAATTCCGGCTCTTGGCCGTGGTTTTTGGCCTTGTTATTTTTGTCGGCATGCGTTGGGTTTTGCGGTCCACTAAAATTGGTTTGATCGTGCGCGCGGGCGTTGAAAATGGCGAGATGGTGAAAGCTCTGGGCTACCCATTGCGCTTGGTATTTATCTCCATTTTCATTGCAGGTTCTGCCCTTGCAGGGTTAGGCGGGGTGATGTGGGGCCTTTATCAAGAAGTGATTACAGCACAAATGGGGGGCAATCTAATGGTGCTTGTTTTCATCGTCGTGATCATTGGTGGGCTCGGCTCGGTTGAGGGCTGTTTTATTGGTGCGCTGCTTGTGGGGCTGTTGCAAAATTATGTTGGATATTTGGACCCCAAACTGGCCCTTGTGTCCAATATTGGACTGATGGTTTTCATTTTGATGTGGCGCCCCCAGGGCATGATCCCTGTTGTGAAGGCGAAATAACATGCTCCACTCTATCCTTTCCGGCGACCAACCCCGCAGCAAAATTCTATCACTGGTGTTGATCATTATTGTGCTCGGTCTGGCATTTGCGCCGTTCTTATTTCCCGGCACACGGTCGCTTGATACTGCCGCGCGGATTTGCATATTTATTGCGCTTGTGGCGAGTTATGATTTGCTGCTCGGCTATACGGGTATTGTCAGTTTTGCGCACACAATGTTTTTCGGAGTGGGCGCGTATGGCGTTGCTCTGGCATCGGTGCATATGGGACCTGGGTTTGATGCGCTTATTGTTGGCACGTTGGCTGGCATATTGGTTGCGGCCATACTTGCGGCGATCATTGGCTTGTTTAGTTTGCGCGTGCGGGCAATCTTTTTTGCCATGATCACGCTGGCCGTTGCCACAGCGGTTGCGGTGTTGTTCAGCCAAATGTCCGGCCTTACCGGCGGCGAAGACGGGCTAAATTTTAAGATACCTCGCGCCTTAACATCGGCACAAAAGTTCCTCGCGGATCCGATTTTTGGCGTCAAAATAAATGGTAAACTGCTCAATTACTATTTGATGTTTTTTGGTAGTCTGACTCTAATTTTGATCTTCTTGCGGATTGTGAACTCGCCATTTGGCCGGGTGTTGCAAGCCATCCGCGAAAACGAGTTTCGTGCCGAATCTATTGGCTACAAGATCGTGATTTTTCGCACAGGCGCGTCGGTAATTTCCGCTATTGGTGCTGCAATTGCTGGATCACTTTATGCGATTTGGCTGCGCTATGTGGGGCCGGACACTACATTAAGTTTTGAAATCATGATCGATATTTTGCTCATGGTGGTGATTGGCGGCATGGGCACGATTTACGGCGCAGTGATCGGCGCCACCATATTCGTTATTGCGCAGAATTATTTGCAAAATCTGATGGGGGCGGCGGCAGATGCAACATCGTCCTTGCCGATTTTGCCATTGATATTTAATCCTGATCGTTGGCTGTTGTGGCTTGGCCTATTGTTTATTCTTAGCGTCTATTTTTTCCCAAAAGGGGTGGTGGGGCGCTTGCGTGGTGAAGGCAAATGAGCTTTGCATCAATTCACCAAAGTGGCGAGGGCCAACCAATAATCTTTTTGCATGGCTGGACCATGAACGGGGATGCTTTTGATGAGCAGCGCGCGCTGCTTTGCGATCGGTTCCACTGCTTTGCGCCGGATTTGCCTGGGCATGGTACTGCAGTGAATATGGATGCAACAATTGCGGCCTGCGCGAACTATTTGGACCAGATGATCACCGAAAAGAAACTTGAGAACGTCGTGTTGGTGGGATGGTCCTTGGGCGCAGCGGTCGCGTGGAACTATTTGCGGCGATTTGGCGAAGCAAAAATTGGCGGACTGATCAGCGTCGATATGAGCCCCAAAATCGTCAATGAGGGGGATTGGCAGTTCGGTCTGGTTGGCCGTACCGTACAAACCATTGCCGCCAGCAGTGCGCACCTGACGGCCGATTGGGCGCTGAGCTCAAAAGCCGTTGCCTCGGGCATGTTTGCCACCCAGCGGGGGCCGCTACGTTTCTCAGCAGACAGGTTTAGCGACATAATTGGCGCGCAAACACCGGACAAAATGCATCAAATGTGGGTTGATCTGACCCAACTTGATGAGCGAAGGACAATCAGTCAAATTCAAGTTCCCATGCTTGTTTGCTTTGGCGAAAAAAGCCGTGCATATGGGGCACCTGTGGCCCAATGGATTGCGGCAAATGCGCAAAATGCACGGCTTGAGGGGTTCGAAATGTCAGGACACTCGCCGCATTTGGAAGAGCCAGAAGCGTTTGCCAAACGGATCGCTGCGTTCATTCAATCCTTATAAGCACGTCGCAAAATGTAGCTTAGTCCCAGTCGGTTTTGTTCATCACCAGCGAGCGACCTTCGCATACGATTGTCCCATCAGCCGTGGTGCAGCTGGCCCAAAGATCTATCAGGCCTTTTTCCCGACGAAGTTCTAAGATTTTGACACTTGTGGTCAGTGGTTCACCAATTTTTGCTGGGGCCGGAAATTCCATTTCTTGCTTTAAATACATAGTGCCTGGGCCGGGTAGCTCAACTCCTAATAGGTAAGATATTTGTGCGGCCAAAAGTGGCTCGGGAACAGAGTTTATGGAAGATGCGGCGATCCCTGCTTGGTTCGAGAAGGCGTCAATATCGGCCTGGGTGTAGGTGCGGGTGGTGGTTTTGGTTTGATCAACTTGCATCATTTTAACTCCATTTTGCCCGTTAAAACGGTTTCGCCATTGCTTTGACGGATCGCCATTACATCAAAATTGTTGTGTGAGGTTTCGCTGATCAGCAATTGAATGACATCGCCCGCAAAGCACGGGGCAGGGAACATTAAAGTCTGGGACTTTTGGCGCGCATCGGGAATTTTTTGCCGCATCAGCCCCCAGAGTTTTGAATAGATGAGCATGCCGTGGGACACCGTGCGACCAAATAGCGTGCGGGCGGAAAAATCGGGATCCACATGTATTGGATTATCATCGCCGGAGATTTTTGCAAATAGGTCAAAATCAGCCTGAGTGGGCTGCCATTCGCTTTTAAACACGCGCATTGTCATATATTTCCTTTAGGTCTGGCTTGCGGATTTTACCTGCGGCGGTGCGCGGAAACTCATCCACCAAATGAAATGTTTTTGCAATTTTGTAGGGAGCTAGCCGTTCGCGGCACCAAGGGGCAAGTTTGGTCATGTCAATCTGGTGACCGGGCCGCAACAACAAAAAGGCTGCACCAACTTCACCCCATTTTTCATCTTTGACGCCAATCACCGCTGCTTCCAAAATGTCAGGATGGGTGATTAGAACTTTTTCAACTTCTGCGGGATAAACATTTTCGCCGCCTGAAATATACATGTCCTTGATGCGGTCAATCACATAGACATATCCGTCGGCGTCGCGCTTGCCCACATCGCCCGATTTCAACCATCCATCTTTAGTAA
>NZ_JBLIAI010000072.1:0-12285 GCF_047634455.1 Maritalea sp.
TGGCAAAATGCGTACGATGGCTGTCATTTGATCGTAAGGGACACGCACGATCTGGAGTGCCAGATCTATGTCGAGATCTTCGCTTTTGAGCAATCGCGCCTGATCTGCGTTGAAAATGCCAATATTGATGTCGCGATTGTTGTTCGTGCGGCTGTTTGTTGAATATGGCACACTGCCATCTGACCCGATCAGCGCGGCTGTCCAAAATGTTGTCGGTAAATCACCGCTAATTCTGATCGGTCCATTGTTCAGATCGACGGCGCAAATAGCGTAAACAAAGGCTGGGTCTAGCCCCAATGTCGCACGCAGGTCTTGATACTTGCTGTCCAGAACACGCATCTGATTTTCTGGCACAAGTCGAGAAATCACAGCCCATGCGCTTTGTGTCGACATAATTGGCATGATCAAAATGACCGTGATGTGGATGATGCCGCCCAAAACGATCCCAGCAAAGAGGTGTGTAAAGAACCGGATCATGAACAATTGACTTTCTGAACCGTTGGCAACACCGCCAATTCATGCCCGGAGACCAAAAATGCGTTGGTGTCGTAAAAACTCAGTATAAATTTTAGCTTTCCTGAATCCGGTGTGGGCAACCAATTGCCGTGCGCAGCATTGGGTGAGACTGTAATCGTAAATGTGCCGCCAGCGTTTCTATTGATCTGTAAGCTAGTGAGATACTCGACGTCAGTGTTTTCCGCATTTTCAGCCATTGGCGCTGCGCGTAATGTCCACACAGAAGCACTAGGTGTGCTGCCTGAAATGAGATAGCTGCAACTACCACTCAAAAACGCTCCGCTTTGATCTTGAGTTGCCGTAAATACCACGCCTTCGGCGCGACCAAGTTGCAGCGCGCCCGATCGCGCAGATACTGCCTTGCTGTATGGGTCGGTGTCTGCGCCACCGGCATCCGCCCAACCGTACCAAACGCCAAATCTTTGGGCCGACATTTCCCGACCGTTCTCGACCATGTAATAGGACGTGCCAAATCCCAAGATCAAGGCCACAAGCAGCGTAAAAACAATGTAAAGGGCGTTGCGGAGCAATGGACTAACCTAGCGGAGACGGGGGTTGTAATTCAGAACTTGCAGCGGCAGGGGGACCCACAATCATCAACAACATATCGTCCAGTTTACGCTCAAGACCACGCAATTTCTCACCCGCTCCCTCTGTTAGCGTTGGTGGGCGGACCAGCAATGGTGTGTTGTCGTCAGACACTTGTTGGGTGTTTTGGTCAACTGCAATGCGTTCGAATTCTGCTCCAATAAGATCGGCTATTTTGATGTTTGAGTGCGCATAAGACATAAATTTTTGCCATGTTTGGGCTGGCAAACGACCGCCCGTAAGGTTGTTGGTTTTTGTGTAATCGTCATTGCCATACCAGATCGCGGCGACATAGTTGCCCGTGTAACCGGCAAACCATGCATCTCGATATGACTGGGTTGTTCCCGTCTTTCCCGCCGCGGGCGTGCCAGGGACTTGCGCCCGACGACCGGTGCCAGAGGTGACCACCGAGCGCAGCATTTCGTTGATTCCCAATACGGTTTCGGGTTTTAAAACCCGTTCGGGCGCGGGCTGTTTTTTGGCGTCAAAAACAACGTCGCCACGCAGTGTAGTCACACGGCTAATGCCAAATGCTTTCGCCTTGAAACCGCCATTGGCAAACACCGCATAGGATGAAGCCATGTCCATGACACTGACAGAAATCACCCCAAGCGCCAGGGATCGGGTGACCGGGAAATCGTTTTGAATGCCCATTTTCTTTGCCAAATCAGCGATTGGCTGTCTGCCTGTTGCTTGAGATAGCCTTACTGGAACCGTGTTGATTGACCGCGTAAGGGCATTCTTAAGTGTAACCCGGCCAGCGTATGAGCGGCCATAGTTCTTTGGACACCAGTCTCCAATGCAAATTGGTGCATCTGTGATGATGGTTTTTGGTCCAAACTTTCCAGTTTCAAGCGCGGTAGCATATACAAAGGGTTTGAACGATGATCCAGGCTGTCTGGTTGGGCTAGTGGCGCGATTGAACTGGCTTTTGCCGTAATCATTGCCCCCCACCATTGCACGGACAGCCCCGCGGGGGTCGAGCACAACCATTGCACCTTGTGTCACGCTATAGGCTTCGCCTTCTTCTCGTAACATAGATGCAATTGAATTCTCTGCGTGTTTTTGCAAAACCGGATCAACGGTTGTGCGTACGACAAAAGCAGTTCCGGCAGGGTAGTCCTTGATGATGTCTTTGACTTCAATAAATGCCCAATCCAAAAAATAGTTTGGTGACTCTGTGTCTTCCAACCGCTCAATAGGGGATGCAGGAGACAAACGCGCATCTGTGACTTGGCCCTCGGTCATAAAACCGGCCTGCACCATGTTCGTTAAAACGTCACCCGCCCGTCCGCGCGCAGCTGCAAGGTCTATGTGAGGGGCATATTTTGTAGGTGCCTTGAACAGGCCAGCCAGCATGGCGGCTTCTGCAAGCGAAATGTTTTGCACCTTTTTGCCAAAATAATATTCGGCCGCCGCAGCAACGCCAAAATTTCCGCCTCCCATATAGGCGCGGTCAAAATACAGTTTCAGTATTTCATCCTTGCTGTACTGGGATTCGAGCCATAGCGCCAAAAACGCTTCATGTAGTTTTCGCGTAATGGTCCTTTCAGATGTCAAAAACAGGTTCTTAGCAAGTTGCTGCGTGATCGTGCTGCCGCCTTCGACCAAGGATTTTGCCCGCACATTTGTGACCATCGCACGGCTGATGCCCACGATGTCGATGCCAAAATGCTCGTAAAACCGTCGGTCTTCGGTGGCGAGCGCGGCGTTGACCAAGTATTCTGGTAATGTTGCCAGCTCATTGCTGTCGTCAGTTCTAATGCCACGCCGACCAATTTCGTTGCCGTACCGGTCCAAAAATGTGATGGCGTAGTCGCCGACTTGGTTGAATTCGCCGCTTGCTGTTATTTGAAAAGAAGGCAGCGCCAACGCCGTCATCAACACAAGGCCCATTGCAAAGAATGTCAGCCCGTCAGATACAACTTCCACCACAAGTCGATTAAAGCCCGTCACTCTAAATATGGACATGAAATCGCCAAAGCGCCGATAGCTATACCCGAACGATTGAAAGGTTTCATAAAGCGAAGAATCAAGCCATGAATCCAAGCGAATAAGCTTCGAGGTTTTTCGCCCTTTTTTCTTTTGGTAGAATGGATCCGACACTTTTGTTCCCAAAACAGATGGTTATATAGGATTGATTAAGCGCTTGAGCCTTAACACTAAGTGCATTATGCCAACAATCGTATCAATTGATGGCGTACATTCTCGGCTGAAACAAGGCGATATACAATGAATTTTTGGGAAGAAAAATCGCTAAGTGAGATGTCCGATGCTCAATGGGAATCTCTGTGTGACGGTTGCGCGCGTTGTTGCCTAATCAAACTGGAAGACGAAGACACCGGCCAAATCGTGACATCCGACGTGCATTGCGCGCTTATGAACGAAGAAACATGCGGTTGTACGGACTATAAGAACCGCCAAACGCGCGTACCAGACTGCATTAAATTGACGCCACAAAACGTGACTGAGATTAACTGGATGCCGGTCACCTGCGCGTACAGACGGTTGGCCGAGGGTAAGGGGCTTGCTTGGTGGCATCCGCTGGTTTCTGGCGACAAACAATCGGTTGTCGATGCTGGGATTTCAGTGCAAGGACGCTCGATTTCTGAAGACAAAGTGCGCGAAGAAGACTGGGAAGAACATATTGTTGGTTGGCCAGAATTTGACCCATCGGACGACCCCAAATAAGAAAAAATCCCCCTAATAGGAAAATAGTCCTTGACTGCGTGACGGTAGTTTGCTAAGTTCTGGGCATGGTCGAAGAAGTGCGGCCAATATAGCAGCCAGCTAACCGCTTGGTTGCTTTTTTTATTTCAGCAAAGAGCAGTCCTTTGAATTCATCCAATCCCAATTGGAGTGATGTTGCGCGCGCCTATTCGCAAGGCGAGTGCACCGTCGCCCAAATCTGTACACAGTTTGGAGTGTCTAAGTCGAGCTTGTACCGGCAAGCGCGGTTGAACAAATGGCCACCACGAATGAATACGGCACAATCCAGTTATAACGACTTTGTGGAAAGCATGTTTTACGTCCTCTACAAACAACTAGACCAGGTCGAAAGCCGCATTAGTTCAGACGGCCCAGTCGATGCTGTTGCATTGGGCAATATTGCGAAGACATTTGAGAAACTGATTGAGCTTCGTGAAGCTGGCAAGGCACCAAACAAAACCAGAATCGAAAGCACCGCTGCGAGCGCGTTGCGCGAAATGTTGAGCAAAAACCTTGAACGGCTGAATGAACAGGATTGAACAACTGCTGTCCCAACTCTCTCAAAATGAGTTGGAAGCACTAAAGTTCGATTGGTCAATTTGGTCTCGAATTTCTCAACGCCCCCCAAATGGGGACTGGACCACTTGGTTGCTGCTTGGCGGGCGCGGCGCGGGCAAAACCCGCGCTGGCGCAGAGTGGGTGCGCGCCAATGCGACCGGCGTCAGTCCAAAAAGCCCAATCGCTTTGGTTGGCGAAACGATTTCAGATGCCCGTGCGGTGATGGTTGAGGGCCATTCAGGCCTGTTGGCCATTCATCCGATGGCAGAACGCCCGATGTTTAACAGGTCACGAAACGAACTTGAATGGCCAAATGGCGCAATTGCGCGGCTCTATTCTGCTAGCGATCCAGAAAGCTTGCGGGGGCCACAATTTTCGTCCGCATGGTGCGATGAGACGTGCAAGTGGCCCGATCCGGATGCGGCGTGGGATATGTTGCAGTTTTGTATGCGGCTTGGCGAGCGACCACAACAATTGGTCACCACAACGCCCAAGCCAATCAAGTTGCTCAAACGCATCATGCAAGACCCATCAACGCGGGTCACTAAAATGAAAACCGACGAAAACCGGCACAATCTTGCGCCTTCATTTGTCAACAGCATCGTGAGCCAATATCGCGGCACGTCGCTAGGGCGTCAGGAACTAGAAGGCGAAATCTTGGAGAACGCCGAAGATGCGCTGTGGTCGCGACACCTTATTGATATGAGCCGTGCGAACAGCGCGCCGGAATTAGAACGCATCGTGATTGCAGTGGACCCACCCGTGTCCAGCCACGAGAAATCTGACAAATGCGGCATCGTGGTTGCTGGGGTTTCTCAGGGCTGCGTTTATGTTTTAGCCGATGCAACATTGGCGCGAGCCACACCCCTAAAATGGGCAACCAAGGTGGTGGAACTATATGATCATTTCGAAGCCGATTGTGTGATTGTTGAAGTCAATCAAGGCGGAGATTTGGTCGCTAATGCATTGCATCAAGTCAATCCAAATTTGCCCGTGAAAAGTGTGCATGCCCGACGCGGTAAATGGCTAAGGGCCGAGCCCGTGGCGTTGTTATATGAGCGCGACGGGGTGCGTCACGTTGGGCTGCTTGCGGAGCTGGAAGATGAAATGTGCAATTTCACCAGCAATGGAAAAGCCAACGGCCATTCTCCGGACCGGCTTGATGCGCTTGTTTGGGCTGTAACCGAGCTTGCGCTGGTGCGTTCCAATCGCCCCAGAATTCGAAACATTTAACTATCCAAGGGGTTCCCATGGGAAACGTTTTTGACCGCCTATTTCGGCAGCGGGCGATTTCGCCTGTCGAACACAAGTCCGCGCATTCATTTATTTCAATGATTGACGGCCAATCCGCCAGTTGGTCTGGCCGATCCTACGCGTCTTTTGCGCAGCACGGGTTGATGAAAAACCCAGTTGTTCATCGCGCAATGTCATTGGTTACCCAAAACGCCGCGCGTGTGCCGCTCATGGTGGACGATCACGGTGAACGATTGGCAACCCACCCGGTGCTTGATTTGATCGCATGCCCAAATCCAGATTTGTCCGGCCCGGAACTAATGGAAACGATTTTTTACCATCTGCAACTGAGCGGCAACGCGTTTCTTGAACTGCTGCAATTTGAAGATGGCAAATTTCATCTCTATCCGCTGCGCCCCGACCGGGTAATTCCAGTGGTTGGCGAGGATGGATGGATAAAGGCCTACGACTATAATGTTGGCCATAAGAAGCGCAGAATTGTCCCCACCAAGCGCAACCCGACGCCGATCATTCATTTGCGCAATTTCCACCCAACCAACGACCATTCTGGTTTGCCGCCAATTGCTGCGGCCATGGATGCGGTGGATACACATAACAAAGCCTGCGAGTGGCACAAATCCTTACTCGACAATGCCGCACGGCCATCCGGTGCGCTGATTTATAGCGCCGAAGCTGGCAACCTCACGAAAGAACAATTTGATCGGTTAAAATCTGAACTGAATGACAGTTTTCAGGGGGCCGCGAATGCAGGTCGGCCAATGGTTTTAGAAGGCGGATTGGACTGGAAAGCCCTGTCTATGTCACCGCGCGACATGGATTTTATCGAGACCAAAAATAGCGCCGCAAGAGACATCGCCATGGCGTTTGGCGTACCACCAATGTTGCTGTGTTTAGCGGGCGACAATACTTACGCCAACTATCGTGAGGCCAACCGCGCATTTTGGCGGCAAACCATTATCCCGCAAATGGTAAAAACCTGCGCAACACTAACCCGTTGTTTAAAAACGGTAATTCATGGAAATTGGACCTTGGTTCCGAATTTTGAATCGATTGAATCCATTGCCGATGAGCGTCTCGCCAATTGGGCGAGCATTGATGTTTTGAATATTCTTACTGAAGACGAGAAGCGCGAATTGATAGGGCTTCCCAAAAATACTTTTAACAATACGAGCTCAGATAATTTGGGCCAAAGGGAGGAATAATGACTGAAATTTCACAAGTATTTGCACAGCGCGGCGACCTGGCTCACCTCGCTCTTTTTTTATGGGCGAGTAGTACCAGCGGGTTGTTGGTGTGGACTTTGAAGGAGCTTGCGGCGGCAAATCGGCGCTTTGATCATTTTGTCAATGAGATCGCAGCGCTCAACAAACTTTTCAAACGCAAGTAACGAGCGGGCCAACAAATGAAGGAAAAATCAGCAATGTCAGCTAATGCACAAAATGAGTTTCGTCAGTTCGCTTGGAATGTGGCGGCAAGTATTGCAAAAACCTCGATCAAAAAGAGTGGAGTTTCTCACACCAAACTCACAAAGCGGGCAACCCCGACCAAGCGGGTGCAGGCGAAATAATGGCCATCAAGATAAACGAGGATGGCGTGTTCTCGGGCTATGCGAGTATCTTTGGCAAAATCGATCAAGGTGGCGACATTGTCGTTCGCGGTGCATTTTCGCACTCTTTGAAAAAACGTGGCGTCGCCAATATTCGAATGCTGTTTCAGCACGATCCAAAAGAGCCGATTGGCTTGTGGCATTCCATACGTGAAACGGATCTCGGCCTGAAAGTGATCGGTCAAATCAACGATAATGTTGGGCGCGGTCGCGAACTTATAAGCCTGATCCGTGATGGCGGTATCGATGGCCTTTCTATTGGCTTTCGTACTGTTCGCGCTTCAACAAAATCAAGAGCAACCGCGCGACGCCTTTACGAAATCGACCTTTGGGAAATCTCAATTGTGACCTTCCCGATGCTCGACATTGCGCGGATCGCCGCGCCACAGCTTGCCCAAAATATCAAACAGGCGACCAAGCTTCTAACTTCAACTCAATAAGGAATAACGATGACCACCAAACCGTCTCACGACTTTGAGGTGAAGGCACACGCACGTGCTGACGCCACTAACGACGTCACACACTTGTTTGACGATTTCATGCATGCATTTGACGAATTTAAATCGACAAATGATGCGCGTCTGACCGCGATTGAAAGCAAAAAAGACGACATTTTGCTTGATCAAAAACTTGAGCGCCTAAACGCTGCAATGGACAGTCAAAACGCGAACATCGAGCACATGCTTGCCAAGCAAATGCGCCCAAACCTGGGTGCTGATCATGGTCTGGTTGCTGGCGGCAACGAGTACAAAGATGCGTTTTCCGCCTATGTCCGCAAAGGCGAGGAAAAGTCACTTTCTGCGGGTTCTAATCCTGACGGTGGCTACCTTGTGCCAGCCGAAACGGATTTGGATATCGGCAGGCGTTTGGCCGCGTTATCGCCCATCCGCTCGATTGCCAGCGTGCGCCAAGTGTCATCTGCGGTTTACAAAAAACCAGTGGCAATTTCTGGCCCTGCTGTTGGCTGGGTCGGCGAAACAGATGTTCGCCCCGAAACAGGCGCCTCTACGCTTGCGGAAATCGAATACCCGACAACTGAGCTTTATGCGATGCCCGCCGCAACCGCTAGCTTCTTGGATGATGCAGCTGTTGATGTTGAGCAATGGATCGCAGAAGAAGTTGAAGTTGCGTTTGCAGAGCAAGAGACAGCGGCTTTTGTTTCTGGCGATGGCGTTAAAAAGCCAACGGGTTTTCTGTCGGCCAACCAAGTTGCCGAGAGCAGCTGGTCTTGGGGAAATGTAGGCTACATGGCAACGGGTGAGGCGGGTGCTTTGCCAGCTTCTAACCCAAGCGATGTGCTGATCGATTTGGTCTATACGTTAAAGGCTGGATATCGCCAAAACGCCAATTGGGTGATGAACCGACGCACGCAGGCCCAATTGCGCAAAATCAAAGATGCGGACGGCAACTATTTGTGGCAGCCAAGCCACCAGCCTGGCACACGCCCAAGCTTTATGGGCTTCTCACTGGTTGAAGCCGAAGACATGCCTGATGTGGCCGCAGATGCGACACCAATTGCCTTTGGTGATTTTCGCCGGGGCTATCTTATCGTTGATCGATTGGGCGTCAACGTGATCCGCGACCCATATTCCGCCAAACCCTATGTGTTGTTTTACACCACAAAACGTGTGGGCGGCGGCGTGCTGGATTCAGACGCCATCAAACTCCTCAAATTCTCAGCAAGCTAGGCCTCCAATAGCAAGCTGAGTCTGCCGACCCAATCTGTTCCCCTCCCGCAGGTTGGGTCGGCGCTTTTTCAAGGAGATGCAATGACTTCCTTTCTAATCACAGGGCCTGCCGTCGAGCCAATTTCGCTGGCTGACGCCAAGACTTTTTTGCGGGTCAGCGACAGCGTAGATGATCAATTGGTGTCCACACTTATTGCCGCAGCGCGCGTGCATGTTGAAACCTTGACACGGCGCGCCATGATCACCCAAATCTGGCGCAAAGTTTTAGATCATTGGCCCTCAACAAATGAAGTTGAACTGCCACTCGGGCCGTTTCAAAACTTGGTTGCGGTGCGGGTTTTTGACAGCGAAGGCGACGCCGTTACTTTGCCAATGGCGCAGTTTTTGGGCGAAAATCAATCGTCGCCCGCGCGCATCATGCTGCCAACAGCCATCAGTGGCCAACCGATTTTGCGATCACAAGCTGCTATCGAAATCGACTATCAAGTTGGCTATGGTTCAACGCCCGATGATGTGCCAGCTGATCTCAAACAATCGTTGCTCACGCTTATCGGTCATTGGTACCAGCATCGTGAAGCCGTGGTGATGGCGGGCAGCGGGGCTATTGTCCCGCTCGGATTTGATCAACTTATTGCGCCGTACAAAGTGATGAACCTATGAGTGGCCGTACGCCATCATTGGGCTCGCTCAATCAACGCATTGAACTCCTTTCGCGCGCAATATCAACGGACACGAGTGGTGGACAGTCAACCACTTACACCAGTCTTGGCTTCGTTTGGGCAAAGGTGCAAACATCTTCCAGTGGCGTTAGCGAACTTGGTGACGGATCTGCTGTTTTGCAACCAAAACAGATCACGATGCGATTTCGAACAGACATAAAACCTGGCGACCGTTTGTTGGTGGATGGCCAGCAATTCGACGTCGACAATGTGGCAGACATAAATGGTCGCCAAGCTTACCTGGGTTGCTGGTGCACCGCGCCAACAATGATGGGATCGCGATATGAATAGCGCGATGAAAATCCTTCAAACGGCCTTGGTTTCAGCGCTGGCTAGTGATCCGGAACTGACGAGTTTGATTGGCGTAAACCGCATTTTTGATGCACCACCCAAGGGCGTGCGTCCGCCATATGTTGTCATCGCGCGACATGATGCGAACCGGCGCGACGCGCAAGCAACAACATTGTCGACCCATCTGATCGACTGGCATATTTGGTTGAGCCAACCCCATCGCAGCGATGGTTTGGTTATTGCCGACCGGCTGTGCGCCGTCGTGCTTTCCAACACAGCGATGGCCGGCGATGTCAAACTTGTGATGACGCGTCACGTGCGCACAGAAAGTTCCATCGATAAACGCAATGGGTGGACACGCATTCTGGTGCGCACGCAGTTTAATCTCGACTTCTCTCAAGAATAAGGAAACAGCAAATGAGCGCACAAAGCGGACGCGACATGCTGCTAAAGCTGGATGAAACCGGGGCAGGTGGTTTTGCCACTGTGGCCGGCATCAGAACACGGCAGTTGTCCTTCAACGCCCAGTCGATTGACACGACGGATTCATATTCTTCCGGCCAGTGGCGCGAGTTACTTGGCGGCGGCGGCATCAAAACCGCGTCACTGTCCGGGGCTGGGGTGTTCAAAGACGCGAGCACAGACGCCAAAATCCGGGAGCTGTTTTTCTCTGGTGAGCTACGCAACTGGCAACTCATTATTCCAGATTTTGGCACTATTCAAGGTGCGTTTCAAATCACGGCGCTTGAGTTTTCAGCGGATCATACCAGCGAAGTAACGTTTGACATTGCGCTCGAAAGTGCTGGGCAAATCACCTTCGCGGTGGCTCCATAATGGTCAACAAAATGCGCGGCGAAGTTGAAGCGACCATTGATGGAAGAACTTACACATTGTGCCTGACCCTTGGCGCATTGGCCGAACTTGAAGCGGCTTTGCAGTCTAGCGACTTAAATGGCTTGGCGGAACGTTTTGAAAACGGTCGTGTATCGGCCCGCGATCTCATCGCCATCGTTGGCGCTGGATTGCGCGGCGCAGGCAACCCGATCAGCAACGACGATCTAGCCAAAATGAAAATCCACGGCGGGGCGCGCAGCGCCGCCAGAATTGCGGCCGAGCTGCTCGTAGCAGCGTTTGGCGAATAGGAAGCAGCTGTTGCAAAACTTCCCTTGGCAAGATGCCGCCCGCATTGGCTTTGGCTTGTTGCGGCTTTCGCCACGTGAGTTTTGGCAGCTTACCCCAAAAGAACTTGTGATGATTTTCGATGCATTTGGCATCGGCGCGTCGCAGGGCCTTGATCGCCAAACATTTCAACAGATGGCGGATAAATTTCCAGACGAGGAAAAATTCGAATGAATGAACAAGAAAAAGCCGAAAACTGGCGTGACGAATTTGACGATGTTGAGAATGAGTTGGGCCGCATAAAGGCTCTGGCGGACGATGTCGGCAAGACGATCACCACCAGTTTTTCAAATGCCATCGGCAAAGGCACTTCGCTTACATCTGTGTTGCGAGATATCGGTAAAAGCTTTGCAGACATTGCGCTCAAAGCCGCATTAAAACCGGTCGGTGGAATGATCTCGCAACTGGTGCAAGGGGTGTTTGCGGGCGCAAATCCTGTGCTCCCAAAGGTCCAAGCATTTGCAAAAGGCGGTGTGATCAACAAGCCAACATTTTTCCCAAATTCTGGAAGTATTGGTTTGGCTGGTGAAGCCGGGGCAGAAGCCATTTTGCCGCTACAACGCAACAGCTCGGGGCAATTGGGTGTTGCGGCAAACGCCGCGTCGCCGGTTCATGTTTCCATGACCGTAAACGCCGCCGACGCACAAAGCTTTCAACGGGCGGAAGCTGAAATCGGTGCGTCGCTGCTAGACGCCGTGCGTCGCGGGCAAAGGGCAAGCTAATGGCGTTTCACCATATACGTTTTCCGCTCGAAATCGCGCTCGGCGCGCGTGGTGGGCCACAATGGGCAACTGACATTGTGGAATTGTCATCGGGCGCAGAGGAACGCAACTCACGCTGGGCACAATCCCGACGGCAATATGATGCGGGGTTTGGCGTAAAATCCAAAACCGATCTACGTTCAGTTTTAGCGTTTTTTGAAGAACGGCGCGGCAGCTTTCACGGCTTTCTGTTTCGCGATCCGATTGATTATTCATCTGGCGAAAACTCACCTGCGGCAACTGACCAACAGATCGGTGTTGGCGATGGCGTAAATACCGACTTTCAACTCACAAAAACATATGGCACCTCGTTTGATCCCTATGTACGGATCATCAATAAGCCCGTGAGTAACAGCGTTGTCGCTGCTATCGATGGTGTGATTTCAACCGACGTCACAGTCGACGAAACTACGGGT
>NZ_JBLIAI010000073.1:0-11474 GCF_047634455.1 Maritalea sp.
TTCTTCAGCAGCTTGCCGCAGTCCGCTGCAATTCCGCGACCAGTACCAACAGAACCGGTAAAGCTGATGGCGTTGACTTTGTTTGAACCCACAAGTTGTGGACCAACTTTTGAACCGCGGCCAAACACGAGGTTGAACACGCCCTCTGGCAAGCCAGAACGCGAAATAATCTCAGCCAAGGCATGGGCGCAGCCAGGCACCAATTCAGCGGGTTTCAAAACAACTGCATTGCCGAATGCTAGTGCCGGTGCAATTTTCCACGCAGGAATAGCAATTGGGAAATTCCACGGCGTGATGAGGCCAACAACACCAACTGGCGAACGGGTAACATCAACTTCAACACCGGGGCGCACGGATGCCAAGCGATCTCCGCGCTGGCGAATTGTTTCGCCGGCGAAAAATTTGAAAATTTGACCCGCACGTGCTGCTTCGCCAATACCTTCAGGCAAAGTCTTGCCTTCTTCACGCGACAATAGTTCACCAAGTTCCGCTTTGCGCGCCAAAATTTCATTGGCGATAAAGTCCAAAACATCAAAGCGTTGCTGCGGAGTTGAGGCCGCCCATTTGGCTGACGCCGTATGTGCGGCGTCAATGGCACGATCCATGTCAGCGGCTTCTGAAACAGCCGCATGGCCAAGAATGTCAGATGTATCTGAGGGGTTAATGTTAGGCGTCGACGCGGAAGTTTCCTCCCACGCGCCACCAATAAAGCTCTTATATTCCATTTATTTGCTCCAGTTTCCGGGCATTTTGATTCCGAGTGTTCAACCTATGCAGCAAGCGCCAATATGTCAGGTTGTTGGCTCCAGCTTTGATACCATGTTTGGAACAAATCGAACTGCTGTTTTGCGTAATTGCGTTGGCTGTCAGTGAGCGCATCTGTTTCATTGAAATGCAATTCATATTCAGCATCGCCCTGCAATACCATCATATATTTGTAGTAAAGCACCAAGTCTGCACCCTCATCAAATGAAGACAGAACTTGAAACGCTGTATCAAGCTCAAGCGCCCGAACACGTGCAACAGCGTCACCTTGTGCGGCCTTTTCGCAAAGCGCAACAAGGTGCAATGCGACTTTTGGTAACGCATTTCCAATGCCTGTGATTGAACCACCAGCGCCGCAGTTTACGTAGCCATGGAACACTTGGGTATCAACACCGATCATTAAGTTGACACTATCGTCTTGGCTGGTGATGAATTCTGCTGCGTAACGCAAATCATCAGCGCCGCCAAACTCTTTGAAACCGATTAAGTTTTTGTGCTCTTTGCGCAAATCAAAAAACAAGTCCGCCCGGGTGGCAAAGCCATAATAGGGGCTGTTGTAAATCACGGCTGGCAAATCGGGGGCTGCATTCAAAATCGCTGCAAAGTGGTGACGTTGTGCCGCCATCGAGCTGCCACGGGACAAAACGCGCGGGATAACCATCAATCCATGTGCGCCAACTTTTTGCGCGTGCGCTGCGTGTTCGGTAGCAATCTTTGAGTTTACTGCGCCAGTGCCAACAATCGTTGGAATGCCAGCGGCCACGAGGCGAGCAACGCCTTCCATGCGGTCAGCGTCAGTTAGCAAAGGCCAGTCGCCCATTGAGCCGCAATAAACAACGGCGGACATGCCCGCATCAATGAGTTCTTTGCCTTTGCGCACCAGCGCATCAAAATCAACAGAGCGGTCTGCTTTACACGGGGTCATCAGCGCTGGAATGCAGCCAGAAAAAATATTCGCGTCCATCGAAACTTCCTTTAAAGATCAGTGGTAGATGCGCGCACCAAATTGCTCGCCCATCCGAATTTGAGATTGAATTGTTAACTAACTTAGCGAACGTTGGCCAAGAATTTTGCCGTGTGTTCGCTTTTTGGGTTTGAGAAGATCTGCTTTGGCGGCCCGATCTCTTCCATAATGCCTTGGTGGAAATAGGCCACACGATCGCTCACATCACGGGCAAAGCCCATTTCGTGGGTAACGCAGATCATGGTCATGCCCTCTTCTGCCAGTAGGCGCATGGTGTCGAGCACCTCGCCCACCAATTCCGGATCAAGCGCCGACGTTGCTTCATCAAATAGCATGTAAGATGGCTCCATCGCCAACGCGCGGGCAATCGCCAAACGCTGTTGTTGACCGCCGGACAAAGCTGATGGGTAGCTGTCGATTTTATCGCTCAACCCCACATGTTCAAGCTGCGCCCGGGCGATCTCTTTTGCTTCGGCCTTTGATTTGCCTTTGACGATCTTTGGCGCAAGCGCGACGTTTTCGAGCGCCGTGAGGTGCGGGAACGAATTGAACTGTTGGAACACCATGCCCATTTTGGTGCGTAACTTGTTCAGGTTGGTGCCTTTGGCGTGCACCGACACGCCATCAACCAAAATATCGCCACCTTGGATCGTTTCCAGCCCATTGATGCAATAGAGCAGCGTAGACTTGCCAGAGCCTGACGCGCCAATGATGGACAGCACTTCGCCATTCTCAACGTTCAAATCGATGCCTTTAAGCACATGCAGATCACCGAAATATTTATGAAGACCTTTGATCTCGATCATGACTGCCACTTCCTTTCAAGATGCGCTGCATAGCGGGATATTGGGAATGAAAGCGCGAAATAGAACGCGCCTGCAACCGCCAGCACAAGCAAGGGTTGTTGGGTGCGCGTGATCAGATCGCGCGCGACTTTTAAGAGTTCTGGATGGCCAAGCACCGACACAAGTGCGCTGTCTTTCAATACGCCAAGCGCCACGCCTACCCATGATGGGAAAACCGCTCGCAAGCCGATTGGCCACACCACATGTTGCATGGTTTGAAAATAGCTTAGGCCAAGTGATCGGCCAGCCCGGCGCATGGGCGGCCCCACAGCTTCAATACCGCCGCGTGCCACATTGGCCACAAGGGCAGATGTATAAACTGCAAGGATGATCACACCAGCCCAAAATGGATTAACGGCCAAACCAAGCACGTTGAACAGGTTGTAAAACAACACCAGTTGGATGATCAAAGGTACAGATCGGAACGCATCAAGCACTAAGCCCAGCGTAATCGCACCTACAATTTTGCTTTCGGACAATATCCAGCCAAAGAAAATGCCGAGCAAAGTCCCCGTCGAAATCGACAGTGCCGAAATGACCAGCGTTTGCCATGCGGCTTGGGACAAATACCAAAGATCTTTTGGACCAAAGCCGGAGAAGAATGAAATCGGTTCGTTCATTACCTTATCCTTCCCTAGTACCGGAACATGCGCCAGGCGATAAGCCTAGCGAAGCCGAGAATGAATTTGACCATCACGTAATAGATGAGTGCGGCCACTGCGAAATATTCAAAAATCCGGAACGTTTCAAACGCTAAGGCTTGGGTTTCGCCGGCCAACTCGCGGAAGCCAACAATCATCGCCAAAGAACTCATCAAAACCGCCCAAACCAATTGGTTGGTCATGGGGTGATAGATAATCCGAAAAACTTGCGGGATAATGATCCGCGTGTAGCTTTGCCATGATGACATGCCCAGTGATCGCGCGGCGCGCAGTTGCGTGTCCGGCACGGCTTGAAAACCACCACGGAAGTTTTCTGCCAAGTAACCAGCATTATTGAATGCGAGACCCGTCAGGACGATCAGATATGGCGTTAGATTGATCCCAAACGCACCTAGTCCGAATGAGAAGAAGAACAGCTGAAAAAGGGCTGGCGTGTTGCGGGCAGTTTCCACCCATATTGTTGCGATCCAAGCCAAAGGCTTTGGCCCGTTCATGCGCAGCAGCGAGAGAATGAGACCCAGCACAATGCCAATAACCATAGAGAGCACAGAGATCTGCAACGTCACCAGACTTGCTTCAAGCAGGTCGGGTAGTTTGCGCAACACTGGACGCCAATGGAACGTATAATCAAAGTTCATGAGCGCTTCCCCTTTCCTTTTGGGTCGAAAGAGCTGCCCGCAGCCAGAGCCGCGAGCAACCGATTTTTAAAGTCAAAGGATTAGTACATAACGCCCGGGATACGCAGTTCAGGTGCTGTATCGCCAACATATTTCAACCATAGCTCGTCATAACGGCCCGAACGCACCTGATGGGTGATGAACAGATTGATATAGTTAAGCCAAGTCACGTCTTTGCGCGGACCAGCAACCGATGTGTAATCTGTTGTCCAAGGCATACGTGGGCCAGGAACTATCGAATCATACTGATCCGTAATTGGTTTAACGGCTGTGTTGGTGGTGATACCTGCGTCCGCTTTACCTTGTGCAACCGCCAAGAAAACTTCGTTTTCACTTTGGTAACCTTGGTACAGGTTGCTCTCGCCCCATTGCTCAGCAATTTTCATCCACTCTTGCTCTGGCACAGTGCCAACAGCTGCGGCAATCCGTTTGCCTTTCATGTCTTCAAAAGACTTGATGCCACTATCTTTACCGACAACTGCTTGCGCAAAATAGATTGCGTAAGGAATAGAAAAGCCAACAGTTTTGGCGCGCGCCAGTGAATCTGACGTACCACCAAATACGATGTCTGCACGGTTTGTCACGATTGCAGGCAAACGTTCAGCCCAAGTTACAGGAATGATTTCTGCGTCAACTTCAAGTGCCGCTGCCATATCGTTACAATATTCAACGTCAAAGCCCGCTGGCTCATTGTTCGCATCGCGATAGCCGATTGGTGGAAAGTCCAACACAACCGCACAACGCAACACGCCGTTATTGATCACATCGTCAAGCTTGTCTGCAAAAGCCGCAGGTGTCGCTAGTGTGGCAAGTACAGCCGCTGTTGCGGCCAATTTTATAAAATTCATTTTCTTCCTCCCGGATCATTGAGGCGCATAATAACCAACTCTCCTTTGATGGGCCGGCAGTCCCACAATCAAAAAACCAAGCCAATAGTGGGTTTTTGATTGATCAGGCGCCTTACCCAGCAAAGGAACAGCCAAAGCCATTTCACCCTTTACATTTTCACCTATAACACAGGATTGGATACAATCTACAATATTCTTTATATTTTATGTCATTCTTTTGGATAAGGCGGGAGCTAAAGCTGGTCGCGAAAACACATACCCCGCAATGAAAAGGCTCTAACCTTTGATTTTACGTAAGTTTTAGAACGATGAAGCTTTATGCCTCTTTGAGCACTTGCTCGAGCATATCAAAGACAACTCGAATTTTCTTCGATGTATGTAATTCTTGATGGGTGACCAACCAAACCGGAAAATCGATTGACGGCACATGCGGCCAGAGGCGAACGAGTCCCGGCTCCGATTTTGCAATCACGTCAGCGGTCACGCTTACGCCTAAACCAGCCCGCAGCATTTCATGGGCAACCAGCGCACTTGTGCAGGGCAATGTGAATTGATCTAGCCTTAGGTTCAGTCCGAGACCTTTACAAACTTCGATAAATTGAACGGGATCACTGGGCCCAATAATTTCAATATTCTCGTGATCTTTTGAACCGGGGCGAAAGCCAATCTGGTCCAGATATGACTGATGGGCATAAAAACTTGCCGTCCAATTACCCACGAGCTTGGCCACCAAGCTCCCCTGCGTTGGTCGCACATGCCGAATTGCGATGTCCGCATCACGATGCTTTAAGTCTTGAACCTGGTCAGAAGAAAATATCCGCAGTGTTAAACCAGGCGCCGACTTTTTCAATCGTTTGATGACCTCCGTTACAAAATTCACGCACAGTGTATCGACGGCGGTAATAGACACCTCGCCGGATACTTCATTGTTGAAAGTTTGTGCCACCATGGAAATGCGACTGGCGGCACTGCCCATTTCGCGTACATGTTCGAACAATTGTTGTCCTGCCACAGTCATGGTCAGTCCGCGGGTACTGCGTTCAAACAACAATAAGTTCAATGAACTCTCTAGCCCGGCAATTTGCCGAGTGATGGTCGGCTGGGTCGTGGAAAGGACGCGCGCTGCACCACTGAAGCTGCCTTCTTCGGCCGTCGCCAAAAAAGCGCGTACTTGGTTCCAATCAAAGTTCACTTCCTGCCAGTTCATGCATTTACGTATACCAAACCCACAAAATTAGGCAATTTCTATTTTGTTAGCGCATAGGTATTTAGATTTGAACAGCAATTGAGCTGAAGGATCTAATATGACAAATGAAAAAGTACGCCAAGTTCTGTCCACTTTATGGATATTCTTCATGCTCAACTTGGTGTTTCGCGACATTCACGAGATCGGAACAGCCGCTTTCTTGAACGAGGCTTTGGCAGGCAAAATCAACGGTGCGGTGATCACAGAAGAATTGATGTTGATCGGTTTTGTATTGATAGAAATCCCATTGGCAATGATCATCGGTTCGCTTTTCCTTTCTGATCAGATTTGCAGATGGGTCACAATTGTCGCCGCAGTGCTTACAGGCGCAATTCTAGCCCTTGGATTACCTGGCGATTTAGACGACCGTGCATTTGCAATTGTAGAACTCATCACCCTTGGCTTCATCTGCTGGCTCGCATGGCGACTGCCCTCAACGGTAAAATCTGGCGCTCAATAAAACACCGTTATGGGTTGACGTTTGCAGAATTCACAACCCGCACTACATCTATGTGCACTAGGCAACTAAAAAGGTACAAACATGAGCAGCAAAACTGCACAATTTTGGGATAAGCAAGCAATGGGATATGCGGCTAAACCCGTAAAGGATCAAGAATCCTATGAGCAGATGCTGCAAACAGTGACGTCCCGCCTGAAACCAACTGACAATGTGTTGGAAATTGGGTGCGGCACGGGCAGCACAGCGGTGCGCATGGCGCAACATGTTGCACGCTGGACGGGGGCCGACATATCAGGCGAGATGATCATTATCGCCAAATCCAAAGACGCGCCTGAAAGTGCGACATTTATGGTCGCAGATGCAGATGCAAAATTTAAGGCCGCGCCATTTGATGTGGTTTGTGCATTTCATATTCTGCATCTGGTGCCTGACCCTGCTGAAACTTTGCGCAGTCTTTTCAAACAGCTAAAGCCCGGTGGTTTGTTCATATCCAAAACTGTGTGCCCGGGTGAAATGGGCATCATGCCGCGGCTCATCATTCCAGTTATGAACCTGTTTGGAGTAGCCCCGCCAAATCTCCACCTACTCACCGTTGGCAAACTGAGGGCCATGATTGTTGCAGCAGGATTTGATGTCATTGAAGAACGTTTCTTTGGCGATGGAAAGTCCAGCCCCTACTTTGTTGCGCGTCGTCCAACTTAGTCCCAAAAAAGTGCTCAAAAAAATCTAGGGTTGGCGAAATTGCAGTCTTGCGGATATGTTGTGCCAACCAAAAGTGATTTGAATTGAGCGATGTTATGAAGTTGAGCACCGTGAATGTACGCGCCGCAGCGTCGGCAACTGACCTGATATTCGAAGCCTTGCGGGAAGCAATTTTTGCTGGCGAATTGAAGGCCGGGGAGCATTTACGCCAGGATGCATTGGCGGAAATGTTCAACACATCGCGCATTCCGGTGCGTGAAGCGCTATCGCGCTTAGAGCAGCAGGGATTAGTGAAAACCGAAAGGTTTCGCGGCACAACTGTTTCTGCACTTTCGATTGAAGAAGTCGAAGAGATTTCGGAATTCCGCGCACTCATTGAGAGCGAAGTCATAAAATTTGCTGTCCCCAACATGGATGAAAGCACTTTTGCGAAAGCCCGACAATATTGCGACGACTTTGCAACTGAAGAGGACCCGGCCAATTGGGGCGAGTTAAACCAAAAGTTTCACTACGCGCTATATGAATGCGCAAATCGCCCTTATCACTTGGTCGTAGTGAAGAATACTTTCGACCGCGTTGAAAGCTATCTGCGCACGCTTTTGGTGTTAACCGACGGCATGGGATATGCGATTGAGCAACATCTGGCCATTCTTGCTGCCTGCGAAAAGGGCGATGCCGAGCTCGCCGCTCAGTTGACAAAAGACCATATTCTGGTGGCCAGCAGACGGCTTATCAATCTATTGAAAGAACAAGAGGCAAAATAAAAGACGAGGATTGCTCCCCGCCTTTCAATTCATTCAAACCAATATGACTTAAGCGACTTGGCTTTTTGCGAATGGCTTGTTGTCGCGGATCCATGTCAGCACATATTCTGGCGCTGAAAGCTCATATGGATCGCTCTCGATATCGTCCTGGAAGCCTGCTTCTTCGAACCAGCCAACAATTTCGCCATCTTCAACAACAGTTGCATAGCGCCATGAGCGATAGCCAAAACCAAGATTGTCTTTTTTGACCAGCATGCCCATTTTGCGGGTGAACTCACCTGAACCATCAGGAATCAAGCCGACATTTTGAACGCCTTGCGACTCACCCCATTTGTTCATCACAAATGCGTCGTTCACTGACAGACAATAGATCGCATCGATGCCTTCTTCTTTGAATTCGCCAAATAGTTTCTCAAAATTTGGCAATTGGTAGGTCGAGCAAGTTGGGGTGAAGGCACCTGGAAGTGAAAACAGTACAACACGTTTGCCAGCAAAATAGTCGGCGGTTGTTTTATCTTCCCAGCGAAAGGGGTTTGAACCGCCAATAGATTCGTCGCGCACACGGGTTTTAAACACGACATTTGGGACTTTTCTGCCTACAGTGGCCATCATCATACCTCTTGATAAATCTGTTAGTTTTTCGAGGCTTCTGGCACAAACTTGAATCATCACTACAGGAAAAAATCTGCATGTTGCGTGTGAGATAATGTTTGCTGTGAGAAGCGTACGAATTCTGAAGCTTTTTGCTTGGCTGCTTACGTATAATATCCAAGCCATCTGGACAACCGCAATGTTGTAAAAAACCACTTGAATACGGCATCAAAACCCAGTTATCGCGGCCTTGGATAGACAGAGAATGAAAAAACCTGACTAAATGGTCAGAAAAGATTTGACCTTTTGGTAAAAATATCAAATGATATGCTGAAGGAATTTATTGCCGCTTTGTTTTGGCTGATTGGTTTGAGGAGATCAATTCGCAACTGCACAAATGCAACGGCTAATCTGGGGAGGACTATTGATGAGCGAAACAGATTTCGCGACACGGGACATCCGTACGGGTCGCCTTGACCAAATTGACTACGATTCAAATTTTGAGGATTTGCACGCGCCCCTCACCCGCCATGAGGCGATGGTGGAAGCGGAACGCTGCTATTTCTGCTACGATGCGCCCTGCATGACGGCGTGTCCGACCAGCATCGACATTCCCCTCTTTATCCGGGAAATTGCGGCGGACAACCCGTCTGGCTCAGCAAAAACTATTCTGAACCAAAACATTCTGGGTGGAATGTGCGCTCGGGTTTGCCCTACTGAAACACTATGTGAAGAAGTTTGCGTACGTGAAGAAGCTGAAGGCAAACCGGTAAAAATTGGTCAATTGCAGCGTTACGCGACTGATCATTTGATGGTGACGGCCAAAGAGCATCCGTTTAAACGTGCTGCAACCACCGGAAAACGTGTTGCGGTTGTTGGTGCAGGCCCTGCCGGGCTTTCCTGTGCACACCGATTGTCGATGCATGGACATGATGTCACGATTTTTGAGGCCCGCGCCAAATCTGGCGGCCTCAACGAACATGGCATTGCCGCATACAAAACCACTCATGACTTTGCCCAGTTGGAAGTTGAATTCGTCCTGTCTATTGGCGGTATAAATGTTCAGCATGGCAAAGCATTGGGGCGCGACATTTCCGTTGGCCAATTGCGTGACGATTACGATGCTGTCTTTATTGGCGTTGGCTTAGGCAACACTAACAATCTTGGCCTTGAAGGCGAGGATAATGATGGATGCCTTGATGCGGTCGACTATATCGAAAAACTTCGTCAAACCGACGATTTGAGCTCCCTGCCTGTCGGGCGTGATGTGGTGGTGATCGGTGGCGGCATGACCGCCATCGACATCGCCATTCAAACCAAAATGCTCGGCGCCGAAAACGTCACCATCGCTTATCGACGTGGCCAAGAGGGTATGAATGCCAGCCTGTATGAACAGGAGCTGGCACAGACCCACGGCGTTATTATCCGCCATTGGTTGCAACCAAAAGCTTTGATCTCGAACGAGCAAAATCAAATCACGGGCATTGAGCTTGAATATACTTCGCAGGCAGATGGCAAACTGTCTGGCACCGGCGAAACCATAAAACTTGAAGCTGATCAGGTATTTAAAGCCATCGGCCAAAAGTTTGATTCAAGTATCTTGAGTGACGCTGGCATTGAATTAGAAGCACGCCGGATCCAAATCGCTAAAGACGGCAAAACCTCATTGAACAAAGTATGGGCCGGGGGCGACTGTGTTGCCGGCGGTGAAGATTTAACCGTTGAATCAGTGGAAGACGGCAAGCTTGCCGCCGAGAGCATCCACGCATTTTTGACCCGCTAACCGGACAGGAGAATTAAAATGGCTGATCTATCGACCAACTTTTTGGGCATCAAATCGCCAAACCCTTTTTGGTTGGCATCTGCTCCCCCTACTGACAAAGCTTACAATGTCGAGCGCGCGTTTGAAGCGGGCTGGGGCGGCGTTGTATGGAAGACCTTGGGCGAAGAAGGCCCACCCGTTGTCAACGTAAACGGCCCACGCTATGGCGCAATCTTTGGCCCTGATCGTCGTCTGATGGGGCTCAACAATATTGAGCTGATCACGGACCGCTCTTTGGAGGTCAATCTCCAGGAAATGACCGAGGTCAAAAAGCGCTGGCCAGACCGCGTGATCATCGCTTCGATCATGGTGCCGTGCGAAGAGGAAGCATGGAAAGCCATTCTTCCCCGCGTTGAAGCAACGGGCGTGGACGGGATCGAACTCAACTTTGGTTGCCCACATGGCATGAGCGAGCGGGGCATGGGCGCCGCTGTTGGCCAAGTGCCAGAATATATCCAGATGGTCACCGAATGGTGCAAAAAGTACTATTCAAAGCCCGTCATCGTAAAACTGACACCGAACATCACTGATGTGCGTCACCCTGCCCGTGCGGCAAAAGCTGGTGGAGCGGATGCTGTGAGTTTGATCAATACAATCAACTCAATCGTTTCGGTGGATTTGGACAATTTCGCACCGGTCCCGACCATTGACGGCAAAGGGTCGCACGGCGGGTATTGTGGCCCGGCGGTTAAACCAATCGCGTTGAACATGGTGGCGGAAATCGCCCGTGACCCGGCAACGGCTGGTTTGCCGATTTCTGGTATTGGCGGCATCAATACATGGCGCGATGCAGCTGAATTCATCTCTTTGGGTTGTGGCAATGTGCAGGTTTGTACCGCTGCGATGACTTATGGCTTTAAAATCGTTCAAGAAATGATTTCCGGCCTGTCCGAATGGATGGACGAAAAAGGCTATGAGAGCATTGACGATTTTATGGGACTTGCGACGCCAAATGTCACCGACTGGAAACACCTCAATCTGAGCTATGTGACCAAGGCAAAAATTGACCAAGATCTGTGCATCAGCTGTGGTCGTTGTCATATTGCGTGCGAAGACACATCGCACCAAGCTATTACGAACATGGTCGATGGGTTGCGCAAGTTTGAGGTGATCGATGAAGAATGCGTT
>NZ_JBLIAI010000074.1:0-10914 GCF_047634455.1 Maritalea sp.
AAAACTCTCTCAGGGTCGAAAAAACACATTCTTGCTCGAATCTGTTCATGGTGGTGCGACACGCGGTCGTTACTCCATGATCGGGCTTGAACCTGATTTGCTGTTTAAAATTGAACGCGGCAAAGCTTCGATCAACTTCAACCCCATGGTTGAGCCAGACCGTTTTGAGCCGTTGCCTGATGCGCCGCTGGATGAGTTGCGTACATTGCTAGCGGCCTCTGCGCTTGAAATTCCTGAGGGTCTGCCCCCAATGTCAGCGGGAATCTTTGGATATCTTGGCTATGATATGGTGCGCGAAATCGAGGATCTCCCCGACGACAACGAGGACACAATTGGCGCACCTGATGCCCTTTTGATGCGCCCATCCCTGCTGGCGGTTTTTGATACCATCAAAGACGAGTTGTATTTTGCAACGCCTGTGCGACCTGACGCTGAAACTCTTGCGGCTGCTGCGTACCAAGCGGCCCAGGAGCGGCTAGATTCTGCGCATGCGCGCCTTTCCAATTCAGCACCTTTGGCAAAAGAACGCGCTGAAATTGCCACCCTTGCGTTTGAAAGCAACACGTCTAAGGAAGAGTTTTCGGCGATGGTTGTGCAAGCCAAAGAATATATCCGCGCTGGAGACGTCTTTCAGGTTGTTCTAAGTCAGCGTTTTTCAGCAGACTTCACCCTACCCCCGGTTGCGTTTTACCGGGCATTGCGTCGCACCAACCCTAGTCCGTACATGTATTTCTTGGATTTTGCCGATTTCTCCATTGCCGGATCAAGTCCAGAAATTTTGGTGCGGGTACAAGACCAAAAAGTGTCCGTTCGGCCAATCGCTGGCACCCGCAAGCGTGGCACAACGCCAGAGCGCGACCGTGCTCTTGCCGATGAGCTGCTTTCTGACCCAAAGGAATTGGCCGAACATCTGATGCTGTTGGACCTTGGTCGCAACGATGTTGGCCGTGTAGCAGAAATTGGAACGGTTGAAGTTACCGACCAGTTTTTCCTCGAATACTATTCGCACGTCATGCACATCGTTTCCAATGTGGAAGCTACGCTGCGCTCGGACCTCGACAATATTGACGCCCTAAGCGCCGGTTTTCCTGCCGGCACGGTATCCGGTGCGCCCAAAGTTCGGGCGATGGAAATTATTGATGAGCTCGAAAAGCACCGCCGGGGCATTTATGCGGGTTGCGTGGGCTATTTCAGCGCGGATGGCTGGATGGATACGTGTATTGTGTTGCGCACAGCCGTGATTAAAGATGGCAAAATTCACGTACAAGCAGGCGCTGGCATTGTGGCAGACAGCAAGGCAGAACTTGAGCAGCTTGAGTGCGAAAACAAAGCCAGAGCGCTCACCAGCGCTGCACAAGAAGCGATGCGCTATGCGGATGAGCCGGAGATGGGCCAATGACCAAACTGCTCGTTATCGATAATTATGACAGCTTTACCTACAATCTGGTGCATTTGATAGGCGCACTTGACGATATCCAAATGCAAGTTGTGCGCAACGACAAGATCACCATTGGCGAAATTCAGGAAATGGCGCCGGATGGCATTGTGATTTCCCCGGGACCAAAAACCCCAACAGAAGCGGGCATTTGTGTGCCGATGGTTGAACGGTTCAAAAACGAAATCCCGATGTTTGGCGTTTGCCTTGGCCATCAATCTATCGGCGAAGCGTTTGGCGCAGACATTGTGCGGGCCTCAGCTTTGATGCACGGCAAAACGTCAACCATTCGGCACAATGGCAAGAGCGTGTTTAAGGGACTGAACAAGGACGGCATCACCGCCACCCGCTATCATTCCCTGACCATCGACCCCAAAAGTCTGCCAAGCGAACTAGAGGTCACCGCAACATCGGATGATGGCATGATTATGGGCATTGCCCACAAAACAATGCCGCTGCATTCAGTGCAGTTTCATCCGGAAAGCATAGCGTCACAAAGTGGCACCCAGATCGTGCAAAACTTTATCGACATCGCCAACGCGTTTAACGCCGCAAAAACACGGAGCGCATCATGAACATCAAAGAAACGCTCAATCATTTAGCTGACGCCAAAGACCTGTCGTTCGATCAAATGCGCAATGTAATGAACTTCATCATGTCCGGCGAAGCGACACCGTCGCAGGTCGGTGCTTTTCTGATGGCGCTGCGCGTTAAAGGCGAAACAGTTGAAGAAATTGCCGGCGCGGTTTCAATCCTGCGCGAAAAAATGACCAAAGTCGCCGCCCCTTCAAACGCAATCGATATTGTTGGCACCGGCGGCGACGGTGTTGGCACTTATAATATCTCGACGACGGCGTCGATCATTGTGGCCTCTGCGGGCTGCCCCGTGGCCAAGCACGGCAACAAAGCCCTGTCATCTAAGTCTGGCAGCTCGGAGGCCTTGTTGGCCCTTGGCGTGGAGCTGGACCTGCCCGCCGCAGGCATTGCCGCCTGTATCGAACGGGCGGGCATCGGCTTCATGTTTGCGCCCAACCATCACGCGGCGATGCGCTTTGTTGGCCCGTCCCGGCAGGAAATGGGCGTGCGCACCATTTTCAACCTGCTTGGCCCGCAATCAAACCCAGCTGGCGTGAAAAACTATTTGCTCGGCGTTTACGACAAGCAATGGGTGCGCCCAGTCGCTGAATCATTGCTCAAGAATGGTGCGACCTCAGCATGGGTTGTGTTCGGCAATGACGGTTTGGATGAGTTGACCACAACAACCACAAGTTCTGTTGCTAAAATCCAAGACGGCAAAATCACCGAATTTGAAATCTCACCCGAAGAAGCCGGTTTGCCATTTGCGCAAACAAAAGACATTTTGGGTGGCACACCAGATGAGAATGCCGCTGCAATGCGTGAATTGTTTGCGGGCAAACTATCCCCTTATCGCGACATCGCTTTGTTAAACGCCGCCGCCGCCTTCTTGATCTTGAACAAGGTGGACAACCTCAAAGCTGGTGTAGTGCTGGCGGCTAAACAAGTGGATAATGGTTCAGCCAAAGCTAAACTGGACGAATTGGTTCGGGTGTCGAACGAGGTGGCCAAAAAATGACTGATATTCTGCGTAAAATCGAAGCCTATAAGCGCGAAGAAATCGCCGCTGCAAAGCTCAACATGCCACGCGGAGATTTGGACACACTTGCCAAACATGCAAGCGCCCCGCGCGGCTTTTTGAACGCCCTTAAAGCCAAACGTCAAACTGGCGAATATGCACTGATTGCTGAAGTCAAAAAGGCGAGCCCCTCCAAGGGTTTGATCCGCGAAGACTTTGATCCGGCCTCTCATGCTACCGATTACGAAGCTGGAGGTGCGGCATGTTTATCGGTTCTGACCGATGGCCCTTCGTTTCAAGGTTCTCCAAAGTTTCTAAAAGACGCCCGCGCGGCAACGGCCCTGCCTGTTTTGCGCAAGGACTTTCTGTACGATACCTACCAAGTGGCGCAAGCGCGCGCCTGGGGGGCGGACTGCATTCTGATCATTATGGCAGCGGTTGACGACAAATTGGCCGAAGATTTGAACGCTGCGGCCAAATTCTGGAAAATCGATGCGCTGATCGAAGTGCATGATGCAGCTGAACTTGATCGCGCCCTGAAATTGAACGCCGAGCTGATCGGCATCAATAACCGCAATCTGCGCACCTTTGCGACCAGCCTTGAAACCACAATTGAATTGGCGAAAAACGTGCCTAACGACAGGCATTTGGTCAGCGAAAGCGGCATCTTCACCTTTGCAGATGTGCAAATGCTGGATGATAAAGCCAATGTGGGCACCTTCCTTGTGGGCGAAAGCTTGATGCGCCAGCCAGATGTGACCAAGGCCACGCGATTGCTGCTTACCGGCAAGGAAGCAGCATAGATGGCCGAAAAACTCACCCACATAAATGAAGATGGCGAAGTCCATATGGTTGACGTGGGCGGCAAAATTGTCACCCAACGCCAAGCTGTGGCCACGTCCCGCATAAGTATGAGCCAAGCCGCGTTTGACGCGGTAAAAAGCGGCAACCTGAAAAAAGGTGATGCTATAGGCGTTGCGCGGGTTGCGGGCATTATGGCGGCAAAAAACACGTCGCAAATGATCCCCCTTTGCCACCCGTTGGCCCTGACCAAAATCGAAATCTCGATCACGCCAGACGACGCCACAAACAGCTTTGAAGTCTCGGCGCTTGTGCGTGTCGAGGGCAAAACCGGCGTCGAAATGGAAGCATTGACAGCTGCGTCAGTGACGGCCCTAACCATTTACGACATGGCCAAAGCGATCGATAAATCCATGGTCATCGGCCCAACCCAATTGGAACAAAAGTCGGGCGGCAAGTCCGGCACCTATAACCGCGAGTAAATCCATGACCCTTCTGCCTGTTGCTGACGCGCTAAAAACCATCATAGACGCCATTTCGCCCACCCAGGTTGAAACAGTGTCGCTAGACCGTGCAAATGGCAGGCTGCTCGCCGCTGACATTACAGCCACATTCGATCAACCCCCATTTGATGGCAGCGCCATGGATGGCTATGCGCTGAACGCGGATGATGGCGCGAAGGGAACTGCACTGAATGTCGTAGGCATTTCAGCCGCTGGTGAGGCATTTGACGGCACGTTGAGCGCTGGCCAGTGCACCCGCATCTATACCGGCGCGCCAATGCCCAAGGGCGCGAACGCGGTGATCATGCAAGAAAAGATCACCCGCCAAGGCGACCAGATCACACTCAACGATGATGTGATCGAAAAGCAAAACGTGCGCGACAAAGGCAACGATTTTGCGAGCGGCGACGTGCTGATTGGTTCGGGAACCAAACTTAGCCCGTTTCATGTGGCGCTGGCCGCGGCGGCGAACCAAGCCCACATGCAGTTGCGCAAAAATCCTACGCTGACCTTGGTTGCCACGGGTGACGAGCTGGTGCCGCCGGGTTCAACTCTGAAAAAAGATCAAATCATCGCTTCAAATGGCTTTGGCCTGACGCCGCTATTCACCCATTTCGGCGCGAACGTTAAAGATGGCGGCATCATCAAAGATGACCGCAAAACGCTTAAATCAGAACTCAAACGCCTGCTAGATGAAGAACCAGACATTTTGGTGACAACAGGCGGCGCAAGCGTTGGCGACCGAGACTATGTCAAAGAAGTTTTGGAAGTGCTGGGCGTAAATCTAAGCTTTTGGAAAATCGCCGTGCGCCCCGGCAAACCACTAATGTTTGGCACGCTTGGCAAAACCACGATTTTCGGCCTGCCCGGCAATCCGGTCTCAGCGTTGGTCACCGGCACGGTGTTCGTGGTCCCCGCGATCAAAGCCAAACTGGGCCAATCACCCGAGCACATGATTGTGCAATTGCCCCTCACCGCCGATATGGCCTCCAATGGCCCCCGCCAACACTATCGCCGCGCCAAACTGACCAAAAATGCCAACGGCACCTTGGCCGTTGACCCGCACATGCAATCGGACAGCGCCCACCTCACCTCACTTTCCGCTAGCGATTGCTTTGTGGTGCAAAAGCCGCTTGAGGAGAACAAAGGGTTTGGTGAAATGGTGGATGTGTTGATGATGCCTTGGGTGGTTGGGTAGAGGTGCTATTTTTTAGCGGAATTCCAAGTCTAAATGCTGCACAAATACAATTACGATTTGACATCGAAAAATTGTGCACCATTGGATGAATTGGCTAAGTGTCCACGGAACTAAGAATTATAGCGCCAAACCAGCAAGCTTATTAATGGTGCGGCGTAAGCTGGAACTGTTTTCCGCCGCCCGCTCGACATCCCAATCGTTTCTGACGAACTGCGACAGTTTATAGTTGTAACCCATCCCAGTTATTGCGCTACTTCCTCGTTCTGGGCAAATCTCTTTACGGACAGCAGCATTCCGCGATCGTCTTGCCAAGTTGATAAGATATTCTTTTGAGTCAATAACTGTCAATTCTATGTTCTGTTGCAAACGGGCCTGGCTAATACTCAAAAATTGAGCAATGCCGCGCGTATCCGCTAGCAGCCAAGATTCAATTTCCGTTTGAGCGATGCAAAAAAGCATACTGTTGGGTAAGGGCTCGTCCAAGTTTGCAGCTGCGAGCCAGTTTCTTCTAAGCGAAGGAGGGCACTGATGTTGGTCCATGTCTGTAATAATAAGAACTGGATAGGTCAGTGCCAAATTGTGGAATTTCTGCAAATTTGATTTGATGTAGCCAAAACCGCCATATGCCTTACCAAGCTCTTTCGAATAAGTGCCCGCAGGGCAGCAATCGCAAATTAGCCTTTCTGCTACAGTGCGGCTAAGTTCATCTTCAATGCAAAAATAAACAATCATATTGAAAGGCTGAGTTGTCCTGTTTTCCGTGCATCTGGCAATACCGCTTCCGCTGCCGAAAGCCCAGCAGCAAGCGCAGCTTTCTCGGAATCTGAAACATTGCGCATGTTAGAACCGTCATCAGACGGCGTTATAATCACAATCCCGTCAGGATTAATGCCCGTATTTGATAACAAGGCTTGGCTATGCGTAGTGATAATAAACTGTCGACCATTCCTGGATTTAGTCTTCACGGACTCCATGATCCTTGGCAGTTGAGCAACAATTTCTTCATTAAGCGATAACTCAGGCTCCTCAAGCAGCAAAGGCGAATTCCCACGTTCCTGTAGCAACCAGAGAATCGACATAATCCGTAATGTGCCGTCCGAAAACTGGTCTTCGCGCTGTTTTGCTCCCTGTGGGCGATGATGCTTAAATTTTATTTCCAAATGTGGGTGACCAGTAATATCATCTTTCAGGAATTTAAGGTCTTCCAATTGTGGAACAATTGTCCGCAATGCCGCCTCTATTCTCTTTAGCCTAGCGTCCCTTGTACGAGGGGTTGTTCGAGCGATTCTAAGCATAAACTCTTGACCAAACGGATCATCTTCGACAACCCTGCCCCCAATCTGATCACCAAACTTTAGAAGTTGGGGCACCAAATGAACGTAGGTTGTACCTGAAAAGAAATCTGCAAGCTCTCGAAATTCTGCATTTGCACTAATCTGCTCAATGTGCGTCTCGCGAAGCAGCAATTCGTCCTTCTTGTCGGATTTCGTCGGCCTATTTAGAAGGATTTTTGGTCGTCCCTCATCCCCAAATACTGTCACTTTTTCTTTAGTGACTTTTGGATCTCGTTTTCCTTTGGGCGGGATGTTGAAACCTAGCTCATACTTCCAAATAGGAGAACCATCTTCATTCACAATATCCGCTTCAATAAGGATTTCAGTATCATTCCTAGCATGCAAGCAGCGGATTTTCCCCACGCCTCCGCGACGTTCTATTGCATCCTGAAGCCCACCTCCTCTATGCTTAGACACGTCTCTCAAAAATCGAACTACATCCAAAAAATTCGATTTTCCAGATGCATTTGGTCCCAAAACATAAACAGAGTCTGGTAGGTTCTGGATTTCGCCAGCCTTGAAATTCCGCCAATTCTTTAGCTTCAAACGGCTGATGTGCATTGGTCATCCTAACAATAGTTTTAAACAGATTAATCTTAGTAGGAGTTACTCACAACCCCGCCGATCTGCCAATTATCAAAAACGAACAATTCATGCCATACTACGAGATATTAATCAGCATGCATCGTGGAAATCAAACACCTCTCCTGCAAATCATTGGCAACAATTCCTACAAACGACCTGAAGTTCCATTGCGGATGCAATCAACCCGCGTTTTAGGTGATCGGGATCACGCCATGAATTTTGATAAGCCTTTGGTCGCCAATACGCTGATTGCGGCTTGCGCGGCCATACCTTGTTTTCTTCGCTTGGCCATGCCAAACTCTAGGCGATGACAACGTTTACGATTATTGCGGACATGGTCCAAAATGTGGCAGGGGATGCGGCAACTGTTGTTTCCATCACCAAGCCGGGCGCAGAAATCCATAATTAACAGCCCACGCCGCGCGAAATCAGCCGCGCGCAGCAATGGCTGGCGTAGGCCCATGCTCCAGCTCATCGGCACGTACAGCGCGGCCGCGGCCTAGTGCCTTGGCACGATAGAGCGCTTGGTCGGCACTGCGGATCACCATATCAGCGGTCAAAGCATCTTCGGGCCACCACGCAACCCCAACGCTGGCGCCAACATAGACCTCATAATCTTCAAAAATGATTTCTTGGCACACGCTCTCAATCAGATTGTCGCAAATCAGCATGATTTCATCTTTGTTGGTTGCGTGATGCAAAAGCGCGATAAACTCGTCACCACCTAGCCGGGCAACCATGCCGCGTTCGCCAATGACAGCGGCGATCCGTTCCGCCACGGCGCGTAAAACGACGTCGCCGGCTGGGTGCCCAAACGTGTCATTTACCGGTTTAAACTTATCAAGATCAATGCACAGCACCGCACAGCTCTCCAAATTGCCGCTATTGATGGTTTTTTGCAATGCCTCATCAAATTGGGTACGGTTTGGCAATCGGGTCAGGGGATCATGATTGGCCAAATATCGATTGCGCGCTTCCGCTTCTCGTGTGCGTTTAATCAGGCGGGCGTAAACCAAGGTGACAATGAACATAACCAAAGTAATTAACGCCAACATGGCCGCCAAAGCGGGCAACGCGTCAAGCCAAATCCCGTCAGACGGAAATGCAGATTGCCAACTCACATAAACAATATCGTTGGTGATTTCAGACGTGACCTCAATGGCACCCACATTGCCAATCGGCGCATCATCTGAAACTGAAAAGCCCTTCAATTCATTCTTGCTGGTATATTCGGCAATCCTTTGTTCGGTAAACGGGCGAAAAACCACCAAAACATGCGCGCCACCATCTGATAATCTCAATTCTCCATCAGGAACAATGGCTTGGGCAATTACAAAGCCAAATACGCCATCAATTTTGCGAATATCTTGTGCAAAGAGCAATGTTTCGCCACGAATTGGGTCGTCTTCCACCCAAAACTCACCATCTTCCCCTACGCGTAATTCCATATAGTTTTGTTGCGCACGACGGACCAAATCAAAGGTCTGTGACGCAAAGGACAGGGCGCGAACACCTGCAACAAACGCATCATTCTCGGCATGCAACAACACTTCGTCATCTGGCGAGATCAGTGCTGATCGCTCAATACCATATTCGCCCGGAAACCATTCCAACATTGGGTCCGTGAAGAATGTTTCATCAACTCCGTTGGTAATCGCCTCAACACTGGCGTCCCACCACGTTACCTCAGATTGGCGCTGCGACAGGTCGGCAATCTCACGCTGCAACAAACTGGAAACGGCGCGCTTATCTGCCGCAGACTTCAACCCGTTTGCTGATTTGCCAGCCACATCAAGCACAAACAAACTAGACACAATAAATGCAACAACCAGCACAGCAAATGCCGCAAAAATGGAGCCTATTGAAAAAACGATACGGCTCGGATGTCTCTTGTGCATTATTGCCTCCTGCTGGGACGACTTGAACGCCCATTATGCGCAACAGGTGCTGCAATGGATTTAACAAAACTAAGCGAATACGCTTATTGTGAATTTGTACTTAACAGGGCCTGCAGCAGATTAGATGCAACCCTAAATGGCCGCCTGGCCCACACGCGATCCCGTTAGGTGAAGCGAGATCGTATTTCTCAACCAGAACCGACCAAGTAGCTTCTTCCTTCCTCTCGTCACCCTCGGGCAGCCTGCGTGGGGTGAACGCCAAATAATCACCCGAGGGTCCAAAACGAACTGCCAATCGAACCGCAGCGGACAGTCCGTTTCAAGCTTGTACGATTAACTCAACATTTTGTCTGATACCGGCTCAGGGCCGGGAATGCCACAGGTGGGTCTGACGCAATATACCAAATCACTATATGCCAGCAGTGGTCTGGCACGGTATATCAAAACAATCTTGGCCGTCCCGGACTTGATCCGGGACCAAGATCGCCATACGCGCCAAACGCCGCCCGTTTACGGCTACATTACCGCAAATTGTGTCTGTCATTTGCATGGTCTAGTCCGATATCTTTTCGAATGTGCGCGCTTAAGTCGCCAGCATTCAGATAATAGGCACGAACTGCCTTTCGCTTTCGACGGGCCTCAAGTCTGTCGAGTAGAATTTGAACAAGGCGGCCTAATCGCTCGAAATATTGCTCGGAAAGTGCATGTTGTTTTTTCATGTGTTTTCGCTCGGCCAAACCAATCAAGGCTCCGCCGCTCCATAATTTGGAATGTAATTGTGCCGAAAGCCCACCGCAAAAAACGGCGCAAAATTCGACAAATGAGGTTATTGATCCGAACGCCAAAGCGGGATCAGATAAGTTGAGAATTTGAACCTAAAAGACTACAGCAAAAATGCTGAGGGAAGGATCGGTTGCGCTATTGTTAAGCTGGCAAACGAATTGCCAGAAGTGTTTTGCGAAATGTAGTCATAAAAACCTCCTTGGCGTTGTGGTTGGTGGGACCAACCTGATTAAAGACAATTCTCAGATACCCCTAGAATCGCACGCATACAACACAAAACTGGGACAATTTGGCACACCATCGTTAATTGTTGCAATTTGATCACAGGGTTAGCGACCCGCTGGTTTTCCGTCGAGTGAACAGGCCTTGCAGAACATATAAAGAACAGTTATAGTTGTTCAACATTTGTTCCGATTCTATTATAGGCTGCAAAGGACTTCGAAATGTTGACCCGCAAGCAACATGAACTGCTGATGTTCATCCACGAGCGCATGAAGGAAAGTGGTGTCCCCCCCTCATTTGATGAGATGAAGGACGCACTGGATTTGAAGTCAAAGTCAGGCATACACCGACTTATCACGGCTTTGGAGGAACGCGGGTTTATCAGGCGATTGCCGAACAGAGCGCGCGCCATGGAAGTGGTTCGTTTGCCAGACAGCATGAACCCATCACTTGGTGGCAGGAAGTCCAAATTTGAGCCGAGTGTGATTGAGGGTGACCTTGGTCGTGCACCTACCCGGCCAACACGCCCACAATATGATGAGGATGCCCCAAACGCCACAG
>NZ_JBLIAI010000075.1:0-10767 GCF_047634455.1 Maritalea sp.
TATCCTCATTGACAGCAAGTCAATTCGGCCGATTTCGCCTAAATCTGATCAAAACTGAACTGCTGTCCAGATCATTTCTCAATTGAGTTCAGACCCTAGATTAATCTCTCTAGTCTATCGGATCACCTAGGCGACATTCACTGTTTGTTGCTGCTCAGCACTGCGTTTTTTTGTGAACGAGTGTGAGCGCCACAATTCAAATATGTCGTGCGCATCTTTTTGCGACAGTGAGTCATATTTGTTGACCGCGACACCAGCTTCATCAGCCGTAATTTTGTCTCGCCACGGCATAGTAGAAAAAACCCGCTGAAACAAATCTGGTTTAAAGTTCAATGCACGCACAGCTACAATGGCAGCACCAGTGTCTTGAGTGGCCAACCACTTGACCAACACTTCAGGTTTAATGCGCAGTAAGATTGCCAATGCACTCGCCACATGGTGTCCGTAGCCGAATCGGCAGAACCGCTCAACGGCACCTATATTAAACTGCCGACGATCCGCAAGCGCCTTAACCTGCCCCCAGGCAACCTTCCATTCGGTCGCACTAAAGCCAACCTCGTTTTTAACCCGATTAAGAACAACTGCCTGTGCTTCAGCCAATTCTTCTTCGTTCACAGGAACATTCGCTTCAGCCAGGTGTTTCAAAGCCCTCCTGCCAGCTTCGGAAAGTCGGGAGTGGATTTGTCTCCAATCCACATCTTTACGACCACCAATGCTCGCCGCAATGCTCTTGTCACTTGCGGCGCGTGCCAGCAAACCAGAACCCGTATTCTGTCCAATCTGAGCATCCATATTGCTGACCAGACGTATGACGGTCCTGGTATCAGCGCGCTTGACAATTTCCGAACCAACTCGGTCGGTTACCGGACTACGTCCAGCAATAGCGAAGCGATGATCGTTTGATAATTCCTGCACAATCTCAATCAGATCATCATCTGACAAAACGCTCGAAAACTCCAACAACGGAGCCGCTACTTCAATCTCATCATGTGCAAGTTTAATGACAACGCTACCCGGCGCTCGACTGAGTGGCGCCAAAAGTTCAGCCACATCCGCCCGCGCTTCAGCTTCAACAAGCTCTGAAAGCTGGCAAAGGACTTCATCATATTTGGCAATTTGCTCGTCGTCGCAGCGATCAACCACATGACGAAACAATTTCGCCATGTTGCGCATAAGCTCAGCGCATTCCGCGCCATCAGGATCATTATTCAATGCGTTAAAACTAGAGAACGCTGACCCTTTTCCTGAAACACTTTCCACAATCTCACCTCCAACATACATCCTGTTCGTCGACCAGTATGCAGAACAAGTGTGCGAGCGCACTGAAACATTTGGACGGGAGTTTATTCAAAACTGCTTCAATAGATGTCGAGTGAATTTAGCTATTATTTACCTAACCTCGGGACGACCTTCGCCCCGAGACTAGTGGTCATTTGACGATCAAAGCGTCAACGCTGCCCTTACACCTGCGGCATAATCTGGGTGCACCTTATCGAACAAGACAAGTTGTCGCTCAACGATGTCGGCTGGAACCCCTTGCATTGCTGCGGCTATGTTTTCGAATAAACGCTGTCTTTCACCTTCGTCAAACAATTCAAACAGTGCTCTGGGTTGGCCGAAATCATCATTTCCCAGCCGATGATTGTGTCGGTCCGCAGTCCCCTCAATCGGCAAAGGCGGTTCCGCAACATTTGGGTCTTCATGCGCGCCACCAAAACTATTTGGCTCATAATACGCATCCACATTGCCGGTTTTTTGCCCCATAAAATTCATCGCACCATCTTTATGATAGTGATGAACTGGGTTTTTCGGCTGGTTCACTGGCAGCGCCTCATAGTGTGTTCCAAGCCGATAGCGGTGCGCATCAGCATAAGAGAAGACGCGCGCTTGCAGCATTTTATCTGGCGAATGGCCGATACCCGGCACAATGTTGGAAGGCGAAAATGCAGCTTGCTCAATCTCTGCAAAATAATTCTCGGCATTGCGATTGAGCTCCATTTCACCCACTTCAATTAGTGGATAGTCGCCGTGCGGCCAGACTTTGGTGAGGTCAAACGGATTGAAAGGCACACCCTTCGCCTGCGCATCTGTCATGACCTGTATGCAGACCCGCCATTTTGGATATTCACCGCGCTCTATCCCACCAAACAGTTCCTCTTGATAGGTCTCGCGGTTTTTCCCGACCACCTGTTCAGCCTCTGCGTTGGTGAAATGCTTATGGCCTTGCTTGGTTTTGAAGTGAAACTTTACCCAAACCCGTTCGCCATCATTGTTCCACATTGAATAGGTGTGCGATCCATAGCCGTTCATATACATTGGCGCTTTCGGCAGCCCGCGATCTGACATCAAAATTGTTACCTGATGCAGGCTTTCTGGCGATAATGACCAAAAATCCCACATGGCCGTTGGCGACCGCATGTTGGTTTTGGGATGACGTTTTTGCGTGTGGATAAAGTCTGGGAATTTCAGCGGATCACGCACAAAGAATACTGGCGTATTGTTGCCAACCAGATCCCAATTGCCTTCTTCAGTATAAAATTTCAGCGCAAAGCCACGTACATCGCGCTCTGCGTCTGCTGCACCCAATTCGCCAGCAACTGTAGAAAACCGCGCCAGCATGTCCGTCTTTTTGCCTTTTTGCAGCGCAGATGCGCGCGTGTATTTTGAAATGTCTTCTGTAATTGTTAGCGTACCAAATGCACCCCAACCTTTTGCATGCACCACACGCTCAGGAATCCGTTCACGGTTTTGGTGCGCAAGTTTTTCAAGCAGCTGGTAGTCCTGCATCAATAATGGCCCGCGCTCACCCGCCGTTTGTGAGTTCTGATTGTCGGAGATTGGTGCGCCTGCAGTCGTGGTTAGCCTTGGAGGATTGCTCATATTGGTGTCCCTTCCTTTAAACATAGAGCAAACTTAATAGCCAACAGCTTGACAGTCCAATTGATTAATCCTGAATTTTCGATTAGAAAAACTAATCATGACCATCACTTTGAAACAAATGCGCTACGCAATAGCCGTCGAACAGTACAAGCATTTCGGCCGCGCAGCACAGGCATGTTTTGTCACCCAACCTGCCCTTTCACAGCAGATCGCACTACTCGAAGACAAACTTGGCTTTGTCATATTTGAGCGAATGGGGAAAAGCGTCATCCCGACCCACCGGGGAGTTCAGTTTTTGATCAACATTCGGCATATAATTGAACGAGCGAACGAACTCGAAGAACAATTCGTACAAAAACCAAATTCGTTAGAAACACACATTTCCATCGCCCTCATTCCAACCATTGCGCCCTATCTGTTACCAAGCCTGCTCCCCGTGCTTCGCGCACAATTAAGCACTGTGCAGTTTTCGGTGAGCGAGCAAACCACCGATAATTTGGTCAGTGCTGTGAAAAATGGCGAATGCGACGTGGGCATACTGGCGACCGAAATTGCTGACCAGCGCCTGGTTTCCACGCCACTATTCGCAGACCCATTTGTATTGGCGGTTGCACAGTCAACAAAACTCAACAGCCCTGTCGATCTGGCCAAACTGAATAGAGAAAACATGCTGTTGCTATCAGAAGGCCATTGTTTACGTGATCAGACGATTGATGCCTGCCACATCGGCGATGCGCTCAAGCAAAAAACCTTCGCTGCGACATCTTTGTCAACAATCGTGGAGCTGGTCGCAAACAATTTGGGCATGACGCTCTTGCCTGCCATGAGTATTCAACGAGAAGCGCTGGGCGGAAGAATAAAAACCCTGAGCCTTAAAAGCCCTGGTGCTGGAAGGACAGTGCGCATGATCTGGAGACGGTCGTCGCCACTGCAAGCCCTATTTCAACAAGTCGCAGCGATCACCACAGATGCGGGCAAGCAGCTGCTCGTTGAAGACACAAACATTGTGATCAAATAGTATAAAGTTCCTGCGGCCAAATGCGCACCTTTATGTCGTCGCCAACATTGATCGTGCCTGGACGCTCTACCCAACCAACAACGCCACGGGTGGTTTTTGCAGCTTTCACAAAACCAAATTCAATGTCGTCTCGACCTTCCTGTGCATCTTGCAGGCTTTTGCCTGAAATCTTGCACGGCGCATTGTAACCATCAATTCGTATCACCGCGCCGGATGGAAAGAAGAACTGGGTGCGTGGCGGAATGCTAGATAGGCGCGGAATGCCCCGCGTGACGAAATTAGCCCCGATCCGGCCAGCATCCAATTCTGCAATCGACAGCGCCTTAGAAATGCCATTCAGCTCTTCCTCAGAAAGTATAGAAACATGGCGTTCGTTGCGCATAATGGTGCCGCGTTCATACCAAGGTTCACGCCCGCCAGATTGACGCGTTGGCCCATGATGATGATCGCCAACAATTCCGTCAAAATCCAAAACAATTGTTTCAACAGGGCGTGAGACGAACCCGTCACCGTCCGCAATAAACAATTGAGACAGTTTGCCCGCGAGTTTTTGCGCGCCGATGCTGGATATCATGCCATTCTCGCTTTTCTGGCTCTCGCATTCTGTGAGATCGAGTCGTAGGTAAATACCGCCAGGGAAACCCAAATCAATATGAAGCTAAACAACCTTGTTTGGCTCAATTGCTCACCCAACAACCAGACCGCCAGAATGAACTGAATTGAAGGTGCAATATACTGAAATATCCCAATGGTGGTTAGTCGCAAACGACGGGCACCAATGGCAAATAAAATCAACGGGACTGCTGTGACCGGACCGCCCAACATCAACAAACCCCAAAGCGACAAAGACCCTTGGCTTGCTGGCAACGGGTTCATCGGCCCAGCCCAGACAAGAAAAGCAAAAGCAAAAGGCACCAGCAAACTCGTCTCAATCAGCAGACCGGGCGCGGCTCCAACGCCAACGGTTTTTCGAAAATAGCCGTAAAAGGCAAAGCTGAACGCAAGTGTTAGAGATATCCAAGGCAAGCCACCAAGCCCGAAAGCCTGAATCGCCACCGCGATCAGCGCAATGCCAATCGCCATTGCCTGCAGACGATTTTGCCGTTCCCCAAGCAACACCATACCCAAAAGCACGTTCACCAGTGGGTTGATGAAATAACCAAAACTAACCGCCAAGACTTGATTATTGTCGATGGCCCAAACGAAAATCGTCCAGTTTATCGTGATTGTCAGTGTGGAAAGCGCCAACCAGCCCATCGATTTCCGCGACTTAAGCACCGGTGCTATTTCGCCAATTCTGCCGATGAAAAAAAGGAACAAGGCCACGAACAAGGCCGACCAAACCACACGATGCGCAATTATCGTGTAAACATTGATACCACCAAGTAGTTTGAAATATAGCGGAAACACGCCCCACAAAATGTAAGCTGCAACTGCACTTATGCCGCCGAGTTTAGCCTCGCGCGCTGCGTTCTCATCTGTCATTGCAAACTCATAAATTTGGTTGGACCGCTAAGCTAACAGCAATTTTCCTCACCCACCAACAAATGATTGAAATGTTGGACATCACTCGAATTGATAAGCCTTCAATAAGACGCCAAAAACTGTGATAAAAACGGGTTGAACAAGTCGGGGCGTTCAAGATTTGGCAAATGCGCGGTGCCTTCAATCACCATTGAAACTGCGTTCACCAACTCGTCCTCAAGTATCCTGTGGTTTTCAATAATATCGGGAAAATCGTAGTCGCCATAAACCAATAATGCTGGCTGTGTGATCTTAGACAAATGCTCTAACGCCGACGGCGGAACGATCTCATGTTCAAGCTTTGGTTTGCGCAAAGCTACACCATTCATGTCGATAAACAACTCGCGTGCCGCGCCGCCGACGCGCCCGCTTTGTTGGCCTGGACCATCGAGCCATTCATGGGCCTGCACTTTGTTGATCATGTCCACGTCGCCCAGCTCACGCGCTACTTCCTCAGCCTGCAGCACCGGGTTCAATTCTTCAGGCAATTCAAAATCTGGTGCACCCGTTAGCGCAGTGCCAACAAGCACCATCCCCGCGACCCGTTCTGGATAGGCGATGGCAAAATCAATCGCCAAGCCCCCACCCATTGAACAGCCAACAAACACCGCAGAGCGAATGTCAAAATGGTCAAGAACTGCAGACAGATCGTCTAGCTCGCTAAATTCAACATTTTCAGAAACGGTTTTACCAAACCCGCGCCGATCATAGGCGATGGCATGAATATTCTCGTCCAGCGCATCGAATTGATGTGTCCACATGCGATGATCACACACACCCGCATGCAAGAACACCACAGGAAGACCGTTACCCTGCTCGATGCCAAAAAGCGTTCCGCCATCTACTTCAATTTCAAATGCAGCCATGTGACCATCCCCCAAAAGCCTTCAATCACTCTAGCCGAGTCGCAATAAGCTGGCACTTGAACAATACTATGAATTCAAATTTGGGATGGGCCTACAGATATGTCAAACTCGGACGAACTTGGGCAAAATGGATACCCTGGTCGCGATCACTAGTTTGTTTTTAACCCCGTAGGACAATCACCAGAATAATTGGCAATGAATTTGGCGTCGATTGGATCGAAAATAGACCGCCACAGATTTGTATTGTATGCATGCATTTTGCCCAAGTCGTTTGGATCAGCCCGTGACGGACCCGTGCCAGTGATTGTCATATCCACCCAGACGTCGCGACCATTATCTTGATCATAGCCCAAAAATCCTAGCGAAGTTTCACCCAAATCGGCTTGAGGGCGAGGTCTTTGACCCCGGAAAATTGTTTCCTGACCTATCTTGGGCGTAGCAACAAACGAGGCCGGATCACCATTTGGGTTTTCGAGTACAGTGTCGCCGTTTAGATAAAGCCCGACCAGCTTCCCCGCTTTGGTGTAATCCGCGGAAATATTCCACCGCCACACGTAGATACGGCACAAATTTATGTCGTAAATGTACTTTTCAACATATGGCACTTCTGAGTGGCTAATTAACGTCGCTTGGCCAGATTCCACAAATGTCGCGCGCAGTTCAATCACGGACGAGTCTGTTGAAAAGCTCTGTTCCAAAAACACTTTCATTTGGTCCAGATCGGGGTAATCCTCGAACCTAAACTTATTTGAAAAGGCGGGCGAAGCCGACGACAAAACGATCAAAATGAGAATCAAACAACGCATAAAAAATACTCCGGTTCCACAATTTGGAAACCGGAGCACTAATTCACAGAATTGTAAAGATTACCGCGTCAAAGGCTTATAGGTCACACGTTTTGGATTGACAGAATCTGCACCCAGGCGACGGATTTTGTCGGCTTCATATTCAGCAAAGTTGCCTTCAAACCACTCAACGTGGCTGTCACCTTCAAATGACAATATGTGCGTGGCCAACCGGTCAAGGAACATCCTGTCGTGAGAAATCACCACGGCGCAACCGGCAAACTCTTCCAACGCTTCTTCCAAAGCGGAAAGTGTTTCGGTGTCCAAATCGTTGGTGGGCTCATCGAGCAGCAGTACATTTGAACCGGACTTGAGCATTTTCGCCAAGTGAACGCGGTTGCGCTGCCCGCCAGAAAGCGAACCCACTTTTTGCTGCTGATCGCCGCCCTTAAAATTGAACGAGGACGTATAAGCCCGGCTGTTCATCTCACGCTTACCCAGCGTCACAATCTCGTTGCCTTCAGATATTTCTTCCCAAACAGTTTTGTTCGGGTTCAGCGCGTCACGGCTTTGGTCCACATAACCCATTTTGACGGTGTCACCGATTTTGATCGTGCCACTGTCGGGCTGTTCCTGGCCGGTAAACATCTTGAACAAGGTTGATTTACCCGCGCCGTTTGGCCCGATAATCCCAACAATGCCACCAGCTGGTAGCTTAAAGTTCAAATCATCGATCAACAAACGGTCACCAAAGCCTTTGTTGAGACCTTCCACGTCAATCACCAAATCGCCAAGCCGCTCGCCCGGCGGAATTATGATCTGCGCGGAATTGGATTGAGTGCGTGCTTCGTTGGTTTTGACCAACTCGTCATACGCCTTCACCCGCGCTTTAGACTTCGCTTGGCGGGCTTTGGGGGACGCGGACATCCACTCTTGCTCGCGTGTCAACACCCGTTCGCGGGCTGCGTCCTCACGACCCTCTTGCGCGTAGCGTTTCGCTTTTTGGCCAAGATAAGCCGAATAATTACCTTCATAAGGAATGCCCCGACCACGGTCGAGTTCCAAAATCCAGCCTGTCACATTGTCCAAGAAATACCTGTCGTGGGTAATGATCAATACTGAGCCAGTATAGTCGCGCAAATGCTTTTCAAGCCATGCGGTGGTTTCAGCATCCAAATGGTTGGTGGGCTCATCAAGTAACAACAGGTCTGGTGCGGCCAACAAAAGCTGACACAGCGCGACGCGACGCGCCTCACCACCTGAAAGGTTTTCAACCGATGCATCACCTGGCGGGCAGCGTAAAGCTTCCATTGCCATTTCGACTTTGCTGTCCAGATCCCAAAGATTGTCCGCGTCAATTTGGTCTTGAAGCGCAGCGCCCTCATCCGCAGTTTCTTCCGAATAGTTCATCATCAAATCGTTATAGCGGTCGAGAATGGCTTGCTTCTCTTTCACGCCAATCATCACGTTACCTTTAACGTCAAGATTTACATCGAGCTTTGGCTCTTGCGGCAAATAGCCAACTTTAGCGCCTTCGGCTACCCAAGCCTCACCTTGAAACTCGGTGTCCAAGCCCGCCATGATTTTCAATAGCGTCGATTTACCCGAACCGTTTGGTCCCAAAACACCGATTTTGGCATCTGGGTAGAAACTGAGATGGATATTGTCCAAAACCTTCTTGCCACCAGAATAGGTCTTTGACATGCCATGCATGTGATAAATGAATTGCCGTGCCATGAAGAACCCCTGATCGATTATCGCTGGAAAACTGTGTTCGACTGCATTTAAGAGATTGGTCGCCAATTGGCAACCTATTTGCCAAGTCGCCCGCATCTCAATTGCCAAAAATGTCTACCAGATCAATCCCAAATTTGGCCCGATAGTTTCAAACATGCACTAGGTGGATATGCAATAACCAACGATAAACAGGTGACCTGTTACCACGAGCAATTGCCACCGTGTGTCGCCTTCAACTAAACCGGCAAACCACTAAGCGGTTTCACAATACGAATAGCCAAATTCGACTGGATTTTTGTGACATGGGGCAAACGGGAAAGCCGAGTTCTATGTACCCGTTCAAAATCCTCCGCGTCTTGACACACTAAACGCAACAAATAGTCTGCGTCGCCGGCCACAAGCGCACATTCAAGAATTTCGGGTGCATCTCGAACCGCACCTTCAAACGCTTTAAGCGTTGCTTCACTCTGATTGGTCAGGCTTATTTCAACGTAAAAAGCCATGCCAAAACCAAGTCGGTCCGGGTTCAGGTGCGCATGATAGCCGGAAATCAGCCCCCGCTCCTCCAGCAGTTTCACCCGGCGATGACAGGCCGAGGAGGACAATCCAACCTGATCTCCCAATTCCTGCATTGGGGTTCGGCAGTCTTTTTGCAACGCGCGCAGAATCCGTCTATCGAGTTGATCAAGCAATTTCTTCCCTCATTTTTACCATTCTACCGGACAGTTTCCCAATATCGAACCAATTTAGATGAAATTTGCAATTTTCTCCAGCAATATTTGGCGTAAGATTTTGATCAAATAACGCGTGAGGAGGTCTGAAATGCGTATTGGTGTTCCAAAAGAAATCAAAAATCATGAATATCGTGTTGGTCTAACGCCAGAGAGCGTTGCCGAATTGGTCGCAAATGGCCATGAACTGTTTGTTCAAACACTAGCTGGTGACGGCATTGGTGCGGCGGATGAGTTTTACGTCGCAGCTGGCGCGAAAATATTGGCAACAGCGGCTGAAGTTTTCGACACAGCGGAAATGATCGTCAAAGTAAAAGAGCCCCAAGCCAATGAGCGCGCGATGCTTAAGCCGGGTCAAATTCTTTATACCTATTTGCATTTGGCACCCGATCCAGAACAAACCAAAGACCTAGTCGCTAGTGGCGCTGTTTGCATTGCTTATGAAACAGTAACAGATAACCAAGGCGGTTTGCCACTTCTAAAACCAATGAGCCAAGTTGCAGGCCGTATGTCGATACAAGCTGGCGCAACCGCACTTGAAAAAGCGCATGGCGGACGCGGCGTGTTGATGGGCGGCGTGCCAGGCGTTGCCCCCGCTAAAGTGATTGTGCTTGGTGGTGGTGTTGTTGGTTTTAACGCAGCACAAATGGCCGTTGGCATGCACGCCGACGTTACCATTCTCGACCGCAACCCTGCGACGTTGGAAAAACTGTCGAACCATTTTGAAGCAAGCGCAAAAGTCATCTACTCGACAAAAGCAGCACTTGCTGACCTTGTGGCACAAGCTGATCTTATCGTTGGTGCCGTTTTGGTGCCCGGTGCCGCGGCGCCTAAACTGGTCACGCGCGAAATGCTTAAAACCATGCAGCCAGGCGCTGTATTGGTGGATGTCGCAATCGATCAGGGTGGCTGTTTTGAAACGTCAAAAGCGACCACGCACGCTGATCCAACATATGTGATCGACGATGTTGTCCACTATTGCGTGGCAAACATGCCTGGTGCGGTTGCTCGAACATCGACATATGCCTTAAACAATGCCACACTGCACCACGCTGTAAAGATCGCCAATAAAGGCTGGAAGCAAGCCCTAAAAGACGACGCACACTTGAAGAACGGTCTTAATGTGTGCGAGGGCAAAATCACTTGTGAGCCTGTAGCAATCGATCTGGGTTACGAATATGTGGAAGCAGATAGCTTTCTAAATTAGACGCAACCTACAAACTATA
>NZ_JBLIAI010000076.1:0-10265 GCF_047634455.1 Maritalea sp.
ACATTTGGACCGAATTGACCTTGCTGGAAACAGCGTTGGGCAATGGGCAAGAATTTGCCCATACGGTTGTCACTTTTTCCGAAAAGTTAGATCACCACCACCCTATTCAGCGTTGTTTCATTGCGTTGGTGGGCTTTTGGGCTGACCAACAGCTTGAAAGCAAAGCGGCCTTCAACCGCCTTGTGAACCGCGTCAACGATTTGCGGGACGTGGCATGATGGCAAAAGCTTTATCCCGAAATGAAAGCGCGACGCATCCAGAACAGCTTTACCAACATTATTTGGTCGAGGGCAGCTTGCTGTTGGGTCGACTGTTGGAGTTTGCCACAATTGTGCGCTGCGGCGACCAACTGACCATTGTTGCACCGCTTAACGCGCATTTGGCCGATCAATTGTGCGGCTGGGGCGGCGAATTGGAAGATTTTGAACCGGAGCCGCGTGAAAATGATGCGGATTTTGAACCTGACAATCGTGAATTGAAGGTAGCTCAAGCATGACCCAAATCCAAAAAGTTGATTTTTATGGCGATAGCATCATCACTCAATTGGATGAGGTGGGTTATCCGCTGGTAGCAATTAAGCCGATTGTAGATCGATTGGGTGTTGATTGGAGCGCACAACTAAAGCGCCTAAAACGCGATCCGGTTTTGGCACCTTCCATGGCCATGATGACCATGGAGACCCCAGCGGGTGTTCGCGAAACAATCGCCTTGCCGCTCAATCTGGTGCCGGGCTTTTTGTTCGGCATTGATAGCAGCCGCATTGAAGATGAGGAAGCGCGGGAAACCGTGCTGACTTATCAGCGCGAATGCCATGAAGTGTTGTTTAAGCACTTTTTTGGTGCATCGCCGGATATGGAAAGTCGTATTCACGACCCTTCGGCCCATTGGGATTGGCAAATGATTGCTGCCAAAATGGGGCTGTTGCGCGAAACACGGCTCACGTTCGGCCAAAGCGCCGCCCGCCGCATGTGGGCGCAACTTGGTTTGCCGATTATGGATGTGGAAGAGGCTGTGGCCCCGCAAAGCCATGACGCGGCCTATGTTCAGCAATTTGTGGCCGAACAAATGGAGCCAGACCGTGCATCGCTTTTGCCGCTACAAGACGCGCACCGCGCCTATGAACAATGGGCCAAAATGCACAATGCGCCCGCCGTGGGCCTAAGTGCCTTTGGTAAATATACCAGCAGCCTCGGCATCCGCAAAAAGAAGTGGGGCGGCGGCATAACTCACATGGTCGCCATACGGCTCAAAGAAGCAGGAATGACGGTGCAATGAGTAACCTCAAAAAGCTCCAGACAGCCACCAGTAAACTGATCGACGCGATTACCTATGATGTGACCGGGACGCATGGGCAAGGCGGCAATGGTGGGCTTGTGTCCAACGAAACCATCAAAGCCGCTGATCAATGCCGGTTGGTGCTGAGCGCTATTACTGACGAGCGTGTAGAGGGGACAAAATGAACCTCGACTCTCTCAAACATGAAGCGCAAAACACCAGCTGCATTGATTGGGCCACTGGCCAAGGCTGGAAAATTGGCGCGCGTGGCAACGATCGATCTGGCCCATGCCCCAAATGTGGCGGGCACGAAAAGAAAGACGCCAATCGATTTGCAATCAACCTGAGCAAGAATATTTGGGTATGCCGGGGCTGCGAAAAGGGCGGCGATGTGATTGCGCTTGTGATGCATATGGAAGATTTGGACTTCAAATCTGCCCTTGAGCGCATTACGGGCCGCAAGGCGGCTGAGCCGGTTGACCCGGCGCATGCGGCTGAGTTGCAAAAACAGGCTGAAGAACGGCGGCGCACACAAGTGGAGTTTGCCGAACGTGAGCGACAAAAGCAGATTAGAGCCGCAAAGTCGATTATCGCCATGGCAAGGCCACCAAAGCCCGGTGGTCCGGTTGAGCAATATTTGCGCCAGCGCGGATTGGGCAAATTGGCCGACACGATAGCGGCTGGAAAGTTCAAGATTCACCTGGGTGAAGTAGAGCGATTTGAGCGCCGGTGCCAGGTGAAGAATGGCCACAAGGTGAGTTGGGAGGTGATCGACACTTGCCCGATGATGGTTGGCGCGATCGTTCAAGCCAATGGCGCACCAAATGCGGTGCACATGACCTACATCGATGTCAGTCAGCCCAAAGGCAAGCGACAGCTTGATGACCCAAATACGGGGCAAGTACTGGCATCTAAAATCATGCGCGGATCCAAAAAGGGAGGCGCGATTTGGCTTTATACACCAGCTAACCCAAAACGGCTGGTGATGGGTGAGGGTATAGAAACCACATTGACCGCGCTGCAAGAGGCTTATCAGCCTCACACGGCCTATTGGTGCGGTGTAGACCTTGGCAATATGGCTGGGGCGACGGGTGTGGATGCGGGTGGCACACGCCGCCATGATATACCTGACTTGGAAGATGATGCTTTTGTGCCGCCAGAATGGTGCAAAGAGTTTGTGATTTTGCGGGATGCGGACAGCGACCAAGCCAAAACAGAAAAACAATTGATCCGCTGTGGCCGTCGCGCCATGGCGCTGCGCCCCGGCCTAAAAGCGCGGATCGCTGATGCGCTGCCGGGAAAAGACTTTAACGACATGCTTGTGGAGGGGTTAGATGAGTAACCCGATACAATCGGCTATCGAAGATGCCCGCTCTATTGAGCCGATGCCAACCCCAGAAATGCAGCCTGACAGCGAGCAGGACCAGTTGGGGGGCTTCGACATTGAGCAAATGAACAATGAATGGGCGCTCGTGCTTTTGGGATCAAAAGCGGCGTTGGTGCATGAACAGCCACAAGCCGATGTTGAAGATAGAATTCAGATCCGCACCGTTGATGCGTTTCACCGATGGTACGACAACAAGTTTGTATATTGGCAGGGTGCTGATGGCAAAATGAAGCCGATGACATATTCCAAGGTGTGGATGTCTTCAAAACACCGTCGCCAGTATCAGGGATTGGAATTTTTTCCCAACCCGGATGGGGCCGATAGCACGCCGGGATATTTGAACATGTGGCATGGCTTTGATGCGGAAGCCAAACGCGGCAAAAACAAATATGACGTGTTCGAGGATCATCTGTTGACCAACGTGTGTGGTGGCGACAAGGATTTACGCAATTGGGTGTTTGGCTGGTTTGCTCACATGTTCCAGCGACCACGCGAACGCACCGCCACTGCCTTAGTGTTCAGGGGCAAGATGGGTGCCGGAAAATCGACCATTGGTGAAGTGATAGGGTCTTTGATCCAAAGCCATTATTTTCAGGTTGATGACCCTCGCTACATTGTTGGCAACTTCAATGCGCATATGGCCAAGTGCCTATTGTTGCAAGCTGAAGAAGCGGTGTGGGCTGGCGACAAGAACGCTGAAGGGCGTTTGAAAGGGTTGGTTGCTGCCAAAACCCAAATGATTGAAGCCAAAGGCGTTGACCCGATCAGGGTGAAAAACTATGTGCGGCTTTGCATGACTTCAAATGAAGATTGGGTGGTTCCTGCGGGTAAGGACGAGCGACGTTTTTGTGTGTTGGACGTTGGCGACGGTGCCAAACAAAACCATGAATATTTCGCGGAAATGCACGAACAGCTGAACAATGGTGGGCGCGAGGCACTGCTATACGATTTGCTGAATTTTGATCTGTCCACAATCGACATCTGGACCATACCTTTGACCACTGCCTTGTTGGAGCAAAAGGTTCGTTCGCTCGATAGCGTGGAAGCATGGTGGTTTGATCGGTTGGCAGAAGGCGAATTGTTCACTGGTGAGGGTGTTTGGGAGAGCGAAGTGTCCAAAAATGCGTTGCATGCTGATTATCTCAAACAGGCTGACGCCATAGGCATCAAACGGCGCGCTGACAGGTCGCAGTTTGGCAAGCTTATCCATCAAATGGTGCCGGGGTTGAAAACGACGCGGCCTCGGTCAATGCGGTCTGAAGATGTGCGCAAGCGTGGCCGATGTTTCTCGTTTCCATCATTGGAAGAGTGTCGTGCTTCGTTCTGCGATGTGGTCGGTCAAGAAGTGGATTGGACAGGAGGAATGGTGAAGGTGGGCGAACATTTGCCGCCAGAAATGTCTTTGTAGCGGCAAAAGGCTCGGCGCAGCAAAGCAGGGCTAGATGGGGTGATGGGCCATTTGTGGGGCAACTGTGTCGCGCTGTTGGTGGGAATTTTGGTTGTTAAACGCCAAAAAATCGTTCCAGACCTGTTTCCGCAGGTCGAAATGGTCCACCCTGGTCCACCCACTAATAGTATGGGTGGACCGCGCAAAGCCCCGGAACATAAGGGGCGGTCCACGTGGTCCACGTGGTCCATGCAAAAATGGGTGGTCCGTATGCGCGAGGAGATTATATTATTTTTCTAAACTCTAAAAATGGGTGGACCACGTGGACCACGTGGACCAGCCCAGCAAATTCAGTGGTTACAGCGGTCCACCCAAAAATAGCGTGGGTGGACCGGGTGGACCAAAGCCAAAACGAAAGGAATTAGCCAATGACTGACAATAAGTCTGATGAATTGCAAACAATGTATCGGTATGAGGGCAAGGAATTGGTGGGGGTACCAATTGGTAATTTTCCAACAAATGATGAGGAACTAACTGCTGCTGGATATAGTGGCGTAGATAGGTTCGTGGCAATCGCTGGCGTCATGGAGCATGACCTATTTCGAAAGGGCAGTGAATTCGTTCTTCTGATCAGCCTTGATATGTTTAGTTATGACGTTTTTTATGCCGATAATGTTCCCGACTATTTGCGGTTGGTCCGTGAGGTTGTCAATCCGCTGTTGGTGCAGCACAAGCATTCAGGGCAATAGCAATGGCAAAAAAGCAGATCGACATTGAAAAACTGGTGCATTGGGCTTTGGCTGATCAGCAAGTGGGCCGTGCAAGTGCGGGCAGCGATGTTGGCATGTTGGGTTATCGATCTGGTCAAGGTGCAATGGATCAAATGCAGGAATATGGGCAGATGATCCAAGACGGTGTGGTGGAGCGTTTGATCGCCAGCAATTGCCACATGGATGCATTCGCAACTTATGACGCAGCAATGGCGCTGCCACAGCCTGCACAGGCATTGGTGATTGCCCATGGGATAAAAGGTGACAGACCTGATTGGTACCCTGAAGGGGCGGGCCAACGGGTTGCGCGCATAGGTCGTTTTGGTCGACCGGCCACTATCGCTTTGTCGGATGGCTCCAAGCAAGTGATCTATGATTGGGATGGGTTGCCGCCATCTCAGGTGAAGTGTGCACGGGCGCAATATATGGTTTGGTGGGAGGGTTTGGTGGCCTTAACAGATTTTCTCAAAAATAATTTAGAGGACCATATCCCGCATCCACCAAGGGTTTCACGCGAACCGTGGATGGTGGCCGCGAAAAAAGTTGGTTAAGGGCTATTGACGAGTCACCAATACTTGCTCCATCAATGCCACAACATAAAAGGTTCAAACACGCGCTGCCCAGCAATTGCTCGGCGGCGCTTTTTCGTTTCAGCACGGAGCGGGGCAATGATTGGCGCACTGGTAATGCGGTGCATTTGGTTCGCTAAGTCTGCAAATTTGCAGAGTTGGAGGGTGTAGGATGCCACAAGCGATTGTTAGGCGTTCAAACTCGGGCGCGGGTCTAAGTGTCGCTCACAACATTGATGAGGTTCGGGATAGCCTCACCGCGCTCGAGAAACGTAAGCTACCGTTTGTCATTCGCGATGCGCTAAACGACACGGTCTTTGCGGCGCGTCGGGCTGAGAGCAACAAAATGCGGCGGTCGTTTGATCGACCAAAGAAATACACTTGGAACTCGCCTCGGGTAATCAAAGCCAAGGTTGGTGAACATACTGCGGCGCTCTACATCGAAGACCAATCGATCAAGGGCAACGCGCCTGCAAAATATCTCAAGGTGCAAGTGGAAGGTGGCAAGCGCCGAGCAAAGGCTTTTGAGGTTCGACTTCGCCGCATCGGTGTGATGCGACCAAACGAGTTTGCAATTCCAGCTTCTGGTTATCGTCGAGATAGTTCTGGGGGCATATCTGGTGCGACCATTGTGCGCATCTTGTCACAAATTGAAGGTCAAGCTGGTGTTCAATCAACTTTGTCAGAAACATCTCGGTCGCGTCGGCGCAATGTGAAGCAGGGTAAGGCACGGTTTTTCGTACCACGTGGGGACAAGTCTGATCGTGGGATCAATGCACTGCCACGCGGTATCTACCAGCGGCTAGGCAAGCGGATCAAAGCAGTGTTCATATTTGTTGAAGGCGCACCGCACTACCGCAAGCGATACGCTTTCGGCAAAGCGGCCACCAAGACAGCTAACCGTGAGTTCCCCAAACGGTTCAGCTACTACTTGGACAGAGTTCGGCCATAAAAGGTTGGGTCCTCCCAGCCAAAACAATCTCGGCCCGTGGGTAGTTCGGGCCCCGTATCTTTTATTCGTGATAATTTTTTGAGGTGTTGGTGATGGCGTTGATGTTGTTGTCCAAGCCTAGAGGCTCATCGTGGAATTCAAAGAATTCAATCTAAAGGAGTTGGTCAAGCAATACCCGCTCGACGATTCAGTTCCCGATGGCGTGGTGTCGAAGAAGGCGTTGGCAAGTGCTTTTAACACGTCAACAAACACAATCGATAAATGGGTTCAACACGGCATGCCTGTTGAGAACGAAGGCGGCAATGGGCAGTCGTATGAGTTTCAATTGTCGCACTGCTGGGCTTGGTACCACGCACGCAATGCTGAACAGAAAGAACGTCAAGATCAAGAATCGGCTGCGGTTCGGGCTATGCAACTTGCGCTGACAGGTGGTCAGCTGGGTGAAGGAATAGATAGCCTTTCACCAAAAGAAAAGCGCGAAGTGATCGAAACTCAGATGGCCTATGAGCAATTTGAACTTGCGCGTGGATCGATGATCCCAAAAGAAGAGTTTTTGGCATTGCTTGATGGAGTCTTCGTTCCAATCCGAGATGGGATTACCACATTGCCTGATCGCCTAGAACGCGAATGTGACTTAGACGGAAACACGGTCGAACGGGCTGTGATCATTTGCGATGAAACGCTGTCCGAGGCGCAACAACGGATCCGTGAGTTCCTTTCGGAAAACAACAAGAAGGGTAAACCAGTAAGGACAAACCTTTTCGATGCGTGACCTAAATAACTACCTACCGCCGATGCCGCCGCCGCGCTTTGCGTCTGGGATTGAGGTTATAGAGGACGCACTCGCTAGTCTCGCTCCGCACTCGCGCATTGATGTGCCAACATGGGCCGAACAGGATCGCAAGATCAAATCGGCAGCATACACCGGGGCGTGGGATAACAATACGGTGCCGCACTTGGTTGAGCCAATGCGCATGACCACATCGCGGCGGTTTGAAGCTGTTGTTTTTGTTGGCCCAGCCCGGTCGATCAAATCGGAAGCTTTGATCTTGAATACGATCGGACAGCGCATCGTGTGCATGCCGCGCGATATGTTGGTGGTTTGTTCAAGTCAAAAAATGGCCAAACTGTTCTCAACTGCAAAGTTGGATAAGTTGGTTTCAGGTTCGCCAGCCGTCAACGAGCGCAAGGGGAGTGGTCGAGGTTCGGACAACCTTTATGAGAAGAAGTTTAAAGGTGGAATGAACATCCAAATTGCTTGGCCGGTTGCAGACTATTTTTCGATGATCGATTGGCCTGACGTTTTGCTGACAGACTATGACCGGATGCCCGATGATGTCGATGAAGAGGGCAGTCCGTTTGATCTATCGATCAAGCGAACTCAGTCGTTTTATTCAACAGGTATGGCTGTCGCTGAAGGTTCACCTTCACGGCCACAACTGGACGCGGATTGGAAAGCAAGCACTCCGCATGAAGCACCACCAACAACGGGTCTGCTTTCACTGTTCAACATGGGCAGTCGCGGCAAGCTTTATTGGCCATGTCCTGAATGTGGAGATTGGTTTCAACCACTCACTGAATACCTCAAGTGGGAGGACCGTGGGGATCCGGGCAAGAGTGCCGAAACAGTGTACATGGGCTGCCCAGAATGCGGCGGAGTGATCGAACCTGATCGTAAAGATGGTCTAAATCGCAAATCGAAATGGCTGCATGAGTCTTCAAACGGTGCGCTTGTCGATATCGACAGTGAAGACATCCGAGGTGATGGGATTGCGAGCTACCATCATGAAGGACCTGCGGCGGTATTGCAGTCTTGGAAACAGATTGTATCTCGCCAACTGCAAGCTGAGGATCATTTCAAGCGAACTGGTGATGAGACCAAGCTGAAAACAACTGCGAACATCGACCAAGGCAAATGCTATTTGCCCAAAGCCCTTTTGGCTGAGAACGCAATGAGCGTTGATCTGCTCAAGAAGCTATCTGAAAACTATCCGCTTGGAATAGCACCAGCCGGTACACGGTTTGTGACAATCCAAGTGGACGTGCAGCCCAAAAAATTTGCTGTGAGTTGGGATGCGTGGATGGAAGATCTGGAAAGATATACCATCGATCGAATTGACATTGTTAAGCCGCCTGAAGGCGCACCAGCGGGTGCTGATAAGCGGGGCATTGACCCGCCGCGCTATATTGAAGACTGGGAAGCGCTGCAAGAGTTGATCGATAAGCCCATTGAAGTCGCAGGATCAGGCTGCGAATTGTTGCCACGCGCAATGATTGTGGATAGTGGCGGCGCACCTGGCACAACGGCCAATGCATACAAGTTTTTGCGTAAAATGCGGTCACGCGGTTATGCCAATCGGTTTTTTATTGCCAAGGGGCAAGGTGGCTTTGAACGGGATCGCGCTCAACACCGAGAACCGGAAAAGGTTCTTGGTGCAAAGCGTAAAGAGACCACAGACATTCGGATTGTGTTCGTTGGCACTGACAAGCTGAAAGACGAAGTGACTATGGCCCTTACCCGAAAGGAAAGCGGTCCGGGTAAGCACCATTTGTCATCTCACCTAGAAGATCGGGTGTTTGAAGAACTTTGTGCTGAACAGAGATTAGACAAGGGTTGGGCAAAGATCGTGAAGTCTCAGCCCAACGAGCAAATTGATTTGGCGGTTTATGGCAAAGCACTTGTTATTGTTTTGAAAGCAGAAACCTTTGATTGGTCCTCGCCGCCTGCATGGGCTGCGCCGATTGAAAGCAATAGTTTTGCTTCACTCATTGGCACATCTGCTGAGAAGATCGACAAAGCCAGACGCAAAACAGTGGCGAAGCCAAGGGCTCGTCGGGTGAAGGGGTCATAATGGCTGGAATTACTCTGCAACAGGCAGAAACCAACTTGGCAAAGTGGGTTGAGGCAAGTGAAAAAGTTGCTGAATCACAAAGTTACACGATCCAAGTGGACGGTAGCTCACGGTCATTAACGCGTGCGAATGCTGCGTGGATCCAAAAGCAGATAGAGTTTTGGGACAAGAAAGTTAGGCAATTGAGTTTGCCTGCGAATAAGCGCCGCCGCAACGTCCATATCGTCGGGTAACAAAACAAATGAAAAATCAAACGTTTCGTCAACGGCTGGGCAAGTCGGTGGCTGGCATTGCTGCGCGCATTTCCAACTCGCGCATCATTATGCAGCCGATGTCTTCGGGCTATACTGGTGTGCCTTCTCGCAGCAAAAGACTGCGCGGTTGGCAAATGGGCTCGGGGTCGTCGGCAGCGGAGACGTTGCCAGACCTACCTGAATTGCGCTCTGCATCCAGCGACATGGTGCGCAATTCTCCTCTCGCAGCCGGGACGATGCATACCAATGTGTCCGGGGTGATTGGCACTGGTCTTCATTTCAGACCGGCGCTAAATCGTGACCTTCTTGGTTTAGATAGGGATCAAGCGCAGGCGAAGGGTCAAGAGATTGTTCGCGAACTCAACTTGGCGTTTAAAACACTGAGTTGGGAAGGCAACGTGCCTTGGTTCGACTTACAAGATTTGATCCTTCGCGGTGTGTTGGAAAAAGGCGATCTGGGCATTGTCAGGCGCTATGATCAGCGACCCGGTGAAGTTTATGGAACAAAGGTTGTTCTGGTTGAAGCCGAACGCATTTCAAATCCTAGCGGAAAGCCAGATTCCGAACGCATAAAAGCGGGTGTGCAGTTTTCATCAGATGGGAGGGTGGAAGGTTATCACTTCACGCGGTTCCATCCCGGCGATATCGCAAAGGTTGAAGATCGTCGATGGGAATATGTGCCAGCTGTGGGTGACACCGGCTTGCCGCTAATGCTCTTGCCAATGGTCCATCTTCGACCCGGCCAGCCACGGGGCATTCCCTATCTAGCTCCGATTATGGAACTGGCCAAAATTCTTTCCGACTATACGCTCTATGAAG
>NZ_JBLIAI010000077.1:0-10206 GCF_047634455.1 Maritalea sp.
TGGATACGCAAATACCATGGTTGGCGTTGTAACGGCGGCTTACTTCTTCTCAATTGCTTTTGGGGCGTCACTGTCAACTCACGTCAGTAGACTTTTCAAGCGCCGTCACATCATCACACTATCCGTGACCGTTGCCTGTCTTGCGGCAATTCAAATCGCGTTAGCGCTACAAGGAACCATCATTGGTTTCGTCGCAATCTTCATCCTCTATTCTGTGATCTTGGGCGCGAGCGAAACACCTGCCAGTAGCATTCTGCATTCCTGCGTTGAAGACCGACAGCGGTCTACAATGTTGTCACTGCGCTCGCTCATTCAGCAATTGGGGGCCGCTGTTGGATTGATATTGGTTGGAGCTGTGGCTGAGGCTTACACAACGCCCGTGGCGTGGATGGTAGCGGCAGTATTCCTTGTGATCGCGCTGCTTTTGATGGGCTTGTTGGTCAGACGAATCCAAGTAGAAAGCTGACAAAGCCAACAATTGTTACACATGCAGTGTCGGGCGACTTGAGCTCTTAGCAGACACATCCACCAACAAAAAAGGCCGGTGAAATACACCGGCCTTCCCAAATTTTGTAATACCAAATTGCCTTAGGCAACTTTTGGTCCGCGTGAGCGATTGCCGCCACCTTCGCCACCACTGCGGCGTTTGCCACCTGGAGGTCCACTGCGTTTCTGACCGCCGCGATCATCACGCTTTGGCTTACGCGCGAAAGGCTTATCGCCACGTTTGACTTCTGAACGTTCGCCACCGCGACCTTCAGGCTTGCCGCTGTTCGGACGACCTGCGCCGCCTTTGCGGTGATTGCCATCTGACCCACGTGGACGACGTTGACCACCACCGCCGCCACCACGACGATATGAAGTTTTTTTGCCAGATGTGCTTGGCACATTCAATTCAACTGGCTCGCCAGCTGCGTCGGTTGCCGGAATAGTGATGTTCAGCATGCGCTGCACGTCACCCAAAAGGCTCAACTCTTCGGTAGAGACCAAAGAAATCGCAATGCCAGCTTCACCCGCGCTGGCTGCGCCGCGCCGCACTTTTGCACGATATTGGCAAACTCGGGGTCAGCAATGCGGTGCTCGACAAACCGGGCAAGCTAAACGACATCGAATTCGCCGCCATCAAAAAACACCCGGTCTATTCCCGCCAAATCCTGTCCAACATCGCCGCCTTTGGCGACTTCGTGCACGTGGCAGGCGGCCACCACGAACGTTTGGACGGCAAAGGCTATCCTGATGGCCTAAAAGGCGATCAAATAGACCTAGAAACCCGCATCGTCACCGTCGCCGACATTTTCGACGCCCTTACCGCCGACCGCCCCTACCGCGCCGCCATGCCCGTTAAAAAAGCCATGGAAATTATGGACGATATGGTGGGGGATGCCATCGATGAGAATTGTTATGCGGCGCTAAAGAGGGCAGTGGCGAAGTTTGATGAGTTGCCGGAGGCATCTGATTTAAGCTGACAACTAGATGCATTTGGCGAGCTTCTATGGATTTCGGAATGTCGGCTATGCGGACTTTTTGAGCCTTAAAATACTGTCGTATAAACCATCCTATTTGCAGCACGCTGTGAATGAGATCGTCACTGTCATGAGAAGTCTCAAAAAATAGACCTGACTTTTTTATCTGCGCAGATAAATCTGCAGATAAATCTAACCAGGAGATTTAATATGGCTTTGCGAATGACGGCAACCAACGTGCATGAGATTTCCGAAGGTCTTTGGAGCTTCGAAATGCCGCCCCACCAAGTGAGGCATTTCGGCGGGGCTCAAAGCTCAGTCGGGGCTAGAAGCGTCATGATTTTCACCAAACACAGATATGACCCAAAAGCTAGAGAACTCCATTTCGATGCGGACGGGGTTTCAGCAATTAATATCGGAACGGATCCAGTTGTCATTGGATTGGATGTCAATCTGGATAAGGTAAAAGATAAGTCCGGAAAGTCGGCACAATCAGACGAAAACGAGCGTTCACTTGGTCACGGTGATAAAGAGTTCTTGAGAATGGCGGAAAAGGAAATGTCTATCCCTATGCAAAGAGCATCTATTGCCCTGCTCAATGGCGTTCGTGCAAGGTCGCCAGGGGATTTAAAAAAAGGCAAATCACGGAACTTCAGCGATACACCTGACAATTTTTGGTATGTAATTTTCCAACCACGAATAGATCAGTTATCCATAACGGTTCGGGGTTCGGTTGATCATTTTGAGCCAGTGGCAAAACTTCCAATTAAAGATGACCGTGGAAATACTCTGTTCAAAGTCACTAGTGAAGAAGACGTGCCTGCTGCACTGCAGATAATTTTTCATGCGAAACGAAAAAACAGATAAATGTTGATTGCGATCATCGAAGAATAGATCTTGTTGCAACGGGAGCAGGTCTTAATAGGGCTCCCTGCTGACATTTCCCCAACAAAAAAGGCCAGTGAATTTCACCGGCCTTCTTCAAATTCTCAACAATACCAAATTGCCCTAAGCAACTTTTGGTCCGCGTGAGCGGTTGCCGCCACCTGGGCCTCCAGCACCGCCACTGCGGCGTTTGCCACCTGGAGGGCCATTGCGTTTTTGGCCATCCCGGTTTGGTTTGCGTGCGAATGGCTTATCGCCACGTTTCGCTTCTGAACGCTCGCCACCGCGACCTTCAGGCTTGCCGCCTTTGCCGCCATTGCCTTTGCGGTGGTTGCCATCTGAACCACGTGGACGGCGTTGACCGCCACCACCACCGCCTGAACGACGACGGAAAGGTTGTTTTTTGCCAGATGAACGCGGAATGTCCAATTCAACAACTTCACCGCTTGAATCTGTGGCTGGGATTGTGATGTTCAGCATGCGCTGCACATCGCCCAATAGGCCAAGCTCTTCGGTTGAAACCAGTGAAATCGCAACGCCACTTTCACCAGCACGGGCCGTACGGCCAATACGGTGCACATAGCTTTCAGCAACTTCTGGCATGTCGTAGTTTACAACCAAGCCAACACCTGGAACATCAATACCGCGAGCTGCGATGTCTGTTGCCACCAATACCCGTGTGTTGCCACGACGGAATGAGTTCAAAGCACGTTCGCGCTGATTGTGCGATTTGTTGCCGTGAATGGCAGAGGCGCGAATGTCAGAAACAGTCAAACGCTTTTGCACTTTGTCCGCACCATGTTTTGTGCGTGTAAAGACGATGATTTGCTCGCCTTCATACTCCAGCAACAAATCACTAATCGCTTCCATTTTGGCTTTTTGGCCAATGGAGATCACTTTTTGCTCAACCCGGTCTGCTGTTTTGGTTTCAGGAATAACTGAAATCTCAAGCGGGTTGGTCAGGTGCGATGTGGTGAGCTTACGGATCTCTTTTGGCATTGTAGCCGAGAACAGCATTGTCTGACGCTCTTTTGGCAAAAGCTCCAAAATACTTTTGATCGCTGGCAAGAAGCCAATATCAAGCATTTGGTCGGCTTCGTCCAAAATTACTGTTTCAACATGGCTGAGATCAACAAAGCCTTGATCGATCATGTCGATCAAACGGCCAGGCGTGCCAACAAGAATGTCAACGCCATTTTGCATCGCGTGTTTTTGTTTATGGTATGAAACACCACCAACAATAATTGCAGTGCGCAATGGAACTTTTGGAGTGAAACGCTTAATTGTGTCGTGGATTTGTGCAGCAAGTTCGCGGGTAGGCGAAACGATCAATGCGCGAATGTTGCGTTTTTTCGTTGCCGGGATATTCTCGGCAAGACGAGCAATGGTTGGCAAAGTGAAGGCAGCGGTTTTACCGGTACCAGTTTGCGCGAGACCAACAATATCACGGCCTTCAAGCGCCGCAGGGATCGCTTTAGACTGAATAGGAGTTGGTTCTGAATAATTTAGGGCAGCCAAACAGCTTAGTATCGGCTGGCTAAAACCGAACATATCAAATGTCAAAGGAGGCATCTTTCCAATTTTTGACGCCTACTACATTGCATTTGATCATCATTGATCGAACTTGCAAACGGCACGTGCCGCTAGTCGACGCATCGACCAACAACGGCCGAATTTAGGTTGGCGCTTTATTGTCGAAAGTCGTTTGTGAAGTCAAGCACTATTCGTGCATGGCTGACATGCGAATGATATCACACACTTTATTGACCGCAGAAGGTAAATTTGGTATCTCACATACGAGAAATTATCTTGTTTATGAGAAAATACATGGCTGATCTGTCTGCAAAGCTGTCCCAACGTATCAAACAATTGCGCCAAGACAATGATTATTCATTGGATGATTTGGCCGCAAAAAGCGGCATTAGCCGAGCGTCTCTCTCCAGACTGGAAAAGGGCGATGTCAGCCCCACCGCACAAATGTTGGGCAAACTTTGCGCGGCATATGGATTATCGATGTCGCGTTTGTTGGCGATGGTTGAAGACCAATTTGCGCCGATTGTGCGGGTGAACGATCAACAGATTTGGCGTGACGATGCAACCGGCTTTGTTCGGAAAGCGGTTTCTCCACCCAACAGCGCCTTAAAAGGTGAAGTGATTGAATGCCACTTGGATGCTGGGCAAGAAATTTCATATGAGAAATCGCCAGTTGAAGGGCTCGAACATCATTTGGTTCTGCGCAGCGGTGAACTTGAAGTTCAGCTGGGGGATCAAACCTTTCATCTTTTTGCCCATGATTGCCTACGGTACCAACTTTATGGTCGCTCGCGCTTTAAAACGCCAGATCATGCTGCGGCCACCTATTTAATTTTTCTTGTTTGATAAAGTGCATACGAAATGAAGATTAGCAAAATCAGCGCTGATGAAATCGATCAACTGTTGCCAGATTTGGTCGAAACGCTCAAAAGGACCGTGGAGGCCGATGGCGCTGTGGGCTTCGTGGCACCGCTTGCCGATGACGCGGCAGCAGCATTTTGGCAACAAAACATCAAACAAGCGATTGTGTCCGGTGACCGTATTATGATTGTGGCGGTTGAAGAGGGAAAGCTGGCTGGCACCGGACAACTCATTGTTGGGATGCCGAACAATCAGCCGCACCGCGCGGAAATCTCAAAGCTCATGGTCCATCCAGATTTCAGACGTCGTGGCGTTGCGCGCCAAATCATGGCTGAATTGGAGGGCGAGGCCACCCAACTCGGGCGCACATTGATCACGTTGGATACGCGCACGGGCGACAGCGCCGAGCCGCTTTATTTGTCGCTTGGATATAAGACGGCAGGCACCATTCCCAACTATGCGAAAAACGCTATTGGTGACGATTTTCACGCCACCACATACATGTATAAGCAGATTTAGCGCACAGGCTGCAAATTTGGCGTATTTTGGCGTTTTGGCTGTTGCGGAATCTAGCATTTGGCGCTAAAGCCTCGCCATGACAGCAACAGATCATCAAGCCATTCTCATTGTAGACTTCGGATCGCAAGTGACCCAGCTTATCGCTCGGCGCTTGCGGGAACTAAATGTCTATTGCGAAATCCATCCATTTTCGAGCGCGGCCGCTGCGCTCAAAAACTTAGAACCGCGCGGGATCATCCTGTCTGGCGGGCCTGCCAGCGTGTTGGATGAACATGCGCCGCACATTGACCAGTCGCTCCTCGATGCGAACTTGCCGATTCTTGGCATTTGCTACGGCCAACAAGCCTTGTGCGTTTCGCTCGACGGAATTGTCGAAGCAGGTCACGACGCAGAATATGGTCGCGCGACGCTGAACATCGACAAACCTTGCTCGATCTTTGGCGATGAATGGGCGGTTGGCGATCAACAACAAGTGTGGATGAGCCACGGTGACCGCGTCACCAAAATTCCAACCGGATTTGAAGTGGTTGCCACATCGTCTGGTGCACCGTTGGCCGTGATCGCCAATGAAGAGCGCCGCATATGGGCCGTGCAGTTCCACCCAGAAGTTCACCACACCCCAAATGGTGCGCAGCTCTACAAAAACTTCGTCATGGACATTTGTGGTTGCACCGGCGACTGGACAATGGGCGCGTACCGCGAACAAGCGATCCAGCACATTCGCGATCAAGTTGGCGATGAAAAAGTCATCTGCGGCCTGTCAGGTGGCGTTGATTCATCTGTTGCAGCAGTGCTCATCCACGAAGCCATTGGCGATCAGCTGACCTGCATTTTTGTTGATCATGGCCTGTTGCGTTTGAACGAAGCCGAAGAGGTGGTGACCCTTTTCCGCGATCACTACAATATTCCGCTGGTTCATGTTGATGCCGCTGATCAATTCTTGGGCGAGTTGGATGGTAAATCTGACCCAGAAGAAAAGCGCAAAATCATTGGCCGCTTGTTCATTGAAACATTCGACAAAGAAGCCAAAAAAGTTGGCGGCGCGAAATTCTTGGCCCAAGGCACGCTTTACCCCGACGTGATCGAAAGCGTTTCCTTCACTGGCGGCCCAAGCGTCACCATCAAATCTCACCACAATGTGGGTGGCTTGCCTGAAAAGATGAACCTCAAACTGGTTGAGCCGCTGCGCGAACTGTTTAAAGACGAAGTGCGCGCTTTGGGTCGTGAACTTGGTCTGCCAGACAGCTTTGTTGGCCGTCATCCGTTCCCCGGTCCGGGTCTTGCCATTCGTTGCCCCGGCGGCGTGAACAAAGAAAAGGCCGACATTTTGCGCAAAGCAGATGCGATCTATCTCGATGAGATCCGTAAGTCCGGCCAATATGACAAAATCTGGCAAGCCTTTGCCGTTTTGTTGCCCGTACAAACCGTTGGCGTCATGGGCGATGGCCGTACGTACGAATCTGTATGCGCTTTGCGTGCCGTGACCTCGGTCGACGGCATGACCGCCGATTTCTACCATTTCGATATGAACTTCCTTGGCCGTACCGCAACGCGGATCATCAATGAAGTCAAAGGCATCAACCGCGTGGTCTATGACGTAACGTCAAAACCACCGGGTACGATTGAATGGGAGTGAGCCGGATTAGAAAACAGGACTAAATGTCCTGTTTTCCCGGCGAACGCCCGAAGCCAGCGCAGCGCGGCGTAGGGCCGGGGCGTCACAATGAACGCCCGAAGCCAAATAGCCGGGGGTGCCGGGGAAGCAAGCATAGCTTGTGACGGAGGCGCGAAAACAGAGCCGGAGGTATGGCGTTGTGAGTGCCGAGCGACAGGCTCCGCATCAAGTGCGGGACGGCCAAGATTTTTTGATATATCGCGCCAAGCCCACCGTGGCATTCCCGGCCTTGAGCCGGGATCAACTCGTAACAGCCCCCCACCCTTAATCCCTCCCCACCAGGGGGGAGGGAGACTAAAGGAAGCATGGGTCATGCACAATATCGATGGTGGGTACCAACTGGCGGGGGTGCCGGGGAAGCAAGCATAGCTTGCGACGGCGGCGCGAAAACAGAGCCGGGGGTGCCGGGGAAGCAAGCATAGCTTGCGACGGCGGCGCGAAAACAGAGCCGGGGGTATGGCGTTGTGAGTGCCGATAATCTTGCATAGTTAGATTTTTGAACGCCGGTCAATCGCTCTGCGTTTTTTATTTGGTATTGATTGAGGCGAATTGAGGGGCAATATTCAACCATGTTGCGGCGCACTTACGAGAGTCTGCAATGTGGGACAAAGAGAAATCAGGAATCTGTCGGTTCGGCACGGGAGTTTGAGTATTTGGCATTTCCCATGGAAGTGTTAAATCAAGAGATGACATTCATGTACGGCGCAACTAAAGGTGGTCATCCGGACATACCAAACACCTTCCAAAACCGCTTCAGTTTTGAGCGAGTGTTGTGGCAGCATCACACAAAGTGGTTTGCGTGCTTTCCGAAGACAGGAGTTTTGGCACAATGCTTGCGTTGTTTGGGCTTCGTCGTATTTCTGATCATCTCCACAATTTGAAAATATTTTAGAAGGGTTTTATTTATGCCTAACCTGACAATTGCAGAGCAGATAATATATACAACTACACGAATTTCTTCATTCCGAAGCGGTGTTGACAAAGGTTCTGGCACAGGTTTCTTCTTCAACTTCCCGATGGGCGACGGAAAAACTGTCCCAGCTATTTTGACAAACAAGCATGTCGTAGAAGGCTGTGATCAAATTCAGGTAACTTGCCATCTTAGGGGTGAAGATGGCGGCCCATCAGGCAAATTCATCCCATGCAGTTTAGATGCTAGACTTGGCGCACTATTACTACATCCAGACGAACAAGTTGATCTGTGTGCAATCCTTTTCGGACCTATCCTGAACCAAGCTGAAGAAAACGGGACGCCGCTATATTATACTGGCCTAGATTTTGGGTTAATACCGCAGGCCGAGGACTGGCAGTATTTTGATGCTATTGAAGAGATAATCATGGTTGGCTGTCCGAATGGTATTTTCGATGAACACAACAACCTTCCCATAACAAGACGTGGCAACACAGCGACTTCATTGTCAAAAATGTACGGTGGCAATAATGAGTTTATGATAGATATGGCATGCTTCCCTGGCTCTTCAGGGTCTCCAATCTTTGTTTATGATCGGGATGGATATTTGGACCGAAAAACGAATACCTACCGCATGGGGCAAAGCCGACTAAAGTTTGTAGGAATACTCTATAGCGGCCCATTGATTACTAACAATGGCAAGGTCATTCTGAACCAACCCCCAAAGGTGGAAGTTGCTGCTATGATGCACCTTGGGAATGCAATCCGATCTTCTCAAATAAATGGTATTCATAAAGAAGTATTGTCGCGCTTTAGTGATGCGAAGCCTGCCAATGAAGAAGTTGGAGAAGTTTCTTTCGAGCCAACAGATACGTCAGATGTATGAGGTGCTTACAGTATTTAGAGCGTCTGTATAATCTTTCCTAATCGGATCGTTTTTGATATCTGTCCCCAATTCTGCATCGGTCACTTTGAGCTCAAAGCAAAAACTTGCCCCATCCACTATTCCCAAAATAAAGCCTACTGCCGCAGCATACGAATTTACCACCCCCCCCGAGCAGTTGCGTTATTCCCTCAATTTGAATAATTATATTACTATGCCAATTTTGGGGGACCTATGTCTAAAATATTCGCCGTTGAAGAGAAGATAGACGCGCCCGTGCACGTTGTGTGGGCACATTTGACGGATCCCCAAAAACTCGCGCTTTGGATGCCAGCAATTCAAAATGTGCATACAGCAAACGGCGAGCATACCGCGCCCGAAAACCCATTATGCTATCGCGCTGGGGGGAAAGATCTATTTTCGCCTGTTGTCGACTATATTCCCTTGATGCTGATTGCTTACCGTTCAACACGCGGCAATTTTTCGGCGACCTATACCTATCAAATCGATATATCCGGAGAGGGTACAAGCATTACGTTAAACGCTTCTTGCGAAGCCAAGGGATTGATGGTGCTGATGCAGCCTTTGCTCAAAATGGTGATCAAGAGGGCCGACAGTGTGCAGCTTAAAATACTTAAGGCGGTTGTCGAAGCGCATAAACCAACCTAGATAAGAACCTTCAATTAGATAGGGAGGCTGAAATGCTTTGGTTGATACTCGGCATTGTAATATTTCTTGGTGTGCACTCGACGCGCATGGTTGCACCTGTTTGGCGCGAAAAACAAATCGCAGCGCGTGGTAAAAAAGCCTGGAAAGGCGCTTATGCCCTCGGCGCGTTTGTTGGGCTTGCCCTCATCATCTGGGGGTTCATCCAAGCCCGGCCGGATGCTGCATTTATCTATGAACCACCAGCATTTATGCGCCATATCACCTTGACGTTGATGTGGATTTCTTTCGTCGCGTTGGCCGCTTCGAGCTTTCCGGCGGGCAAAATCAAGGCCGTGCTCAAACACCCAATGATCACTGGCGTAAAAATTTGGGCTTTTGCCCACCTTTTGGTGAATGGTGATATGGCCTCGCTGGTCCTGTTTGGCTCATTCTTGGCATGGACCATATGGAATCGCATTGCTGTCAAACGTCGTGGTGACCCAACTCCGGTGGCGGGGCCGATCATTAATGACGCAAAGGCATTGATTGCGGGCACTGTGCTGTATTTGGTTTTTGCGTTCTTCTTGCATGAATGGCTGATTGGCGTATCGCCACTCGCTTAAAGAGTGCTGTTCAACGCTCGTGCGCTTGTGCGCACTTGAGACAAAATAAAGCGGCTGGATCAACATTCAGCCGTTTTTCATTGATCGCATCGCCACAATCTTCGCAATAGCCAAACTCGTCGTTTAAAATGCGGGTGAGGGCTTGCTCGATCCGCATCAACTCGTTCGACCGTTGGCGTGTCTGCGCTTGCGCCATGGCTTGGCCC
>NZ_JBLIAI010000078.1:0-10107 GCF_047634455.1 Maritalea sp.
GCCGTTGGTCGCTTTGCTCTCGACCCCGGCACCCCCGAGCATTTATACGCGCCGCCGTTGGTCGCTTTGCTCCTGACCCCGGCACCACCGAGCATTTATACGCGCCGCCGTTGGTCGCTTTGCTCCCTACCCCGGCACCCCCGAGCATTTATACGCGCCGCCGTTAGTCGCTTCGCTCCTGACCCCGGCACCCCCGCCAATTGGTGCCCCACATTAATGACGGGCTAAAACCGCCCGACGCCAATCACGGGACCTGCGTGGGCGCGCGAAAAGTTGGCCGGGCTGGCCGCCCTAGTACTAACTCAGCATTTCAAATTCGACGCCTGTGTGGGTTTGTTCGTTTTCCGTTCTTGGCATGCCCGGACTTGATCCGGGGTCACGTTTCGCAATAGTGGGTGATTGCGGTGACGTAAAGCGCCCCCCTCCCTTAATCCCTCCCCACGAGGGGGAGGGAGACATTCTTTTTCGCGCCGCCTGGTGGTCATGCTGTTGTTTTGGTCCCGCATCAAGTGCGGGACGGTGCGTGGTTTGGTGTTGCGTTTGGCATCTATAAACAAACAGGGGCAGCCCCGGACTTGATCCGGGGTCTAATTTTATCCGCTGCCGTTGGTCGCTGCGCGCCCGACCCCGGCACCCCCGAGCATTTATACGCGCCGCCGTTAGTCGCTTCGCTCCCGACCCCGGCACCCCCGAGCATTTATACGCGCCGCCGTTGGTCGCTTCGCTCCCGACCCCGGCACCCCCGAGCATTTATACGCGCCGCCGTTGGTCGCTTCGCTCCCGACCCCGGCACCCCCGCCAATTGGTGCCAAACTCAGTAATTGTGCTAGTCCGCAGCCTCTGTTTCCCTCCCCCTCGTGGGGAGGGATTAAGGGTGGGGGGCTTCTAAAAAGATGATCCCGGCTCAAAGGCCGGGAATGCCAACGTAGTTGCTTGCGCCATAGATCATGGCCGGGGGCCGGTAATGCCCCGTTTGAGAGCGACGAGGGCAGGAAGCTACATGTTTGATGAAAACTATTCTCCCACAATAACCTTCGGCTTCACCAGTAACGTCTCGTGTCCCTCGACCGGATGACGTGGGATGAGTTGCGATAAAATCAGCGATAAAGCTGCAAAGCCAGCGCCCGCCAAGAACACATAGGCTGGGTTGTAGAGCCAGATGACACCGAATGCCACGGGGATGACCACGGCGGCGATGTGGTTGATGGTGAAGGCCACAGCGGCGGTTGGGGCCATATCGGCCGGGTCGGCGATCTTTTGGAAATAGGTCTTCATGGCGATGGCCAACGCGAAAAAGAAATGATCAATCACGTAAAGCGATGCGCCTAAAATGGCGTTATTGACGAAAGCATAGCTGACAAACACAATGATCAAACCGACATATTCAAATGTGAGCGCTGCGCGTTCGCCAAAGCGGCCAATGGTTGCGCCGATGCGGCGGGCAAACAGCATGTTGAAGGTGACGTTGATGATGAACAAAAATGCGACTTCATGTACGCGAAAGCCGAATTTTTCGACCATCATCCATGCGGCAAATACGACAAAAATTTGACGTCGTGCGCCGGCCATGAAGGTCAACGCGTAATACAGCCAGTAGCGTTTGCGCAAGATTAGTTTTTTGTTTTGCAAATGCGGTTGGTCAAATGTTGGGAAAAAGAAAATGATGAACAGCACGAGGGTCAGGGTTAGCCCACCAAACATGTAGAACATGGCGATATAGGGAAGGGCGAAGACCTTCCACAAAAGGATCACCAGCCCATAAATTAACAATTGTCCGAAAGCGCTGGCGGCCAAAATGGTGCCCAATTGCTTGGCGGCGGTCGCTTTTGGGAGCCATTGCAATTGCAAACTTTGTGACATGGTTTCGTAATAGTGGAAACCAAGCGACATGATGAAGGTGGTGATCAAAAGCCCGGTGACCGAGGGGAACATTCCGGTGATTGCAATGCCGACGCCAAATACAACCAGCGAGATCAGCGCAAAGGTTTGCTCGCGCCACATAAGAATGAAGAACACCGCCGTAAAGGCCAAAAATCCGGGTATTTCGCGCACAGACTGCAACAGACCCATATCTGCGCCCGTGAAAGCGGCTTCTTCATGGGCAAAGTTGTTGAGGATGGCACTCCACGAGGCAAAGCCAACCTGAACGGTGATCGCCATCAGGATGAGCATGAAATAGGGCGTGCGCAGTTTTTCAAGGCGGGAGGAAAACGTCATAAATATGCATCTACGCTGCAAGTTTGAAACGGTCAAGAGAAATAAGATAATGAAAAACTTGTTTTATAGGCTTGACGGTGAGGGTGTTGCCGGTTGTCCAAATTGGAGTTTCTTGTTCGACATGTTGTTGAATTATGTTTCGATGATAAGTTTTTGCACAAGGGAGATTGCCATGAAACCGACAAGAATTGTTAGCCGTGACGCGTGGGAGAAAGAACGCATAGCGTTTTTGGTGGATGAGAAAGAATTTACCCGGCTGCGCGATGAATTGAGCGCGAAACGACGCGCATTGCCATGGGTTCGCGTCAACAAAGACTATGGTTTTGAAACCACCCGGGGCGCTGAGAGCTTGCGTGATCTGTTTGGCGACAAAAACCAGTTGATTGTCTATCATTTCATGATGGGGCCGGATTGGGCACAGGGGTGCAAAAGTTGTTCATTTTGGGCAGATAATTTTGATGGCATTGATGTGCATTTGGCGGCGCGGGATGTTGCGTTCAAAGCCATATCGCGCGCGCCTTTGGCAAAACTTTTGCCATTTAAGAAACGTATGGGGTGGCGTTTTGATTGGGTTTCGTCTGCGCCCAGCACCTTCAATTTTGATATGGAGGTGTCATTCAAAGAAGGCGAAGAGGGCCGATATAATTATCGCCCGTTTTCGGGCGGTGATGAAATGCCGGGGATCAGTGTTTTTGCGCGGGATGGCGAAGATGTCTATCACACATATTCAACGTTTAGCCGGGGTGTGGACTTGATGAATGGCGCGTATAACTATCTCGACCTTGCACCAAAAGGACGCGACGAGGATGATCTTGCTTATGGCATGGCGTGGTTAAAGCTCAAAGACAGCTACTAGGTCCAGATCATTTCTCAATTGAGTTCAGACCCTAGGATTTTGGGTCGTCCTTGGCGAGTTTGAGCAGTTCGGGCAAGAATTCGCTGACGTTTGGTGCCTTTGCGTTAAGGAACGGCATGGGCCGGGTGACGCGGATAGCGGCGATGCCCACGCGCACGGTCATCAACCCGTTGATGACGCCTTCGCCCAGTTTGGTGGAGACACGGGCGGCAATGCCGTGACCAAGCAATTGCTGTAATACGCTGTCGCCAAGGGCGATGCCACCCGTCAGGGCAAGGTGGCCAAGGATGGCTTTGGAGAGCGTCATAAAACCGAAGAAGCCGGGCCGAGCGCCATAAAGGGTTGCAACGCGACGGGATAGGCGGATGCTTTCGTAAAGCACAAATGCAATATCAAATAGCGCTCGCGGGCTGACCGAAGTGACGAGGGCGATGCGCCAGGCCGATGCAGCGATCATGATGCGGGCCTTTTTGTCGAGCGGGTGCTGCAACTCGCGCTCGGCGAATGGCAACACGTGGTCGGCATCGAATATTCCGTCTGCGCCTTTGTCGTAATTGGCGACAGAGCGGGCGCAATCGGCGCGTTCAGCATAGAGCTGGCGAATGTTTGAGGCGATGGATTTTGCGGGTTTGAGTTGGTGGTTTTGGTGCGCATCGCTGGCGGCAATTCGCAAATGTTCGAGTTTTCGCAAACGCATCATGCCGAACAATTCGCGGATAATCAGCGCGAATAGTGCCAAGAGCAAAAGCGCGACGGCCGCCAGGCCAATCCAGCCAAGAGCTGGGTAGCGGGCAAAGAGGTCTGAAACCAAACGCTCAAGTGCCAGAGCAGAGCCAAGCGACACCAAAAATGCGAGGGCGGCCCAAAACAGTTTTGACCATATGGAGCGCTTGGGCAGAACAATATCTTCAGCCAATTCGAGGTCGGCATTGAAGTTGGGTTCTTCAATTTGTGCCAAGGCGATGTCAAATGCCAAGGGTGATTTTGAGCCGTCGATTTTGGTCGGTGTTACGCTTGGCTTATTTGGTTCTGCGTTGATTTCTATGGCAACAGGTTTCTTCATTTCAGCTTGTCTCCGATCAGAAACTGGACGGCACGGTCAAGCCGAATATGGGGCAATTTGAAATGGCCTGTCTCAGTTGTGTCGGGTGCAGGAGGCCGAAAACGCAAAAACTTGAGTTGGCCAATGTGATCCCCATTTGCGTCAAAAACAGATTCAGGTTTAGCCGGTAACTCACCGGGGAACAAAGCGATTTCGGTTTTGCCGTTATATGTTTTTTTGCTCAACACTTCGCCTTTTTGCGGGGTGCCGATAATCGTTTCCAACGTTTCGCCTTGGTGTTCCACTGTCCCCTCTCGGGTGGCGCGGACAGACGAAAGGGCGATGGATGATGTTGCTGCGCCTTTATACTGGGCGTCGCGGGCGGCATTGCCCACAAGGTGGTTGAGGATCAATTCAAGCTGATTATGACTGGTGTGATGCAGGTGGTCGGCCTTGGTGCTTGCGAACAGAATTTTGTCGATTTTGGAGGAAAACCACGACGTCAGGATATTGTTTTGCCCGGTGCGAAAGCAGGTAAGAATCTCGCTGATGGCGGACTGCAAATCTTTAACGGCAGCTGGCCCCGCGTTCAATGCGGAGAGTGTGTCCACCAAGACGATTTGTCGGTCGAGCCGAGCAAAGTGATCGCGAAAGAACGGACGGACCACGAGGTCCTTATACGCCTCGTAGCGGCGTTCCATTGTCGCGTAAAAGCTGTTGTTTGGCTTGTTGCCAGCTTGGGGCGGCAATGGTGCAAAAGAAAGGGCGGGCGAGCCTTCCAAATCGCCGGGCATCAAAAATCGACCGGGGGGAAGGGCTGACAGCGCGTGCTCATCCTCTCGGCATTCAGCCAAATAAGTTTTGAACGCTGTGGACAGTTTTTGCGCCTCGGTTTCGTCGAACTGTGCGTCTTTTGCCATGGCGTTGCTCAGCGTCTTCCATGGTTTGGCGATGTCGCGCCGCGCCGGGTCGCTGGCGCGTTCAAATGCGTCGGTGGACCATTGTGCAAAGTTTTTGCTGAGAAGCGGTAAGTCCAACAACCATTCGCCGGGATAATCAACAATATCAAGATGCAACTCTTGTGGGCCGGTTATGCCGCCAATCCATGAGGCGCTCTGGTATTTGATCGTCAGCCGAACTTCAGAAATTTGCCGCGTTGATTTCGGCCAATGTCGGTCTTTGCTGGTGAGTGCAGATAGATGATCTTCAAAGGCGAAGCGCGGTGTTGCGTGATTTGGCAGCGGCGACAGTTTTGCGCCAATGATTCTGCCTTCAGCAAGCGGTTTGAATAGTGGTAGGTTGTTGCCTTCAACCAGCTGATGGATGAGCGAAGTGATAAACACAGTTTTGCCCGAACGGGAAAGTCCGGTAACGCCAAGGCGCAAGTTCGGGGTGAAAATATTTTGGACATTGTCCATCACATTGTCGAGCGCGATGCGGGTTTCGTCCGCCCAATTGCTCATAGAGCCTTATCCTTGATTTGCCCTTGTTGATCTCAAGGTAGGGATTTTTTGTCTGATCACAAGGGGTTGCTCCCCTCACGATGAATCGTTGCATAGATGCAACTGTACAATAAGTTTTGGTGGGGTGGATTGTTTTTGTGGTTGTGTGTTGTTACCTAAAATTTGCGTGCGCAATTGCAACCCCGCGTGCGACGGAGATTTGATGTTAGAGATTGCGGTAATCCGCTAGTTCCTGACCACAGGAACATTTGATTCAAAGGAACTGCTCAAGTGTGATGCTGAGCGAACCCTTTGTTACGTTCTCACGTCAAATGGATAAACCGTTGAATATCTCAAAATACGAACAACGTGTTTTGCACGTTCTCACGCAAGGTGGAGCCATTCACCATGAGCGCAATGAGCATGGCAAAATTCGTAAAATCATATGCCTAACGCGCGACGGTCATGTGCTGACCGACTGCACGCTTGAGGTTTTTACGCGTCTTCGCAAAAGACGTCTCATTAAGTCACAAAACGGGCGGCCCTATCGCGCTACGCGATTGGGGATCGTTTCTGCACGCCCGCAATATGACAATCGATAACAAAGAAATTGGAAATGAACGATGACTTCAGGTCAATACAAAATACGGGAATATTGCGCTGATGATACCGATGCGCTCATTGAAATCTGGCGATCAGCAAACGCGCTCGCACACCCATTCTTGGAAGACATTTTCGTCGAACAGGTGGGGAGCGATATGCGGTCTATATATCTGCCAAATGCTGAAACGTGGGTGCTGGAAGTGGATGGCTTGCCAGTGGGGTTTATTGCCTTGCTGGGTAGCGAGATTGGCGGGCTATTTTTGGACCCGCGTTTGCACGGACAAGGGTTTGGCAAAGCTTTGACCGATCACGCCGCAAAGCTCAAGGGAAAGCTGAGTGTCGAAGTGTTTGAAAACAACATAATCGGCAGACGGTTTTATGATCGCTATGGGTTTGTTGAGGTCTCAAGGCATTTGCATGAAGCTTCAGGTCAGAACGTCTTGATATTGGAGGTGCCGCAAGAATAGACTGTATGGGCAGGAGGCTGTTTTTATGAGCAGCCTCCTTTTTGCCCCCCCCCAAACACGTTTGAGGAGGTAATGATCTCGCATATCTTGCGGGATGGTGGTGTGATGACGCCTAGCTTTTGGCTTTTGATGTCAATTAAATGAAACGGCTATTTTCCGATATTTTCCAGATCATATTCGGTTGTTTGGTACATCTGGTTGATCCAGTTGCCGAACAGCAAATAGGCGTGGGAGCGCCAGCGGTTGAGGGGCTCCTTGGTCACATCGTCGTTGGGGAACGTGTTGATCGGCGGTTGGATATCCACTCCAGCTTCTTTGTCGCGCAGATATTCTTCTGCCAGCGAGCGGTGGTCATATTCAAGGTGATTGAGCATGAACAGCTGACGGTTCTGCGCATCGTCGAGCAAGCAAAGCCCAACTTCGCTCGAGCTGACCAGAATTTCCAAGTCTTTTGGCACTGACGCTTCGTCAATATCGTTGATGCGCGAAACGGGGATGGCAAAATCATCCGAGAAGCCCAATAGATATTTTGAGGCTGTTGCTGCCGCTTGATGGCGGTAGACGCCAAATGCCTTCTTTGGCCGACGGAAGCGCTGGACATTATGGAAGTAGTGCAGAGCGGCCTGCGCGCCCCAGCATACAAACATGGTGGTGTGCGCATTGGTGCGGGTCCAATCCATGATTTCTTTCATTTCATCCCAGTAGCCTACATCTTCAAATTCAAGATGGGCGATTGGCGCGCCGGTGATGATAAAACCATCAAATTTGCGGTGTTTCACCTCGTCCCAGGTTTTGTAAAAACTCTCAAGGTGCGTTTGCGGCGTGTTTTTGGACTGGTGTTCTGTAATGCGCACCAGCGTCAGATCCACCTGCAACGGGGTTGCGCCAATCAATCGGGTAAACTGTGTTTCGGTGCGCTCTTTGTTTGGCATCAAGTTCAGCAAACCAATTTGCAGCGGGCGAATATCTTGCCGAGCGGCGCGATCTTCGTCCATTACCATAACGCCCTCTGCTTCCAGCACTTTGCGAGCGGGCAGATCGTTGGGAATTCTGATGGGCATGGAAATTCTCCGGTTTTAGTTTGCAGGTGATCTAACGGATCAGATATTGATGTTACTTTGTGGGTAAAGAAGATTTAGGCGGTAAAGTTTAAGAACTCAACCAGCAAGGCGGTGTGCAACCGCCATCATCATCATCGCGTCGAAATCTTGGTCATCGCGGATGGTTTCGAAGTCACGTGCTTCGATGATATAGCCAAATTTGTCGGCAATGGCTTGATAGATTGGCAGACGATGGCGCACAAGCGCTGCGAAGCCCCAAACGGCAAAATCGTCCGGGTCCACATCATTGTCGTTCTTGATGGCTTTTTCGGCCTTATATCGGCCCCAAGCGTTTTCAAGCATATCGGGGCTATAATACATCGGTTTAGGCGCTTTGACAAAGCTGGAAATGAGCCGTTGCTCGTCTTCCTTTGTTCCGCGAATATAGAGCAGCGCGGAGTGCTGGCTTGCCGCCTGCAACACCGGGTCATTCGGATCGTTCGGGTCCACGACTTCGCAAAACGAACCTGACGTGTCCACGATAAAGTGCTTGTAACCGTAGATTGCGTGCGCGCGCTCAATAAAATAGGCAGTATCTTGCAAGGATGAGATTTCCGCTATGCGATGCTGGGCCTGCCGACGTTTGAATTCGGCAAAATCTAGGCCCCCTTTTTCCAGGTTGCCGGGTTGTCCAAGATAAGTCGAAAGCGGGGACAGGTTGTGGAACGTGATGTTTGAGCCGATATAGATGCTGTCGGTGCGCAACAAGCCTGCCAGAAACGGATCGCGCATGGCCCGTTTTTTGAAGTTGTCGACAATATGTTCGCCCATATAGCGCGTGCCAATGCGATAATCGACTGAATAGTGAAACCAGCCAGACTTGCGCAATTGGGTTGCGACCATGGTTTTGCCAACGCCGGACATGCCAAAGGCGGTTATCGCTTTGCGCGGGCTGTCTTTATATTCATCGGCCGAGGCAAATAGCATTCTTTATATAGTGGGGTGACCACTATCTCTCATTCACTTCAAAAGGTTGATCTGCTCTTAGCGGAGATTGGAAGCGCCCGCAAGCCGGACGGTGGTGGTTTGGTTCGTGACACAAGGGGTGGGAAAAACTTGCCGCATGCCGGGTGGAATCTGCCGCATGGGCGGTTCCGTACGCTGATGGAAAGTAATGAAAGTGTTTTGAATCAAAGCTTTATGAATCTGGCACTCAAATTGCATTCCATTAAGTAAATCGATGCGTGCGTCGTGATCAAAAGGAGAATGTAATGGGTATTTATGGTGCGTTGGCTACCGCCGTGACGGGGCTTCAGGCTCAGTCCTTCGCGCTTGAACATATTTCAGGCAATATCGCGAACTCTCAGACAACAGGTTATAAACGGATTGAAACCGACTTTGTTGATTTGATCCCTGATGCGCCATCCAAACGGCAGGTTGCCGGCGCGGTGTTGGCTCAATCACGAGCAACAAACGATGTGCAGGGCGATATTACGGTTGCTGATCGTAATACCTATATGGCGATCAATGGCGGCGGTTTCTTTGTTGTTGAGCAGAAAATTGGGACGAATGACGGCAATGCTGTTTTTGGTGGTACCGATTTTTATACGCGCCGAGGCGATTTCGACGTGGATAAAGAGGGATATCTGGTCAATGGTTCGAGTGCCTATCTCAAGGGGCTGCCGATTGATAGCAAAACCGGCAACGTTGCTGGTTCTGTGCCCGATGTGATCAAGCTGGACAATGCCTTTTTGCCTTCGCAACGCACCGCGGTGTTCAATTACCAATTGAACTTGCCTCAGTTGCCGAAGAACGCTGGTTATGACCCAGTTAATCCCAATTCGGAGCTGATCGTGGCCGGTGATTATACTGGCGGTACAATCGATCCCAATATTGCTGCAACTGACAATGCCTTGTTCCTATCAGATTCGATTGCCGGTGGAGCTATCACCGTCTATGCGGAAAACGGTGCACCGGCCAACGTTCAGCTTCGCTGGGGTAAAACAGATTCCTATGCGAACGGTGGTTCTGATACTTGGAATCTCTTTTACCAATTCGATGCTGACGCGGCAGGCACCAACCCACAATGGAAAAACGTCGGAACTGACTATGTGTTCGGCACCAATGGTTCATTGTCGCCATCCATTTCTTCTGTGAGCCTAACCGGCCTTGTGATCGACGGAATTTCAATTGGTGATGTTTCGCTGCAGCACGGCTCAAACGGGGTTACCCAGTTTTCCGATGCGAACGGCACTTCTGAAGTGACCAAACTTTCTCAAAACGGTTACCCCGCTGGCGAATTTGTGTCTGTTGAGGTGAATAGTGAGGGGCGGATTGTTGCCAATTATTCAAACGGTAAAAAAGTTGAGCTGGCACAGGTGGTTACCGCGCAGTTTAACTCTGAAAACCAGCTAAAACGACATGATGGTGGCATCTATTC
>NZ_JBLIAI010000079.1:0-10051 GCF_047634455.1 Maritalea sp.
TGTGCCACCAATATACATGCCGGGACGACGGCGCACAGGTTCCAAGCCCTCTAAGACTTCAATGTCGTCAGCGGTGTACGAACTGCCATCGTTTGATGAAGATTTGGGCGCAGCTCGGATAATTGGCTTTGCGGCAGCAGGTTTTGACGCTGCGGCAGGCACCAAATTTGGCTCGCTTTTCTTTTTTGACGGTTCATCGCCAAATTTTCCGAAAAGATCATCACCGTTGTCCATGCCGCGCCTTACTGAATTCGAATCAATGTGTGAATTTCGTTTACCACAATAGCACCATTTGTTGATGATGATTTCAAACTGCGATTGGTAGTTTTCCCTAGGCTTTCAGGCGCTTTACGGCAGGTTTGAAGCCTGTGCTATGCGCCTCATTTGTTCGATGATGGGATTCATCTTTCTAAACAAAACATTATCATGTGTGTCGTTAAGCGACGGAATTTATTGACAAAATCTAACTGAGCCGTCAGCACTTTTTTAACAAGGTGGTGGTAGAACTGTTGTCATACGGTTTGAGAGTATGGAGTTCCCGTATATGGTCGCCAAAGCAAAGGTCAGCGTATCGGACCGCCCGGCTGAGGCGATTTTTTATTGGTTGGCGCAAGTCGGATTTGATAGTTTTGCGTACCGGCTTGCCCGCTTACCAATATCGCGTAGTTTCCTTTTATGGACCTTTGTTGGGGTCTTTGTCTTAGTGTAGCGATGTGGGTTGTTGCCCAACTTGCCATATTTGACTTGCTGCGTTAGCTTGCCCCGAAGTCAGTGAATTTTTACGCGGGGGAGAGCAAGATGAATATGGCGCATCGCATTTGCTTATTATGGTTTGGCCCGCGTTCTGCCCTCCACGTTTGTTAAATCGTGTAGGGCTGACCGGTTAGGGTTCGGATTTTTCTTAACATTACTATTGGTCTGCCCAAATGGGCTGCAATTGCAGCGTGACTATTCGGCTTTTTGCCGACAAGGGCAATAAAATGGCTTCTATTCAACTCAATAATGTCAGCGCAATCGCGCAAACGGAACTTTTCAAAAATCTAAGCCTTTCAGTTTCTAATGGCGAGAGCGTTGGCTTAATCGCCGCGAACGGTCGTGGCAAAACCACTTTGCTGCGTTTTTTAGCAGGTCAAGACGAACCCAGCGCCGGACAGATCGTGTTCTCGCGTGGTGCGCGTGTTGGTTATGTGGAACAAGAAATCGAAGAAGATTATCTTGATCAAACCGTTTATGCGTTTGTCGCATCGGCTTTAACCGCGGAACAACGGGACTATGAGAGCTGGCGCGTTGACGTGGCGTTGGCCGAGTTTCAACTGCCGGAAGACCAATATCATTCAACCCTACGCACATTGAGCGGCGGGTGGCGGCGCTTGATCATGATTGCACGGGTTTGGCTGACTGAGCCGGACATTTTGTTGCTGGATGAGCCAACCAACCATTTGGACCTGGCTAAAATTTTACAACTGGAGACGTGGATCAAGCAGGCATCCGTTCAAGTGCCGATGATTGTGGCCAGCCATGACCGTGCATTTTTGGATAATTGCACCAATCGCAGTTTATTTTTGCGGCCAGGTATTTCTCGCTTTTTCTCGCTGCCTTATTCTCAAGCGCGGATTGCAATAGAACAGGAGGATGTAGCGGCTGAGAAGGTTTTGGTCAAAGAGCAAAAGCAAGCCAAGCAATTGCGCGATCAGGCGGCTAAATTGAACAATGTCGGGCTGAATAGTGGTTCGGACTTGCTGCAAACCAAAGCCAAGCAATTGCGAAAGCGTGCCAGTGACATTGAAGACAATCTCAAGGATCTGCACAAGGAAAAGCACGGCGATATTACGCTGACCAATCGCGGCACTCACGCAAAAGTCATTCTGTCGTTCGAAGATGTCACCGTGTCCGCGCCGAATGGCGAAAAGCTGTTTGTTATCGAAAAAGTGCTGATACATGCCGGGGACCGGATAGTTGTGTTGGCAGAAAATGGTGCAGGCAAAACTCAGCTCATCAAAAAAATACACCGCGCTTTCTTTAAAGTGGATGCAGAACCGGGTATCTGGGTGACGCCATCTACAGTCCTTGGTTATGCGGACCAAGAAATCTCCCAATTGCCGGTTGATGAAAGCCCAGAAAGTTTCATTTTGCAACATAAAGGGGTAGGCAATACGCAATGCCGTTCACTGCTTGCCAACATTGGCTTCGAGTTTGAAAAACAGTCAAAACCGATCGGCCAACTGTCATATGGGCAGCGATCACGTCTGGCATTGTTGAGCCTGAGATTGATAGAGCCAAACTTTTATTTGTTAGACGAACCAACGAACCATGTGGACATTCCGGGGCGTGAAATGTTGGAGAGTGAAATTATTGAAAAGGGGGCTACAGCGATTATTGTTTCGCATGACCGCCAGTTTGCTCGGTCCGTGGGAACACGATATTTTGAGATTGAAAAAAAGCGCAAGCGGTTGATTGAAGTAAGTTCGCCTGAACCATTTTTTGAGCGAATGACGAGTTAGTTTAAAGCCATATTGAAGGCACATATTGATGAGCCAATTTTTTTTGCCACAATCCTTTGAGGACGCAATGCGTGCACATTTGAAGCGTGAGTTTGGTGAGGGTGCGCGGATATAAGTCAAGCGCGTCGAAAAATGAATGGTTGCCATTTCTCTTAGGTAGCTTGGAAACTGACTGTATAGCCATCGGCAATTGATGGGGGATGTTTGGGGAGCGGTAGGCTGTCGGCGTTGCGGAATTCAGATCAGTATGAGCCGCGTGGACTTGCAGCATTTACTGACAGAGGAGGGGCGTTTTCGCCTCACGACAACATTGGCGCCCCGTCGGTACCTTGTCCCAATGATAGTTGAGTAGTCTGCTGACTTGAACATTTCGATGGACGACATTCGTGGCATTCTGGATACAGGGCCGTTACAAGTTTGATCTTATTGTTGAAAGTTCCGTTTTGGTGAACTTTTAATATCAAGGCCGCAACAAAGTGTTGCCTTCCTCCACAAAAGGTAGTAAGGAAGACTGACTTTACAATGTTGAGTTATGCGATTAGTGGTTTTGGAGGTCGTCTTCTGCATAAGATTGATGGCAGGTGCCGTTTGCGAATGTAGCAATTGTTCTTCCGAACAATGCCCTTGTCTTCGACATCGGGTACGGCTTTGCACCGAAATGATTACAAACCCTAAGGTAAATTTTGATGAAATTGGCTAGGTTTATTGAAGAAATGCACCGCTTGGCGAACCGTGAATGGTCGAGCAGGGCGGCGGCATTGGGGTTGAGCTATAGTGAGTTTGAGTATCTGCGGGCAATCGAAGCTCAAGAAACGGAAAAAACTGACAAAGATGATCACGGGCAGCATCTGCAAGACGTGGTTGCTGAAATGGGTGTTCGAAAAGCTTCGGCGAGCGCAATGGTGCTTAAACTTGAAGAGCGCGAATTGGTTTTTCGCGTGCCATGCCGATTTGATGCGCGGGCGCAGCACATTTTGCTGACCGCAAAGGGCAATGAAATGGTGAGCGCAGGGCAGCAAATTTATGACGGTGTTGCGCAAGCACTTGAGAGCCGGTTTTCCTCTGGTGATTTGACGCAGTTAACGGACGCTCTAAACACACTTTCAAGCTAACACAATCTGAAACTGGGGCATTCACGCTTCAGTTCGGCCATGTAAGTCAGTCAGGCTAACTAATGGAGAATGTAATGAATTTTGAGATTGTTTTGATTGCTGCGGCGATCCATATCCTGTTTTGGGAAAAAATGCCGGAGTGGGGCACATTGTTTATGCGTGTGATTGATGCACTGCCTGGGCCATTGCGCACATTATATTATGATTGGAAGTGCCCCTATTGCGCGGGGTTCTGGATTGCACTGGTATTGCACGGCCTTACAGGACTTTGGTTTTTACCGGTGTTGGCTGAGATGCCAGCTTATCTGGGGGTAATCGGTGCGCCGCTTGCTTGGGTGTTGGACGCATTGGCGGTGGCGATGTTGGTTCTGGTTATGATCATTAGCATCAAAGCTGTTGGACTGCCTGCAATGAAAGCGCACCAAATGCGCGATGAATTCATGCAAAGCATGGCAAAAGAAGAGAAGCGTTAAAGATTGGGTGCAGGCGGGTTGCCCGGCGGCACTTTGCACCTTAAATAGGGCACAAAGTAAAGTTGTTAGGAATGCCACATGTCGCAAAAACCCGCCACGCCGCTCTTTTGGATTGCATCTTACCCACATAGTGGAGACCAATTGGTCCGCACGTTTTTACAACATTTGGCAAAAGATTTCGGTTATCGCCCGCAAGACAAACCAGCGATTGAGTTGCTGGATCGTGATTTGCCGTGGGATGTGCAATCCCATTTTTATGAAACGGTGATGGGTCAACATCCTCGTGAATTGAGCGAAGAAGAGATTGCGGCAGCGCGGCCGCAAATTCACGCGTATATTTCACAAACCTATCCGGGTATCCCCGTGGTCAAAACCCACGCGGCACGTGGTGAGTTTTACGGTGTGCCCAGCATCAATTTTGGCGTTTCAGTTGGCTCTGTCTATCTGATCCGCAACCCACTTATGCTGGCGCCAATATTTGCCATGGCCGGTAAGAAGGACGTGGTTACAGCACTTAAACTGCTGGCGACCAGCGAGTACCGCCAGCCCACATCTGACACTCATGCGTTAGAGCCTTGGGGGTCTTGGTCGCAAAATGTCGCGAGTTGGACCAGCGCAAATGTTGAAGGCGACTTGGTTGTGCGGTTCGAGGATATTGCGGTTGATCCATATGGGCAACTTGGCCGTATCGCAAAACATTTCAAAATGCCTGTCGATGAAAAACAAATCGCAGCAGCTGCGGACGCGGCGTTGGTGGTGCACAAAATGGCAGGTAAAAAACCGCAAGCCGACGCGTGGAAAAATGCAATGTCAAAAGATCACGTGCGCGCGCTGCTTGAGGTTCATGCACGGCAAATGTCGCGCTTTGGTTATTTGACCAATGACGTGCTCAACTATGCCGGACTGTCGCGTGAAGTTGCGATGAATTCGGCGGCCAAATTCGAAGAGCTTTCAAAAATGCCTGTTTCACCCGTTGGACATGCTTAATTAGGCAACCAGCTGGGCGGGGAATTTGTTTAAGCGCCTCGCAGTGATTTGGGCAGTCTGTGAGGGGCTTAAAGCTCAGATTTCTGATAGATATATACGGTCAGCCTGGTAAATCGCGCATTGGGGAGACACCATCCTCGAATATCACATGTCGCCGCCGAAATGTTGTATCTTGAATGCATTCGGGTTTGCTGATCCGGTCCATTCTAAAATGTCGGAAGTCTTTGCGTGCAGGATCCCAGGCCACCAAATACCATAAAGGTGGTAAGATCAGCATAGCTTGCGGCTCAACAATTCGGCTGGTTACGGCCCCTTTTGCATCATGGTACTGGAAACGCAGGTGCAGCCGTTGCAGAAAAGCTGTCTCAAATGCAGGCAGCAGTTCCGGGTCCATCGCGCCCATATTTGATATGTCAACTTGCGGTGACAGTTTGCCGACATACAAGCAATCCAGAAACCGGCGCAGGTCGCGTATCTTGTCGGATGGCAAGGCTTTCTCGATTTTGGCAAGTCCAGCATCCGCCAGACTCGAAAAAGGCAAATTTCCCGCCGCCCGCATCGATGCAACGCTGATAAGAAGCGCAAACACCTCGGCGACCGACAGCCGTGCTGTGGTCTGAACCGATTGTGGATCAAGTTGCAGGCCGCCCCCGCGCCCAGGTTCGGCATGAATGACAAAGCCCTCATCGCGTAGCGCGCCAATGTCACGCAACACTGTGCGTCGGGACGCGCCAACTTCCTCAGCCAAGTCAGCGATTGTCGACGTGCCGTTGCGGCGAAGGTAGCGCGCGATGGCGTCTTGTCTAAGGCGAATATTCATTTCGTATATCTACCATTTAATAGTGCCAGTATTTGGCACCATTACGTTTTAGACAATAGCTGGCCGCGTGAGCAAGCAGATTTGGAACTTGCAGCGTACATCCGCAAACCCTTGGGGCTGGAAAGAGCGCCACCGAAATAGTTGGCGTCGCCAGATCACCTAAAAGAGAAAAACAGGAACTGCTATGTCTAATCCAACCGATTTTCCCAAACCCACACTTATTTCAGTTAACGGCATTGAACTCGAAGTCTTTGAAGCAGGCCGAGAAAATGCAGGGAAACCAATTGTCCTGTGCCACGGCTGGCCGGAGCACGCTTTTTCGTGGCGTTATCAGGTGCCAGCTCTCGTTGCTGCGGGCTACCATGTTATCGTTCCCAACCAGCGCGGTTATGGCAATTCATCTCGCCCGTGCGACGTTACAGACTATGATATTGAACATTTGTCAGGTGATCTGATCGCGCTTCTTGATCATTACGAATACGAAAAGGCCACCTTTGTTGGTCATGATTGGGGCGCAGCGGTCGTTTGGGGGCTGACCTTATTGCATCCAGACCGGGTCGATAAAGTTATAAACCTGGCGTTGCCGTACCAAGCGCGCGGAGAAATTCCCTGGATCGAGATGATGGAACAGTTCTTTGGCGGCGACTTCTATTTTGTTCACTTTAATCGACAGCCTGGCGTCGCGGACGCCGTACTGGACGAAAACACCTCCCAGTTCCTGCGCAATATGTTCCGCAAGAATGTGCCTCTCACGCCACCCGCACCAGGTATGATGATGATCAATCTCGCCAAAGCGGACACACCCTTGGGTGAGCCCGTTATGAGTGACAGTGACCTAGCTGTTTTCATCTCCGCCTTCAAAATATCCGGGTTCACAGGCAGTATCAACTGGTACAGAAACCTTGATCGCAACTGGCACTTATTGGCGGGTGTGAACCCAATTATTCAACAGCCTGCGCTCATGATATATGGCGACCGGGATCTTGTCGCAAAGTCAGAGAATCTAGCAGATTTCGTGCCCAATGTAGATGTGGTTACTTTGGATTGCGGTCACTGGATCCAGCAAGAAAGGCCACAAGAAACAAACCAAGCGATATTGACTTGGCTGGACCAACAGGGTGCCGCTTAGCAGACAAAAGCCGACAATAAAGGAACGAAATGGTTCCCTTAAGTTGGCGGCTCTGTGATGCCTCATTTGAACAAAAAGAGGGCGCCCGAAGGCGCCCTAAGGTATAGGTATTGCTACCTAGGGGATAGGAGGGATCCTATGCAGAATAGTACATGTCGAACTCGACTGGGTGAGGCGCCATTTCGAAACGCTCAACTTCTTCCATCTTAAGTGCAATGTAAGAATCGATCTGGTCGTCGTCGAACACACCACCTGCTTTTAGGAATTCTCGGTCTGTGTCCAAAGCTTCAAGAGCCTCGCGAAGTGACGTAGCAACCGTTGGGATTTCTTTCAATTCTTCGGCAGGCAATTCATACAGATCTTTGTCCATAGGTTCGCCTGGGTTGATTTTGTTCTTGATGCCGTCAAGACCGGCCATCAACAATGCTGAGAACGCCAAATATGGGTTGGCAAGTGGGTCTGGGTAACGCACTTCAACACGTTTTGAAGCCGGTGACGCACCAAACGGAATACGGCAGGATGCTGAGCGGTTACGCGCGGAATAGGCCAACAAAACCGGCGCTTCATAACCAGGCACCAAACGCTTGTAAGAGTTGGTTGCAGGGTTGGTGAAGGCGTTTGTTGCTTTGGCGTGTTTGATGATGCCGCCGATAAAGTGCAACGCTTGCTCGGATAATCCCGCATAGCCATCGCCAGCGAAGTTTGGCTTGCCGTCTTTCCAGATGGAAAGGTGACAATGCATGCCCGAGCCATTGTCGCCAAATACAGGCTTTGGCATGAAAGTTGCGGTTTTGCCATAGGCGTGAGCGGTTTGCTGAACGCCATATTTGTATGTTTGAACTTGGTCCGCAATGCGGGTCAATGTGTCGTACTTAATGCCGAGTTCGTGCTGAGCGGATGCCACTTCGTGGTGATGCTTTTCAACCGTCACGCCCATTTCTTTCAAAACGGAAAGCATTTCAGATCGAATGTCCTGCGCGCTGTCGACTGGGGGAACTGGAACGTAACCGGCTGTTGTGCCAATGTGATGGCCCATATTGCCAGCTTCGTACATAGAGTTGGTGTTTGAAGGCAATTCGGTGTGATCAAGGGCAAAGCCAGTATTATATGGTTCTGTGCTGTAGCGTACGTCATCGAACATGAAAAATTCAGGCTCAGGACCAACAACGACTGTGTCACCAATGCCAGAGGATTTCACATAGGCTTCGGCTTTGCGTGCAGTCATACGCGGATCGCGGTTGTACGCTTCAAAGGTGCCTGGCTCCAATGTGTCGCAGTTGATGACCATTGTTGTTTGACCAAAAAACGGGTCCATGTGAACCGTATCAAGGTCTGGCATCATCACCATATCGCTCTCATTGATGGCTTTCCAGCCAGCAATTGACGAGCCGTCAAACATCACACCATCTTCAAACATATCTTCATCGACAACAGATATGTCCATTGTCATGTGATGTAGTTTGCCACGAGGGTCGGTGAAGCGAAGGTCTACGAATTTTACGTCTTCGTCTTCGATTCTTTTGAGAACGTCGTTCACAGTAGTCATATTTGTATCCCGCTTAAAAGGTATGCTTGTTTGTGTTGTTTGGATTAAACTGCATCGTCGCCGGTTTCACCGGTCCGAATGCGAATTGCTTGGTCAATTGTGGAGACAAAAATCTTCCCGTCACCAATGCGTCCGGTTTGGGCGGCATCGCGGATGGCTTCAACGGCCTTGTCGACTGTGTGGTCTGACACGACAATTTCGATTTTCACTTTCGGGAGAAAGTCCACAACATATTCTGCACCGCGATAAAGCTCTGTGTGGCCCTTTTGGCGACCAAAGCCTTTTACCTCGGTAACAGTAATGCCTTGAAAGCCAGCTTCTTGAAGTGCTTCTTTGACTTCGTCCAGTTTGAACGGCTTTACGATGGCTTCAATTTTTTTCACTGATCTTTACTCCGAAGGACCTGGTCTTGCGTCTGCCCATCTATGATGCAGGTTGTATGCCAGTTTTACCCAACCAGTGAAAATGCAGTGTTAATAAAGGGTTATCGCTTTGGTGCTGAAGTTGGAGGCACAGTTTTTCCATTTTGTGTGCATAAAATTTGTGCACAATGTTTAATTTTTGTGCACAGCACTGAACGAGCGAAAATGATGCCCGGTATTTGCACAGGGCAGGTGAAAAGAAATGCCCTTTCAAAGGTTTTTGTAAAAAGTTAGAAAAAGGGCTTTGACTGTTCGCAGAGTTTGGGTTAGACCCAGCGCCGACTTCGTCGCTGTGGATTATTGGCGGGTGTGGTGAAATTGGTAGACACGCTAGATTTAGGTTCTAGTGCTTCACGGCGTGGGGGTTCAAGTCCCTCCACCCGCACCATTTTCCGCAGCAGACATTTCGATCGATCGAATTATAGATATATAAAGACGGGAATTTCCTAATGCAGGTCAATGAAACCCTCAATGAAGGGCTCAAGCGTACATTGGAAATGCGCATTCCGGCATCTGAGCTTAGCCAAAAACTTGATGACAAGTTGAATGAGCTCAAAGGCACTGTGAATCTTAAAGGGTTCCGTCCGGGCAAAGTTCCATTTGCGCACATGAAAAAAACATATGGCCGCTCTGTTATGGGCGACGTCATGCAAGACGCGATTAATGTTGGTGTGCAATCAACATTGGAAGAGCGCAAAGAAAAAGCTGCAATGCAGCCAGAAATCGTGCTTCCTGAAGACGAAACAATTTTGACAAAAGTGTTTGAGGGTGAAGCTGACCTTGAATTCACAATGTCATATGAAGTTTTGCCTGAAGTGAAATTGGGCGATTTCAAAAAGATCAAAATCGAACGCCCTGTTGTTGAAGTTGCAGAAGACGATGTTCAGCAGCAGTTTGATGCAATCATTGAGCAGAACCGTCCGTATGAAGCGAAAGCTGAAGGCGAGGCTGCTGTTGAAGGTGATCGTGTCAATCTAAAATTCTTGGGTAAAGTTGATGGCGAGCCTTTTGAAGGCGGCGCATCTGAAGGTTCACCTTTGGTCATTGGTTCAAACCAATTT
>NZ_JBLIAI010000080.1:0-10003 GCF_047634455.1 Maritalea sp.
GTTTTGACACGGATTACGATAGTGGGTGCAACCTATCTGACACTTGTTGCTTTGATTCCCGAGGTGCTGGTTTCTCAATTGAACGTATCTGCGTTCCTTGGCGGAACTTCGCTGCTCATTATGGTCGCGGTAACACTTGATACGATTTCACAAGTCCAGTCGCACTTGATTGCGCAACAATATGAGGGCTTGGTGAAAAAATCTCGTTTGGGAGGACGGCGGAAAAAATGAGGCTAATTCTATTAGGACCACCTGGTGCGGGCAAAGGTACCCAAGCTCAATTTTTGATTGAGAAGTTTGGCATCCCTCAACTTTCAACTGGTGATATGTTGCGTGCTGCAATTGCAGCGCAGACAGCCCTTGGACTTGAAGTGAAAGACATAATCGCCCGTGGTGACCTCGTTCCTGACGAAGTTGTTGTTGGCATTATCTCTGATCGGTTGGACGAGGCGGATTGTTCTAATGGGTTTATTCTTGATGGCTTCCCCAGAACGACCGCTCAAGCAGAGGCGCTTGAGGAATTGCTAAAAGATAAAGGTATTGCGCTTGATGCTGTTGTCGAGATGCAAGCCGATGCTGATACGCTGGTTGGGCGTATTCTGGCTCGTGCGGCTGAATCAGGCGGCGCACGTGAAGACGATAATGAAGAGGTTCTTCGTAATCGGTTGGACGTGTATCAAGAGCTTACAGCACCCTTGGTTGACTTTTATTCGAAGAAAGGCCTCGTTAAAACCGTTGACGGCATGGCAGGAATCGAAGAAGTCACTACATCAATATTGGCAGCTTTGGCTGCCTGAAGAATGTCTGATATATCCCTTATCAACCTAGCTGTTGACTTTGGGCAGGAAACTCGGTTATGAACCGCGCTTAGTTATACGCATTGGTGCGACTGGGCTCGGTTTCTTGAAAGAATTGCAAGAGGCCGAATGCTGGTCTGTTGCTGTTGTGTGGACGCGGATCATGGTGATCTGCATTGAATTTAAGGAGATCAGCAACGTGGCACGTATTGCTGGTGTGAATATCCCGACTAATAAGCGCGTAGAAATTGCGCTTCAGTATATTCACGGGATTGGTGCAAAGCACGCATCTGAAATTTGTGAAAAAGTAGGTATCCCTGCGGAACGTCGTGTAAACGAGCTTTCCGACGCGGAAGTAATTCAGGTTCGTGAAACAATCGATCGTGATTACATCGTGGAAGGTGACTTGCGTCGCTCGGTTGCTATGAACATCAAACGTTTGATGGACATGGGTAACTATCGCGGCCTTCGTCATCGTCGTGGATTGCCTGTGCGTGGTCAAAACACGCACAATAACGCTCGGACTCGTAAGGGCCCAGCGAAAGCAATCGCAGGTAAGAAGAAATAAGTTTGGTGTCCCGGTTGGTCGGGGCGCTGTTTGTTTCGGTGGAGCTACCGTCTGAGAGCGGTGGTGATGAGATCGTATAAGGAAAAATCATGGCTAAAGAAGCGCGCGTTAAGCGTCGCGAGCGGAAAAACATCACTTCTGGTGTTGCGCACGTAAATTCTACATTTAACAACACGATGATCACGATCACTGACGTTCAAGGCAATACTATTGCTTGGTCATCAGCGGGTACTATGGGTTTTAAAGGCTCTCGTAAGTCTACGCCATATGCTGCGCAGGTTGCTGCTGAAGATGCTGCTAAAAAAGCACAAGAGCACAATATGAAGACATTAGAAGTTGAAGTTTGCGGTCCAGGTTCTGGCCGTGAATCAGCGTTGCGCGCTTTGCAAGCTGCTGGATTTACAGTCACAAGCATCCGCGATGTGACTACAATTCCACATAACGGATGTCGTCCACGCAAACGTCGTCGCGTTTAATTCACGTTTCCATCCGTTAGGCCAAACGGGTGGGTGTGGAATTTTACATTTCATGCGGCCTTCGGCGGATGGACCGCATTATTGAAAGGGTGTAAACTATAATGATCCAGAAAAACTGGCAAGAACTGATTAAGCCGACAAAACTGGACATTGTACCGGGAAATGATCCGGCACGCGTTGCGTCCGTTGTCGCTGAACCACTAGAGCGTGGTTATGGTTTGACATTGGGCAACGCGTTGCGTCGGGTATTGTTGTCTTCATTGCAAGGGGCTGCGGTTACCGCAATCCAAATTGACGGCGTGCTGCACGAGTTTTCCTCTGTGCCAGGCGTTCGTGAAGATGTCACCGATATGGTGCTCAACGTTAAAGAGATTTCAATTCGTATGGAAGAAGAGGGCCCCAAACGGCTCACTTTGTCTAAGAAAGGCCCGGGCGCTGTCTTGGCTGGCGATATTGAAGTTTCTGGCGATATTGAAGTTCTAAACCCTGAATTGGTTCTGTGCCACCTTGATGATGGTGCTGAAATCAACATGGAATTCACTGTTGAGACTGGCAATGGCTATGTGCCTGCTGATCGCAATCGTCCAGAAGATGCACCAATTGGCTTTGTGTCTGTTGATGCGTTGTTTTCGCCCATCAAGCGTGTGTCATACAAAGTGGAGAATACCCGCGAGGGCCAAGTTCTTGACTATGACAAGCTTAATTTGACGGTTGAAACGGACGGTTCAATTTCTCCTGAAGATGCTGTGGCTTTTGCCGCACGTATTTTGCAGGACCAATTGAATGTATTTGTGAACTTTGAAGAGCCTGAGAAAGAAGTGATTGAGGATTCAACTCCTGAACTCGCTTTCAACCCAGCTCTGCTGAAGAAAGTTGACGAACTTGAATTGTCTGTGCGTTCTGCAAACTGCTTGAAGAACGACAACATTGTGTACATTGGTGATTTGATCCAAAAGTCGGAAGCGGAAATGTTGCGCACACCGAACTTTGGCCGTAAGTCATTGAATGAAATAAAAGAAGTTCTGGCGCAAATGGGTCTGCATCTTGGTATGGATGTAGCTAACTGGCCGCCTGAAAACATAGAAGATCTCGCGAAGCGTTTTGAAGATCATTATTGATCTTTTTCGCTTAACGCATTGAGTTGACAGGAGAATAGAATGCGCCACCGTAAATCCGGTCGCAAGTTGAACCGAACAGCAAGCCATCGTAAAGCGATGTTTGCTAATATGTGCGCGTCGCTTATCAAGCACGAGCAGATCGTTACAACTTTGCCTAAGGCCAAAGACCTACGTCCGATTTTGGAAAAACTGATTACGCTTGCGAAAAAGGGTGACCTTCACTCTCGTCGTTTGGCTGCTTCTCGCATCGGCGACGAAACACAAGCTAAGAAGTTGTTCGATATTTTGGGTCCACGTTATCAAGACCGTCAAGGCGGCTATACACGTGTTCTTAAAGCGGGCTTTCGTTATGGCGACAACGCTCCAATCGCAGTGATTGAGTTGGTTGATCGTGATGTTTCTGCAAAGGGCCTGGATTCTGGTCCAACTGCTGAACGTCAAAAAGATACAGAAGAAGCCGCGTAATTTTTGCGTCGTTGCTTTTGAAGAATTAGGGCGTCCTTTTGGGGCGCCTTTTTTTGTTTGTACTCAAAATTGCCAAGGTTTATGCCTATTTGTGGTTAGGTTTTGAATCAGCAATGTGAGTTAAATCTATGATCCGGCAAGTGTTTGCGGTTTTTGCTTTGTTTTTGTTTGTGCAAGTGGGTGGTGCCTATGCGCAAGAAAAGACTGTCCCCCAATCAAAAGTTCAAATTAATCTTTCGTTTGCACCCGTTGTCAAAAGTGCTGCGCCTTCGGTGGTCAATGTTTATGCAACCAAGATTACGCAGCAGCGCCAGTCGGATTTTAATGACCCCTTCTTTAATCGTTTTTTCGGTCAGAACAGTCCGTTCACACAACGTCGTCCTCAAAAGTCGCAGTCTTTGGGGTCCGGTGTGGTGGTCGATAAATCAGGAATTATTCTGACCAACAACCATGTTGTGGCCGGGGCGCAGGACATTCGTATTTCGCTGGCCGACGGGCAGGAGTTTCTAACTGAATTGGTTCTTGCTGATGAAGAGACAGATCTTGCTGTGCTCAAAGTGAAGAACCCGCCACAGGACGGATTTGTTGAGGTGCCTTTTGCTTCTGACGAAAGTTTAGAAGTGGGTGATTTGGTGTTGGCAATCGGCAACCCTTTCGGTGTGGGACAAACCGTGACCAGTGGGATTGTTTCGGCGTTGGCGCGCACCGGGGTTGGGGTGAGTGATTTTCAGTTTTTTATCCAAACTGATGCCGCAATTAACCCGGGGAACTCTGGTGGTGCCTTGGTGAATATGCGCGGCGAACTGGTGGGGATTAATACAGCGATTTATTCCCGTTCTGGTGGATCAAACGGTATTGGTTTTGCTATTCCTGCCAGCATGGCCAGGTTTATCGCTGATGCTGGCATAAAGGGTGGTGAAATCATTCGGCCATGGCTGGGCGCGCGTCTACAAGCCGTCTCTAATGATTTGGCTGCAGGGTTGTTGCTCGGGCCGCCGCGTGGCGCATTAATAACAGACGTTTATCCTGGCGGACCGGCGGATCAAGCTGGCCTTGTGTCTGGTGACGTTATTCTTGAGGTAAATGGGCGAGGTATTGCGGACCCTGGCGCATTTGAATACCGATTTTCAACCCAGCCGGTAGGCGAGCAGGTGGAGCTTTATGTGGCGCGAGGCGGAGATGCGCTCGTGATCAAACTGCCGCTGGTTGCGTTGAACGATGGGGTAGGTGGGGATCAGATTTTGCTGGAGAATGCTGGTCGGTTCAGTGGCGCGTATGTGCGTGAAATCGGCCCCGTAGAGATTGAAAAATACGGGTTTCCTTATGATTTCACGGGCGTAATCGTGAAGGGCTTGGTGGATAATTCTGCCGCACAGCGCCTCGGCTTGCGCGAAGGGGACATTATTCTCTCGCTCAATGGTACAGTGATTGAACGGGCGAAACAGCTTGAAAAGATTGTGCAACGACCTGTCAGCGGTTGGCGGCTGAGGGTGCGGCGTGGTAATCAAGTCATCAATAGCTTTGTAAGCGGGTGATATGAGCGACCTATTTGTTGAAGAATTGCGGAACGAACCAGATGAAGATCGGCCTTTGGCCGATCTTTTGCGTCCGCAATCTTTAACTGAAGTTGTTGGGCAAGATCATTTGCTTGGCGAAGAAGGCATTTTGACCCGGATGATTAAATCTGGCCGTCTTGGCTCGATGGTGTTTTGGGGCCCGCCGGGTTCGGGCAAGACAACGGTTGCGCGGCTTTTAGCAGAAAACGTCGATTACCACTTTCATCAAATATCTGCGATTTTTTCCGGCGTTGCTGATCTTAAAAAGGTATTTGAGCAAGCAAGGGATTTGAAACGGTCTGGCAAACGTACGCTGCTGTTTGTTGATGAGATTCATCGCTTCAATCGCGCCCAGCAAGATAGTTTTTTGCCGGTGATGGAAGATGGCACATTGGTGCTTGTTGGTGCGACAACCGAGAACCCTTCGTTTGAGCTTAATTCCGCGCTTTTGTCGCGTGCACAAGTCCTCACGTTTAAGCCCCATGATGATGATGCCGCCGAACAGCTGTTGCTGCGTGCGGAAACTCATATGGGGCGCTCGTTGCCTTTGACAGAAGATGCGCGCCTCGGGCTCGCTGAAATGGCAGATGGAGATGGCCGGGCGCTGTTGGGGCTTGTCGAAGAAATATTTGCAGCGGTGCAAGAAGGTGAAGAACTGGGCCGCGAGGGGCTGGAGCGGATCGTTCAACGCCGAGCGCCGGTGTACGACAAAGGACAAGACGGCCACTACAATCTGATCTCTGCGCTACACAAGACCATTCGGGGGTCTGACCCTGACGCAGCGCTTTATTATTTGACCCGGATGCTGGTTTCTGGCGAAGATCCGATGTTTTTGGCGCGTCGGCTTATTCGCATGGCTGTGGAAGATATTGGTTTGGCTGACCCAAATGCTTTGCTTCAATGCATTGCCGCGCGGGATGCATTTCAAATGTTGGGTTCGCCTGAAGGCGAGTTGGCGCTTGCTCAAGCTGCGGTATATTTGGCAACGGCGCCAAAATCGAACGCGGTCTACACCGCTTACAAGCAAGCAACTGCATATGCCAAGCAAACGGGTTCGCCAACGCCGCCGATGAATATTTTGAATGCACCGACCAAATTGATGAAATCGTCAGGGTATGGCGAAGGTTATGTTTACGACCACGACACACCTGAAGGCTTTTCAGGGCAGGAGTACTTCCCTGATGATTTAGGGCGACAAGAGTTCTATCATCCTGTAGAACGCGGGTTTGAACGCGATGTGCAAAAGCGCATGGACTATTTCAAACGCTTGCGTTTGAGTAAAACTACAGGCAAAAGCTAGCCTAAAAGAACGAAGACGAAAGACAGATTGATGTCCTATTTGCTTGTTGGCTTAGGTGGTGCTTTGGGTGCTATGGGGCGACACGGTGTTGGTCAGTTGGTCATGCGCCTCGGGCTGATCGGTTATCCTTACGCGACGATGTTCGTGAATGTGGTTGGCTCTTTCATTATTGGGTTGATTATTGGCTATTTAGCCAAAGCGACGCCCGAATGGGGTCATTCAGCACGTTTGTTGCTGGCCACTGGGTTTTGTGGTGGGTTCACGACATTTTCAGCGTTTTCGCTTGATGCCATTGTGCTTTATGAGCGTGGGCAGGTGATGGCCGCTGCTGGATATGTTGGTTTGTCTGTTGTGCTTTCGATCGCAGCATTATTTGGCGCGTTAGCGCTTATGAAAGGGTTAGCCCTATGAGTGGCACCGGTGTACAACAAAGAATAGTCGCCAAAGAAGAAGAAGGCATGCGCCTTGATCGATGGTTTTCTGTGCATTTCCCAGATTTGCCGTTCTCACGTCTACAGCGGATCATCCGCAAGGGCGAAGTGCGAATTGACAAAGGCCGCGTCAAAGCAAACACACGTCTTGCTAAAGGGCAAACAATTCGCGTACCGCCGATTGGCGACCTTCCAGAATCCCATCGCGAATACAAGCCCCGCGTCGTTGAGAAAGACGTGCGTTTTCTGCGCGATATCACGCTTTATGAAGATGACGACATTTTGGTGATCAACAAGCCGCATGGTATGGCGGTTCAGGGCGGCACCGGCACGAAGTGGCATCTGGATAAATTGCTTGAAAGCATCCCAAATAAAAAAGGCGAAAAACCGCGGCTGGTGCATCGCTTGGACCGGGACACGTCTGGCTGTTTGCTGATTGCAAAAACCAGATCAGCTGCTTCTCATTTTGGCGAGGTGTTTCGCTCTCGTTCTGCGCGCAAAATCTATTGGGCGGTGACAGCCTATGTGCCGCATCCAAAGCAAGGCAAAATCTCTTGTTTTGTGGCGCGTCAGAGCACGGAAGACGGCGAGCAAATGCGTGTCGTTAGCCAAGGTGTTGATGGTGCGCAGCATTCCATGACGCATTATTCGGTGACCGAGGACGCCGGCGGAAAATTTGCTTGGGTAACGCTTAAGCCTGTTACCGGCCGCACGCATCAATTGCGCGTACATATGCGGGAAATGGGCACACCGATCATCAATGATCCGCGCTATTTCGACATTGAAAACTGGGAGAAGCCAGACGATCTCGGCGAAGGTCTGCATTTGCATGCCCGTCGACTGGCATTGCCTTTGCCAAGTGGTAAGCGGTTGGACATAACCGCGCCACTGCCACCGCACATGCAAAAAACCTTCGATATGTTTGGCTTTAACGTTAAACACTACGATCCAAATGACGAAGATGCTTTAGACGAGGATTGATGCGTGCAAGATCTCAGCCATTTTGCAAAACTCGATGAACCAATAGCTGCAATTGCACATGCGGTTTACGAGTTGGTGGCTGAAATTGATCCCACTTTACATCGAATGAAACGCTGGGGTTTTCCTGGGTTTGTCGGCAATTCGACAATTGGTACGGTCTGTGGGCATCCTCATCACGTCAGTTTTCAGTTCTTTTACGGCGCGCACTTGCAAAACCCTGCCGGTTTGCTGGAAGGCACGGGAAAAGACCTTCGACACATTAAGTTTTTCTCGATGGCTGACGTTGCTCGTGACGGTGTCCGAGACGTGATTATTTCTGCAATTGAGTATGACAAAACATTGCGCGACGAAGGGTTGCGGGCGAGGGCGGAGATTTAATGCGGTTGGTGATTTTTGATGTTGATGGCACAATCGTCGATAGCGCAGCGCATATTGTTGAAATTGGACAGCAGGTCTTTCGAGAGAATGATCTGGCGGTTCCCTCTGATCACGATATTCGATCTGGCATCGGGTTGAGCCTTGATGTGGCTATGCTGCGCCTTTTGGACGTAAAAGATCACGACCTTGCTCGAAAACTTGAGCAAGAATATCGCGACCATTTTAATCACAAAATAGAAAATGGCTTGATTGACGAACAGATTTATAAGGGCGCTGCAGAGGCGATTGCGACCTTAGGGAGCCAAGATGAAACGCTTTTGGGTATTGCCACTGGCAAGCGTCTAAAAGGCGTGGAGCGCCTATTCAAGGAGCAGGGGTTTGGACACTTGTTTCACACTTTGCAAACGCCGGACAATAATCCGTCAAAGCCACATCCGGGCATGATCCACACCGCCATGTCAGAAACTGGTGTGAATGCCACAAAAACGGTGATGATTGGTGATACATCATATGATATGGAGATGGCCAAAGCGGCGGGCGCTAAGGCATTGGGCGTGAACTGGGGTTATCATGACCATGGGACCTTGCGTCGAAGCGGTGCGGATTTGGTGATTGACCACTATCATCAGCTCATTGATGCAATAGACGAATTGACGAGGTAGACAGCATGCGTGAAATTTTGGAAGACGCCCAAGCACATATTGAAGATGGCTATGGACGCGCACAAAAGCATCAAAAACAACATCTGCCGAAACGCTTTTACAAAGAAGTGAGTGTTGGCACTGTCGAGAATGGGTTTTGTGTGCTTTTGGATGGCCGACCGATCAAAACACCCGGCAAAATGATTGTGCAGGTGCCAAGCCAACGGCTTGCCACATTGCTTGGAGCAGAATGGGCCGCTGTCGTTGGCGATATTGACCCAGCAAAGATGCCGCTTACTCGGTTGGTCAATACCACCGTTGAAAAGGGCGAAGAGACGCTGGACGCCGTCAAAGCAGAAATCGTCAAATTTGCTGGCAATGATTTGCTGGCTTATCGGGCAGAAGGCCCGCAAGATCTGGTCGACCTACAGTCCAAACATTGGGACGCGGCATTAGATGCTTTTTCAAAACGATATGACATATCGTTCAAGGTGATCATCGGCGTCATGCATCAGGATCAGCCAGCAGAAGTGCAGTCCCGGATTGGGGAACTGGTCAAGCCATATGGTGTTTTGGCAGCATTTTCGACAATGTTGATTACGTCAGTCACGGGGTCAGCGGTTCTTGCTGTTGGCTTGAGCGAGGGTTTGTTTACCCCCGAGCAAGTTTTGACGGACGCCTATGTGGACGAAGATTATCAGTCTAAGCAATGGGGCGAAGATGGTGAAGCCATACGGATGCGTGCGTTCAAAAAGCAAGATTTTGATGCTGCGGTGAAAGTGCTCGAACTCGTAGGGCGCGAAGCTTAGGCTTCGGGCACAGTCGTTTCGGCCTGTTTTTTAATCCATTCAACGACTGATGGTGCAATTTCCTCCAACGGGTCCATCACAAATGCACGCTCGTGGGCGTGGGGATGGGGGATCGTTAGTCGTTCAGATTGAAGTATTGACTGGCCAAACGCGATCACATCAATGTCGATAAGGCGAGGGCCCCACTTTTCATCGCGCGTCCGCCCCATAGCTTTCTCAATCATCAAACAAGAATCAAGCAAATCGATGGGGCCAAGGGCCGTCTCGACCTCAATCGCCATATTGAGGAATGGGTCCTGATCGGTTTTGCCCCATGGGTCTGTTTCGATAATACGTGATTTGCGGGTGATGTGAACGTCTGGATGCGCATCAAGACGTCGCAACGCTTCAAGCAGTTGCGCGCGTGGGCGCCCGATATTTGCGCCAAGTCCAAGCCAAGCTCTGCCCATTATTTAGTCTCCCGATCACGGAACATTTCAATTG
>NZ_JBLIAI010000081.1:0-9580 GCF_047634455.1 Maritalea sp.
AGGCCGACATCGCCCGTATCAAGCCCTTCGTTCATTTGCATGACCATTAAGCCCGATTGGGTATCTCCGGCCATAATCGCGCGTTGGATTGGCGCCGCCCCCCTCCAACGTGGCAACAAAGACCCATGCAAGTTCAAGCAGCCTTTGGCTGGCGCATCCAAAATTCGTTTTGGCAGCAACAAACCATAGGCCACGACCACCGCAACGTCTGCGTCTAACGCTTCAAAAGCTTCGATGTCGGCTTCACTCTTGAAATTAATCGGGGTGCGCACGTCAAGGCCAAACCCTTCGGCCAATTCATGCACAGGAGATTTACGGTCTTTTTTGCCACGCCCAGCAGGGCGCGGTGGCTGCGAATAAACCGCCACAACGTCATGGCCACGGCCAATAATCTCGCTCAATGTTGGCACGGCAATTTCGGGCGTGCCCATAAAGATAACGCGCATGGCTTATTCCGCCGCTCGTTTGGCAATTTTTTTGAACTTTTTGATAACACGTTCACGCTTGAGGCGAGAAATATAATCTATGAACAGCCTACCGTTTAAGTGATCGACCTCATGTTGCACAACGGTTGAAAGCAGGCCGTCGCATTCGCGTTCGTGATATTCGCCATTCTCATCGAGATAAGTCACTTTGCAAAGGACTGGGCGCTCCACGTCCTCGTAATATTCGGGGATCGACAAGCAACCCTCTTGGTGCACACGCAGCTCTTCGGACAGCCATGTGATTTTGGGGTTGATCATGGCCAAAGGTGCTGGCTCATCTTCTTCATCGGCGGGGTCCATTACAATCACACGGTGCATCACGCCAATTTGGGGCGCAGCAAGACCTATGCCGGGCGCATCATACATGGTGTCGAACATATCTTTGATGAGGGTTTTGATCTCGTCATTGACCTCAACAACAGGTGCCGCCACTTCGCGCAAGCAAGGGGTTGGGATATGAAGAATGGGCCGAATAGCCATATTTCGGATCGCCTTTGGTTCAATTTACCGTGTCGATAGGATGAAAGGGCTTTGCTGGTCAAGAAAAGCTTTCAAATTGTGCCAATCGACCTACTCCATATGTAAGCATTTTCTCCAAATTTTCCAGTTCTGAAATGGGAAGGCAATTGCTGCGAATCAGATAGAATTGGCAAATGGAACAAGTTCTTTTTTCCGCCTTCGGGCGCAATTTCTCTGGCACAGAAACAGTGTTGATCTTTTTGGTCGTGCTGTTGGCGCTTTCTGTTGCTGGCATTGTGGCGATCACGCGCGCCAGCCGCAAACGACAAGATGACGCGATAGCACTTGTGCAGCGCAATGCGGAGATGGAACGCCATATGGCTGACCTGATGCGCGTGCAGTCGGAAATGACCGGGCGCATGGGCACGATGTCGGAGATTTTTGGGTCTCGCACGTCAGACCTTGCGCGACTTTTGACCGAACGTATTGAGGGCGCGAGCCATCGCACCAACCAATCGGTGAATGAAACGCGGGTGAAGACCGAAGAAAGCCTGTCCAAACTCAATGAGCGTTTGGCGGTTATTGACCGGGCGCAAACAACAATTGCCCAATTATCCACTGAGGTCGTATCGCTGCGCGATATTTTGTCGAACAAGCAAAGTCGCGGGGCATTTGGCCAAGGGCGGATGGAAGCCATTGTTGCCGATGGGCTGCCCGCCGCCAGCTTTAATTTTCAAGCGACACTGTCAAACAATAACCGGCCCGACTGTTTGGTGACATTGCCAAATGATGCACCAAACCTTGTGATTGATGCCAAATTTCCACTAGAGGCCTGGCAGCGCTTGCATGAGGCTGATACGCCCGAACAGACAAAATTGGCTGTTGCGTCGTTCCGCAATGATATGAATGTGCATGTGAAGGCCATATCTGACAAATATTTCATCCCCGGGGAAACCCACGACACCGCCTTTTTGTTTGTGCCATCAGAATCCATTTTTGCAGACATTCACGAACAGTTTGAAGACATTGTGCAAAAAGCACTTCGCCAACGCGTAGTGATTGTTTCCCCATCACTGTTGATGCTGTCCATTCAAGTCGTGCAAGCGCTTTTGCGCGACGTGAAAATGCGCGAGCAAGCGCATATCATCCAACAAGAAGTATCAAATCTGTTGAGTGACGTTGGACGATTGTCTGATCGGGTGCTTAAATTGCAAACACACTTCCAGCAGGCCAATAAAGATGTGGAGCAAATCCTTATCTCAACAGGCAAAGTCACCAAGCGCAGCGAACGGATTGAGCAGCTGGAGTTTGAAGATCCAAAAGAGGCAGCTGAAGCAGACGTTCAATTGCCCTTGTCATAATCGGGTCGCCATTTCTGCTTTGGTTGGTCAATAATGCTAAAGCCAACCAGGAGTATATATGTCGTTTGCTTTGCCTCTCGTTCTTTTTCTGATCCCTCTTGCCTTTTCTCCTGGACCGGGAAACCTGTTCTTTTCAGCACTTGCGGCGCGGTTTGGCGCAAAGGCGACGTTGCCCGCACTGGTTGGTTATCATCTAGCAACCCTGTCGGTGACGGTTTTGGTCGGATTGGGCTTTCAATTAGGGGCGGGCGACAATGAAGGCGTGACCAAATTGCTGGCCTCAGTTGGTGCCTTATATGTGCTCTATCTGGCATGGAAGCTGGCGACTGCGGAAACATCAACAGCACCAAAAGTTGGGCAGGTGGCTAGCGTTGCTGATGGGTTTTTGTTGCTGGTTTTCAACCCGAAAGCCTATGTGATTATCGCGCTACTATTTACCCAGTTTCCGCCCTCAAAACTGATCCCCGACAGCGCGCTACTGGCCAGCATCGTAATCGCGGCTGCGTTCACCATTCACAACCTCATCGCTTTCATTGTTTGGATCATTGCAAGCGATAGAATTGGCAGCAGTTTTCGCTCACCGCAAAACATGCAGCGCATGAATTGGGTGTTTGGCGGGGTGCTTGGAATCGTGGCAGTTTGGCTGTTTGTGGCGAATTGGGTTTAAAAATCTGTCCGCGCATGAAGCGCTTGGGTTAGTGTGCCTTCATCAAGATAGTCAAGCTCACCGCCCACTGGCACGCCATGGGCTAGGCGGGTGATTTTGACGTCCAATCCTTCAAGGCGATCCATCACATAATGGGCGGTTGTTTGTCCATCCACGGTAGCGTTTACGGCCAGAACAACTTCTTTGACATCACCCTGCTCAACCCGACTGACGAGCGTGTTGATGTTCAAATCTTCGGGGCCCACGCCATCTAGCGGCGACAATGTGCCGCCCAGCACATGATAGAGTGATCGGCTTGCCCCTGCCCGCTCAAGCGCCCACAGGTCTGCCACATCTTCAACAACAATTAGCATTCCAGCATCGCGGCGACGCGGGTCGATGCAAATGTTGCATGGCGATATAGTGTCCACGTTGCCGCATTGGGCGCAGGTGACAACTGTATCTACCGCACGATCTAGTGCCGATGCAAGCGGCACCATCAATGTGTCTTTTTTCTTGATGAGATGCAAAACGGCGCGGCGAGCTGAACGCGGCCCCAGGCCTGGCAAACGCGCAAGGAGCTGGATCAACTGTTCGATCTCTGGGCCACCATTTTGATTATTCATCGTCTTGAACTTACACTCTTAGAATGGCAGTTTCATACCCGGAGGAATGGGCATACCGGCTGTCATTTCTTGCATCTTTGATTGGCTGATTTCTTCAGCCTTCGACCGTGCGTCAGTGTGCGCAGCGATCAACAGATCTTCCAACATTTCAGCTTCCTCAGCTTTGAGCAATGACGGGTCGATTTTGACACCGCGCATATCGCCCTTGCCAGTCAAGGTCACCGTGACCATGCCCGCGCCTGCATTTCCCACCACTTCTGTGGCTTCCAGCTCGGCCTGCATTTCGCCCATTTTGGCCTGCATTTCCTGAGCCTTTTTCATCATGCCCATAATGTCTTTCATTCTTCCAATCCTTTATCTGTGTCGCCATCTTCAAGCCATTGCTCGGCTGGCAGCTCATCATCAACAAGCGATTTTTCGTTGACCAAACGGGCACCTGGGAATGCAGCGATGATCGCCTTGACCGACGGGTCTTGCATGGCTTTGTCGAGTTTATTTTGTGCCTCGCGGTCACGTTGTAAGCGAATTGTGTCGTTGGCCTTTTGCTTAGAAACAGTCACTAACCATGGCCGATTGGTCCATTCCTTCAGCTTTTGCGAAAGTTTCGACGCGACCGATTGATCCGCTTCAGGCGTCAATGCAATTTCCATGCGCCCATCCACGACAGAAATTGGGCTTACATTTGCTTCCAGCGCATGTTTGAGCACCAGTTCGCGTTTTTCCCCGCACAGCGCCACAATCTCAGCAAAGCTATTGATCGACATGGTCGGCTTTTGCACGGGCGACGCTTGCGGCGCGCGATTGACACTCACCGCCTGCATGCGCGCTGTACCGCCACCAGAGGCTTGCATAGCTCCACCACCGCCAGTGGGGCGGCTGGGTGGTAAGTTTGGTGCGGAAGCGCCAACACCGGCGGGCATATCGCCAAGCTTTTTGATCAGTTCGTCCGGTGTTGGTAAATCAGCTGCATAGGCCAAGCGGATCAACACCATTTCCGCCGCTTGAACGGCGTCATGTGCGTTGTTGATTTCAGCAATGCCCTTATTGAGGATTTGCCACGTGCGCGACAGGACTCGAATATTGAGCTTTTGCGCCATTTCTTTGCCGCGGGTTTTCTCGTCGGGTGTAAGCACCGGGTCTTTGTCCGCGCCGGGAACCACTTTAAGCCGGGTCACCAAATGGGTGGTTGCCGCCAAATCCGTCACAATTGTTGCAGCATCGGCACCAGCGTCATATTGATGGCGCAACTGTTCCAGCGCGCTCGCGGCGTCGCCCTTCATCAAGGTTTCAAACAAATCAAGCGTCAGCGCGCGATCCGCAAGTCCAAGCATTTGCCGAACGGTCTCGGCTTTAATATCGCCGCCTGAGTGGGCAATCGCTTGGTCCATCAATGATAGATTGTCGCGAACGGACCCCTCGCCTGCGCGAATGATCAATTGCAGCGCATCGGGTTCAAATGAGATGCCTTCTTTTTCAAGAATGCCGCCAAGATAAGTCTGCAACGTTTCAGGATCCACACGTCGCAAATCAAAGCGCTGACAACGTGACAGAATGGTGATCGGGACTTTGCGAATTTCTGTGGTGGCGAAGATGAACTTCACATATGGGGGGGGCTCTTCCAGCGTTTTCAACAGGCCGTTGAACGCCGCTTTGGAGAGCATGTGCACTTCATCGATGATGAAGACTTTGTAGGGCGCTGAAACAGGGCCATAGCGCACGCTGTCGATAATCTCACGGATATCATCAATACCGGTGTGCGAGGCCGCATCCATTTCGATAACATCGACATGGCGACTTTCAATGATCGAACGGCAATGCTTGCCCTCAGTCTCTAAATCGAGCGACGGGCGCGCACCACTATCATCCTCAAAGTTGAGGGCACGGGCCAAAATGCGGGCCGTTGTGGTTTTGCCGACGCCACGCACGCCTGTGAGCATAAAAGCATGGGCAATGCGGTTCGATGAAAACGCGTTCTTAAGCGTTTGCACCATCGCTTCTTGGCCAATGAAGGTCGAAAAATTTTCCGGGCGGTATTTGCGGGCAAGTACCAGATAGGATTCTTGTTTGTCCGCCAATGTTTGCTCCGCCAATATAGTTGAAAGTTGGAAGCGCTATCTGACACCGATTCTGATGCGTCGCGCAAAGCAAAAGCTGAGAGGCTGGCAACGACCCGTTCCAAACTCGTTAGGGCTGCTTCCTTCCGGACCTGACCCAGTTGGCGAGCGGTTCGTCCGCGCCAACCTCCCAACGCGACTATATGGTTGATCTGGTCACATAATGCAAGAGATCAACGCCAATTTGTGCGTAAGCTCGAAGCGGCTATGCTTGGTTGCTGCTGTCATCGTGACTTTTCTTGGACGGATAGACACCCAGAATGTTGATATAGTCTGTGAAGAACGCCAGTTCTTCCAGCGCAAAATTTACGCCGCGGTCTTCAGGATGGCCTTCAATATCGGCATAAAACTGGGTCGCGGTGAAATTGCCGTCCACCATATAGCTTTCCAACTTGGTCATATTGATGCCGTTGGTGGCAAAACCGCCCATCGCTTTATAGAGCGCAGCGGGCACGTTGCGTACGCGGAAAACAAAGGTCGTTTTGGTGTCCGGCGTACCAGCTTTCAGATCAAGCATTTCGCGTGACATGATCAAGAAGCGTGTGGTGTTGTGATCTTCGTCTTCAATGTCTTCTGCGAGCAAATCCAAACCATAGATTTCACCGGCAAGTTTTGAGGCAATGGCGGCGCGGCGTCTATCACCATGCTCTGCCACTTCCCGCGCTGACCCAGCTGTGTCAACAGAATTGATTGCCAATAACTTGTGGTCACGGATGAACTTGCGGCATTGGCCAAGCGCCACGGACAGGCTTTGCACTTCCTCGACTTGGTCGAGTTTGGTGCCTTTAATGCCCAGCAAACACATATTCACCCGGTGGTAATGCTCACCAATAATTTTCAATCCACTTTCCGGCAGAATGTGGTGAATGTCCGTAATCCTACCATAAAGTGAGTTTTCCACTGGCACCATGGCGTAATCAGCGTCGCCATTTTGCACGGCGGCAATGGTGTTTTCAAAAGTCACGCAAGGCATTGCTTCTTCGTCTGGAAATACGGCGTTTACCGCAGCATGACCGAACGCACCTTTTTCACCCTGAAACGCAACCTTGAACATCATAATACCTTTGAAAACTCTCATGAAACCGGTGCGCAATATCGACAAGCGGTGGATAAGAGTCAATGCAGGATAAATTGGGCGCCCAAATTCACGCCAAAATGCTGCATTGTCGCATATTCTATGTTGGGAGTTGCGCCCTTGGGCCGCAGATTATATGATCCGCACGCGGATGGCTGGTTTTGCAAATAACTTGCAGGAATCAGTTTGGTTTGAATAGTAGCACCCAGACATTGCAGAATTAGCTGTCGGACATGGGGCGGCGGCGTGGAGAAGGCATAAAATGAATTGGATTAACCTGCAGAAAATTTTCGGTGCCGTATTGGGCACCTTGCTGTTTATCATGGCGGTTGGCTTTTTGGCCGCGTCGATTTACGAGACTAAACCCGGCGCGGGCGGCGGTTACACGCTTGAAACAGCGGAAGCTGAACCTGTTGCAGAACAAGTGGAAGCACCTGCCGTTGAACAAGTTTCGCTTGCGGCATTGCTTGCCAATGCGGATATGGCAAGCGGCGAAAAGCTCGCCAAGAAATGTACGGGTTGCCATTCATTCGCTCAAGACGGCTCCAATAAGGTTGGCCCAGCGCTTTATGGCGTTGTTGGTCGAGCAATCGCTGGCGGCGAAGGCTTTGGGTATTCGGACGTTTTGAGCGGCTATAATTCTGAGGGCAGAACCTGGTCATTTGAAGACCTTGATGCCTTCTTGACCAGGCCAAAGGACTACGCCCCGGGTACAAAAATGAGCTTTTCGGGTTTGAAGAGCGAAACCGACCGCGCTGACTTACTTGCATATATGCAATCTCTGTCTGCCGCTCCGGTTGCATTTCCAACTGAGTAAGCGAACCATTATCGCCTTAGGCGGTTAGACGAATATAGAAGGCCGTGCCATAAAGGTGCGGCCTTTTTTGTTGGAGTTTTTTGATGACATTATTGATGCATTTGAGCGACGTAAGCGAACGCGAGTGGGCAGACGCCTTTCAAAAGGCAATGCCAAACCTGAAAATTGTGACCCGGCAAGACAAATATGAACGTGAAGAGATAAAATATCTCTATGTGTGGAAACCAGAAGCCGACGCATTTGACGGGCTGGATAATTTAGAGGTGATCTTTTCGCTCGGCGCAGGCGTTGACGGCATCGTCAAACATCCAAAATTGCCAAAAGACGTGCCCGTGGTCCGGTTCGTAGATGACGAGCTAACCCAATGTATGACCGATTATGTGGTTGCCAATGTAGGCATGCACCATCGACAACTCACACGCTACAGCCGAGAACAGAACCAACGCAACTGGGATCAATATTATCCCGAACGCGCATCGACGATCAATGTTGGGATTATGGGGCTTGGGCAATTGGGGAAAGACGCCGCTGAAAAACTCAACTTCCTTGGATACAATGTTGCCGGGTGGTCGCGCAGCCCAAAAGCTATTGCAGGTATCGAAGAGTTTTCAGGCACAGCCGAATTCGATCTGTTTTTGGCACGGACTGACATTCTGGTCTGCTTGTTGCCCTTAACGCCAGAGACACACGACATTTTGTGTATGGAAACTTTTAAAAAGCTCCGGTGTGGCCATTTGCCGGGCGGGCCTTGCATTGTCAACGCAGCACGTGGTGGTCATCAGAACGAGCATGACATCGCAGCGGCGCTGCAAGACGGCACTTTAGGCGCAGCAAGCCTAGATGTGTTCAAAACTGAGCCATTGCTCGCTGACAGCCCGTTGTGGGCGCTCGACAATTGTTACATCACGCCGCATATCGCTGCGATATCTGGTCTTAAGGCTGGTGTGCGGCTCGTGACGTCGCAGATCACTCAATATGAGGCATCCGGTGATCTGAAGCATATCGTGGACGTGTCGCGCGGCTATTAAGCTGTAGCATATTTTTCGCGACACCGGTTTGCAAAAGTCTCCCCCCACCCTTAGTCCCTCCCCACGAGGGGGAGGGAGATGTTTTTCCGCCGTCGTACTCGTTGCACTCAGCACTTTTCGCGCTCACGCCGCGCGGGCTGGCCCGTTGGGGATAAATCCACCTTTCCTTAGGGCTGCCCCGGACTTGATGCGGGGTCACGCTGCCGGTTTGCAAAAGTCGTCCCCTCACCCTTAATCCCTCCCCACCAGGGGGAGGGAGATGTTTTTCCGCCGTCAATTGACAGAGGTGCGTTCAGGTTAAAGTTAACCGAACCGCTTTTTGAGTGCCATATAGGCGGCGCGCTGACCTTGTTCTGTTCCGCCGAGTGGACGACCCGGGCGAGGTTTTTCTGCCCATGCCATCATGTCCATGTGGCTCCAGCTTTTTGCGTTTTTCACAAAACGGCGCAAGAATAGTGCGGCTGTAATTGCCCCACCAAACCCACCGGCCGAAATGTGATTGACGTCAGCAATTGGGGAAACAAGGTTCTCATCATAATTGTCCCAAAGCGGCAAGCGCCACAAAGGATCAGATGCTGGAATGCCTTCGGCCATAATCTCGTTGGCGAACGTATCGTCATTTGAGAACAAGGCTGCCAGTTCAGTGCCAACGGCCACCCGAGCTGCCCCCGTAAGCGTAGCCATATCAATGATGATTTCTGGGCTCTCTTCGTCAGCAAGCGCTAAAGCATCTGCGAGCACCAAGCGACCTTCAGCATCGGTATTGCCGATTTCAACGGTCATGCCGTTGCGCGATGGCAGGATATCTCCGGGACGGAAAGCATTGCCAGAAATTGCGTTTTCAACAACGGGTATCAGCACCCGCAACCGCACAGGCAGTTTTGCGCGCATAATTGAATGGGCCAAGCCAAGGACATTGGCCGAACCACCCATATCCTTTTTCATTATCAGCATGCCAGCTGCTGGCTT
>NZ_JBLIAI010000082.1:0-9513 GCF_047634455.1 Maritalea sp.
GCATGGGATCAAAAATCAGATTTGAATATTCCGCATGCGGGGATGTCAGGGGCAGTAGGGTTGTTGTACCCAAATGCAAAATATCCGTCATTAACGGCCAAACGGCGGCGAGACGATCGCCATGCCAAAGCAGCATTATCTTAAGCGCAGCATCTTCGTTTTGTTGCCCAACGGTGTTCCACCAATGTTGGCACCAATCATAGGTTTGAAAAAAGGTGAATGCAGCGGCATGGTCAGCTTCTAACACTTGCCAAGGCGTCGCAAGCTGCGCAAACCGTGCGGCAGACTGGACACATTCGACCGAGGAGGCCCTAAATTGTTCGGGCTCATTGCGTACGTCATCGGGTTCATTTGTGTGCTGCATTTTGGTTGCCGGTTGCACCAGAGTCATTAGTTGCCTGCCCCGAAGGATGGTTGGTGGTTCTTGACCATTTATGCTTGATTGAAGTGAAAAGATTCATAATTCAAGCCACGCCTAGTGTCGCTGTTTGACAGAAACACCCACCATTTGTCGAATATTTGTGCCGATTTGGGTTAATTGCTCACAAATGGGTATCAACCTATGAAGCACATAGAATATGACAACAGCGCAAAAATAGCCCCTGGCGGTCAGCAAATGTTGCTTGCGTCTGATTATCAAAAACGATTGCCACCCGAACATCTTTGGCAAATATGAATTAAACTAATGAAATATCAGGGTAATTCAAATGTAGTTGTCGTCGTAAACTACACATGTGAACCAGACGAACCATTTACTGTTCAGAAAGGACGTTCAAGTAACATTCTTGAAAGTAGGTCGTAAACTTGGAAAAGTGGCATGTTGAATTCAAAAGGTCTAAGTCGGTTAAAAATATCGCAACGGATATTATTGCTCACCATTACAGGTGGTCTTTTGTTCTTGGTGTTGGGCGCTGGATATTTCTATTCGCTCGTCACCTCCGAAAGCGTGAAGGCCGAAGAACAACGGTTTTCCCAGATTGATCGAAACGCCAACCAGCTCAAAGCTGTGGTTTTGGATATGCAATCGGCCGAAAAGAACTTTCTCTTAAGTCCAAATGTGGAGTTAATTGAGCAGGTTGCCACTCAAGATGCAATCATAGAAGAGAAATTGGGCGAGCTTCGCCCCTATATCAAGGGGCCAGAAATCCTTGAGCATGCTGAAATATTCGACGAACAATTGACCCAACGGCGGGCACTTTTCAAAAATATTGAGAACCTTTCAATCGAGCTGGGCCTTGGTGCAGAGGACGGCATTCGCGGCAGCCTTCGTTCTGCTGTGCAAGCGGCAGAGGCTGAATTGCAGCGCGCAAATTTGGATGTATTGACCATCAAAGTGCTGATGATGCGACAGCACGAAAAAGACTTCATTCTGAGCGGCGACGAGAAATTTGTTGCTGACATTGACTCTCGGGTGAGCGAATTCCAAATGCAAATAAATTGGACGCCGCTTGCAGATGATAAGAAAAAAGAAGTGACGAGCCTGATCAGCACGTATCAAGCCGAGTTTAAGTCTTTCGCTGAAAAAACCGGCGAACTGAACACAGCTGTTGCCGACCTAAAAGCACTGTATAGCCTGATGCTGCCCAACATAGATGCGTTGCTCGCAGAAGCGGATAAAGGCGTCGTAGCTGCCGTTGAAAATCTGAATGCCGTGGAACGCAATTCCACAATCATATTCTCATCGGTTATCGGCTTCGCGTTATTGTTCATGATTGCCGCCGGTACCATCATTGGCCGCTCCATCGCCGGACCGCTGAACAAATTGGCGACGGCGGCGGAGGAATTGGGACAAGACAAACTTGACGTGGAAATTACTGCGGATGCGGCCAATACTGAAATTGGCACCCTGACCCGGGCACTGATGATCTTTAAAGAAAACGCGATCAAAGTCGCTGAGCTTGGAGAAAAAGAGGCCGCGCGGCAAAAGCAAGTCGCAAAACGTGCTGAAATGATGGAAGACCTGCAAATGTCGTTCGGTGAAGTGGTTGGGGCTGCGGCCGCGGGCGATTTTTCTAAACGCGTCAACGAAGATATTGCAGATGAGGAAATGGTCAAACTTTCTCGCAGTGTAAACCATATGATCAACACCGTAGATAGCGGTTTGAAACAAACCGGGGAAGTGCTTGCGGCTCTAGCCAACACAGACCTGACCAAACGCGTTGAAGGCAATTTTGAAGGTGCATTTGCCCAGCTCAAGAATGATACCAACCGGGTCGCAGATCGCTTGAACGATGTGGTTGGCCAATTGCGAAACACGTCACGTGCACTCAAAAGCGCGACCTCAGAAATTCTGGCCGGGGCAAATGATTTGTCCGAGCGGACCACGCGACAGGCCGCAACCATTGAGCAAACATCTGCTGCGATGGAAACATTGGCCGAAACTGTGCTGGAAAACGCCAAAGAGGCGGATAGCGCCAGCGAAAATGCCAACCGGGTAAAAGCCACTGCGGAAGAGGGTGGGGAAGTCATGCGCCAAGCCACGACCGCCATGGGCAGGATCACGGAAAGCTCTGGCAAAATTTCCAATATTATTGGCATGATTGATGACATCGCGTTCCAAACTAACTTGCTTGCGTTGAACGCTTCTGTTGAGGCAGCGCGCGCCGGAGAAGCTGGCAAAGGCTTTGCGGTCGTGGCTGTTGAAGTGCGTCGACTAGCACAATCTGCCGCCCAAGCATCTTCAGAAGTAAAGGTCTTGATTGAGCAATCTGGAACCGAGGTAAGCGGTGGCACCAAGCTTGTTGCGAAGGCGGCTGAGAACTTAGAGCAGATGTTGGATGCAGCCCGCTCGAACAATGAGGCGATGGTGTCTATCGCAGAAAAAAGCAAGTCACAGGCCAATTCGATTGAAGAGATAAATATGGCCGTCAGAGAAATGGACGAAACCACCCAGCACAACGCCGCCTTGGTTGAAGAAACAAACGCCGCAATTGAGCAAACTGAAGCACAAGCCAACGAGCTTGACCGGATTGTTGATGTGTTCGTCACTGAAAATGGCGGCCAGCCACGTTTGCCCCTTGGCGCAAACAATGAAGTACCGGCCGAACTTCCCGTTCAAACGGGAATCAAGGCACTACAAGAAAAGGCCATGAACGTGGCCAAGAGTTTTGTTTCCAGAGGCAATGCAGCGGTCGCGGTGAACGCTGATGAAGAATGGCAAGAATTCTAAGAGACGATTTGAACTAAATCTGACTTATGGCGCCCCCAAATTTCGGGGGCGTCTTCATTTCTGCCAACAAGCCGGCTGAACTGCATTTCTCTTAACCTTTTCAATTAACTACATCCCACAAAACTACGCCAATATACGGATGGATGGATCGAACCCACAGGCAAAATCTGGTATAAAGAATTTGTTAAGTATTGTGTAATTGGGATGATCACGTTTGTTATTGAAACCAGCCGCTATTGTTATTTTGGCCCTGATGCCGGTTGCCGCGATTGGCGCGCAGCAAGAAGACATGCAAAATCTTCGTCAGGAGTTTGCGGCCATTTCCTATGGATATGCCGTTGACCAAATTTGCGATGTCACAGCAAATGAAGAGAAAATTTCGTTCTTAGCTGATTTTATTGATGCGAATTGGTGGTTGTGGCGCGCACGCACAGGCGTGAACAAACCCATTGCAAAAAAGATGGCTGAAAAAGCATGGCGGACAACGGAAGCAGGCAAGAACTGCGCGGTAAACGAGATAGCAGACGTTCAAAAATCTATCGAGTTGCTGGCGACATTTTCGACCCGCGTCGAGACGGTATTGGGCACACCAACCAAGAGCCTACTTAACCCTAAACCCAATCAAAAACACATATTCGCGACTTATCAAGCTGCACGGCTAGCCTGGATTATTGCCAAGAAATGCCGCGCGGACATCGAACAAAATGACAACCTTTTTGCGCGGCTGATGCAGACACGCAAGGAGTTGCTCACCGTATTTCGACCCGACCAACTTGCCGGTCTTGAAAAGTCGACCGCAGAAATGTTGGTCTGGGGCACGATTGGCGCCTGCACCAAAAAACGCAATCAGTTTGTTTTATTGGCTAACGAATTGTTGGCGGAGCTTGGGCAGCAGCCTGATGGTGCGCCGCTCCCCCAAACCACAACCGCGAACGAACAAGATAAGACATGATAAATTATAGATATCTCACATCCAAGGCAATCACTGCAGGTTTCATCCTTTATTGGATGGTGTTTTGGCTGTTCAACGGACTGGATAAATTCTTGAACCGCTCCTCCATTGGTGGATTGACTTGGTTCGGCAAAGACCGCAATTGGCAATTTGGCGTCTATTTGGAAAATCTAGGGATATCCCTTGACCATGTACCCGCCATCCTGACCTTTGCCGGCCTGTGGGAATTGGTTTTGTCTGTGTTGTTCTTGTCCGCGTTGAACGTCATGCTGGTGGCGGGCGAACGCGAACAGGACGCCTCGGACCGGCTTTATGTGTTGGCCCTGTTTATTTCCGCTCTGACTTTCATTGGCTTTAGCGCATTTGACACGGTGGTTGGCGACCGCGCTGAATTGTTAGAACACAGCACATATATGGTGGTGATTGCTGTCTCCTATATTTGCATGGCGGTTGAGAACATGGTCAAGCGCCAACGCGACACCGGATTGCCAGCTGTCTTTGCTCAGACCGCACCTGCAACCAAATTGAAACTGAATCCAGTACATACTGCGCGGCAACAAGACCATAGAGCCGTTCAAACGCCTGCCGAATAGTTAGTACGAACGCAGATAGGGATCAAAATGATGAAAAAAGTTGGCCTAAGAACGATTGAACAGTTTTGCAACAGCCGTGACAATAATCTCAACTTGTTGCGTTTCTTTGCCGCTTTTGCTGTTGTCTGGAGCCATGCGTTTATCGTGGTGGGTGGCGACTTGGCAACCGAACCATTAATGAACGAAGTGGGTTACACACTGGGCCATTTGGCGGTAAATGTTTTCTTTGTGATCAGCGGATTTTTGATCGCACAGAGCCTTGTGCGCTCAAAGGACATGTTTGAGTATTTCTCGGCACGGTTTTTGCGGTTAATCCCTGGCCTGTTCGTTGCTTCGGTCATCACGGTATTTGTGATTGGACCGCTATTTTCCAACGAAGGTCCACTTGCATATTTCTCTTATCTGTCGACTTGGGCATACGTGCCCCTGACCAGTTCGATGCTTGTCGATAATGGGCAATTGCCCGGTGTGTTTGCAAATGTGCCTTTTGCACTTGAGTTGAACACGCCGCTTTGGACTTTGCGTTGGGAGGCGATGGCGTATGTTGGACTGGCGGTTTTGGGCATGTTGGGATTAATGTCCACCAAGTTGCGATTTGCCGCGGTTCTTGCCCTTTTTGTTGCCCTCTATCTCGTTGTCACAATATATACAGATCTGCGGGAAACGATTGCGCCAGTTGACCACATTATGCGCTTTGGCCTGTGTTTCTTGCTCGGCTCTGCGGCCTATATGTTCCGTGACAAAATTCCAGTCACCCTTGTTCTTGTGATCCCTCTGGTTTTGTTGCCAGCGGTGTTGCGCGACACTGACTTTTATCAAATGGCCTTTATTTTGGCGATTGCGTACACCACATTCTGGCTAGCCTATGTCCCAGCTGGATTTGTGCGCCAGTACAATAAAATCGGCGACTTCTCCTATGGCATTTATATTTATGGGTTCCCGATCAAACAGATCGTCATTACCTTGATGCCCGAACTGGACCCACTGAGCTTGATGGCGATTGTCACCCCCCTTATCATCATGGTTGCCGCAGCCTCATTTTACTTTGTTGAACGTCCAGCACTCCGCAAAAGGCATTTGCTCGCCGCTAAAATGCGGGGGATTGCTGAGCGTTTCAATTTCAAACGGGCGTCTACGATGCCGGCGGAGTGATCTGTTCACTTCACTTTTGAACCACAAGCAATACTGAAGCTGCCGATGCTATGCGTCGGCAGTTTTGTGTTCAGGTTTTAAGAAAATTGGTGGAGCCAGACGGGTTCTAACCGACGACCTCTGCACTGCCAGTGTACGACAACGTACTTTAAAGCGTATCTACAACGGACTCCATCCATTCGTTGGCAATCTTTGTGGCGCGAATTTTTCTCTTTTTGAACCACAACCTGCTTTGTGGTGCATGCATGCACTGCATATTACTTTGTGGGGTAAAACTAATACTATTTGAACCACAACGCGTTTTGTGGCGCGACAATGAACATCAAACTATTTTGTGGATCACAAATGTCAATTTTATTGACACAATTGACTTTGTGGCTCATTTTTTAGATAAAATGAACAACAACTAGCGAGCTTACAATGTTCGACCGCAGCGATTACGACTTTAGCGACAACGTAAATTATCACTATGGGAATTTCCCACCCACGAACCTATCGCTAGAAAAACTGGTGCCTAAGCTCCTAGAAGCGCAAGAAGCAATATCCAGATACGATCAAATGCTGAAAATGCTGCCAAACAGCGAACTGTTGTTGGCACCGTTGCGCAACCAAGAAGCGGTCATATCCTCAAGAATGGAAGGGACTATCTCCACAGTCGACGAAGTGATGGTCTATCAAGCAGAAGAAGACGATGAAGAACAACCGACAACGAATTCAAAGTACCGTTCAGACGTGATTGAAGTGGCTCTCTACAGCACCGTTCTTCGCCGTGCTCAAAGAGCCATACTCGATGGCGAACCAATCAACGAGAACCTCATCAAAAATTGCCACAAAGTGCTACTGAGCTTTGGGCGCGGAGCAATAAAATCGCCGGGCGAATACAAAACAGAACAGAACTACATCGGTGACGAAAGAAAGAAGAAAGTCTATTTTACACCAGTTTCGCCGTTGGACATCCAAGCGGCAATGGTCGCACTACTCGACTACATCGAAACCGACGACACGGTTTCTCTGGTTAAAACTGCCGTAACGCACGTCGAATTCGAAGCCCTTCACCCATTCAACGACGGCAACGGTCGAATTGGCCGGTTGCTCATAACCCTACTGCTGTGGAAGTTCGGACTGATACACAAGCCACACTTCTATATGAGTGGATACCTAGAAGAACACAAAGATCGCTATATCGAAACAATGCGGCAAGTGTCGCTGAACGACGACTGGACCACTTGGACCGAGTTTTTTCTCGATGCAATAGTCGCGCAAGCAAAAGGCAATCTACAAATGGCAACAGAAATCTCAGCACTTTATGAGAAAATGAAGGAAAGGTTCCGCGAACTCACGTCATCTCAATGGGCCCTTTTGGCACAGGACTATATATTCCGAACCCCAGTTTTCCAAAACGGTCGCTTTACAAACCGGGCCGGGATACCCGCAAGCGCCGCAAAACGAATATCGAAAATACTTGTGAAGAATGGCCTTCTAACAGAAGTGCAACCTGCGGCCGGCAGAAGATCGGCGATCTACATGTTTGAGCCTCTCATGGAGATTGTACGCGTCTAGGGTCTGGACTGGGTGCAAAATAGACTGATTTGAGGAGAGAAACGAAAGCAATTTTCATATCGGTGAGGCTTTTCGACGCTGAAGCAGCCTGTTTTGCATCCAACCCGAAAGGTTGCATTCAATGAACCCTAGATCACTTCTTTTTCACCAACACAAGAAAGAAAAACTCTTTCAATATGAATGAGTTAATTGGTGGAGCCAGACGGGATCGAACCGACGACCTCTTCACTGCCAGCGAAGCGCTCTCCCAGCTGAGCTATGGCCCCAGAAATGGTGATCGATGGGATCAAATCACCACAGGTTTATCGAGGCGCAAACTAGTTACAACATTTGGACGTTGCAAGAGGGAATTTGCGCCCCAACGAATTTTTATAGATCTTCGTCTTTTTTCACCGGAACGTCGAAACCAATTTCATCGTCATCATCGTCCGTTTCTAAGAACGTATTGTCGTCCGCCGATGTGATTGGTTCATCATCATCATCTTCCAAATCAACATCTGGAAGGTTTTCAATTACATCGTCTTCATCATCGTCGTCGTCGTCATCGTCTTCTACATCGTCAAGCGAGATAACTACCGCCCCTACAGCAATGGCTGCTGCATCTTGTTCGACTTCGTCAGTTTTGACGACTGCAACAACTTCTTCTACTTTTTCTTTCTCTTTCACGACCGGAGCGGCAACAACAGCTGGCTGAAATTGTGCGCCGCAACTTGGGCACAGAATAGGATCTCTGTTCAAATCGTAAAATTTGGTCGCACAGCTTTGGCACTGGCGCTTATTTCCGCGGTCTGCTTTTGCCACTAATCTAACCTTTTTGAAAACTTCATTTGTTGGCAGGTTGGGTACGTAACGTAGCGGGTTCTGTCAAATGCAAAATTGCAAAAAGCGCCAAACAAGCCATTCCAAGCATTGTCGACATGATATTTTGCGTGTTAAATGCCCTCGCGCAACATCACAAACTCAAAGAAAAACTTTTTACATGTCTGATCATTCTTCTAGCCCCACCCCATTGGCAGCAATGCGGTCGAGCGGGCTTAAGGGCTCTATTGCCATGCCCGGCGATAAGTCTATCTCTCACCGCGCTTTGATGTTTGGCGCAATGAGTATCGGAGAAACCGTCATTTCCGGCCTCTTGGAAGGCGAAGACGTTTTGGCCACCGGCCGCGCAATGACCCAGCTTGGCGCGAAAGTGCAAAAGCGCGGCGAGCACTGGCACGTCAATGGCGTCGGTGTCGGCGGCTTCTTGGAACCCGACGCGCCACTTGATTTTGGCAATGCAGGCACGGGCGTGCGGTTGGCGATGGGGCTTGTGGGCACCTATGATTTTATTTCGCGCTATACAGGCGACGCCTCACTTTGTTCACGGCCAATGGGGCGGGTGCTTGATCCGCTTAGATCAATTGGTGTTGAGGTGCTTGAGCATAATGATGGCAAATTGCCGATTGCGCTGCGTGGACCTTCAATGCCTGTGCCAATTACCTACCACACCCCTGTCGCTTCGGCGCAGGTCAAGTCGTGCATTATGCTGGCGGGGTTGATTATCCCGGGTGTCACCACGGTGATTGAAGATATATTTACCCGCGACCATACAGAAAAAATGCTCGCCGGGTTCGGGGCGAATGTGCAAGTCACCACCAACGCCAACGGCCAGCGCACCATTGAAGTTGAAGGATTGCCCGACCTGCGTGGTCAAGAAGTGCAAGTTCCCGGCGACCCAAGTTCTGCGGCCTTCCCCATGGTTGCGGCATTGATCGTGCCGGGTTCTGACCTCACCATCGAAAATGTGTTGATGAACCCGACCCGCACCGGACTGTTGATCACCTTGCGGGAAATGGGCGGTGACATTGAAATTTTGAACCAACGGGTTTCCGGTGGCGAAGATATTGCTGACATTCGGGTGAAATATTCAGAGCTTAAAGGCGTGACGGTACCCGCCGAGCGGGCCGCATCTATGATTGATGAATATCCGGTTCTCGCTGTGGCTGCGGCCTTTGCACAAGGCGCGACACACATGCCGGGGATAGACGAATTGCGGGTGAAAGAAAGCGATCGTTTGTCGGCAGTGGCAGATGGTCTTAAGGCCAACG
>NZ_JBLIAI010000083.1:0-9473 GCF_047634455.1 Maritalea sp.
GGCACAAAGATTTGACCAACACGATTTTGAGCAGATGCTGCACTTCTTCTGGCAACGGCCCAAAACGGTCGATCAACTCAGAACCAAAGGCATTGATTTCACCAGCTTCAGTCAAGTCACCCAATCGACGATAGAGCTGCATCCGCACCTGCAAGTCAGGCACGTAACCCTCGGGAATCATTACCGGCATTCCAAGTGAAATCTGAGGTGACCATTTGCCGTCATCTTCATCCAAGTCACCGCCCGATTTGAGTGTGGCAACTGCTTCCTCGAGCATGGCTTGGTAAAGTTCAAATCCAACTTCTTTGATGTGGCCAGATTGCTCTTCGCCAAGGATGTTGCCTGCCCCCCGAATATCAAGGTCATGACTGGCCAACTGGAAGCCTGCGCCCAAACTATCAAGCGATTGGAGCACTGTAAGGCGACGCGTCGCCGTATCTGTGAGTTTTTGATGCGTCGGTGTGGTGAACAACGCATATGCCCTAATTTTCGAGCGCCCGATACGTCCCCGAATTTGATGAAGTTGGGAAAGCCCAAAATTGTCAGCACGATGAACGATCAATGTATTTGCGGTTGGAATATCCAATCCAGATTCAACAATCGTGGTTGCAATCAGCACATCAAATTTACCATCGTAAAACGCGTTCATGATGTCGTCGAGCGCACTCGCAGGCATTTGCCCATTCGCCACAACATATCTGATTTCAGGCACTTGTTCGTCCAGAAACGCTGCAATTCCCGCCTGATCTTTGATGCGCGGCACCACGTAGAATGATTGCCCGCCGCGATATTTTTCACGCAACAGTGCTTCGCGAACCACAAGCGGGTCAAAGGGCAACACAAAGCTGCGCACAGACAGTCGGTCAACAGGCGGTGTCGCGAGCAAAGACAGATCCCGCACACCCGTGAGCGCCATTTGCAGTGTTCTTGGAATTGGCGTTGCAGAAAGCGTTAGCACATGGACGCTAGATTTTAGCTCTTTCAAGCGTTCTTTGTGACCTACACCAAAATGCTGTTCTTCATCGATGACCAACAGGCCTAAGTCTTTGAACTTTATCGTTTTTGCCAAAAGCGCGTGCGTGCCAATGACGATATCGACACTGCCATCAGTCAAGCCGTCTTTTGTCAGCTTTATGTCTTTTGCTGTTACAAGGCGCGATGCTTGTCGCACGTTAACCGGCAAATCTGCAAATCTTTCAGAAAAAGTCTTGAAGTGCTGCCGCGCGAGCAAAGTCGTTGGCACAACGATTGCAACTTGTTTGCCAGACAAGGCCACCGCAAACGCAGCGCGAAGAGCCACTTCGGTTTTACCAAACCCAACATCGCCGCAAACCAATCGATCCATTACTCGGCCCGCAGCAAGGTCATCAAATATGGCGTCGATTGCGGTGAGTTGATCTTCGGTTTCCTCATAGGGGAATCGCGCGCAGAACTCCTCGTAAACGCCCATTTGAGGCTCGACCACCTCGCCTTTAGACATGGCACGCGCGGCAGCAATCTGGATGAGTTGTTCAGCCATCTCGCGGATGCGTTTTTTGAGTTTAGATTTTTTCGCCTGCCAAGCAACACCACCAAGTTTGTCCAGGATACCGTCACCGGCGTCAGAACCGTACCTCGAAAGCAGTTCAATATTTTCAACTGGCAAGTAGAGCCTGTCATTTTTTGCGTAAGCTATTTCCACACAATCGTGCGGCGCACTCATCACGTCGATGGCTTTAAGGCCGACAAAGCGGCCGATGCCGTGGTCCACGTGAACAACCAGATCGCCGGACGCAAGGCCCGACGCTTCTGTTAGCGCTTCAGTACCCTTTCGACGCTTTGATGCGCGAATGATACGCTCACCAAGAATGTCCTGTTCGGATAAAACCAACAAATTCTTGGTTTCAAAACCGCTCTCTAGCCCGAGCACGATCAGGCCAACGTCGCCGAAATTCAGCGACTTAACTTGCTGCCAGTGCTTCAAAAGCTTTGTTCTTTTGACATCATGGTCCCTAAGAACCTGCGCCATCCGGTCTCGAGTGCCTTCGGTCCAGCATGCAATTAGAACTTGTTTTTTGTCTTTTGCCCGCGCTTTTGCCGTCGCAATTACGGCTTCAAACAGGTTGATGTTTTCTGACTGGCGTTCTTTGGCAAAGTTTGGAGCCAGCTTGGCTTCCCTGCTCTCTTTGGAGAGTAAACCACTGTCGAGCGTTGCAAATGGTGTTATTTGAATGACGTCGCCCGGGTTGGTCAAGGCCAAATCATCACCTAGATGATAAAGTTGTTCGGCAGGTAATGGCTTATAGACCGTTCCTACATCGCCATCTTCAAAGGCTTCGCGTCGCGCCTCGTAATAGTCGGTGATTTGCGTCAGCCGTTCTGCGATGGCTTGATTGACCTGCTCATCGAGCACAAGCGGTGCCTTATCAAGGAAATCAGGCAGCGATCCCATTTGCTCGTAAAACAGGGGAAGCCAATGTTCCATGCCAGCGAAACGCTGCCCCGCACTAATCGCGGCGTAAAGGGGATCGTTCACTGTATTGCCACCAAATTTGGCTGTGTAACCGCGCCTAAAGCGGGAAATCACATCCTCATGCAACACGATTTCGCCCATTGGCACCATTGTTGCCGATTTTTGCTGCGCTATCGTACGCTGGGTTTCGGGATCAAATGTTCGGATGCTTTCTAGGCTGGTTCCGAAAAAATCAAACCGAAGCGGGTTCTCATATCCAGCTGGGAAAAGATCGATTAGGCCGCCACGCACCGCATATTCGCCAGGTTCACGCACGGTTGGCACCCGCAAATAGCCATTGACCGTTGCCCAATGTGTCAACCGGTCGGTTTGAACGATTTGTCCTGATGTAACACTGAAAGAAAACTCATCAACAAATTGAGTAGACACGGTTTTCTGAATTATCGCATTCACTGATGTAAGGACAACGGCACCCGTCAGACTTGGGTTCCGAAGTGCGGCCAACGTCGTCATGCGTTCGGCTAAAACGCTGGCATTTGGAGAAACCCGGTCGTAGGGCAAACAGTCCCAAGCTGGAAATGATAAAATGTCGTGTGCAGGCATCAACCGCTTCAGCAGTTCCGCAAGCTTTTGCATGCGTCGCCCGTCGCGCGCGACAAAACAAATGTTCACGCGTCTGTTTGGATGCGTTTCGGCTTGGCTTTGAATAAGGCTGGCAAGCTCAATCGACTGCATGCCGTCTGGCACACCCGTTATGAAGCGATTTGGCGATAGCGCATTTACGTCCAAGCGCTTGTCATGCACTAAGGTTTTGTCGCTAGAAACGGTCATTCTTCGCCCAATACGCGAGCATGTTGATATTGTGTTATTTGGCGCAACACATGCGCGTATGGTGCGTTGTCGAGCGGTTCTTTTCCGATAATCCAATTGTAAAGATCAGCATCGGTTTCGTCCATAAGCGCTTCTAAATCATCTAGCTGCTCGGCGGTGTATTCAGAGATCACATTGTCGACGAAACCGCCTAAGATGATGTCCATTTCCTGCGTGCCCCGATGGTGCGCACGGTATTTTATTTTCTTCAAACGATCTTGATGATTTTCACGTTTTGTACCTGTCACGAGATGCCGCCATTTGGATTTGGAATAATAGAGCCCTCGTTTACCCGCAAAATATCATTTTGTCAGCCTTTCGCCGCATTCAATTAGGATATAAATTGCCACAAAACACCGATTTGGGAAGAATCATTGGCCCGACCAGACATTCTAAATCCACTTTTTGCATCTGTTAGCACCGTCAAAGGCGTTGGCCCGCAGTTGAGCAAGCTGATGGCAACATTCTTTGGTGCGCCGGAGAATCAAGATGCCATACTTTTAGATGTGCTGATGCATATGCCGTCGGGCATTATCGACCGTCGACAACAGCCGGGCGTACAATTCGCGCAACCTGGAACTGTCTCTACGTTTCTTTTGCATATTGATCGGCACATACCGCCGCCAAGAAGCAACAATCGGTTGCCCTATCGCATTGAAGCACATGATGAGAGCGGCGAGATTGCTATCTCATATTTTGCTGGCCGCGCTTCGTGGCTCGAGAAAACGCTGCCCGTTGGCGAGAAACGCTATGTTTCAGGGCTTGTCACCTTTTATCATGGCATCCCCCAACTCAATCATCCCGATTACATTGTTGCAGAAGACAAGTTCGATGAGTTGCCACTGGTTGAGCCGGTTTACCCACTGACACAAGGCCTGACTTCAAAGAAACTACAATTGGCCACCCAACATGCACTGGCAAAACTACCGATTGTTCCAGAGTGGATTGCCCAATCGCGGTTAGAGGCGAATGGTTGGCCGTCATTTAACAAAGCCATGCGCGACACCCATGACCCGCAAACACCTGCGGATGCAAAGATTGAGGGTGCGGCGCGCGCGCGATTGGCATATGACGAGTATTTTGCCGGACAGCTCACGCTGCAATTGGTGCGCGCGACCATGACGCGTGAAAGCGGCGTAAAACGTGTTTTGACTGGAGATATCTCAAAAAAGGTCATCGCCGCCCTGCCTTTTGAACTGACCAATGGTCAGAACCAGGCTGTCGCCGACATCGAAGATGACTTGCGATCCAACCGCAAAATGGCGCGCTTGGTGCAAGGTGACGTTGGATCAGGCAAGACCGTTGTTGCCTTGTTGGCCATGGCCGCGATGGCCGAAGCCGGGCATCAGAGCGCGCTGATGGCCCCAACTGAGATTTTGGCAACACAGCATTTTGCGACTATTGCATCAATCGGTGAGAAAGCTGGTTTGAAAGTCGCCTTGTTGACTGGCAAAATGCCCGCAGGCGAGCGCCGTTCAATCCAGACGCAAATTGAAACCGGTGAGATTGACATCGTAGTTGGCACGCACGCCCTGTTCCAATCCAGCGTCGTGTTCAAATCGCTTGGCCTCACTGTGGTCGATGAGCAGCACCGGTTTGGTGTGCACCAGCGGCTTGCCCTATCCGAAAAGGGAAGAAAAACCGAATTATTGGTGATGACAGCGACACCGATTCCACGCACGTTGGTGCTGACCCACTTTGGCGATATGGATGTCAGCCTGCTCAAGGAAAAACCAGCTGGCCGCCAACCCATTGATACCGCAATATTGTCTGCGGGTGAATATGATCGGGTTATTGCACGGTTGAAGGCAAAAGTTGACGAGGGTGCGCAAGCGTTCTGGGTTTGCCCGTTGGTTGAAGAATCTGAAAATCTTGATTTGGTTTCCGCCGAAGACCGACACAAAGCACTGCGCCAAGTCTTTGGCGATCGAGTGGGTTTGGTACATGGCCGCATGAAAGCGGACGAAAAGCAGTTGGTTATGGAGCAATTTCAGCGTAACGAACTTTCAATTCTTGTCGCTACGACTGTAATTGAAGTTGGGGTCGATGTGCCAAACGCAACCATCATGATTATTGAGCATGCTGAACGCTTTGGTCTTTCACAATTGCACCAGTTACGCGGTCGCGTAGGACGGGGTGACCAACGTTCCGCGTGTTTGCTGCTGCACGGCGACAAATTGACGGAGATGGCGCAAGCGCGGTTGAAGACCATTCGCTCAACTGAAGATGGGTTCGAGATTGCCGAAAAAGATTTGGAACTGCGTGGGCAAGGCGACTTGCTTGGCACAAGGCAATCAGGCATGCCCGGCTTTCGAATTGCAATACCTGATTTTCACAAGGATTTGCTGGAACTGGCGCACGACGATGCGGTTCATCTACTCGAGCAAAATCCTGGGCTACAAGGCTCAGAGGGCGAAGCGGCACGAACGCTGCTTTATCTATTCAGAAAAGATCTTGCCATCCCACTGATCAGAGCGGGGTAGCTGGCAGCTATTTCTTTTTTGATATGATGCCCGTTTTTTCAGCCAGTTCTTCGATTTTTGTTTGATATTCAGGGGATACGAGGCCAGCGGAAATGACCAATTTGGCACCGTCTTCAACACTCATGTCCAGAATGTGCACTTCACTGCGCGGCAAAAACAATAAGAAACCAGAAGTTGGGTTCGGTGTGGTTGGAAGGAAGACACTGGTGATGTCCTCTCCTGTCACTTTCTCGGCAACTTCACCCTTTGCTTCTGTAGAAATAAAGACCAATGCATAAAGGCCATGACGAGGATATTCAATCAGCCCCACCTGCTTGAAGTTCGAATGGCTTTGGCTCACCACGGTCTCAAAAATCTGCTTTAGTCCGCGATATAGGACGGACACAAATGGCATCTTGTGTAAAATAGATTCACCAAACTGCACCAATGTGCGCCCAACCAAGTTTGCTGTCAGAAACCCCAGCATGATCAGCGCAAATGAGCCAATAACCAGACCAAAGCCTGGGATGCTGATCGGCAAATATGTGTCAGGATTATATTGTGGCGGTATTAGGGGTTTGACGAAATCGTCAACAAACCGAATGATTGACCACGTAATGTACAAAGTCAGCCCAACGGGTGCCGCAATGACGAGACCTGTTAGAAAATAGTTTGTCAGGCGGCGTCCAGCGGTAACCTTTTGCGGCGGATGCTCTTCGTCGTGATTATTGTGTTCTGGTTTTTCGCTCATGGTCTGATCTATATAGAGCGCCGAGGTGTATGTGCAATGCCTGATTGGCGCATATGCGATCAGACATTGCTTTTTGCGTTCAATTTATGGCGAGGGTCTACTCAACCGTAACCGATTTGGCCAAATTTCTCGGCTGATCGACGTCTGTGCCCATAAACACCGCCGTATGATAAGCCAATAACTGCACCGGCACCGTTGCGATGATCGGCTGCACCAATGGGTGCGCTTCAGGCATCAATATGATTTCGCTGATATCGCCGCCAGCCTGTTTTGCCCCTTTCTCATCCGTGATGAGAATAATTTTGCCGCCGCGCGCGGCAACTTCGTGCATATTTGACAGTGTTTTTTCGAGTAAAGCATCCGATGGCGCAACCACAACAACTGGAACACTTTCATCAATCAAAGCAATTGGTCCGTGCTTGAGTTCGCCCGCGGCGTAGCCTTCAGCATGAATGTAAGTGATTTCTTTGAACTTGAGCGCACCTTCAAGGGCTACCGGATACAGCGCACCGCGTCCCAGGTAGAAGACATCCTTTGCCTTGGACAGGGCTTTGTTCAGGCTGGCGATTTTTGGCTCGGATGCCAAAGCCTTTGAGATAGCACCGGGTAGTTTTGCAAGCGCATCGACGAGCTCGGCCTCGTCTTGATCGCTCAATACGCCGCGCTGCTTTCCTGCGGCGATAGCCAGTGTTGCCAAAACGGTTTGCTGCGCCGTTGTTGCTTTGGTCGATGCCACGCAGATTTCTGGCCCACAAAGTGTCGGGAAGACGATATCAGACTCGCGGGCAATTGTGCTTTCTGCAACGTTTACGATAGACGCGATGTGCTGCCCTTGTGACGCGCAATAGCGCAATGCGGCCAATGTATCCGCGGTTTCACCGGACTGAGAAACAAATAGCGCTAGGCCACCCTCCTCCATCGGTGGTTCACGATAGCGAAATTCTGACGCAATATCGACTTCAACGGGTAGTCGGGCATATTTTTCAAACCAATATTTTGCGATCATTGCTGCGTAATAAGAGCCGCCGCAGCTGGCAATGGTGAGTTTTGTTAGTTTGGAGAAGTCAAACGGCAGTGCCTGGGGCAACTGAATGCGCTGCTCAGAAAAGTTTACATAGTGCGAAAGCGTGTGTGAGATTGTGTCTGGCTGTTCGTAAATCTCTTTCGACATGAAATGCCGATGATTGCCCTTGCTTACCAGTTCTGCGCCCGTGTTTGCGGTTGAAATTGACCGCGTTACAGGCGACCCTTGGCGATCGAATACCCGCATATCTGATTTGGTGAGGGCAACCCAGTCGCCTTCCTCAAGGTAAGTCACTTTGTTCGTAAACGGAGCCAATGCAATCGCATCTGAGCCAAGAATCATCTCACCGTCGCCGTGGCCGACAGCCAACGGAGCACCTTGCCGTGCGCCGATGATGAGGTTTTCCTCACCATTAAAAATCATTGCCAGGGCAAATGCACCATCAAGGCGTTTAATGACACTAGCAGCGGCATCAAAAGGGGCTACGCCTTTGTCCATCTCGCGGGTGACAAGCAGCGCCACCATTTCAGTATCTGTTTCAGACACTGGCACGTAACCATCTGCTGCTAACTCAACTTTGAGCTCGCGAAAATTCTCGATAATGCCATTATGCACCACCGCGACGCGGTTGGTCATGTGTGGGTGCGCGTTTTCCTTGGTTGGCGCACCGTGTGTCGCCCAACGGGTGTGGCCAATGCCAATATTGCCGCCTAGCGGCTCTTTGGACATGCATTCTTTGAGATTTGTCAGTTTACCGGGCGCGCGCCGACGATCCATTTTACCATCGTGAAATGTCGCAATACCTGCGCTGTCATATCCACGATATTCCAAGCGCTTCAGCGCATCTGCAATTCGATCCGCAACTGGTTTGTTACTGACGATTCCAACGATTCCGCACATAGTGTTCCCTTAGTCTTTCTTATCCGTCCAACGCTGTCTTATGACATTTGCGTAGCCAGATTTATTGATTTGTTTGGAGCGGCCGATGGCCAGTGCGTCTTTTTCGACATTGTGAGTGACGACACTTCCCGAAGCAACATAAGCGCCATCGGCAATCGTAATAGGCGCGACCAGTGCACTGTTTGATCCAATGAAGGCGTTTTCTCCGATGGTCGTTTTGTATTTGTTTTTTCCATCATAATTGCAGGTAATGGTGCCCGCGCCGACATTGGTTCCCGCACCAATCTCTGCATCGCCAATATAAGTAAGGTGATTAATTTTAGCACCGGTCCCAATATCAGATTTTTTGATTTCAACGAAATTTCCCGCTTTGCTGCCCGCCCCCATATTGGCACCGGGGCGCAAGCGTGCATATGGACCAATTTGTGCGCCCTCACCGACCATGGCGCCCTCCAAGTGACAAAACGCGTGAATGGTGGCGCCCGAGCGTACGGTTACACCCGGCCCAAAGACCACATTGGGTTCAATCGTGACATCATTTTCGATTTTGGTGTCGAAGGCGAAAAACACAGTTTCTGGCGCAATCAGCGTGACGCCGGAAATCATGGCTTCTTCGCGTTTGCGGTTTTGGAATATGTGTTCGGCACTGGAGAGCTGCGACCGGTCATTCACGCCAAGCACTTCATCTTCTGAACTAATCGAAGTCTTAACAATGAAACCCTTGGCGCGCGCGAGTTGGGCAGCGTCGGTCAAATAGAATTCACCCTGTGCGTTATCGCTGCCAATTTCATCAATTACAGCGCGCAAACATGCCGCTTTGAATCCCATAATGCCGGAATTACAGAAGCCGATTTTCTTTTGGATTTCATCAGCGTCTTTTTCTTCCACGATTTTGACCAATTGCTCGCCATCCATAACCAGACGCCCAAGCCCGAAAGGCGATGTGGGTTCATACCCCACGACCACCAAATCTGCGCCCGTGTCCAGGACAGATTTTGCTTTCTCGATTGTTTG
>NZ_JBLIAI010000084.1:0-9147 GCF_047634455.1 Maritalea sp.
AACAAACGCTTTAAAACGTCATGCCCTTTTTTGCCAACACAAAGAATTTTGACGGTCTTGCCTTTAGCCATCAACGCATTTGCGTGATCACGGGCAAGCCGTGCAATTGACGAGTTAAAGCCGCCACAAAGACCGCGTTCTGCCGATGCAACAATTAGCAAATGTGTTTGATCATTACCGTTTCCACCAAGTAACTTAGGTGCATCCTCACGGCCCTTATAGGCCGCGGCCAAACTGGCGAGCACATCGTTCATGCGCTCTGCGTATGGCCGGGCACTTTCAGCATTATCTTGCGCACGGCGCAGCTTCGCAGCTGCAACCATTTGCATAGCCTTGGTGATCTTCTGGGTCGACTTGACCGAAGATATCCGGTTTTTCAGGTCCTTCAATGAGGGCATAGCACCTCAGCTCCTTGTCAAAACCTAGTTTTGCTTAACCTGCAAAAGTCTTGGCGAACCCGCCAATAGCTGCATGCAATTTCTCACGTGTGTCGTCAGAAATGGCTTTTTCTTTTGCAATCGTTGCAAGCAAATCTTTGTGTTTGCCACGTAGTGCACCAAGCAAGCCTTGCTCAAATTTTTGCACATCACGAACGCTAACAGCATCGATGTAGCCTTCAACGCCAGCAAAAATCACAGCAACTTGCTCTTCAGATTTAAGCGGCGAGAATTGTGGTTGCTTTAACAGCTCCACCAAACGCGCACCACGGTTCAACATTTTTTGCGTCGCCGCATCAAGGTCAGAACCGAACTGAGCAAACGCCGCCATCTCACGATACTGGGCCAATTCACCCTTAACCGAACCAGCAACTTGCTTCATCGCTTTAATCTGCGCGGATGAACCCACACGAGAAACCGACAGACCAACGTTCACCGCCGGACGGATACCTTGGAAGAACAAGTCTGTTTCCAAGAAGATCTGACCATCCGTGATCGAAATCACGTTCGTCGGAATATAAGCTGACACGTCGTTCGCTTGAGTTTCAATGATCGGCAAAGCGGTCAAAGAACCTGAACCGTGATCTTCGTTCAATTTCGCCGCGCGTTCGAGCAAACGTGAGTGAAGATAGAAAACGTCACCAGGATAAGCTTCACGTCCAGGTGGACGACGAAGAAGCAGTGACATTTGACGGTAAGCCACAGCTTGCTTTGAAAGATCGTCATAACCAATCACAGCATGCATACCATTGTCGCGGAAATATTCGCCCATGGTACAACCGGTAAACGGCGCTAAGAACTGCATCGGAGCAGGATCGGAAGCGGTCGCGGCAACAACGATAGAATATTCCATCGCGCCAGCGTCTTCTAAGGTCTTTACGAACTGCGCAACAGTTGAGCGCTTTTGGCCAACCGCAACATAGATACAATAAAGTTTTTCGCTCTCGTCAGTACCTTGGTGCGCAGGCTTTTGGTTCAAGAATGTATCAAGAAGAATAGCTGTTTTACCCGTTTGGCGGTCACCAATGATCAATTCGCGTTGGCCACGGCCAATCGGGATCATCGCATCAACAGCTTTCAGGCCAGTCGACATTGGCTCATGCACAGACTTACGTGGCAAAATGCCAGGTGCCTTAACATCCACAAGCTTACGTGTTTTTGACTTGATTGGGCCCTTGCCATCAATTGGGTTGCCCAAACCGTCAACAACGCGACCAAGCAATTCTTTGCCAACTGGAACGTCAACAATTGCGCCTGTACGCTTAACGGTGTCACCTTCTTTAATGGCACGGTCAGAACCAAAGATAACAACGCCTACATTGTCAGCTTCAAGGTTCAACGCCATCCCTTTAATGCCGCCTGGGAACTCAACGAGCTCACCAGCCTGAACATTATCAAGGCCGTAAACACGAGCAATACCGTCACCGACGGAGAGAACTTGCCCAACTTCTGAGACTTGCGCCTCTTTCCCAAAATCCTTGATTTGATCTTTGAGAATGGCAGAAATTTCTGCAGCTTTAATATCCATTAGCCGACCTCTTTCATCGCGATCTTCATGGCTGTCAATTTCGTCCTGAGCGAAGAATCGATCATTTGGGAACCAACCTTAACGATTAGTCCGCCAATCAGATCAGCATCCACATGCTGCTCAAGCGTGACATCCTTACCAATCTTCTCTTTGAGAGCCTTAGCAAGGCTGTCTTGGTGTGCTTTCGAAAGCGGTTGAGCAGAGGTAACCTCGGCGTGAACTTCACCCCGATCCTTTGCAGCAAGCGCTTTGAACTGAGAAATCATTGCAGGCAACGCGAACAAACGTTGGTTCTTTGCCACAAGATTTAAAAAATTTGCTGTCAGGCCCTTCAATTTGGCCTTTTTGATCACTGCTTCCACCACAGCGCTTTTTTCTTCGCCTGAAATAACTGGGCTTTTCAAAAAGTCAGAGAAATCTGTGCTGTCATTGATCAGCTTCAAAAGGCCGTCAAGTGCCTTTTCAACGCCCACAATGTCATTTGCATCCGACGCTAAATCAAACAGCGCCGCCGCATACGGACGGGCGATTGTTACGAGAACTGAGTTTTGTGCGCTCAAAGCCTCTATACCCCAATCAAATGCAAAAATTCGTCTTACCTGTCCCGTCGAGCGACCGCCCGCAAAACCGGCACGAATTTTCATGGTGTTAGGAGGCTGACGTTTCCGTCCTCCTCAGATATGGCGCACCGTCTACCATAAGCATTTAGGCCGTGCAATAGACCTAAGGCAAAAATGGGGTAGACTCATTTGTCGCAGGGCACTTTTTGTGAATTTTACACAAGGATTGGCCATAACTGAGTAAAATACGAACAAAGATCAATAAAAACTCATCGGGTCGATATCAACCTGCACCCGCAAATTGCCCGTCACCTTTGGCCCCTCAGTCAGCCAAAAGCGCACATAGCCCGACAAATCGAAATGTTTATCGGCCTGCACCAAAAGCCTGACCCGATGTCGCCCGCGCACCATGGCCACCGGCGCATCAGCGGGACCGAATAATTTTAGTTTTGCCTCGTCAGGGGCTTTGGGGGCCATCACCGCCAACCCACGCGCATGACCAAACGCCACATCATGTTCAGTGGCCGAAACGATCAACGCAGCCAATCGCCCAAACGGCGGCAAACCAACCGATTCTCGCGCCTTTAACTCATGTTTGTAGAACGCTTCGCGATCACCGCGCACCATCGCCTGCATCACCGCGTGCTCTGGCACATAGGTTTGCAAAAATGCCCGCCCCGCTTTACCGATTCGCCCGGCCCGGCCTGTCACCTGTGTCAGAATTTGAAACGTTTTTTCCGCGGCTCGCGGATCGCCATGCGCCAACCCCAAGTCTGCATCCAACACGCCGACCAAGTTTAGCTTCGGGAAATGGTGGCCCTTCGCAACCAACTGGGTGCCGATGATTAAATCATAATCACCGCGCGCAATCTCTTCAAACCGTTCGCGGGCCGCAACAATCCCCCCCATATCAGACGAAAGGATAACACGCCTTGCGTCCGGAAAACGCCGTGCAGCTTCTTCAGCTATACGCTCAATACCCGGCCCAATGGGAATCAGTGATTCTTCAGCGCCGCACTCTTTGCATGTTTTTGGTTTTTGCACCTCATGCCCGCAATGGTGACATGACAACACCCCCCGAAAGCGATGTTCCACCAACCATGCCGAACAATCCGGGCATTGATATTGATAGCCACAATCGCGGCATAGGGTCAGCGGCGCATAGCCGCGTCGATTGAGGAACAGCAAAACCTGTTCTTTTTTGTCCAATGCGCCAAATATCTCACGCGCCAGCCTAGGTGCGATCCACTCGCCCTTTTCCGGACCTTCTTCTTTCATGTCAATCGCTGTAATGTCTGGCATTTTCGCATCGGCAAACCGCCCAAGCATCTTGACGTGAGTATAGCGACCCTGATCTGCATTGTTCCGGCTTTCAACCGAAGGCGTGGCGGAAGACAGAATCACCCGCGCATTTGCCAAATGCGCCCGCACGACGGCCATGTCCCGCGCATGGTAGTTCACCCGATCCGCTTGCTTGAACGCGGTGTCATGTTCTTCATCGATCACAATCAACCCAAGATCAGGATAGGGTAAAAAAAGTGCCGAACGCGCCCCAACCACCGCCTGCACCTTGCCCCGCGCAATAGATCGCCACATCCGCGCCCGTTGTACTGGCGTCATATCCGAATGCCACTCGCCAGGTTTTGCACCGAATCGGTCCTCAAACCGCTTCAAAAACGTGTGGGTTAGGGCGATCTCGGGCAGCAAGATCACCGCCTGCCGACCCACGCGCAAACAATCGGCCACCGCTTCAAAGAACACTTCGGTTTTACCAGACCCAGTGACCCCATCGAGCAACGCGACACCAAATTCATGTGGGTCATGCGCGCGCAACAGTTCAAGCGCTGCTTGTTGCTCATCATTTAATTGCATTGGCGCAAAGTCAAAATCAGGCGGATGAACAATTGGCGGCGGCGGCACAAAGCTTTGTTCCAGCGCCCCAATCTTTACCATCCCCTCAATCACAGATGGGCTGACACCAGTTTCCCCAATTAGCGCCCGTTTTTGCCAAGCAAACCCATCTTGCATCACATCAATCACCCGCTGTCGAGCAGATGTCATCCGCTCCGGCAACGTTCCTGAAAACCGGTAAACCGCAATTGGTTTGTCTTCGCCAAAGGCTTCGGGCGAACGCAAGACCCCACGCAACACCATGCCCGGCTGTGCCAACGTATATTTGGCAATCCAATCCACCAGCTTGATCAGCTCTTCGGTCAAGGGCGGCGTATCAAACGCAAGATCAATATCTTTGAGCCGATTGTGTGCCACTTGATCTTTTGGCTCACCCCACACAACGCCCATGACCTTGCGCGGCCCCAGCGGCACCTGAACAACAGAGCCGCGCATAACCTGCATCCCTTCAGGCACACGATAGGAATAGGGTCCATCAACCGCCACGCTGACCATCACTGAAACAATGTCGGACGAGATTTGGCCCATGAGCTACTTTCTAAGAATCGATTGGGACACCAAGCCTAAAACGTGAGCGGCAAAAAAACGAGCATGATTTCAATTTTGGTAAGTTTGCACGCCGTATAATGCGGCCATGAACGATGTGCTGATCAACAAAGACAAAAAAGTTGCGCGTTGCTTATCCCAATGGCAGGACGAATTATCCTCGCTTCGACGGCTGAGCGACAAGACCCTTGTTGCCTACGATCGTGATGTGGAGCAAATGCTCACTTTCTTCACCACCCATTTGGGTGCGCCCGTATCTGTAAGTGCACTCAACGAACTCACGCCCGCCGATTGGCGCGGCTTCATGTCAAACCGTCGTCAAACCGGGGTCGGTAACGCCACCATGGCGCGCGGCCTGTCTGGGATCAAAAGCTTCTTTGCGTTTCTTGAAAAAGAAGGCCATGCCCACGCCGATAGTTTAGCCGCCATTAAAGCGCCAAAGAAAAAGCAAAGCCTGCCCAAAGCGCTCACCGCAATTGACGCCAAAAAGCTCGTCGAACAAGGGGTCACGCACGAAGACGACCCCTGGATCGCCGCCCGCGATGTCGCCGTAATGGCTCTATGTTACGGCGCGGGCCTACGGATTTCAGAAGCGCTGGCGCTGACCGCAAATGATTTAGACAGTGACAATCTGCGTATTAACGGCAAGGGTGGCAAAGTGCGCATGGTGCCAATACTACCTGCCATTCGTCACGCCATCGAAGATTATCAAAACCGTTGCCCTTATCATCCGGATACCGACGTCCCGATTTTCCGTGGCGCACGTGGCGGACCGCTTAGCCCACGTCTGGTGCAGCTAAAAATGCAAAAACTGCGTTCAGCCTTCGGTCTGCCCAACTCAGCAACCCCCCACGCCCTGCGCCACAGCTTTGCAACACATCTATTGGCAGGCGGCGGCGATCTGCGCTCAATTCAAGAATTGCTCGGCCATGCATCCCTGTCGACCACGCAGATCTACACAAAAGTCGACACCGCTCAATTGATGGACGCCTATCTCAAAGCGCACCCAAGGTCTTAAGTCTCTGTAGGGCATTAATTTTCTCATCTCACTTATCCTGGGCCAACGCGCATTATAAGCAAAAGGATCACAGGGACAGCACCTGAAATGTCCAATCATCGTTTCTTGCAAATGAAAAGCATTTGCAAGAAACCGTTTTGTTTGACAAAATGGAGCTGGCAATTTCCCTGAAACAGAAACGAGAGGCAATATGTACTTCCCATTCGTCACAGACGGCACGAGCGCAGTACAATTAACCATGTTTTTCGCATGTGTACTGATGGGGCTGTCGCACATCATGCAGCCCGAAATGTGGGAAGACTATTTCACCAAGCTGCATCAAAGTGGCAACATAGCCATCATCACCCGTACTTTCACATTGGAACTGTGGCCAGCTCTGATCGTTGTGGCATTTCACCAAGTCTGGTCTGGCCCGGCGATTGTACTGACCGTCTACGGTTGGGCGCTAACACTCAAATGCACGGTTTCAATTCTCTTCCCTCATATCGGCATGCGCTCGCTTGAAAAGGCGCAACGCGGTGGAAGTACATTTATATTCGCTGGCATTGCCTTGATTGGCGTTGGCATAAGCGCGGGTTGGGCATTGTTATTCTAAATCATGGCAAAGGCATTGGCATAAATAGCAAACAGGCATTAAGCTGTGCCTCCTCACTTGTGGCCAATTGCCCACTCCATTATCGGCGCCCTTTACATGCAAAACGTAAAACAAATGATCAGCAGGCTTGTGAGCTTTGACACCGTATCAAGTAAATCCAACTTGGATTTGATCAGCGATGTAAAAGCATATCTTTTACAACTTGGCGTTCAAAGCCATTTGGTGCCAAACCAAGACGGTAGCAAAGCCAACCTTTACGCCACCATTGGTCCGAATGTTGCAGGCGGTGTTATCCTCAGCGGTCACACAGATGTGGTGCCTGTAAAAGATCAGGATTGGTCCACCGACCCGTTCAAGGTGGTCGAAAAAGACAATCGACTTTATGGCCGTGGCACCTGCGACATGAAGGGCTTTTGCGCCATCGTTTTGGCTTTGGTTCCCGAAATGCTCAGCGCAAATCTGAAACGCCCGATCCATATCGCGCTGTCCTATGATGAAGAGCTGGGCTGCCTTGGAGCGCCGTTCATGATCAAAGAAATGGCCAAAAACCTACCACCAATTGATGCGGTGATTGTGGGCGAACCCACCGATATGCAAGTGGCAGAGATGCACAAGGGTGTCTATGGCATGACCATTCATGTCACAGGGCTTGAAGCCCATTCAAGCCAGACCCATCTCGGGGTCAGCGCCACCCGTTATGCTGCAAAAATCATCAATTTCATCAATGATCTGCACGATGAATTGGTGGCCAATCCTTATGAAGGTCTGCCGCTTTTGCCAAACCATTCCACCTTGAATGTTGGGATCGTCAAGGGCGGCATTGCAGACAATATCGTTGCCCGCGACTGCAGTTTCACCTGCGATTATCGGGTGCTCCCGCAAGAAGATTACAATATTGTGGTTGGTAAAATCGACACCTACATGGCGCAGCTTGAAGCAGAGATGAAAGCCAAACACGCTGAATGTTCGATAACAAAAGACGTTATTTGGACGCCCGGTTTTGCCGCGCCAAAACAAGACGTTGCCAAATCGCTCGCAATGCGGCTGGCGGGCAAGAACGAAACTATCGGCGTGCCTTACGGCACCGAGGCAGGCCAGTTCCAAACAGATGGCGGGTTTTCGACTATCGTGTGTGGTCCCGGTTCAATCGATCAGGCCCATAAACCCAATGAGTTTATCGAACTTAGCCAGGTTGAACTCGGCATCAAATTTGTCCGCGACTTGATCGCCCACCAATCCAGTTAGATAATTATGAGCAAAACTTCCGGCAATAAAATGATCTTGGGCTATTTGGTCGGCGCACTCGGCGCAAGTTTTTTTGCGACCAAGGGCATTCTAATCAAACTGGCCCTGATTGAAAATGTGGATGCCATTACCACGCTCACCTGGCGGATGATCATTGCCCTGCCGTTTTTCATATTGATCGGCTATTTCGGCTACCGCCGCCGCGTGGCTGAAAATGATGGACCGCTATTAACCGCCAAATCACTGTTAACCGTTGCAGCCATTGGGGCGCTCGGTTATTATTTGGCATCTTATTTGGACTTTGCGGGCCTGACCTATATTTCAGCGCAATTCGACCGATTGATATTGTTGACATACCCGATTTTCGTGGTGCTGATTGGCGCAATATTTCAAGGACGGCGGCTCAAACCAAAAATGATTATCGCTCTTTTTGTCTCCTATGGGGGTCTAGCTGTGATTTTTGCGCGCGATCTGCAAATTGATGGACAATCCACCATCATCGGTGGCGCGTTGGTTTTGGGTGCGGCATTGTCTTACGCTATTTACCAAGTGCTGGCCAAACCACATATTGATCGGATCGGGGCAAGACTTTTTACCTCCATCGCCATGACAGCGGCTGGGCTGGTGGTCATCGCCCACTTCTTCCTGATCAACGATTTCTCCGATCTGTCGCTGCCACCCCGCGCCATGATGTTGATGTTTGCCGTCGCGACCATTTCAACGGTTATCCCCGCCTATCTGATTTCCATAAGTATTGGCATGGTAGGGCCCGAACCCACCGCCGTGATCGGCAATGTCTCTACGCTTGTCACCATCGGGTTGGCCGTCACAATTTTGGGCGAAGACTTTACCCTTTGGCACGCAGCAGGTGCGGCTATGGTGTTAATCGGGGTGATCAGCTTTACGCAAATGGACCGTCGCGCCAAAGAAGCAGCGGCAAGAAAAATGCAAATGCCATCTTAAAAAAGCGTGCATGCCATTGCAGTGATATCTTTTACGTCCAATATAAAAAGCATAACCAACGCCCGCTCAAGGACACGCCAAATGTTCAAATCCGCACTTAGCGCCGCCTTCGCATTAACCTTTGCCCTTTTCGTTCAACCTGCAACGGCCGCAACAACCTGCACCAATGTAAATCTGTATAAAGTTTTGCAGCAAACTGATCCTACAGCTTTTGCCAACATCAAAGCGCAAGCAGATGCGACACTGAACAGCCGTGGACTATTTTGGAAAATCAGCCATGAAGATGATGAACATGTGTCTTGGCTTTTTGGCACGATGCACAAATCTGATGAGCACATCCTGAA
>NZ_JBLIAI010000085.1:0-9033 GCF_047634455.1 Maritalea sp.
GGCTTGATATCCAGACCACCGCTGTCAAAAATCACGCCTTTGCCAACCAATGTGACCTTGGGTGCGCCTTCTTGCCCCCAAGTAAAGTCTAGTAAGCGCGGCGCTTGAGCGGATGCGCGGCCCACCGCGTGAATCATCGGATAGTTTTGCGTCAGCAGATCATCGCCGACAATTGAGCGAACGCTTGCGCCGTGCTTTTTGGCAAATTCGCGGATTGCTGTTTCGTAGTTCTCAGGTCCCAAATCGTTGGCGGGCCGATTGATCAGATCGCGCGCCAACTCGGCCGCTTCCGCCATCAAAGCAACTTCGGCCGCATCAGCGCCCTCAGCCTTACCTAGCGATACGTATTGATCACTTTTCTTGAATTGAGTGAACTGATAAGCGCCGAGGCGAAACCCCAACGCAGCAATATCTGGGTTCACAAAATCACCGGCAAGATCAAACTCACCTTCTTTGAGCTGCACTGCGGCCAATCCGGTAATCATCGGGTGCGATTTACCGCGCTCGCCCAAACCAAACACGTATTGATCGATGTCGCCGCTGGTTGCGGGCACCGCCACAAGCTCACCCGCTTTGCCGTCAAACTTACTTGCGGCTAGCCAGTTTTTTTGGGCCTCGCTCAATTTGTTCAGCTGGCTTTGATCGCCCTGCCATACACATGTGATGGTTTTGGTCATGATATCCCGTCTAAAATTTGATTTGATTGTTCAGAAATATATCGCAATTGAGCGCTTGGCAATTGGTTCTACCGCATCTGTTTTAACCGCCTGTTAGGGTTAATGATTTATTGAATTTAGGAGCCTGCCTAGAATGGGTTGCGCGCGCATTTGGAGAAATATAAGTGCAATTTCATCGCTCCACCACTTTCAAAAAGCTTCGTGCTTTGGCACTGGTCAGCGTTGCAGCCATTGCTTTGAATGCATGTGCTGCAAGCCGTGGCGGCAGTGAAATGCGTACGCCTGATTTTTCCGGCCTCACACAAATGCAAAAACAGGCTGCGGCGCAAGATTTTGCACAAAAATATCAAAACAATCCGCGCGATATTCGCACGACCATCTATTACGCAGCAGCGTTGCGCGCTGTGGGTCAACCGGGACAAGCGGTATCGGTGCTTGAACGCGCGCGCACCGAATTTCCTCGTGATCGGGATGTGGCATTGGCGTTCGCCAAAGCGCTTGCGTCAAACGGACAGTTCAACCAGGCGCTCAATATTATAGATGCAGCGATCCGCGTTGAGGCACCGCACTGGAACACATTGAGCGTCAAAGGCGCGATCTTGGACCAGATGGGGCGCAACACGGAAGCGCGTGCGCTTTATCAACAAGCCATGTTGTCTGCGCCAAACGAGGCTGGACTGCAGGCAAATATGGGCCTGTCATTTGCAATGACTGGCGACCTGCCACAAGCTGAAATATATCTGAAAAGGGCGACAAGCCTCCCCGGGGCCACTGGCCGGATAAGACAAAACTTGGCCCTCGTTATTGGCCTTCAGGGGCGTTTTGACGAAGCAAGAGCAATTTACGCGGCAGAGCTTGAACCAGAAGCGGTTGAAAGCAATATGGCTTATATTCGCGCGCTTCTTACCCAACAAAACAAATGGGACCTGATCAAGGGCAAAAAGTAGCGCCCATTGCGTCCGGCTCTTAAAACCACAACCACTGAACAACACAGCCGTTCGTTCTGTACGACGGCTGCGCGCTTATTTTTGTTTAGCAAATTCCAAACTGAGAAGAAATTTTGGTTGCAGCGCCTACATACCAAAGGCGGTCATTAGTGCGGGCGCCATGATCATGATGAACAGAACCGGCAAAAAGAACAGGATGAGTGGAACCGTTAGTTTTGGTGGCAACGCCGCGGCTTTTTGTTCGGCGGCCATCATACGCATATCGCGTCCTTCTTCGGCCATCACACGCAGCGTACTGCCCACAGATGTCCCATATTTGTCAGACTGAATAAGCGCCGTCATCACGGACTTCACTTCATCAAGTCCTGTGCGCAGCGCCATGTTGTCAAACGCGCGTGAGCGTTTGTCCAGAAATGACAATTCTGCGGTCGTAAGCGTCAATTCTTCGCCGAGTTCTTCACTCTGCGTAGATATTTCCCGCGCGACTTTCGCAAATGCGTGCTCGACCGACATACCGCTTTCAACACATAAAAGCAGCAAATCCAAGCAGTCTGACCAGGCGCTGCGGATGGATTGTTGGCGCTTGGTGGTCTGATTTTTGAGTAGGATTACTGGTAAATAGGACGAGACGATGCCAACGCCGATCGCATAGGTAATCGACAAATATAGCGGTTCATCTTTGGTAAAGATGAAGACAAAATAGAACAGGGCGAGCAACGTCATGCCGAGCGGCACAACAAAGCGCAAGAATACAAATGTCGTGATCGCCGCTGGACTGCGATAGCCTGCGCGGGCAAGTTTAAGGGCTGTTTGGTCGTCAGCAAACGCTTTTTTCAGCGAAAACCTCTCAACGATTTTTTTCACCGTATCTGAATTCTCAACCTTACGGCGCGCATGTTTATCTTCTCCGCGAAGCCGCGTGATTTCGTCAATGCGTAAACGTTCCCGCTCAACCGCCACTTTTTTGATGCGGGACTTCATGTCTTTACCTTCGGAGAACTGAGCTCCGAATGTAAAGACAATTGCGGCAACTGAAATGGCCGCCAAGACCGAGACAATAAAATCCGAACTGGTGACAAGTCCTACGAAATCCATCTGATTTCCTTACTCAATTTGTGCCACATGCTAATAGTCAAACTGGATCATTTTGTGCATAACGAAAACACCGAATGACATCATGAGAACCGCTATACCAAGCCACATATTACCCAATGGGGTGGTGAAGAGGGGCAGCATATAGGTCGGGCTGACCAATGAGATCAATGTCGAGACAACAAATGGCAGCGAACCGATAATGCCGGCTGACGCTTTTGCCTCAGAGGAGACCGCTTTTATTTTTGCTTTCATCTTCTTGCGGTTGCGCAACACAGTGGCCAAATTTCCAAGTGCTTCTGACAAATTGCCACCAGCCTGTTGCTGGACCGTGATCACAACAACAAAAAAGTTGACTTCGGCGATGGGCAAACGCTCAAACAGAATTGGCACAGCTTCGGCAACGTTTTTGCCAACTGATTGCTGCTCAATTATCCTTGTAAACTCGGTCTTCACCGGTTCTTTGGATTCGCTGGCCACGACTTTCATAGATTCATTTAACGGCATACCCGCTTTCACGCCGCGAACGATGGAATCGACCGCATTTGGAAATTCGTCCAAAAACCTAGTTTGATATTTCCGTGTTCGCTGTTTTACGTACCACATAGGCACCGCATATGCGCCCGCAGCACCAAAGACGAGTGCGAGCAAGATGGGCACCCCCGTGAGCCAGGTCACAAGGAAAACGACAACACCTAAGATGGCCGCATTGCGCCAAAAACCGTTTACCGAGATACTCATGCCAGCATGTGCTAAGCGTTTTTTCAGCGATATTTTTTTGTTTTTCTTATTCTGTTCGCTTTGATCATCCAAGATGTCTTGCAAGGATTTGCGACGGTTTTGGCGTGCCTTTGCGGGGTCAACCCGGGTTTTTCGCCCCGTTGCGCGTTCACCAGTCGTCAGCGCTTTTATGCGCTTATCCGCACGCCCCCCGCCGACAATGCCGGGTATAAACGCCATGCCAACGGCGCCAACGGCCAACGAAACAAGAAGTATGAGGATGATCGGAGACATGTGCTAAGCCGCTCCCAAATCTTCGGCATTGGCGCGCTCAAGCGCTTCAATCAAATTCAACTCTTCGCCGTAATAGCGCGCGCGCTCTGCAAATTTGGGTTTGGTGATCCCTGTGGAACGATGACGTCCGATTAGGTCGCCGTTGGCGTCCTCACCCACGATGTCATATACAAAGATATCCTGGGTCACGATGACGTCCCCTTCCATGCCCATGATTTCTGAAACGTGTGTGATGCGGCGCGAGCCATCGCGCAAACGTGCGGCTTGCACCACGACGTCAATTGAAGACACAATCATCTCACGTATCGTGCGCGAGGGTAAAGAATAGCCACCCATTGTGATCATTGATTCAAGCCGTGACAGACCCTCACGCGGCGAGTTGGCGTGAAGCGTTCCCATCGAACCGTCGTGACCGGTGTTCATGGCTTGCAACAGATCAAATGCTTCTGGTCCACGCACCTCACCCACGATGATCCGCTCAGGGCGCATACGCAGGCAGTTTTTAACCAAATCTCGCATGGTAATTTCGCCCTCACCTTCAAGGTTTGGTGGACGCGTTTCCAAACGAACAACGTGCGGTTGTTGTAGCTGTAGCTCGGCACTGTCTTCACAAGTTATGATCCGCTCATCGGATTCAATAAAAGCGGTCAAACAATTCAAGAGGGTCGTTTTACCCGAACCGGTACCACCCGAAATCAATATGTTGGCGCGCACCTTGCCAAGAATCTGCAAAATTTCGGCACCGTCCGGCGAAATCGAGCCAAACTTAACCAGCTGATCCAATGTCAATTTGTCTTTTTTAAACTTACGAATGGTCAGTGCAGCACCGTCAATTGCCAAAGGCGGACCAATAACATTTACCCGAGAACCGTCCGGCAGGCGGGCGTCACAAATGGGACTTGATTCGTCAACGCGCCGTCCAACCTGGCTAACGATGCGTTGGCAGACGTTCATCAAGTGCGCATTATCGCGAAATCTTACATTTGTAAGCCTGACTTTGCCGTTCACCTCAATGTAGGTCGTGGCCGCGCCGTTGACCATAATATCCGCAATGTCATCACGCGCGAGAAGGGGTTCAAGCGGACCATATCCCAATACGTCATTGCAGATGTCTTCGAGAAGGTCTTCTTGCTCAGAAATCGACATAACGATCGATTTCAATGCGATAATTTCGGACACGATATCGCGGATTTCTTCGCGCGCAGATTCGATTTCCATCGTCGCCAATTGGCTAAGATCGATGCTATCAATCAACGCATTAAAAACAGACGACTTGGTTTTGAAATACTCGGAATCGGTGCTGCGGTTTTTCACGTCGCCTTCGACATCCATTACCGGTTCGCTGCTCTCCCGCTTGGCTTTCTTAGGCGCTATCGGTGTCCGGGCTGGTTGCTGTTGAGGCGCAACAGCAGGCTGCGGCTTGTTCGGCACCGCGCCATTTGTATTCCCTCCAAAACTTGTGCGTTTCCCAAACATAAAAACCCTTACTCAATGATTTTGGCTCTAGGCGAGTTTCAATTTCTTCAACAAACCAGGTAAAATGCCAGATTGATGAACACCATCTTGCATCTCCCGGCCGGTTGTCTTAAGCGCCAGCCTTGTGAACGCCTCATTGACCTTGTGCGATACGTTGACTTCGGCGATCATTTGCCCGTTATTTGCTGCGGAACCAAATAGGGCTGGATCAAAATGGATCTGTGCAAAACACTCAGCGTCTATCGACGTGCCAAATTCGTTGGCGGCAATCTCGGGGCGTTTGGCGACACCAACTTTGTTCAAAACAAGAATTGGCTCTGATTCATCTGGCCGCAATTCTTTTAGTTTGTCCAAAATCGTCTTCGTATTGCGTAGATTGGCAAGATCGGGTTCGGCGACCACCACGATTTCATCGACTGTTGACAAGGTGTGGCGAATCCAGCCGTTCCATGCATGAGGCAGATCAAGGACAACTAAGGGCACGTTATTTTGGCAAATCTCGATAATTTGCTCGAATGAACGTTCCTCAAAATCATAGTCTTTATCAAGGGTCCCAGGCGCTGTGAGCAAATTCACATGGTTGGCGCATTTTGACATCAACCGGTCAATCACGACGTCGTCGATCACATCTGGTGAAAATACGGCGTCGGCAAGGCCGTGTGGTGGCTCCTGGTTGTAATTGAGGCCCGCCGTTCCAAACGGCAAATCCATATCAAGTATGAGCACGTCACGCCGAACAGTTTGCGAGATTGCCCAAGCCGTATTGTGTGCGATGGTCGATGACCCTGCACCGCCTTTGGCCGAAAGAAACGCGATTGTTCTGCCAATCGGCGCGGCGCCAGCAGCGGCGAACTGTTCCGAAATTGTGTCGACCAGTGCGGTACTTGCAAACGGCATGACCAAATATTCTGACACCCCGAAACGCATCAATTTGCGATACAATTCTACGTCATTTTGATGCCCGATCACAACGACCCGCGTTGAGGCGTCGCAGACCCCTGCAAGTTTGTCCAAGCTGTCAATCAGCTCCTGCGCCGCTAATGATGATTCGATGATGATCAGATTGGGCGTCGGATTGAGTCTGTAGATTTCGATTGCGGCACTCACACCACCATTGTGGGTGGTGAGCGCAACTTTGTTCATCCGTCGATCAGACACGGCTTGCTCTATCATCTGGGCAGTTTTTGCATTCTCGCAAAAAGCTTGGATGGTAATATGCGGTACCAAGCGGGCGCCAGAAATCGACGCCTCTTCTGGCCCAGTCGGATCGCTGTCATACTCACTCATTAAAATACTCCACGTTCAATCCGTATCCGTTAATCCAAAACAAAGCCGATTGAGCCTTGTAGGTTGCCTTCGTTCTCGCCACCCACGCCATACATTTTCTCCATCTGACCAAGAAAATACGCCGCAGCATCGTCAGCCATTGTGAGCTTGTCAGTTGGCAAAGTGTAATCGTTCACGCTTCCTGACTCAGTGAGATATGGTGTGACCAAGATCAGCAATTCTGTTTCGGCACGAATGAAATCGCGTGAGCGGAACAGGGTGCCAAGAATTGGAATTTTCCCCAGCCCTGGAATTTCATTGAACCGTTGACGCTGTTTTTCTTCTATCAATCCTGCGATGGCCAAAGTTGTACCGGCACGCAACCGGACAGAGGTTTTTGCTCTACGGTCTTTGGTTGCCGGAATGGTAACCGGTCCGGCTGTATAGCCACCCTCGGCGTTGATTTCAGACACACTGGTTTCGATCTCCATCGAAATATCGTTATTGGTGTGCACAACGGGTGTGAACGCCAAATCGACACCAAACTTCTTGAATGTGTAGGTGATTTCACCATCTTTAAAGCCAGTTGGCACAGGGAACTCTCCACCTGCAAGGAACTCAGCCTTTGCCCCCGAAATCGCGGTGAGCACAGGTTCCGCCAACAGACGAATTGCGCCGCGTCGTTCCAGCGCCTTGATTGTCGCATCAACGGACAGATTACCAAGTGAGAAGCCCGATTTCATAGAATTTGGCGCAACGACATTTGACACGCCGCCCAATCCTGGTGCGGAAATCAGCGTTGTTGAAAGTCCGCCAATACTCAGCGTCGTGCTGAGATCAATGCCAAGCTGTTTAACGGTTTCACGTTGAACTTCGGCAATTGTCACCTTGAGCATTACTTGTTGCGCGCCGTCGATGCTGATGACACTCGCCACAGTATCAGGACCGTCAGCAAATTGTCCGGCGATCGCTATTGCTTTTTGCATATCGTCGTCGCTTCTGACAGTACCTGAAAGAACGATTTTACCGTTCATGGTGTCAACATCTATCGCACTGCCCGGCAAAAGACGTGCAATAGTTGCTGCCAGCCCTTTGCTCGATTGTTGAACTGTTACATCCAAGACAGCGATTGGCATTCCCTGATCGTTTAGGAACAAAATATTTGTCTCACCCAGTGCCACACCCTGAATGATAGCGCGGCGTTTGGTGCGTACCAATGCCGAGGCGACACCGGGATTTGAAACGATAACTTCTTTTGCAGAAACTGGCAGTTCAACCACCAGTGATTTATTTAAGCCGATTTCAACGCGATGTTCTTTACCAATTTGGTTGCTCGAAATACGTAAAATTCCGGGGGCAGCGAAGGTTACTGGCGTGATGACAATAGTTATGGCCAAAAACATCAGCAAGAAAATTGCCGAGCGCATGAGCGTCGACGACCGACTTGTGAATGCTGCAATGGAACAGGTGTTCAACATATTATACTACTCCTATTGCAACGGTGGTGGGGTTGACCCATTGCCCGCGCTGCCGCCAGAACTCTGACTTGCACTATTGTTTGCCGTGTTTGAAAAAATTGATGTTTTGACCGCAGATGTTATGGCCCCACTCGCTTGATCTCCGGTTTGCGGCGCACTGATGCGCGCAGAAACCGACTGGCCGGCACGGATGAGTTGAATAGTTGAATCATTACTCTGCGCATCGGCGGCCGGACCGTCGGCAAAATCTACTATCGAACGCAATGCCAGCGACAATTCGCCAACTTTTTGCGCGTTCACAATGGTTTCAGCCTGCGGTGGCGTCAGTTCAAGTGTGGCAATGGTGTTGTCTTCAAAAACCGCACCATTTTCAGGGTCTTCACCGGTTATGCCTTTTTCGCCCAAACGAGCGCCAATTGCCAATACACGTGCATTCGTCAAAATCGTTTGCGACACGTCACCAAATGCGGTGGCTTGCGTCACAATGACGTCGACCCTATCATTGGGAACAATGAAACCACCTGCTCCGGATTCAGGAGAAACTGTAACTGAAACGCCCAACATGCCTTGGCCGATTACTGCAGAAAGATATCCATCGATGGCGCGCACCAACTTGGCTTCACGCACTGGTTCGCCGGTGAAAATTTCAAAGCGTGCAACCACGCCGTCCATCTGACTGAGCGCATCGGGCACAGCTTCACTCGTGATGAATTCGGGACGCAAAGCATCTGAAGGCCAATTTTGCCATTCAAGCATGTCCGCAGAAATGCGCTGGCCGATGCCTATAGTCTGAGATGCGATCAGCACTTTTGTACGTTCAACCACGGGAGCCGCGATCTGCGTCGTGGTGTCTTTTGGTCCGCTATTCACGGCGAAAAAGGCCGCAAGACCACCTGCAACAAGTGCAACTGCTAATAGTAAAATACGCGCCGGCTTCATTACGCTTACACCCCGGTTAAAACACAGCAAAGCACATTTGATGCACAAAGCTTTTGGGGCAGTATCCGTTCAAAGGGTCAAAACTTGGTTAACCGAGCCTTTTGAATTAGCGTTAATAGAAACTAAAGTGTTCCAATGTGTTGC
>NZ_JBLIAI010000086.1:0-8876 GCF_047634455.1 Maritalea sp.
GGGCAGCAGGTTGCGGGCCAACGCGCTGTAGAACATCATCAACACGCTCCCAAACCACTTCATCTGCCAAGAAGCCCGAATAGCTTGTCTTGCCATCTGCATTCTTCATGGCACGCCAAGTCAGCTTTTCGACCGGCAAAACAACATAGATATCTAGTCGAAAGGCCGAACCAAACGGTGCCAGTATTTCCAGAATTTTGGAAACTGCATCATCCGAACTCGCGCTGCCAATAAGGGTCCACGTGCCACCGGAAAGGCTGGCGCGCCCAGCATCAAGCAATTTGAGCGATGTAAGTGCAGCATTCGCCTTTGCGGAGAACTGCTCGGGCGCGCCGACGCCAATTTTTAGTGCCGAAGTTTTTGCGCCTGTCGCCGTTAGTTCATCAAACAGCAATTGGTCGGGTACATATCCTGAAAGCGCAATCAGGTCGGCATTGGCTTTTTCCGCCGCCCAAAGATAGGGAACAACAGGCACAATCAGAGCTTCAATCTCTATCCGCCATGCACTTTGCGACGTCGCAAAATCCCCAAGGTCATTCCGCGTCGCGTTCGCAGCATCTTGGTGCGCGGCAACGCCTTTTAGATACCATTGTTCGCCATCGAAGCCGAACTGACCCGTCACAAGCCGTTGCAATGCCGAAATTCCGACATTGATCGCTTCATCAAAATCCTCCGGCTCGCCGCTGGCAAGGCTCACGTTGGATTGCCCAAGTCCGGACAATAATAATTGCGTGTCTTCGCTTCGGACATAACCGTCAAAACTCAGCGCGCCAGCTTCGTCAATTTTTGCTTCAAAACGATATGGTTTCGCCTCTGGCGGCGGCAGCGTGGTAAACTGCGCTTGCCAAGATTTCAATTGAATCTGTTTGTCAGAAAACTGTTGCAATAGATTGTTTTGCTGGACCTTTGTCTCCGTCGTCGCATTGAGCAGCCAACCATTTGCATCCAACTCAATATATCCCTCAGCCATAAAATTGGATGCGGCAGCGCTTGCAAGCGTGATGTTTTCAAAATTTTCAGGTTGCCCCAAAGCGGGCAGCGTCTCGTCAACGATTGATGAAGCAGACAAGAGCGAAATAATATCGTTTGTGAGTTTGGACGAAGGCGAATAACCCGCCAACCGAACACGGCCTTCCGTCTCCTTATTCAATGACCATTTGTAAGGAGAGACTTCGGGTAACTCGATATTGGCAATTGCCAGATCGTATCCATCTGGAATGTTGTTGCCAAATTTCTCTTGCAACGCCAGAAAATCTTGCGGCGATATGGCTTTACCTTGCACAGTAATCTGCCGGTCAGCAATTTCAGCAGACGCACCATTTTGCAGATGTTGCAGGGCATCAACAAGCAAGTTGATTGCCTTGTCAAAGTCCTTTGGGGCACCATTCGCAACGCGGACCTTGGCGGACTTCTCGCCGCCCTCTTGATCCATTAACTCTTTGAAGTCAAAAGCATTTGGCACATATCCAACTACAGAAAGCTGCCCCTCAACAACTTCAAAATTGATGGTAAATGGCTTGATGACAGGACGCGCCAAATAGATTTCAACTTTGAAAGGGCTCAATTGGTCCTCAAGCGCAAAGGTCTCGTCGAAAGAGGCAAAGTCAGCGGCTTGTCCAGTCACATTTATGGACGCGTCCGACATCTCGATCCGGCCATTTTTTAGTTTTCTTAAAGTATTGAGCAGTTTTGCTAATGCATCATCAAAACCAGCTGGCGCACCAGAACTGACATTGAGTTGGTCCACAGATGCTCCTGCGGCCGCGAACAGATCAACCTGCTCTTTTGAAACGACGTTTCCTTCAGCCACGAACGTCGAATCATCAATTTTTGCTGCAGAAAGTCTGAACGGAGACACCAATGGAGCAACTATCCTGCTATTCCCGCGTATTAGCCTGTCCGGAAAACCTGCTTCAAACACGACGTCCAACGTATGGTATGCATCATGGTTTTTTGCCCGGCCATCAATGGATACCTTTAATCCTTCAACGGTTACCGACCCATCGTCAAAATGTTGCAATAGCCGAATTGCGAATTGGGTAGCATCTGCCCAGTCTCGAGCATCTGGGGCACCTGACGCCAGTTTTAGATCAACCGATCCGTCCCCAAACCACTCGGTTGCTTGGTTCAACAACGCTTCGTTGGGCATGCCGCCAATCATTGAACGCGCCTTGTTGTCTTGTTGCAATGTCAGAACAAACGGGTCCAACTTCGGCGCCAGTGTCGCTGTCAGATTGGCGGATCGAGCGCCACTGGCATTTGCCAGAATGTCTTCAACTGCACCAATTTGTTGTGTACTTGTGGCCAAACCAGACGCTTGAATGTCTCGCCCACTGACTTGAACCTGAGCCCAAGATTGGCCGAATTCATTCAGTGTCCGCTGAGCATTTGCTTGAATATACTGCTCAACGTTTGTCTGGTTTTGCCAAACTGCAAACGGCGCACCAATGCCCACTGTCAGAAACCCAGCAGCAATTATGCCGATCCATTTCACGCGTCCTAAGAATCCCATTTGGTAAGCTACTCCAGCGCGGGCGCGCATCGACTAAAAAACAAAATAAAACTTAGTTTTCATCCGTTCGCCAAGGCCGTCATCCGCCGCCCACATTTTCCAACCATGGCATTGCTTGTAAAGTTTAAGCACAAATTGCCAGAGTTCCAGTGTTTTTTTAAGTTTGTAGCGCCTGTTAACATATTAAGTCACGGTGAACCCAACAACGCCTGTCTTTCGTTGCATTCGACAAAAAAGAAAGGCCCGGCAAATGCCGGGCCTTCCCAAAGAAACTACGATTAAGTCGTTAGACCTATTCGAAAGCTTTTTCGAAAGATGTAGAAAGTGAGTAGTTGCCAGAACTAGCAGCTTCAACACCAACGCTTGCTTCATAACCACCACCTGGTGCCCATGTAAGACCTGCGTCGAATGTAGATGTGCTTGCGCTTGTGAATGTCACGCCTGCATCAGCTGTAAGCGTATCAGATACGCCGAATTCGCCTTCAAGACGAGCTGACCATGCAGAAGCTTCGTTAACTGTGAAGCCGGCTGTCAACGTTGTATTGTCGTCGATTGCTGCTACGCCAGAAATTGCGAAGTCCCACATGCTAGCAGGCTCAAGATTCAAACCAGCTGCCAATGTGAACATATCGAATTCTGCTGAAGCAGATAGAATTGCTTGCCATGCAGAAGCTTCGTTAGTGATGAACGCACCTTGGAATGTCAAGTTGTCAGCGTTGATTGAACCGCCAGTGTGCAAGTCCCATGCGCCGCCGCCCAAAAGAACGTCGTCAAATGCTACTGTAGCGTGTGCAGCACCCCAATCTTGAGAAACAGCTACAGTGCCAACCAAAGTTGCATTGTTTGTTGTGTCAAGATCTTCAAGACCGAAACCAGCAGTTGCGCCATCGCCGAGGCTTGACATAACTTGGATCACGTGACCACCGACGTTGCCGCCAAGAGCATCGCTAAGTTCAACAGAGAAAACAGCTGTCAATGTTTCGCCGTCGTCTGTATTGCCGATTGTGCCTTTTTTACCAGCGTAAAGCACTGTTGAAGAAGAATCACCGATACCAACATATGCATCGCCGAAACCGATTGAATCAACACCACCACCAGTACTATCAGTGCTTGAACCTTCAAGACCGATAACTGCGAAAGCAGGACCGAAGTCGCTGTCAGCAGTTGCAGTCGCAGTCAATTCCCAAGCAACGTCAGAAGTTGTGTTCTGGACACCGGCTACATCGTCATTTACGTCGTAGTTACCATATACCCAGTCATAAGTAACTTCACCTTCAAACTTCAAGCAGTTGCTTTCAGAAGAAATTGTCAAACCAGTGATGTTCAATAGATCACAGGTGTCAAGTGCTACAGCTACTGGGTCTGCTGCTTGTGCTGTTGTGCCAAGAGCAAGAACTGCTGCTGAACCGAGAAGTAGGTTCTTAATTGTCATAATACTGACCTCCAAAAATCAGTTAGTGTTAAAGTCCGGTTGTTACCGGCTGTTTGCCGAAATATGGCCACACTTATTTTTGGTGTGTTTGATGCCATGTTTGCGACCGACAAACGAATCCATGCATGGTTTCGCATTAGCCAAATTACTTATTCGCTAGGAACATACAAGCAGAGATGTGGTGCACCAATACGCTTGATTGGGTGTTGTTGCATTTTCAACACAGGTTGAGCGTGCACCACTCCAATTCACCTTCACTAGGGCAACAATTGCCTAGCAAATGGCAAGATCGCGACAGTAACTTAATGAAGCATTAATCTAAACCACTCAATGCCGAATAATCCAATGCAAGCTTTGCAGTTGACGGGATGGGCTGAGGAAACAAACTTGCGCTGAGCCACGCCGCTGGTCTTGTGTGCGTTAGCAGAATGGTTACGGTGATTTATTCGTGCTGCTTTTTTGCGCGGTTGATTTTCAGGAGTTACATATGCAGGGATTAAGCCGGTTCCAAACCATTGCAATTGTTCGGGAGATTGAATCACCTGAAAATCCTGGTGGCCTGGAAAAACGTGTGTCCGTGATCCCATCTGACATTGGAACACTTTTGGAGACTGGCGCCAAAGTGTTTGTAGAAGAAGGTGCAGGGATTGGCGTCGGATTCTCAGATGAAGAATATGTTGCCGCTGGTGCCACGTTGCAATCAGCTGACCGAATATATCGTGACAAAGACCTGATCATTAAGTTTAAGGGCCCATCACTCGACAGCATTGAACAAATGCGCCCGGGCTGCACTTTGCTCTGCATGGCCCATTTTGGGTCGTTTCCAGATCGCGCGCGGGTGCTTGAAGCACACAAGATAAATGTGATCGCCATGGAGGAGATTGTTGAAGCGCCGAAATTTGAAACAGACCAGACCATTATTTCGAGGACCGCAATGGCACAGGCATTGCAGCCGTTTTTGGACAACAACACCATTGGCGGGCTCGATATACGGGTTTTGCATTGGTCACCACGCACCTTGGCCGCCATTCGGCGCGCCGGCAACCGCGATCCAAGATCACTAAAAATCATTCATTCAGATACAAATGTTGAGCAGTTAGACGCTTCCGGGGAATCGGCACTCTATTTTTATGACAGTTCGTTCAAAATCAATGGCGGCCTGATTGATCACTTAAAGCAAACACAAACAAATCTGTTTGATCTTGTGGCCTATGAAACGTCCAAAGGCCGGGAAACGGCAGCGGAATGGCGCGCTGACCACCCACCTTTGCCGTTCGGTTTAAGGCGTATTCAGTGCCTGCATCAAACGGGGCAAGCCGGTGCGCGATATGGTTTGGAATTGTTGGCGAGAAACAAACCTGAACTTGACATACGAACTGCAAAAGTCGTGATTTTGGGTTACGGCAATGTGGCCCAAGGCGCAATGCGAGAGCTTTCTGACAAAGGCGTCATGGAAATTAATGTGCTGGGGCAAACACATACCAAGTCCGGGCGTATTGAGTATTGGCTCAAAGATGTTGATTTGATCGTCAATGGCGCTGATCAACCCGTTCACCTGCGCGGCAGAAATTACTTGATTGAAAATAAACATCTTGAGCACATCATTCCAGATGGCTCGGTGATCGTCGATTTGGTTGGCGGTAGCCCGACCAACCGCTCACCTGTTGAGCCTGTTCTGACTTGTACATTCCTTACCGAACCTCATTTTGTAACGCATGGCGTTACCGTTTCCGCGCTGTGGGGTTGGCCAATGCTGGGGATGATGCGCGAAACGGCCATCACCTATTCAGGGCAAATCGTTGATGTTCTCGCCAAAAGGGAAATGCTGATTGAGGGACTAGAAAATCTAGCACCCGGCGTTAAACGGGCGCTTGTTTGTGGCCCGCATCAAGTTTGATGGGCTTAGATGTCGAGATCAAAAACCAAAATACCGTCAGCACCGCCTTGGCATTTTGATACCAATTCTGCGCCCAGCTTTTGGTGCAATGGATGTTGATCATATTGTTTGAGGGCCTCACGACCTTCAAAAACCACAACAAATCCATGACTATAGTCGCCCGATTTCTGTTCAAAATCCAAGTTTGGCCCGGCGTCAAAGGACACTAGCCCATCAATTTCTGGCAACAAAGCTGAGAAACTGCTCACGGTCGTCAATCGATCCTGAGCAGAAACGTCCGGTTTAAACGAACAAAATACGCAATGTTTGATCATTTGGTTCCTTTTGAACTCAAAATTTCCGCTGAGCAACAATCCTAACTGGTTGATATGTCAGTTGCAATTTACCGTCGCGGGCAAATTTATCAGCGTATTCAAGTTCAAATTGCTTGAAGTTTGATTTAGTCAACATGCCGTCGGCACGGCCATTTACACCAGTGTCACGTAAGTGCCGCAACAGCGTCGCCAAATCGTCAAACTCCAGGCTGACTTCACACATATTGATGTGGGCGACCTGCATACAATCTGGCAGCATGTTTTCGAGTTCAGTCGTATCAGCATAACTTGGAGCCGCCGCCCGAGATCCCATCTCCTGTAACTGATAGAAATGTTTAGGGCCAAACCCAGACAAAGCAAGCCAGCCACCGATATTCAGCTTTGTTGAGAGTCTTGCAATCAAACTTGCCAGCTCTGGAATCCACTGAATGGCAGAGCTTGAAGCCACAAGATCGCACTGGTTTGGCAGAACAATATCTTGAATTGGTCCGGTGATAAATGTTGAGCTGGGGGCAATTTCTTCGATCTTTGATGCACACTCAGCCACGAGATCATTGGTGAACAAATTCGAAATCTGAAACTGCTCCACCAATTGCCTTGTGAGAAAGCCAGTCCCAACCCCAAACTCCAACGCACGATCAAACTGACTTACATTGGAGTTTGACTGGAGTGCTTCGACCAAATCAATAGCGATTTGCTGCTGGAAGATTGCGCTTCTCTCATAGCTTTCCAACCCGCGCCGGAAACTTTTCGCAACCCTTGCCTCGTCAGATATTTGTTTGCTCATCTTATGCAACATTCAGTATCTCTTCCCAGCGTGTCCAGCTCGCAAACGGAATGTGGGGACCTTGCACAGTTGCAACATTTTCGCCCTCATAAGCCCGTTTGAGATTGGCGCTTAAGAATATCCGATCTTTGTCGCTAACAATAATCTTGTCGAATTGCATAGGTGCAGCTGAACCACGTTGCTGTACGATGATTAGTTCATCTTTGAGCGCATCAATATCAGCTTCAAGAAACGGCTGCCTTTCTCCAAAACAACGCATTAAAAACGCCTGCAAGCTCTCTGGGTCCAGCGCGTCGATTGTCTTTTGCATGATGATTGGCGGAATACCGAACTGGCGGTCCACCGGCGTCACCGTGCCGTTTATCGCAATTTTTAGGGTGAACGGATCAATGTGATCAGCTTGCCAACGGGCGTAGGCTGCAACGCCAAATGAAAACGCGACCAGCAACTTTTTTTCATAGCGTGAAAGATCAGGTAAATCCGCCGCAATATCTCGAAAATCGCTGACGAACAAAATATCAAAATCGCCTTCAAGGTGCGCTAGTGGCGCGAAGCCTACCGCCCAACCACCAAACACAACGATGACGTCTTTGTTGTGATCTTGTTTGACCCACTCAATTTGCATCACAGCACCTGTGCCAGTTTAAGCATTGCGGTTGTGATTTTTGTCACCTCGTCCGGCGTCGATACAAATGGTGGCATTGTGTAAACATTCTTGCCGAACGGCCGCAAATAAACGCCGTTGTCTTTCGCCATACTGTGTGCTTGATCAGCGCTCACTGTGTGTTTCATTTCTATCACGCCAATCGCCCCAATGACACGCACATCAGCAACGCCCTCAAATTCGTGTGCAGGTGCAAGTTCGGCGTCCAGCTGCGCCGCGATATTTGCTGTTTGGACCTGCCAATCGCCTTCACTCAAAATGTCCAAACTCGCCTTCGCGGCCACGCAAGCCAATGGGTTGGCCATAAATGTTGGTCCGTGCATGAAAATGCCGGGGGATCCATTGCCAATTGTTTGCGCCACACGATCATTCGTCATGGTCGCCGCAAAACTAATATGACCGCCTGTCAACGCTTTGCCCAAGCACATAATGTCAGGCTCAATCGAACAGAAATCTGTTGCAAACATTTTGCCAAGACGGCCGAAGCCCGTCGCGATCTCATCAAAAATCAATAGGATGCCGAACTCGTCGCACATGATGCGCGCTTGGTTGAGATATTCAGGATGATAGAAATACATCCCGCCCGTGCCCTGCACCACAGGCTCAAGAATGAAAGCTGCAATCTGAGAGCCGTGCGCCTCAAAAATCGCGCGCAATTCGGCCAACCCGTTTGCTGCGGGATCTTCGTTCCAATCTTCATTAATGGCAATCGGTGGTCGGTTGATGAAATGCTCAACTGCCAACGCACCTTGGAATAAGTGGTGCATTCCCGTATCGGGATCGCAAACGCTCATCGCTTTCCACGTGTCACCATGATAACCCGACCGAACGGTTGCGAACTTGCTCCGCCCTTTGAACCCGAGCGCATGCTGATATTGCACTGCCATTTTCATGGCGACCTCAACCGAAACCGAACCGCTGTCGCAATAGAAAATGCGTTGCATCGAAGGCGGCGTGATCTCGAGCAGTTTTTGACCCAATTCGACAGCTGGTTCGTGCGTTAGCCCGCCAAACATAACGTGTGGCATGATGTCGAGTTGGTTGTGGATCGCTTGTGTTATCTTTGGGTGCTTATGGCCGTGCAACATGCACCACCAAGATGACATCGCGTCGATAACTCGAGTTCCATCGTCCAACGTCAACCAAACGCCTTCGGCGCTTTTCACAATGAATGTCGGGCCCGGTTTCTCTACATTTGTGTATGGGTGCCAAAGGTGTTTTTGGTCGAACTCAAGCGGCGTCATATGGAAAGCGCCTCCCGGATGATGTC
>NZ_JBLIAI010000087.1:0-8441 GCF_047634455.1 Maritalea sp.
AAGGCACTTTTGGCAGCGGGCCAGGACGGCAATCAACACAAATTGGCCATGCCTGCTTATGAGCAATGCATCAAAGCCTCCCACGCGTTCAACTTACTTGACGCGCGCGGCGTCATTTCGGTAACCGAGCGTCAGAGTTATATTTTGCGCGTTCGTGAATTGGCCAAAGCCTGCGGTGCGGCTTGGCTGCAAACTGAAGCTGGCGGTGCGTAAGACCTTTAATTTTTGCGCACGATCACCTATATCAATGCAGCATTGAAAAGGAGATGTGCGATGAAACGATCAAATGATCGACGAATTGCCACGCCGCCCAACCGAGCGGCAAAGGCGCTGAGTGAACATCAGTTCAAACTCAAAATCGTCAAAAACAAGCGTGATTATTCACGCAAAGCCAAACATAAAAAGGGACATTTGGATCAACACCAAAATGTCCCTTTTTTATTGGCTGCTTAATCGTTTCCAATTGATAACTCTTTGTATAAGCTCACGCAAAACGCTCTAAAGGGAGGCGCTCCGCCATGGAAGTAATTTGGGTACTGTTTTCGATTATTGTTGCTTTGGGCATCTACGCGATCATGGCGTACAACAAATTGGTCAAAACCCGCCAAATGGTTGAAGAAGGCTGGTCTGGCATTGATGTTCAACTCAAACGCCGCGCCAACCTAATCCCTAATATGCTTGAAACCGTCAAAGGTTATATGAGCCACGAAAGTGATACGCTGCAAGCGGTCACAGAGGCGCGTGCAGCTGTGCAAGGGGCAGGCAGTTCATCCCCAGCCGAGCGCGGAAAACTTGAAGGCATCCTGTCTGGCGCGTTGGGCAAATTGATTGCGGTAGCTGAAGCATATCCAGATCTTAAAGCGGACAGTTCATTCCTTGAATTCCAGGGCGCACTGCAAACCACTGAAGATGAAATTCAATTGTCACGCCGTTACTATAATGGTGCCGTACGCAACATGAATGTGATGGTTGAAAGTTTTCCATCAAATGTCATTGCCAATCAATTCCAATTTTTCAAAGCTGAGTATTTTGAACTTGAAAACGAAGCGGACCGCGCTGTTCCTGATGTATCATTTTAGACCAATTCTGAGAGCGGCCACTTGCCGTCTTCTACTTGTTTTTGCAATGTTTTTCGCTTTGGTACCGGCTTATGGTGCCGAGGCGATCCTGTCCTATTCGTCGGTCATAGACGTGCAAACGGATCGCTCCATCATTGTCACCGAAACCATTCGTGTGAACGCTGAGGGCCGCGATATTAAACGCGGCATTTGGCGCTATATCCCAACACAATCTCGTGGCAATAACGGCTACGCAATTGATCATGGTTTGGAAGTGCTTGAAGTGCTGCGCGATGGTGAACCGGACGACTGGAAATCAGAAACTGAGGCGGCAGGTGAACGGATATATATCGGTAACGCGGACGTCTTTCTGCGCTCTGGCATTTACACCTACACGCTGAAATATCGCACTTGGCGACAGGTGCGTGATTTGCCAGAATCAGATCAAATTTATTGGAACGCAACCGGGAACTTCTGGAGTTTCCCCATTCAAGCCGCAGTGGCGCAAGTCCGGTTGCCTGAAGGCGCGCGCATTCAGGATACCAAAGCGTTTACTGGACCATTTGGCAGCAACGCCAGCAATGCAACATTATCGTTTGACGGGGCACTAACGGCAATATTTCGTGCCAACCAATCTTTTGCCCCTGGCGAAGGCATGAGTGTTGTGGTGGGCTTCGACAAAGGCTTGATGGCACCGGCCACAGCTTGGGATAATTTTTGGGCCTATCTGTCGGATCGACGCGCGCTGTTTTTGCCTGCGATCAGCTTTTTAGTGGTCTTTGTCTATTTCTATTCGTCTTGGAGCGCAGTGGGACGTGACCCCAAAAAAGGCACGATCATCCCGCTATTCTATGCGCCAGAGGGTTTTTCACCTGCGCTTACGCATTATGTCCATCATTTTGGCTGGAAAAAGTCGGGCTGGACGGCTTTCACCTCCGCATTGATTTCACTTGCGACCAAAGGGTTGGTGACACTGGGTCAATCTGGAAAAGATACCAAAGTCACAGTCACGTCCAAAGAGCCTGATGATTTGCCAAGTGGCGAACTAAAACTTTACACATGGTTTCACGCCAAAGGCTCTGTGACGATCGACAAAAAAATTGGCGCAAGCTTGCACGAATTGCACAGCGATTTTATCGAAACCATCGAAGATGAAAACCGACGTAATTTCTTTGACCACAATACCGGCTTTGTGATTGTAGGTTTGGCACTGTCTCTGCTTGCTCTGTTCGGCATGCTTTATTTTGAGGTGATACACTTTTTCTGGTTGGTCATTGCCATTGTGGTCGGCGTGGTCGTTGCCATGATCTCCGGGATGATGTCCAAAGCAGGCTCGGGTCCCAAATTTTCTCGCGGTATCGCCCTTTTCATATTGATCGCGCTGTTCGGCAACCTCACTTCGGGGTTCATTTCATCACTCGATGTGTTCAATTTTGATCCCCTTTACAATGGTGACCTCTGGACAAACGCCAAAGCGTTTGTGAACGGCCAGCCGGGCGCAATCGCGACGATTTCGATTGTCATCATCAATATCGGTTTTGGGCTAACGATGCGCTCTGCAACGGTGCAAGGCCGCAAGGTCATGGATCAAATTGAGGGGTTCAAATTGTATATGGAGACCGCCGAAAAAGAGCGGTTGAACATGCGCGGTGCGCCCGATTTGACCGTTGAACGGTTTGAGAAAATTCTGCCTTACGCAATCGCACTGGGGGTTGAAAAGCCATGGTCCGAACATTTTGAAAACGAGCTGGCACGTAATGCGCTTAAACCTGAAGATCAGAACTATAATCCGGCATGGCATTCAGGTCGGGGATGGCGTGCGGATCGCATTGCATCCAATATTGCGTCTACTGCGACGGCCATGAGCGCTGCGATGATTGCAGCGCAACCCGCGTCGGCGTCTTCCTCAGGCTTTTCGTCTGGTGGTGGCTTTTCGGGCGGCGGCGGCGGCGGCGGCGGCGGCGGTGGCTGGTAGAACCAGCCGCATTAACACCAAAAACCGTGGACATATGCCCAATTGGCCGCTATCAAACTTTGACTTAAAATTCACCCAATCGAAGTAAGCAAACATGCCTGAACTCCTGCTCGAACTGTTTTCAGAAGAAATCCCTGCGCGTCACCAACGTCGCGCTGCCGAAAACTTGAAAAAGCTCATCACTGACGCGCTGGTGGAGCGGGGTTTGCTTTACGAGGGGGCTGTGTCATTTGTCACGCCGCGCCGTTTAACCCTTTCTGTGATTGGTTTACCCGCTGCGTCTGCGGCCACCAAAACGGAACGTAAAGGGCCGCGCACCGATGCGCCGGAAAAAGCCATCGAAGGTTTCTTGCGCGCCGCTGGTCTGTCATCCGTTGAACAAGCAAGTGTGCAGAACGATCCGAAAAAGGGCGACTTCTATGTCGCGATTTCTGAAAAACCGGGCGAGAAAACCACTGACATTGTTGCTGATATTGTTCCAAACCTGATCGAAAAATTCCCTTGGCCAAAATCTATGCGCTGGGGCAGTGGCAAGCTCACTTGGATTCGCCCATTGCGCGCGATTATCGCGACGTTGGCCGTTGAAGGCGATGAGACACAAACCATTGAATTTGAAGTTGGTGAGGTAAAGTCCGGCAACACAACATATGGCCATCGCTTTTTGGCACCAGAAGCGATCAATGTGCGCCGATTTGAAGACTATGCCGCAGCGCTTGAAAAAGCCAAGGTTGTACTCGATCTGGACCGGCGCATGGAAATTATTCGTGCCGACGCCGATAACTTGGCATTTGCACAGGGCCTTGAAGTGATCGCTGATCAAGGGCTGCTCGAGGAAGCGGCTGGGCTGGTTGAATGGCCTGTGGTGATGATGGGTAACTTTAAGCAAGAGTTTCTCAGTTTACCCGAAGAGGTGGTGACCACCGCAATTCGATCGCACCAGAAATGCTTTTGCCTTCGCAATGCCGAAACAGGCAAACTAGCGGATCGTTTTCTGTTGATATCCAACCTTGAAGCACCGGACGGCGGCAAGACGATTGTTGCGGGCAATGAGCGGGTGATCCATGCGCGGCTTTCGGACGCGAAATTCTTCTATGATACGGACTTAAAAACCCCACTTGAAAACCGATTGCCCAAACTGGATGCTATGGTGTTTCACGAGAAGCTGGGCACCCAATCTCAGCGCGTCGAAAGACTGATTGCATTGGCGGCGGAACTTGCACCAATGGTTGGCGCACATGCGGACGACGCAGCGCGGGCGGCAAAATTGGCCAAAGCCGATTTGGTCACCGACATGGTGTTTGAATTCCCAGAGCTGCAAGGCTTGATGGGTAAATATTACGCATTGGCACAAGGTGAAAAACAGGAAGTTGCTGACGCGATTCTTGATCATCATAAGCCGTCTGGGCCCAGCGATGAAGTGCCAGTTGAAGCTGTTTCAATTGCCGTGGCGCTTGCCGACAAGCTCGACATGTTGACCGGCTTCTGGGCCATTGACGAAAAACCAACCGGTTCAAAAGACCCGTTTGCCTTACGTCGCGCTGCGCTGGGCGTCATTCGGATTTCGCTCGACAATCAACTTGATCTGGATTTGGCAAAGCTGGTTGCGGATCACATGGTGCGCATTTCAGGCGCTGCAGATGAAGCCAAGGTCGCCGATTTGATGTCGTTCTTTGAAGACCGATTGGTCGTGCAAATGCGCGATAGTGGCATCAAACACGATGTCTTGGACGCGGTGTTGGGCAATGGCGGGTTGGCCAAGGGCTTTACGCTGCCAAGCATAGTGGCGCGGGCGCAAGAATTGGCTGGATTGCTCGACAGCGATGCCGGGGAAAGCCTGTTAGCGGGCTATCGCCGCGCTGCAAACATTTTGCGCGCTGAAGAAAAGAAAGACGGCAAGCCATTTAACGATCCTGTCGATAATTCGGCCTTCGCGCAAGATCAAGAAGCACAGCTGTTTTCTGCCATCAAAGTGGTCAATGAAAGCGTAGCAGCCAATATTTCAAACGAAGATTTTGCAGCTGCCATGGCCGATCTCGCATCTCTGCGGACACCTGTTGATGCGTTCTTCGAGGATGTTATGGTGAATGATGATGATCCAAAAATCAGGATCAACCGTTTGAACCTGCTCGCAAAACTGCGCGAAACAATGCATTTGATCGCTGATTTTTCAAAACTGGCCGGGTAGGGTGCTACGCGGTCACAAGGAGGGGAAATGTCGCAGCATAAAGTTGCACTTCTTGGTGTGCCGGTAGACCATAATTCTAGCTATTTGCCGGGGGCTGCATCCGCGCCCGCGCGCATTCGCGAAGCCATTCATTGTGATAGCTCCAATATGTGGACAGAGCTTGGGGTGAACCTTGGCGACAATGAGAACTGGGTGAATGTTGGCGATATCGCGTTTCCAAACGATGATCGTCAACAAACCTCGCAAATGATTAGGGCAACGGCCCTCGAACTGATCGCCGAAGGTAAGCGGGTGCTCTCGTTTGGCGGTGACCATTCCGTTTCTTTCCCGCTCATTGACGCCCACGCGCAAAGCTATGATGGGCTGAATGTTTTGCACGTGGATGCCCATGGCGATCTTTATGATGATTTTGGTGGCAATCCACTCTCTCATGCTTCCCCCTTTGCGCGGTTGATGGAAACGGGCCGCATCAGCCGGTTGTTGCAAGTGGGTATTCGCACCCTAAACAGCCATCAACGTGCGCAAGCTGCAAAGTTCGGCGTTGAGATTATCGAGATGAAGGATTGGTCTGACAATGCGCAAATTGGTTTTGACGGGCCAGTCTATTTGTCGATTGACCTTGATGGACTTGACCCGGCCTTTGCGCCCGGTGTCTCACATTATGAACCGGGTGGATTTTCGTCACGCCAAGTGATCGACATAATCCACAATTTCAAAGGCGCACTGATTGGCGCGGACATTGTTGAGCTTAATCCGCACCGCGATATAAATAACATGACAGCTATGGTGGCGGCGCGATTGAGCAAAGAAATCATGGGGCGTTTACTCGTGGGCGGATAAATGCAAACATTTCATTCACTATATTCAGGTAGATGAATTCGTGAAACTGCGTAGGTTGCTGCAGGCTAATGGGTGAAGAGTAAGAATGAACCATAACATTACTGAAAAGCTCATTATCGCCGGACTTTTGTTTTTGGGCGCAAGCGCAGCCCAAGCCGCAAAATTTGAGTTAAAATCCACAGCCGCCGCGGAACAGGGCTGGTCGCAAGAGGGTGAATGCGAAGCAGGGGCGGGCGGAAAATGCACACCAGCCTATTTCTGCTCCAACAATATCTGGATGGCTGAAGCCGCATTTTTACGCATTCAAGATCGCCGCTATGCAGGCGAGCAACTGGTTATCGTCAAAGACGAGCAACCGATTTGCGCTGTCAATTAATAAGCGTTCTCAGCAAAAGTGGGCACCGGTTTTGCGGTTCGAGAACGCGCAAACAAACACGTTCTCAGCAAAAGTGGGCACCGGTTTTGCGGTTCGAGAACGCGCAAACAAAAGGCCTTCTCCACCTATACTTTGAACGGTGCCATGCCTTGGTTGGCCAACTGATCGGCACGTTCGTTGCCTTCGTGCCCTGCATGGCCCTTAACCCAGTGAAATTCAATTGTGTGCCGCTCAAGTGCAGAATCAAGTAACCGCCACAAATCCTCGTTTTTAACCGGTTTTTTAGCGGCGGTTTTCCAGCCGTTTCGCTTCCAATTGTGCATCCAACCAGTCACGCCGCCTTTGACATATTGGCTGTCGGTGTAAAGATCGATGATGCAGGGGCGCTTCAAGGCGTTGAGTGCTTCAATTGCCGCCATCAATTCCATACGGTTGTTTGTGGTCAGTTCTTCACCACCGCAAAGTTCTTTTTTCTTATCGTTGAAATGCAGCCAAGCGCCCCAGCCGCCCGGTCCCGGATTGCCTGAACAGGCACCATCAGTGAAAATTGTTACGCGGTCATCCATGCCATTGATCTCTGGTCAGTTTGTAAAAACTCAGTTCTTTACCTGAGTCGTCGTGCACTGTGTGCGTAAAACGCATGCCGATTTTTTGAAGGATATGAATGGAAATCGCATTTTCTGTAAAAGCGTAGCCAATAAATGATTGGTGCTCTGTCGCGCTGAACATCCAATCGCGCAGCGCCAGCGCGGCTTCAACAGCATAGCCTTTGCCCCATTCAGAGCGGAGCAGCGCATAACCAATTTCTGGCTCACCTTCTTCAAGGCCAAAACCTGCACGACCAACAAAAACATTGTCCGCAGTGCGCGAAACACGAAATTTGCACCAGCCATGCGCTTCAAACTCTTTTGTCCAAACCGCCATCCGGCGTTCAGCGTCAGCTTTGTCTTCGACCCGACCAGACAAAAACTTGGTGACCGCTTGATCACTATGCAGCTTGACCACATCATCGATCTGCTCGGGCAGCCAAGTGCTAAACGTCAAACGTTCTGAGCGCACTATGATGCGTTGATCTGGCATTTAGGCAGTTCGCAATTCACGAGGCACGTTAAAGGCAATGTTTTCGGTTGCTGTAACTTTTGCTGAAACCGAAATTTCAAATCGCTCGCCAAACGCTTCGATGATTTCGTCCACTAACGCTTCAGGTGCAGATGCGCCTGCTGTTATGCCGAGTGACTTGATGTTGGCAAATTGGTCCCAGTCGATCTCGTTCGCGCGTTGTACCAACATCGATTTGGGACAGCCACCACGCTCGGCAACCTCAACCAAGCGCATTGAATTGGATGAGTTTGGCGCACCCACCACAATCATCGCGTCAACCAAGGGGGCAACCACTTTGACCGCTTCTTGGCGGTTGGTGGTGGCGTAGCAAATATCTTCTTTGTGCGGCGCAGCAATTTCTGGAAAACGTGCGCGCAGCGCTGCAACAATTGCTGCAGTGTCATCAACCGACAAGGTCGTTTGCGTGACAAAGGCCAGTTTTTGATCGCTGTTCGGCATAAAGCTTGCAACATCGTCGACGGTTTCAATCAGGGTGATTGCACCATCGGGCAATTGTCCCATGGTGCCGACAACCTCGGGGTGGCCCTGGTGCCCGATCAGAATAATTTCAAACCCCGTCTCAAAATGCCGTTGTGCTTCCACATGTACCTTAGAAACCAAAGGGCAGGTCGCATCCAAAAAGAACATATTGCGATGCTTGGCTTCGTTCGGCACACTCTTGGCGACCCCATGTGCTGAAAAAATAACGGGCGCGTCGGTTTCTGGGATTTCGTCCAGCTCCTCGACAAAGATTGCGCCCTTGGCCTTCAAACCATCCATAACATATTTGTTGTGCACAATTTCATGCCGAACATACACAGGCGCACCATATTTTTCGAGTGATAGCTCGACAATCTGGATTGCACGATCAACACCGGCGCAAAAACCGCGTGGTGCACAAAGTAA
>NZ_JBLIAI010000088.1:0-7990 GCF_047634455.1 Maritalea sp.
ACGCTATTATCGTTGCTGGGCCGCTCAAAGACATAGCAAGTGCGGCTGCTGGCAGCTTGTTTTAGGTGATAAGTCTAGGCGAAAGGGCAGCGCAAAGTGGATTTAGACTGAACCATGTTGAATCGGTAGCTTCGACCAGTTCAGAACTGATGAAAGATGCGCTCGCTGGTGCTTCTGGCCATCAATGGTTGGTTGCGGATGAGCAGCTGGATGGCAAGGGTCGGCGTGGCCGCCACTGGAATTCGCCTAAGGGCAATTTGTTTGCCTCTTTGTTGCTGAGTGACCCCGCGCCATCTGAAAAAGTCGCGCAATTGTCGTTTGTGTTGGCGCTTGCGTTACGCGACGCGGTTGTGGCCATCAATGAGCCCGGTGTTGGCCCACTTGACGACGATATTGAAGTTAAATGGCCGAATGATCTGATTATCTGCGACAAAAAATGTGCTGGTCTGCTACTTGAGGGCGGCATGAGGGATCGGTCGCGTTTTGTGGTGATTGGAATTGGTGTTAATACCGCCTCGCACCCTGACAAAACCAATCACCCGGCGGGTAACCTGAATGAATGGGGAATTCATACTTCGGTTGAGCATTTTTTTCCCTATTTAAGTGATGCGGTTGCGCTGCGACTTGAGCAGTGGGCGATGGGACAGGGTTTTTCGACCATTCGGCAAGATTGGTTGGCGCATGCCTATAAAGTTGGGCAAAACATGCGAATTAACACGAGTACCGAGAGTTTTGTCGCTCGACTAGATGGCGTCGACGCAACAGGCAATTTACTGGTGGACTATATGGGTCGGCCACGAACAATTACAGCGGGCGAAATTTTTCCGCTCGAAATGAAATTTGAAAGCAATAATAAATGAGTGATCAACTGGTTTTCGTCCCCCTTGGTGGCGTAGGCGAAATCGGCATGAATTTTGGACTTTATGGTTATGGTGCTCCGCAGGGGCGCAAATGGCTAATTGTTGACTGCGGCCTGACGTTCGCAAAACCTGATTTGCCTGGTATCGATTTGGTTATGCCCGACATTCGTTTTTTGGAAGATGAAGTCGAAAATATTCAAGGGCTCGTGCTGACCCACGCTCATGAAGACCATTATGGCGCGCTACTTGATCTGTGGCCATATTTGGAGTGTCCGGTTTTTGCTACGCCATTTGCCAAAGCAATGACGGACAGCAAGGCAAAGTCGAACAATTTTACAGAAACCGTACCGATTACTGTCGTTAAGGCAGGTGAAAAATTCAAAGCGGGTCCGTTCTCGCTTGAATTGATCAATGTTTCGCATTCGATTCCAGAGAGTTGCTCATTATATATCGAAACCGATGCGGGCAGGGTGTTGCACACTGGCGACTGGAAAATTGACCCGTCGCCTGTTGGCAATGACAAAACCAATGAAGCGCGGTTCAAAGAAATTGGTGATGATCCGCGGCCGTTGGCTGTGGTTGGCGATAGCACAAACGCAACCCGCGAAGGGTCTAGCCCTGGTGAGGGCGAAGTGGCCCAAACGCTCGCCGAATTGATTGCGGCTGCGCCGAAAAGGGTCGCAGTGACGATTTTTGCCTCAAATGTTGGACGAATGATTTCGATTGCACGGGCTGCGCAAAAAGCGGGGCGTCATGTGGTTGCCGCTGGGCGTTCGGTGCATCGGGTCAGCGAGATCGCTCGCGATCTGGGGTTGATGGGTGATCTTGAACCCTTTTTAGATCAAGATGCATTTGGCTATTTGCCGCGCGATAAAGTTGTGCTGATTTGCACCGGTTCGCAAGGCGAAAGCCGTGCCGCTATGGCGCGCATCGCGCGCAACGATCACCCGGTCATTACGTTGAGCAAGGGTGATCGGGTAATTTTCTCGTCTAAAGCCATTCCAGGTAATGAGCGAGACGTTGGCGATATCCAAAATATGCTGATTAATCAGGGTGTGGAAATCATTACCGATCGTGATGCGTTGATTCACGTATCTGGACACCCGCGCCGTGATGAATTGCGCCAGCTCTATGATTGGCTTAAGCCGAACACTCTGGTGCCAGCACACGGTGAAGCGCTGCATCTGGATGCGCATTTAAAGTTGGGCGAAGAGCTTGGTATTAAGAACTGTCTGAGTGTTCGCAATGGCGATTTGGCGCAACTTTACCCAGTTGCCAGCGTGAACAAGGGAGAAATCCCAAGTGGCAGGGTGTATCTGGATGGCGAAATTTTGTGTCAACCAGAGGAAAGCGGTGTGCGCGAGCGGCGGCGTCTTGCCTTTGGGGGGTGTGTGAATGTTTCACTTTGCATCAACTCAAAAGGACAGGTTGTAAATGCACCAGAATTTGAGTTGGTCGGCTTGCCCGCGCTTGTGGATGAAGATGGCGACTTTAGCGAAGTCGTAGAAATGGCTATAGAAGCCACTTTGAAATCCATGCCAGCTAAAAAACGGGCGGACAAGAAAGTGATTTCCGAAGCGTTGCGACGTTCTGTGAGATCTGAAATCAACCAGTTGTGGGGCAAAAAACCGCATGTGAAGGTTTTCGTGCACCGCATATAACAGGTCCGATAGGGGAATTATTATGGGTCTTTTGAGTTCAATAGCGCTGTATTTTGTACTCTGGTGGCTTTGCCTTTTCATTGCATTGCCGATCGGTGTGCGGTCGCCACATGAAGCAGGTGAAAAAGTCATCGCAGGGAATGAACCAGGCGCGCCGCTGCGGCCAAACTTGTTGAAGAAAGCTGCCTTTACGTCCGTTTTGGCGCTAGTTCTGCTGTATTTGGTGCGGCTGGGACTGGCGACTGAGTGGTTGCAGAATTACTGGAGCTAATGCCAGTAACGTATTGAAGGCAAAATAAAAGCAGAGCCGAAGCTCTGCCAAAATAGTGTCGCGACAATGCATTGGTCTTATACTTTTAACGGCAGCCAATGTTCCTCCCTTGACCTCGTCTGCGAGATGGGCTTGCCCTTTGATTTTTGGGCACTCCTCTTATTGGGATTGGACACTAGCAAGTGATTTGATAAGTGTCATCAACTTTTTGTCATCTTCGGGTTGTTTTTGTCCTGATTGGTTTACCGGGGTGCTTAATGGCTAAAAACAGGGTTTTGGCTTGATAAATGCGCCCAATTGGCGTTTTCTCGCGATTGAACCGTCAATTTTCAATATCCGAGTCGAAAAGAGCAGCTTTTAATATGCGCCTTTCCCGTTATTTTTTGCCCGTCCTTAAAGAAACACCCAAAGAAGCCGAGATCGTATCACATCGTTTGATGTTGCGTGCCGGCATGATCAAGCAAGAAGCGAGTGGGCTTTATGCCTGGTTGCCGCTTGGCTACAAAGTGCTGCGCAAAGTGCAAGCCATCATCGAGCAAGAGCAGAACCGGGCTGGGGCACACGAAATGCTGATGCCAACGCTGCAACCTGCTGACTTGTGGCGCGAAAGCGGCCGCTATGACGATTATGGCAAAGAGATGCTACGGATTGAAGACCGACATGGTCGGGATTTGCTTTATGGGCCGACGAACGAAGAAATGATCACATCGGTTTTTCGGGCGAATATCAAATCCTATAAAGACCTTCCCCTAAACCTTTATCACATTCAGTGGAAATTCCGCGATGAGATCCGTCCGCGTTTTGGCACCATGCGCAGCCGCGAATTTTTGATGAAGGATGCCTATTCGTTTGATCTGGACAAAGAAAGCTCGCTCAAATCCTATAATCGGATGTTTGTCGCCTATTTGCGCACCTACCGTCGGTTGGGTCTAACAGCCATCCCGATGCGAGCGGAAACTGGACCAATTGGTGGTGATTTAAGCCATGAGTTTATCGTTTTGGCCGACACGGGTGAAAGTGGCGTGTTCTGCGATAAGCAACTGCTCGATAAACCAATTCCGCCAATTGACGTGGATTATGAAGGTGATTTGAGCGGTATTGTTGATGACTGGACTTCGCTTTATGCGGCCACCGAAGACATGATCGAAATGGACAAGTTTGAGGCCGATGTGCCCGAGGACCGTCGGATCGCTGCACGGGGCATTGAAGTTGGGCAAGTTTTCTATTTTGGTGAAAAATACTCGGAACCGATGGGCGCAAAAGTGACCAACGCGGATGGTGAGGAAGCTGCCGTCCATATGGGATCATATGGCATTGGACTGACGCGCATTGTGCCGGCGATTATTGAAGCAAGTCACGATGATGACGGCATTATCTGGCCTGTGCCTGTGGCACCCTTTGAACTTGGTTTGATCAACTTGAAAGCCAGTGATGATACGTGCACCCAAAGTTGCCAGAAATTGTATGGCGAGCTGAAGAGCGCGGGCATTGATGTGCTTTATGATGATCGTGATATGGGCGCGGGCGGCAAATTTGCCACCGCTGACCTGATTGGTTTGCCGTTTCAAATGATTGTTGGTCCGCGTGGCCTTAAAAATGGCGAAGTTGAAATCAAAGATCGCAAAACCGGTGAGCGCAGCAATGTTTCTATTGATGTGGCCGCTGAGCACATTCGTTCGATTATTGAACCACTTCGTTTGGATACGATCTAATTTATGGCTAAAACTAGCGCGACGATGATTGAAAAAAACCGAGCATTTTCTCCGTTTGAATTTATGGTTTCATGGCGATATTTGCGCGCTAAGCGTGAAGAGACGTTCATTTCCGTTATTGCAACATTGACGCTAACTGGTATCGCGATCGGGGTTGCAACTTTGATCGTTGTGACTTCGGTCATGAACGGTTTTCGGGCAGAACTGTTGGACAAAATTCTTGGGCTAAACGGTCATTTTACGGTCTTTCCCATCGAAGAACAGTTTGAAGACTATGGTGAAGTTTTGCTCCGCATGGAAACTGTGGACGGGGTGCAGTCTGTTGTGGCGTTTGCTGAAGGGCAGGCGCTCGCGTCCGGTGTTGGGCAATCTACAGGCGTTTCTGTACGTGGCATGTCATTGCTGGATATCGAAAAACTTCCTTCGCTCAAAAACTCGACAATTTTGGGCGGCTTTGATGGTTGGGATGATAGCCGCGGCGTTGCTATTGGTATTCGGTTGGCGCAGAAATTGGGCCTATCTATCGGCGATCCGGTGACGATTATCACACCAGATGGGGTGGTGACGCCATTTGGCACCACGCCACAAATCCGATCCTATCCAGTGAACGTGATATTTGAACTTGGCATGGTCGAGTTTGACAGCTTCTTTGTGTTTATGCCGCTGCAACAGGGGCAGGATTATTTTCAGCTCTATCGGGACGTGCTCAAAGACGGACAGGAACCTCTGCCGCTTGACGCCACTGACGAGCAGATTGATGCGGCTTACGAGCGGATTTATCGCGTGAGTGCCATGGAGGTGTTCTTGGACGACCCGGACGCCACCACGGCCATGCGCGAGCCTTTGCAACTTGTTGCTGGTCGGCCGATGATTTTTACGGACTGGCAACGCCGCAACGAGACGTTTTTCTCGGCTTTGCAGGTTGAGAGAGTTGTGATGTTCGTTATCCTGTCCATGATCGTGTTGGTGGCTGTCTTCAATATTATTTCGTCGCTGGTGATGCTGGTGAAGGAAAAGAATGCAGACATTGCCGTATTGCGCACCATTGGGGCCACACGGGCGTCGATTATGCGGATATTTTGCATGACCGGGACCGCGATTGGCGTTGCGGGGACCCTGCTTGGGCTGGTAGTTGGGTTGGTGATCGCGGCAAATGCTGAAAGCTTGCGCGCTTGGGTCTCAGATACCATTGGTGTTGCTTTGTTCCCTCCGGAGGTGTTTTTCTTGTCGGAACTACCGTCGAAAACTGACCCGGTGGAAGTGGCGTTTGTTGTCGGCATGGCGTTGATCCTTAGTTTTGCTGCATCGCTTTATCCTGCGTGGCGGGCCGCGCAGTTTGATCCAGTTGAGGCGCTTCGTTATGGTTGATAAAAATGTGAAGCTCAGGCTTGAAAATATTCACCGCACATACGCGCAAGGCGCGGGTGAACTCAAGATATTGCAAGGGGCAGACCTTGAAATCTTTAGTGGCGAGATCGTTGCGCTTGTGGCCCCGTCTGGCGCTGGCAAATCGACCTTGTTGCATATATCTGGATTGCTGGAACGTGCCGATAAGGGCAATGTGACCATTTGTGATGTGCCAACAGATGATCTGTCGGATCGCGCACGCACGCTCGTGCGGCGACAGCATGTGGGATACATTTATCAATTCCATCATCTGTTGCCTGAATTCAACGCCACTGAAAATGTGATGATGCCGCAACTGATCGCTGGCATATCTGATGTTAAAGCCCGTGCGCGCGGCAATGAACTGCTCGAACTGATGGGATTGAATAATCGGGGCACGCATCGGCCCGCTCAACTTTCTGGTGGTGAACAACAACGTGTGGCCATTGCACGCGCATTGGCCAACGCACCTGGATTGATTTTAGCGGATGAGCCAACTGGCAATCTGGACCCAGAAACAAGCACGATTGTGTTCGACCTATTGGCAAGTACCATCCGCAACCATGATGCAGCTGGCTTGATCGCGACGCACAATTACGACATTGCCAAGCGCGCTGATCGGGTGTTGACGCTCAAAGATGGCCGTTTGGTGCCGTTTTCGTTTTAGCCAAAAATCTCTCAAATTCAAAAAGTCTGGATCGTGCGTCGTTTTTCGCACCACTTGTTGGTGCGTTTACCATAATCGAAGTGATTGTGGACGAGCTGTGGAAAGGTTGTGGACAAGAACAAAAGGAGAATATATAAGAACAAATAGGAAACATGGAGATAGAGCATGACATACTTTATTAAAGACGTAATGGCCCTTTGTTCAATCACAGCATTCAGCGCGGCAACGCTTTTTTGGCTTGATATTCTTTCCACCTTGTCCTGACAATTGTGTATGAAATGAGATATCGACTTGGCGCGGCGCAACGGCTCTCTTAAAAGTAGAGTATGATGATAAATGGTCCCGGCTTTATTCACTTACACGCTCACTCTGCTTATTCGCTGCTTGAAGGCGCGATTAAGCTGCCAAAGCTTATTGATTTGGCCATCGCAGACGAGCAACCGGCGCTCGGGATAGCAGATACCAACAACCTGTTTGGTGCGCTTCAATTTTCTACGATGGCCAGCGGCAAGGGTTTGCAACCAATTGTGGGTTGTGAAATTCCGCTGCAATTTGAACCGCCAGAAGATATTCCGGGTAAAGAACGAAAGAAGTTTGCCAAAGAATCGATTGTTCTGATTGCACAGTCCGAGAAAGGCTTTGGACATTTAAGTGAGTTGGTTTCGCAAGCCTATTTGCAAAGTGCTGATGGATTGGCGCAGCTGCATCTGGATTGGCTTGATGGCGAACTAACGCATGATCTCATCTGTTTGAGTGGTGGCCTTGAAGGCGGCATCGACCCGGCTTTTGCGCAAGGGTATGATGGTGTTGCACTTGAACGTCTGAATTCACTTAAGGAACGCTTTGGGGATCGTTTTTACATTGAGTTGCAGCGTCACGATATTGAACGTCAAAAGATTTCTGAACCGCAATTGATTGATTATGCCTATGCAAATGGTATTCCGTTGGTGGCGACAAATGAGCCGTTCTTTGCCAAGCCAGACGATTTTGAATCCCATGATGCTTTGTTGGCCATCGCCGAGGGCAGCGTGCTGGCGCAAACAGAGCGGCGCAAGCTCTCTCAAGAGCATTATTTCAAGTCGCGGCAAGAAATGTGCGACCTGTTTGCCGATTTACCTGAGGCGCTCAACTCAACCATAGAAATTGCGCAACGCTGTCATTTTTGGCCGCAAGAGCGTGATCCAATTCTGCCCTATTTTGCGGCACCTGCCCACTTGTCACCCGATGAGGCTGTCGAAGCCGAGGGCCAAGAGCTAACCCGGCAAGCCCAGGATGGTCTGGAGCGGTTCCTTGAGCAGATTGGTCCTGCTGAGGGGCTAACACAAAAAGTCTATCGTGACCGGCTTGCGTTCGAACTTGATGTAATTGTGAGCATGAAGTTCCCGGGCTACTTTTTGATCGTTGCTGATTTTATCAAATGGGCAAAAGATCAG
>NZ_JBLIAI010000089.1:0-7959 GCF_047634455.1 Maritalea sp.
TCCACTATTGTTTGAACACTTTTTACAAAACTACTCTGAGCTTTACGAAACGGAGGTGCCAGGGGTCACCGCAGAAGACACCGCCATCCTCATTGCGCATGACTGGCCGGGTAATGTGCGCGAGCTGCGCAATGTCGCAGAACGGCTGGTCCTCGCTTCGCGGCGTGGCGCAGGCACAGTCAACCAAGCCCTGCGGGTACAAAACGACATGGGCGATGTACCCGAAACATTGCGCGAAGCCGTAGCTGCATTCGAACGCACTCTCATCGCCAAAGCCATCCGCACCCACAAGGGAAAAATGGACGCAGTTGCCGAGGCGTTGGGCATTGGCCGCCGTACCCTGAACGAAAAAATCGTTAAACTGAACCTCAACAAAGACGATCTTTTGTAGGCCATCCCCGCCCTGCGGTTTTCCGCAAAGCGCCCCACCATCCTCCATGCAGTTTTCTTCATAGGCAAAGCCCACCCAACGGCTAGGATGCCAACAACGCGATCCTATGTGGCTCGCGTTTGGGATTTTTTTTGGGAGGAAGATATGAAGACTTTGGTAAAGGTTGCAATTGCGACCACACTGACATTTGGCTTTGCCGCAGAAGCAATGGCCGTTGAATGGAATGTATCACTTTGGGGTAAGCGCCGGGCGTTCACTGAGCACGTTGAAAAACTCGCTGAGCTTGTCGCAGAAAAAACCAATGGTGACTTTACGCTCAATATTTCTTACGGCGGTTTGTCAAAAAACACCGAAAACCTTGACGGCATCTCCATCGGCGCTTTCGAGATGGCGCAATTCTGCGCCGGTTACCACGCAGACAAGAACCCATCCATCACGGTGCTTGAATTGCCGTTTTTGGGTGTAAGCTCGCTTGAGCAGGAAATCGCCGTATCAATGGCGGTTTACAATCACCCAGCGACCAAGGCGGACCTTGCGCGCTGGAATGCAACATTGTTGATGCCTTCACCTTTGCCACAATATAACTTTGTGGGCGTCGGCGATGCACCACGCACCGTTGCAGATTTCGCGGGCATGACGGTTCGCGCAACTGGCGGTATCGGCCGCGCCATGGAATCAGTCGATGCTGTTCCAAACTCAATGTCTGCGACCGAAGTGCGCCAGGCCCTTGATTCAGGTGTTGTGAAAGCTGTGTCTTTTGCACCGCACGCCCACATGTCATATGGCACGATCGAAAGCGGCAAATGGTGGACCACAAACCTTAACCCCGGCACCGTGAATTGCCCGGTTGTGGCCAACACAGATGCATTGAACGATCTGTCTGATGCAAACCGTGATGCGCTACTAAGCTCAATTCCTGAAGCCCTTGCCCATTATGTTGATTTTTACAATAACGACACAATGGCTGCTTGGGGCCCAGCGCTTGAGAAACGTGGAATTGAAAGCGTGACCTATTCAGACGAAGAGCTGGCAGCGTTCCGTTCCGCGGCGGGTGGCATTGCGCAAGATTGGGTTGAAAGCAACACAGCCAAAGGTCTTCCAGCACAAGAACTGCTCGACCTCGTATTAGCAACACTCTCAAACTAAACATGCCGACAAAGTTCACCCGGCCGCGCCGAGCAATGCGTGACGCCGGGTGAATTTTATCTACACTGGCTTTGAAGTTGATACTTCATACTGGGGGGAAACAAAATGGCAGGTGCTTCATCTGTTTTAACCGACGACAGTTGGCTTTCAAAATTTGACCGCAAACTCTATAGAATCGAAGGCGCATTGGCCTTCATTGGCGGCCTTGCCGTCTTTTCACTAATGCTTATGGCCGTGGCATCAGTCGGCGGACGTAATTTTCTCAACCGCCCACTACCCGGCTACGTGGACTGGATACAACAAGCCATGCCACTGATCGCTTTTGTGGGCATCGCATATACCCAACGCGATGGCGGCCATATCCGCATGGATATATTGGTTGGCAAACTTAAAGGTCGACCGCTTTGGACAGCGGAATTCATCTCAACAGCTGTCATGTTGCTCCTTATGCTATTGCTGATGTGGGGCTCTTGGGCGCATTTCGCACGTTCATTTGATTTAGCAGCTCCCATGTGGAGCCGCGATTCCTCGATGGATATTGGCATTCCGCTTTGGCCGACGAAGCTGCTTGCTCCATTTGCATTTTTCATTCTCTCAGTACGGCTTTCTCTACAACTTTGGGGCTATGGCCGCGCGCTGCGCACCGGCACTCATGAACCCGTTGCTGTTCCCCTAATTGAAGATGCGGCAACTCTAGCCGCCCGCGAAGCCGAACACGTTTCAGGCTTTGATGAACCGGAGGACGCCAAATGAGTACGATCGATATTGGCCTCGTCATCACGGGCCTCATGCTTATCATGGTGTTGATCGGGGTGCGTGTCGCTTTCGCCGCCGCGTTTGCAGGTCTCACCGGTTTGATTTGGATTTTTTGGTCCAAAAAGGGCTATGATCCAAACCAGTTTTTCTGGGCACTGGAAGTGGCCACGAAAACCGCAGGGCAAGTCCCACACTCAAAAGTGTCATCACAAGCCCTGTCGCTCATCCCAACCTTCATCTTGATCGGTTATCTTGCCTATTATGCGGGCCTCACCAAGGCGCTCTTTGAGGCAGCAAAACGATGGGTCGGATGGTTACCAGGCGGCATGGGTGTTGCAACGGTTTTTGCCACCGCAGGCTTTGCAGCAGTCTCAGGCGCATCGGTTGCCACTTCTGCTGTATTTGCCCGCATCGCCATCCCCGAAATGCTCAAAATCGGCTATGACAAACGCTTCGCAGCCGGTGTTGTGGCTGCTGGTGGCACGTTGGCATCGCTTATCCCACCGTCTGCAATTTTGGTGATTTACGCCATTATTGTCGAACAAGACGTCGGTGCATTGCTGCTTGCTGGCTTCCTGCCTGGTGCGGTTTCAGCCCTCATTTACGGCGGCATGATTGTCCTAATGGCGACATTCAACAAAAACCTCGGCCCACCCGTTACTGGTTATTCGTGGGGCGAGCGTTTCAAGTCGTTGCCTCCGGCGATGCCGATTGTCCTTGTCGTGATCATCATCATTAGTTTCATCTACAACCCGTTTGGCGGCGATGCATGGGGCACACCTACAGAAGGCGGTGCAATTGGCGCGTTCGTGATCTTTGTAATGGCGCTAATCCACGGCATGCGGTGGCGGCAATTCAAAGACGCATTGATGGAAACCGGAAAACTGGCGGTGATGATTTTCACCATCATTTGGGGCGTTCTGATCTTTGTGCGTTTTTTGGGCTTTGCCGATCTACCGGGTGCCTTTTCAAATTGGATCAGCACGCTGGAGCAAAACCCAATGCTGACGCTGATATTTATCCTGCTCGCTTACGCAGTACTCGGCATGTTTATGGACGCCATCGGGATGCTGTTGCTCACTTTGCCCGTCGTGTTCCCCGCGGTCATGGCATTGAATGGCGGAATTGATGTCACAGCCGCCGATAGTGCATTCGGTATGAACGGTTGGGGTTTTGCAATTTGGTTTGGCATTATTGTGGTGAAAATGGCAGAACTCTGTCTCATCACCCCACCAATTGGGCTCAATTGCTTCGTGGTGGCGGGCGTGAGGTCGGACATATCTGTGCAAGATGTGTTCCGTGGCGCGTCGCCATTCTTCATTGCTGACGCTGTAACGATTGCCGTGCTCATCGCATTCCCCGGCATTGTGCTGTGGTTGCCAAGCTTACTGCTGGGGTAAGTATAGGCCGCAAATAAACTGCCGGGACAGGCCCGTTCCGGCAGTACTCAAATCGTTAAACAAACAACAGCGGCTAATGCTCAATCAATGCATAAAATTCATGCAAAAGATTCTTTTGGCTGCTCACCTGACATTTACTCAAGATGTTGCGCACATGCCACCGCACTGTCCCATAGCTCCGGTCACTTGATTTAGCAATCTCACGCAAAGAGCGCCCGGACAACAATGCGCCAAGCACTTCTACCTCTGCATCCGTCAGACCATAATTCGCCCCAAACTCAATCAACCGCGTTTCATGATCAATCGCGCTCAGCTCACTATCGCGCACCAACGCCAGCAGATAGCGCATGAACAATGCCAGCCGCTGCTTTTCAACATCGTCAAAATCACTCGCGTCCTCGCCGCGCCAAACCGTTAGCGACAACACCGAACCACTGGGCATCAATGCAGGTGCAATCATTAAGTAAAACACATTGTGTCGCTGCATAAATGCATAGAAAGGCCCAAGTTCACGCACTTGCGCATCGGAAAAATAGTCAGTCCGTCTATGCGGTTCAAGCGGGGTTAGATTACCTTCCTGCATTGGGCGCATCTGATAGAATCGGTTCTCAAAGAAATCGCGCATACATTCTGGGTTCGACGTCGCCAAAACCGATTCTTGCGCGCTCAGGCCAACTTCATCACCGTCGCAAATACGATAAAGTGCGAAATTGCAATCAAAAATCTTGCTGAATTCTGCTGAAAAGCCCGACCAATCATGTCCGTTGTCGAGATGACGTTGGGCGCAATCATAAAGTTTTTCGAGCGTGATCATTCAGTTTCCCTCGGGTACGCAACAATACCCAGAAAATTGACCACTTCAATTTCTATTTCGCCTCTCATTTGGCAGGCGTCAAGAAACAACAATCTGTTTATCGATTGTTTAACTTAGTTTTGTGGGGTTCAAATGCCGTATTGCAATCAAAAATCATACTCAAAATACCGCAGATCAAGCGCGGCCAAATCCATGCCTGCCGCTGTTTCAATTTTTGCAGGCATTGCGGCTGTCATGCTAACAGCGAACTCAAGCCAAGCGCAAAGTTTCACAGTGACAAACGGCGAAGTGTTGGGCACCGGAAAGTCCATGCTGAATGCGGGCGACAAAGGCGTTGTTGAACAGGGTGGTGTGATCTTTGTGCCCACAGCGGCCTCCGTCGGTATTTTCTCCAACGGTGCAGGTGCAATCGTTGAAAACCATGGCACTGTTACCATGAGTGGTTTTGCAGCGGCAGGGATTACAGCGTTTGGGGCAAACAATCAAGTGACCAACACCGGTATTGTAAACACCTTTTTGTCTTCATCTCACAGCATCTTTGTTGTGGGAGACGGCTCGGTGATCACCAACAGCGGAACAATAAACACTAAAAGCGATGACGCCATCGGCATTCTGGCGCAAACTGGTGCTGGTATCCAGATTGTCAATTCTGGCATGATCGACACCATTGGCACTGCTAGTTTTGGCGTGCATTCAACTGGTGCAAATGCAGCGATTTCCAACACGTCAACCGGTACCATCAAAACAACCAACGCTGCTGCCAGCGCAATAATTGCAACTGGCGATGGGTCCACCGTCACCAATAGTGGCACAATCAGCACAATGGGCACCTCCGCTTTCGGTATGCATGTAGTTGGCTCAGGCGGTGTCGCCGCAACCAACAATGGAACCATTACGACCACCGGCGATTTTGCCCCAGGCATAACTGTTTCGGGCAACAATTCGCAGGTAGCTGTGAATGGTAGGATCACAACAAACGGAGATAGCGCCTACGGCGTGAACGCGTTTGGCATGGGAACAAGTGTAACCCATAAGGGCACAATCAAAACCACTGGACCGTTTGCGGCAGGCATTCTGGTGGACGGACTAGATTCAAAAGTTGTGAACGCTGGACAAGTGTTTTCGGCGTCAGGCAACGCGATCGAGTTTTCCAGTGTCGCTGATAATGTGCTTAGACTATTACCCGGCACTGTGTTGCAGGGCGGGCTGGTGCTGGGGGCGGGAACTGATACTGTTGACGTCGCGAATGGTTTGTCGCTCCACTATACGTTCGACAAAGCCCCTGACATCCTCAACACCAATGGCGCGCCATCACTGGTGCAGGGCGATGTGGTAGATGTCATTGATACAACGAGTTTAGCCCATATCGATAATTCACTCGATAATCTGCTTGCAGGTACATTCAATATGCTCGCCGACCGCAAGGTCTTGGCCGCCAGCGTTTCTATGCAAGAAAACGCATTAGGTTATGTCCAAGCACCTGCGGACAATTGGCCTGAAGGAGCTGACTGGCAATCAACAGACCAAAGTGCTGTGTGGGCCAATGGTTTCGCTGGCCTACAAGCCAACAATGCTTCAGGTTCAGCAACCAGCGCAAATACTGTTTTTGGTGGCGGCGTAATTGGTGTTGAAACATTGCTGGACCCAGAGCTGATGGCTGGCGCTTTCGTTGGTTTCGGGGCCGCGCAACTCAACACACCGGGCACCACCCAAACTGTTGACACGAAGGGTCAGTATATCGGCCTTTACGGCCAGTTTGGCGACAGCATTGACCTTGCGCTTGCTGGTGGTGTTTTACAGCATTCTAGCAGTCGGCAAATTCTGAACAACTTGGTTGCATCAGGTATTGAAACGGTTACCGCCGATTTCAATGGCTATTTTGTTGCGCCGGAAGTGACACTCCACATGCCAGAGGCAGAAATCGCTGGCAACGCCGTTCGCACAAGTCTACGCGGCCGCTATACATTCCAACATATTAACGGCTACACCGAAAATGGTGCAGATTCAATTTTGGCCGTTAGTGCGCGCGACATTCACTCCCTAGATACGCGCCTTAATGTTGAAACCGATTTGGTAAAAACCAACCAAACGCAGATTGTTGCGCGTGTTGGCATTGACGGTCAATTCAAATGGGGTGCAAATTCTGTAACTGCTAACCTACTTGGAACAAACCTGACATTTGATCCAGGTGGCGCGTCCAACTCTGGTGCAGCCTTTATCGGCTTTACTGCAAATCAGAACTTAAATGACAGTGCCAATCTATTCTTTGATACAGAACTGAGCACCGGAACGGCACACGGGTTCAACGTCACCGCTCAGGCCGGTTTCAAGTCATCCTTCTAGTGTGATTTTCTGCAAAACAATCTCGGGCAGAGGCCGACAAGGCTTCTGCCCTTTAACGTCCAACACTAGAGCCTTGCCACACCCGAGTGGGTGGCATGCCAAGCAACAACTTTGCTGCCCAGGAAAAAATTAAACCCCAATTGATCGTCTTTTCGTTGCAACACGGTTTCGGTCAACAATTCAAAAACAGTGGTTCGTCCACCATCCTCAACAACAATCTCAAAATCTGGCGCAATCTTTGGATAAACATTCGGCCCCGGGAAAAAACGCATGAACAAGCGCGCGAACAATCCCGGTTGAACAATTGCTATTTCACTCGCCACTAGCTCCGCTTCCTTGTTCGAAAGTTGAACACTTGTTTTGGTTTGAAAGTCGGTAACGGTTACTTTTGCCATAGCGATCACCAATTCCCGTTCTTAAAGCTATTCCAACAGGCATTCCCTGTTGCATCGACTGAACCTGGATATGCAGTATGGGTCACCACATCATCATATCCGTAATAGGGGATGAACCCCAATGCCCATTTCCAGCGCCATCGCCTGGTTGATAGAATCTGCGAGCAATACTCACTGCCACTCGCGTGCACACCGGTCAGATAGCCTTTTGACCCGTAGACGCGGATTTGATATGCAAAGGTTGCCGCGTTAAAAGTGATTTGCCCAGCCAGTGCTTCCGCAATCGACCCGGAACCTGCGGCTGTTTTCAATCCCGTATTGCACCCCGCCAAGTAGATTTGAGCGGTGTCGCACCACGGCACTTTTTTCAGTTCAACTCCCCAAGCGGCCACATTGGCAACCCGCAAACTATCAACGACTACTGGATTGCCGTGCGCATTTATTTCTAAATAGTCGACACAGGCATTTGCGTTGGCAACAGAAAGTGCCTTAATTTTTGTGACCAAATCTGCAGCATCGGTATAACCATCAATAATGCTATGGCCACTTATCCCTTGCAGATACGAATGCTGATTTGGTTGCTCCGCTGCAGTAAAAGATTTGCGGTCGAAGGCAATTATCTTCAAAGTATTGACCATGACGCCCACCCTGACGAAGTTTACGTTCAATCCTTAAATATTGATTTCATCATAGTATCAATATGAAGCAACTTGC
>NZ_JBLIAI010000090.1:0-7599 GCF_047634455.1 Maritalea sp.
ATTGGTTCAAACCAATTTATCCCAGGTTTTGAAGAGCAGCTTGTTGGCCTTAAAGTTGGCGACGAAAAAGTTGTGGAAGTTAAATTCCCTGACGAGTACCGCGCAGAGAACTTGGCCGGAAAAGACGCAACATTTGATGTTGAAGTTTTGGGTATTGAAGCTCCTAAAGACGTTGAAGTTGACGACGAGTTCGCTAAAGGTCTTGGCCTTGAATCAATCGACCAGCTGCGTGAAATGATTACGGATCAAATTGGCGGTCAGTTCAAATCACTTTCAGCAACGCGCGTAAAGCGTTTGGTGCTGGATGCGCTTGATGAATTGCACAAATTTGACGTTCCTTCTCAGCTTGTTGAACAAGAGTTCAAAGGCATTTGGGACCGCGTGATGCATGATATCGAGCACCATGGTCGCAGCTTTGAAGATGAAGGCACGACAGAAGAAAAAGCACGTGAAGAATATAACGCGATTGCTGAACGTCGTGTTCGTCTTGGTTTGGTCATTGCTGAAATCGGCAATGCGAACGATGTTCAGGTTTCAGAAGACGAGCATCAAAAAGCGTTGATCGCGGAAGTTCAAAAATACCCGGGCCAAGAGCAACAGGTATATGACTATTTCCGCAACAATCAACAAGCGCTTGCCGGGCTTCGTGCACCGATCTTTGAAGATAAAGTGGTGAACTTTGTTGTAGAATTGGCTGATGTTGAAGACAAAACAGTGACCAAAGAAGAATTGGTGAAGCTGGTTGAAGAGAGCGAAGAAGAAGACCTCGAGCCTCACGACCACGGCTAAGTTTTTCAATTGCTAGTATTTTGAGAGGCCGTCCTTTTGGGCGGCCTTTTTTGTGCGGGTGGATGTCGGTTTGGAGGGGGCGGGCACAAGGTGGCTGATTACAAAACTGTTCCCGGCTCAAGGCCGGGAATGCCCCTGATGGACGCACTTTGTTTTTGTATCGGCTGCAAGCGTGATCCCAGTGCAGGCCCGGGGCGGTGCAGGGGTGGTTTTGGTTTGTAAAACACGTTTTTGCACCGCCCCGCACTTGATGCGGGGCCTCATTGGTATGATGCATTTCCCCCCACCCTTAATCCCTCCCCACAAAGGGGGAGGGAAACCTGTTCCGCATCAAGTGCGGGCCTAAACTGCAATCAAGAGATACTTTGCCCTCGTCACCCTGGTGCTCGATACGAGGGGCCATTGTGGGATTGCAAGTACAGGGCGAATGAGAACAAACCGCCACCCCCTTTTTGGCCTCCCCGGACAACCAAGTGGCGTTCGCGCCACGCAGGCTGATCCGGGGTCAAGGTTAAGTAGTTCGGTTTTGTGTTTGATAATCTTGTTGGTTCTCGTTCGTTTTGTGGTTGGTTTGCCCCACCATCAAAACGGAAAACCACATTCTCGCAAGAGATGCACTGCCTTCAATCCACACCGGTGGAAAGAGGGCAGGTTCAGTTTAAGTTGAGTCTTCTACATTTTAAGGAGGCCATTCGCTTTGGTGGCCTTTTTGTTTGGGTTGTTTTTTGGGCCGTTCTAGGCATTATATATACAATTATCGAGATTTGGGGATCAACAAAATTGAGTTGATCAATCTACTGGACACACATATCGGAGCCTCCATACTCGAATGGTTTTAAGTATTTGTTTTAGACAATCGAGGAACGTTTGATGAAAATATTGAGACATTTTACCGCCAACGACGAGAAACTGGACAAATTTGATTTCAGACGCGAATTGTCGATGGAAGCGTACCTTACTGAAAATGAAGGCATTTTGGCACTTGATGAACCCTTCGTTGATGTCAACGTCATCGCAGAAGAACTCACATTGAGAGAGGGGCGAAAAAGTAAGGACACAGATGGCCGTATTGACCTGCTGGTCGCCTATGCTCAGGAATACATCGGTGTTGTAGAGCTTAAGTTGGGGCAATTGAGAGAGGTTCACTTGCAGCAGCTCGAAGACTACCTTGAACACAAGGAACGAATTCTAATTGACCATCGTGACATTATTCCGACCGAATTGGCGACGTCCCCTAAATGGATTGGTGTGTTGGTTGGCAACGCCATTGATGAGGAATTGGCTAGTAGAATTGCAGCTGGTTACACCACAAAACATGGTGACATTCCAATTGCAGCGCTCACCCTTCAACGTTTTCGGAGCGAAAAGGGAAATGTTTATGTCGTTACAGAGAGTTATTTTAAGGACACTAGTTCTAACAGGGACACGAGCAAGTATCTTTTCGATGATCGGCAGTTTGGAAAAGGCAGATTGGTCTTAGAGGTTGTAAAGAAGTATGCGGCAAAAAATGTTGACATCACCTACACAGCTTTGGAAAATGCATTCCCACAACACTGCCAAGGTTCGGCAGGTGTATTCTCAACACTGGACGACGCCAGCAAAATATTCGCTGATACTAACCAAAAACGCCATTTTTTGAAGCCAGATGAAATCATCGAGTTGAGTGATACGAAAATTGCTGTCTCTAACCAATGGGGGGTTGGAAATATTGACAAGTTCGTCGAGAAAGCGGAAGAGCTTGGTTTCGTTATCGTGAAACATTGACTGCGCGTTGCCTTTGCAAGGTCGAAAATGAGATCCTTTTCGCATTTCGATAGAAGTCGGTTTCAGTTTTGATTTTATGCTGTTATCCCTTCTTCTTCCCCAAACTCAGCGCATAACTCTCATCCAGCCATCGCGTCCAAATATCCTCCGGCATAGGGTCTTCCGCAGAAAAACGTGTGGTGACCCAGACATTTGAGCCGATTTGGTAGTTGTCGGGGCTTTGCTGCGCCAACTCGGATGCTTCGACGCGTGATGCATCCAGTTTAAACATCGCCTTATATCGTCCGCCTTGCGGACCAGCGAAAAAGAATGACTTACCTTTGACCTTGAATGAGCTTTGCGTGCAGGCCGTCCCTTCATCCACATCGGGGTAGGTGCAGGCTTTTTCGCGCATGGGTAAGGTCGGATCATTATCTGGCATTTGTTCTCCCCTTTGTTCTGCGCTAGATCATGGCACGGCTTTGGGGCCTGTGTGAAGGTTGGGGGCTTTGCAAATGGGTGAGAAGGCGCATGATCCACGATATGAGCTATTTTGATTCTGAGCATTGTTTGCTGACGCCGCAAGAAATGAACCGTGCGGACGCGCTGAGCATTGGTTCGGGTACGCGTGAAATTGACTTGATGGGTAATGCCGGGCGTGCAGTGGGGCGATATATTGTTGCGCATTATCGGCGTATGCCGATCTCGATTTTGTGTGGTCCGGGCAATAATGGCGGCGATGGGTTTGTCATTGGTTGTTATTTGCGGGATCGGGGATGGCCGGTGCGGCTGGTCCAATTTGGTAACGTGCAGAAATATTCGGAGGCTGCAAAGTTCTATCTTGAACGTTGGGGTGAACCGGAGCTTTTTTCGCCTGAACTAATTGAAGACGCGTCGCTTTTGGTGGATGCTCTGTTTGGTGCAGGGCTAGATCGGCCAATCAGCGGGCAATATTTGGAATTGGTTCGGTTGGCGAACAAGGGTGATACTCCCGTTGTTGCTGTCGATATGCCTTCTGGGGTGCATGGGGGCACGGGGCAGGTGCTTGGCGAAGCGATCAAGGCAGATGCGACGGTGACGTTTTTCCGCAAGAAACCGGGCCATCTTTTGTTTCCTGGACGAGAATTGTGCGGTGATGTCGCGCTTCGCCAAATTGGCATTGTTGGTGATGTTCTGGATCAGATCGTGCCCAAGACTTTTGAAAATCACCCATCACTTTGGACGTTACCCGTCATGCCTGTTGCTGGTCATAAATATGCCAAGGGGCATTGTGTTGTGGTTTCTGGCCCAAAAGGAGCGACCGGTGCGGCGAGATTGTCCGCTTTAGCGGCCCTGCGGGTTGGCGCTGGTTTGGTGAGTATCAATGGCGCGCCGGAAACGCTTAACGAACATGGGCCGCATTTGACGACTATAATGTTGCGCGCTGACAGTTTGGAGCGATTGCTTGAGGATGTGCGTTACAACGCCATTGTGATTGGTCCGGGGAACGGCCTTGTGGCCACCACTCATCACAATGTGTTGACCGCCATTGCGGCCAATCGGGCCTTGTTGTTGGATGCGGACGCCCTATCTATCTTTCAAAGTGATCCCGCCGCGTTATTTTCCGCCATAAAAAATGCCAAGAGTGACGTTGTTATGACACCACATGCGGGTGAATTTGCTCGGTTGTTTGTAGGATATGATCCCATGGCTGACAAATTAGATGCTGCTAGAAAGGCCGCTGCACGTTCGGGAGCGGTGATGGTGCTAAAAGGCGCCGATACCGTCATCGCATCGCCCGATGGCCGCGCGGTTATCAATGCAATTGCGCCGCCTTGGTTGGCCACAGCTGGTTCTGGGGATGTTTTAGCCGGAATTATTGGTGGATTGCAGGCGCAGGGCATGGAAGCATTTGACGCGGCGTGCGCAGGGGTTTATGTGCATGGGCTGGCTGCGATGCAGTTTGGCGGCGAAGGAATGATTGCCGCGGATTTGCCCCAATTTGTACCTAGTGCTTTGGCGGCAGCACATAAAAAATTAACTCTATCTTGAACGGATAGAGGGCTAAACCTATCTAGCGGTTTTACCGCAAGTTAAGACGCATCATATTTGATCGGGAATAAGGCCGATTCGATTCACCAAGGATGAGACTTATGAAAGATCCGATTGATACATATATGAGCACGCTGGTGCCGATGGTTGTTGAGCAATCCAACCGTGGCGAGCGCTCGTTCGACATTTTCTCGCGCTTGCTGCGCGAGCGCATCATCTTTGTGACGGGCGGTGTGGATGACTACATGGCATCGTTGATCGTTGCGCAACTGTTGTTCCTTGAATCGGAAAATCCGAAAAAGGAAATCGCGATGTACATCAACTCACCCGGTGGTGTGGTGACGTCGGGCTTGTCGATTTACGATACGATGCAATTTATCAAGCCTGAGATTGCAACATTGTGCGTTGGCCAAGCTGCATCTATGGGCTCGCTGCTTCTTGCTGCAGGGGCAAAGGATATGCGCGGCGCTTTGCCAAATGCTTCGGTTATGGTGCATCAACCATCTGGCGGCTATCGTGGCCAGGCGACAGACATTCTCATTCACGCGGAACATACTGCAAATTTGAAGAAGCGCTTGAACGAGATATATGTGAAGCACACTGGTCAAGATTATGAAACGATCGAAACGGCGCTTGATCGAGACAATTTCATGACGGCCGACGCTGCTAAGGAATTTGGATTGATCGACAAAGTCTATGAAAAACGCAGCAGCGGAGAAGCCGAGGCTTCGTAGGATTTGTTAATCAAGAAGACTAATATCATGTGCCAGAGCTTAGCTATTAAGCTTTTGTGCGTGAATTGTAGGCGAAGATCGAATTTGAGCGATCACATATAGCTTACTGTTTGTTTATGTGCAGATGATAGCATTTGCGCATAAACTGAGTGAAAGATGCACATTCAGGAGTGCTTTGAATGACAAAAGACACCGGCAACGGCGACAGTTCAAAAAATACGCTTTACTGCTCATTTTGCGGCAAGTCGCAACATGAAGTTAGGAAGCTCATCGCTGGCCCGACTGTTTTTATCTGTGATGAATGTGTCGAGCTTTGCATGGATATCATCCGCGAGGAAAGCAAATCCTCAACGGTGAAAGCCACCGATGGTCTGATGACACCTGCAGAGATTTGCGCGGTGTTGGATGATTATGTGATTGGCCAATATCGGGCGAAGCGGGTGCTGTCTGTGGCGGTTCACAACCACTATAAACGGTTAAACCACTCGTCAAAAAGCCAAGACATTGAATTGGCGAAATCAAATATTCTACTGATCGGCCCAACGGGGTGCGGCAAGACATATTTGGCACAAACATTGGCGCGCATTATTGATGTGCCGTTCACAATGGCTGATGCGACAACGCTTACAGAAGCTGGTTATGTGGGTGAGGATGTTGAAAACATCATCCTCAAACTGTTGCAGTCTTCAGACTATAATGTTGAAAAAGCGCAGCGCGGCATCGTATATATTGATGAGGTCGACAAGATTTCTCGTAAATCTGACAACCCGTCAATTACACGTGACGTTTCCGGTGAGGGCGTGCAGCAAGCATTGCTCAAAATCATGGAAGGCACAGTTGCAAGTGTGCCACCACAAGGTGGCCGCAAGCATCCGCAGCAAGAGTTCTTACAAGTCGATACAACAAACATTTTGTTTATCGTTGGTGGTGCTTTCTCTGGGCTTGAAAAGATTATCAATGCGCGCGGTGAGGGGACTTCAATTGGCTTTGCGGCTGATGTTAAAGACCCAACGGACCGCCAGCTTGGAGAAATTTTTGCCGAGGTTGAGCCCGAAGATCTAACGAAATACGGGTTGATCCCAGAATTTATTGGCCGTTTGCCGGTTATCGCAACGCTTGAGAATTTGGATGAGGATGCGTTGGTGCAAATCCTGACAAAGCCCAAAAATGCACTCGTGCGGCAATATCAACGCTTGTTCGCTATGGAAGAAGTCGAATTGACCTTCCAAGAGGACGCACTGAACGAGATTGCAAAGCATGCGATTCTCAGAAAAACAGGTGCTCGTGGTCTGCGTTCGATCATGGAAGCGATTTTGCTCGACACTATGTATGATTTGCCATCGCTTGAAGGCGTTGAAGAAGTTGTTATCAGTGCCGATGTGGTAAATGACAAGGAAGCTCGCCCGCTTTACATCTACGCCGACCGCAAAGAAGAAGCGGACGCTGGCGCGTAAATAAAGTTTGTAAAATGTCCCGACGCGTACTTGTTGGGCTGGCAAAACTTCCTATCTAGTAGTTTCAATTGAGTCTAGCGTTGACCCCGTTGGGTTGATGACCGTGGTGTACCTGTGGTGCACTGAGTAACGGTTGTGTCGTTGCCACTTTTGGGACTTCATAGCCGGTTGATGAAAGGATCATCTATGTCCGACAAGGATAAAACTGACACTTCAATCGAACCCGGCGAAGGCCGTGTTTATCCTGTTCTGCCGTTACGTGACATTGTCGCGTTTCCCGGCATGATCGTGCCACTTTTTGTTGGCCGGGAGAAGTCCGTCAAAGCACTTGAAGAAGTGATGCGTGAGGATAAAAACATCCTCGTCGTCACGCAAAAAAGCGCTCAAGAGGATGACCCAACCACTGAAGATGTTTTTGACGTTGGAACGATTGCCTCTGTTCTGCAGTTGCTGAAATTGCCTGATGGGACCGTTAAGGTACTGATCGAGGGGATCTCGCGCGCAAAAATTGCAAACTTTGTTCGTGCTGACGAATATTTTGAGGCCGAAGCTTTTTCGTTTGAAGTTGAAGCGTACGACGAAATTGAGGCCGAAGCGCTTGCGCGTTCAGCGGTTACAGAGTTCGAAAATTACGTCAAACTAAACAAGAAGATTTCACCAGAAGTCGTCGGCGCTGTTTCACAAATCGACGACCACTCAAAGTTGGCCGACACGATTGCGTCGCATCTGGCGGTCAAAAACCAAGAAAAGCAAGAAATCTTGGCGATTAATTCAGTCACCGGTCGATTGCACCGCGTGCTTGAGTTGATGGAAGGTGAGATTGGCGTTTTGCAAGTTGAACGCCGGAT
>NZ_JBLIAI010000091.1:0-7500 GCF_047634455.1 Maritalea sp.
AAGAGCAACAAAACTTGTTAGATCAGATACCATTTGTTCCTCCTAGTGCGCAATATCGACGAGCGCACCGACCTGCGTGAGGCCTGCTTGATAATTTGAAACCAATGCTTCCACCGACGCGGCAGTCGCATCCAGAATAGGTGCTGGATAAAAACCAAAGAAGATGGTCAAAACGATCAACGGGACAATGATCACCATCTCTCGTGGGCTCATATCTAAGATCGATTTCAGCGTGTCTTTTTTAAGCGCTCCAAAGATCACCCGGCGATATAGCCAAAGCGCATAACATGCGGAGAAGATCACCCCGAACGTTGCACCAAAGGCCACCCAGGTATTGACTTGGAAAATACCAATAAGGACCAAAAATTCCCCGATAAATCCGCTTGTGCCCGGCAAACCGACGTTTGCCAACGTGAACACCATAAATGCAAACGCATATTTCGGCATCCGTTCCACAAGCCCACCATAGGCGGATATTTCTCGTGTGTGAATTCGATCGTAGATGACGCCCACACTCAAGAACAGCGCAGCCGAAACAATACCGTGCGAGATCATTTGGAAGATCGCACCCTGGACACCCAATTGGTTCGCCGCAAAAATGCCCATCGTCACGTACCCCATATGCGCCACAGACGAGTAAGCAATCAGCTTTTTCATATCGTCTTGCACCAAAGCGATGAGCGATGTTGCGATGATGGCGACAATGGAAAGGAAGTACACAAAGTCTGCAAAATATGCCGACGCGTCTGGGAACATGGGCAGTGAGAACCGCAAGAACCCATAGCCTCCCATTTTCAGCAATATCGCGGCCAAAATAACCGAACCGGCTGTGGGTGCTTCCACGTGTGCTTCAGGCAGCCAACGGTGGAATGGCCACATTGGCAGTTTCACCGCAAAGGACGCAAAGAAAGCTATCCATAACCAGAACTGAGCCTCAGGCGAAAACTTGAACTTGAGCAGTTGCACAATGTCCAACGTACCTGCCTGCCAATACATAGCCATAATAGCCAACAGCATCAGCACCGAACCAGAAAACGTATAGAAGAAGAATTTGTAACTCGCCTGCACACGCTTTTTGCCGCCCCAGATCCCAATGATCAAAAACATTGGAATCAAGCCGCCTTCAAAGAAGATGTAGAACAGCCCCAAATCAAGTGTGGCAAACACACCGATCATCAAAAACTCGAGCAGCAAAAACGCAACCAAATATTCTTTGACCCGTTTGTCGATGCTTTCCCAACTCGCCAATACACACAATGGCATTAGCAAAGCAGTCAACACAATGAACAGAATTGAAATCCCGTCAACGCCCATCCGGTAGCCGATGACGTCACCAATCCACTTGTGATTTTGGACAAATTGGAAATCTGCACTCGTCGCATCAAACATCCACCACATGACCAATGAAAATACAAAAGTCACCGTGGTAGTTGCCAACGCAATATAGCGCATGTTGTTTTTCGCCAAGGCGTCATTACCCGGCACAATCAGCACAAAAAATACGCCAACCAACGGCAGGAACGTAAGGATCGTGAGGATGTTGTTGTTTATGATATTCATCCTAAGAGGCCCCCTGCGGCTATCGCCCAGGTTATAAGCGCCGCAACGCCCACGAGCATCGCCAACGCGTAGTGATAAAGATAACCAGTCTGCAACCGCACGACTTGCGTGGTGATGTTTCGTACCCGTCGAGCAATGCCGCCAACAATGATGCCGTCAATAAACCAATCATCGAAACCACGCCAAAGCGCCGTCCCGATCCAAATCGCAGGACGGACAAATAAGAAGTCATACAACTCGTCAAAGTACCATTTATTCAGCAAGAACGCATAAAGACCGGAATGCTCTTTTGCCAAAGTTTTTGGTAGCTCTGGCTTCACGATGTAGAAGTACCAAGCCAACAAGAAACCAGCGATCATCGCAAATGTTGCTGAAAGCTTCACCCAAACTGGAACTTCGTGCGCCGCGTCGATCAAGTGTTCATCAATTACAATCGCGCCTTTGAAGAATTGTTCGACACTTGCCACATGTCCAAAAAAGCTATCGTACCAAATGTAACCGGAGAATACCGCACCAGCAGCAAGCACAAACAACGGTACCAGCATAACCATTGGGCTTTCATGCGCATGGTCAAATGTCTCTTTGTTCGCACGGGTTTCGCCGTGGAATGTAAGATGCATCAGGCGCCATGAATAAAAGCTGGTGAACAACGCTGCCACTACCAAAGCCCAGAAGGCAAAGTCGCCGGCCGCTGTTTGCGCACCAAATGCCGCTTCAATGATGCTGTCTTTTGAGAAAAAGCCCGCAAAACCGATATTTGGCAACACGTCTGAAAGCATGCTCAATGGCAAACCAACACCCGTTAGCGCAAGTGTGCCGATCATCATCATCCAATAGGTCACCGGAATTTTGTCTTTTAGTCCGCCCATTTTGCGCATGTCTTGTTCGTGATGCATGGCGTGGATAACCGCGCCCGCGCCTAAGAACAACAACGCTTTAAAGAACGCGTGGGTGAACAGGTGGAAGATACCCGCAGAATAAGCACCCAAGCCCAACGCCACAAACATGTAACCAAGTTGCGAACAGGTCGAATAAGCGATTACCCGCTTAATATCGTTTTGTACCAAACCAACGCTTGCAGCGAAGAACGCCGTAATTGCGCCCACATAAACAACAACGTTCATTGTGAATTCTGATGCTTCAAACATTGGCGACAAACGGGCCACCATGAACACGCCAGCTGTCACCATGGTCGCTGCGTGGATCAGAGCAGACACAGGTGTTGGGCCTTCCATCGCGTCTGGTAACCAAGTGTGCAACAAGAATTGCGCTGATTTACCCATCGCGCCAAGGAACAACAACAACGTGATAATCGTCATCGCATCCCAATTCGACCAAAGGAACGAAATGGTTTTGCCTTCCATGCCAGCCACACGGCTAAAGGCTGTGTCGAAATCGAGCGTGCCCAACATCATGAACGCGCCAAATATCCCCAATGCAAAGCCGAAGTCACCAACACGGTTGACGATAAACGCCTTCATGGCCGCTGCGTTTGCACTCGGTTTCTTGTACCAAAAACCGATCAACAAGTATGAGGCAAGACCCACCCCTTCCCAGCCGAAAAACATCTGCAAAAAGTTGTTGGCCGTGACCAACATCAACATCGCAAATGTGAACAGCGAAAGGTAAGCAAAGAACCGCGAACGGTGTGGATCCTCACTCATATAGCCGATGGAATAAATGTGCACGAGGCTTGAAACTGTGGTGACCACCACCAACATAATAGCAGTTAGCGTGTCGGCACGGATCATCCAATTAATATCAAGGCCCGCTGTTGAAATCCAACGGAACAGCTCAACTTTGACAGATTCGGCTGCAACAAATGCACCCTCACTACTGACGGCCTCAACACCATGACCAGCGTCACCACCAGCCATTGTCCACTGCAAAAAGACAATCCAAGAGAAAAGCGCAGCCAAAACCAAAAGGCCTGATGTCACCATTTCTGAAGAGCGATGCCCAATTGAGCGTCCCAAAAGGCCTGCAATTAATGCGCCAAGCAGCGGCAAGAAAACGATAAGTTGAAGGAGAGTTTGGTTCATGCCCTTAACCCTTCATCACGTTCACATCGTCAACCGCGATGGAACCTTTATTGCGGAAGAACACCACAAGAATAGCCAAACCAATCGCCGCTTCAGCTGCAGCCACCGTCAAGATCAGCAGGGCAAACACTTGCCCCGCAAGATCATTCAGGTGCGCACTAAACGCGACGAAATTGATGTTGACGGCCAAAAGGATCAGTTCAACAGACATCAAAATAATGATGACGTTTTTCCGGTTGAGGAAAATGCCAAACACTCCAAGTGTGAACAATATGGCTGCGACGGTCAAAAAATGACCTAGTGGAATTACTGGTATCATTTTGTTCCCCGATTAAATCCCTTTGCCACTTTCAACAGATACAACTTCCACTGCATCTTCACGTTTGCGGCCAACTTGGGCCGCAATGTCTTGGCGTTTTACATTTGGTTTGTGTCGCAATGTCAAAACAATCGCGCCGATCATTGCCACCAGCAAAATCAAGCCAGCCGCTTCGAACAGATAGACATATCTTGTATACAGCACCAAGCCGAGCGCCTCGGTGTTCGACACGCCTTCAACAAGCGGCAAAACACTGGAACCGGCAACTTCGGGCGTGACCAAAAATGACCCCGCCACCATCAACAATTCGACGAGCAAAATACCGCCCACCATCGCACCAATCGGCGCATATTGCAGAATGCCCTGCCGCAACTGCGCAAAATCGACATCCAGCATCATCACCACGAACAAGAACAGCACCATCACAGCGCCCACATAAACAACGATCAGCAGCAGCGCGAGGAACTCAGCGCCAGCCAGCATGAAAATCCCTGCCCCATTGACGAACGCAAGGATCAAGAACATCACCGAGTGAACTGGGTTACGAGACGATATCACCATCACCGCCGCCATTATGGCGGTGGCAGAGAACAGATAGAAAAAGGCAATCTCTAGTGTCATTTGATTTTCCTACCTATATGCCGCATCGGCATCAAGATTAGCCGCGATTTCGCGTTCCCAACGGTCACCATTTGCGAGCAGCTTGTCTTTATCGAAATAAAGCTCTTCGCGGCTTTCCGTTGCGAACTCAAAGTTTGGCCCTTCAACAATCGCATCTACGGGACACGCCTCTTGGCAGAACCCGCAATAAATACACTTCACCATATCCAGGTCGTAACGCACCGTACGGCGCGTACCATCATTTTGGCGCGGACCAGCTTCAATGGTAATCGCTTGAGCCGGACAAATCGCCTCGCACAACTTACATGCAATGCAACGCTCTTCCCCATTGGGATAACGCCGCAGCGCGTGCTCGCCGCGAAAACGAGCGCTCACAAAACCTTTTTCAAACGGATAATTGATCGTTGGCTTTGGTTTAAAGAAATAGCGCATCGCCAAAAAGAACGTCGAAACGAACTCTCTAAGCAAAAGCGAATTGAGAAACTGTATGGCTCGCATCTGTTCGTTTCCCCTTATGCCACGCCGCCATGCCAGCCCCAGCCCGTAAGCTGGAGGACAAAGGCAACGGCAAAAATCATTACGATAGAAATCGGCAGGAAGACTTTCCAACCAAGGCGCATCAACTGGTCATGGCGATAGCGCGGCACAATGGCTTTCACCATCGCAAACATAAAGAACACCATGCATGTCTTGATGATAAACCAAACAATACCCGGCACCCAGTTGAACGGCGCAACATCCAGCGGTGGCAACCAGCCGCCCATAAACAAGATGACGGTCATTGCGCACATCAAAACGATGGCCACATATTCACCCAACATGAACATCATGTAAGGGGTTGAACCATATTCAACCATGAAGCCCGCAACCAATTCAGATTCAGCCTCTGGCAAATCAAATGGTGGGCGGTTTGTTTCGGCCAATGCTGAGATGAAGAAAATCACAAACATTGGGAACAACGGGATCCAGAACCAATTTAGGAACGACATCCACGGCACACCAAGTACGTGCGCCAACCCCATGTCGCGTTGTGCAATCACAATGTCAGTGAGGTTCAGCGAACCAACCAACAACAAAACAGTAATGATGACGAAGCCAATTGAGACCTCGTAGGACACCATTTGCGCAGCTGAACGTAGCGCGCCCAAAAACGGATATTTCGAGTTTGAAGCCCAACCGCCAATGATCACGCCATAAACACCGAGTGATGAAACCGCCAGCACGTAAAGAATGCCCACATTTAGATCGGCCAATGCCCAACCTTCATCTAGCGGAATAACCACCCAAGCCGCCAAAGCCACCAAAACGGTAATCAGGGGCGCCAACAAAAACAACACTTTGTCCGCGCCAGCCGGAATGACAGGCTCTTTGAACACAAATTTGAGCAAATCTGCAAAGCTTTGCAACAACCCGAACGCGCCAACCACGTTGGGTCCGCGTCTAATTTGCACCGCTGCCCAAATTTTCCGGTCAGCGAGCAAAAAGTAAGCCACAAAAATCAACAATACAACGAGCAACAGCAAGGCTTTATAAACAAAACCAACCATTGTGCCCCAGCCGAACACCGGCACACCGAGCAAATAATCCAATGCTAGGAGTATCCAATCCCACATAATTCTACTCCGCCGCTTCGTTCATGCCACCAGCCGCAAGCTGCGAACATTCCGCCATGACAGCAGATGCCCGCGCAATTGGGTTGGTGAGGTAAAAATCATTGATTGGCGAACCAAGTGCTACCGATTTGATCGTGGCAGACACTTTGGCCAGTTTTTCAATCGCTTTTGCATCTTCTTGAACAGGTGCTTCAATGTCAGCAAAATGCGGATGAACCGCATAAAGCGCTTTGCGCAACTGATGCAAGTTGTCATAGGGCAACGCTTCACCAAGATGAGCGGACAATGCCCGAAGGATCGCCCAATCTTCTTTCGCGTCGCCCGGGCCAAACACCGCGCGGCTGGCGCGTTGCACCAAACCAGCTGTATTGACGTAAGTCGCGTTTTTCTCGGTATAGGTCACGCCTGGCAAAATCACGTCGGCTGCATGCGCACCCAAATCGCCATGGGAACCGATATAAACAACGAATGCGTCTTTGTAAGTTTCCGCGTCGATATTGTCAGCACCAAGCAAGAACACGATGTCGAGTTCGCCTTTGGCAGCAGCACTGTCCATGCCAGCGCGGTCAAGACCGCCCTTTTCAGGCACAAAACCAACATCCAGCCCGCCCACACGGGCCGCTGCATTATGCAAGACCGCGAAACCATTCCAGTCAGCACTCAACGCGCCGCTATCTTTGGCTAGTGTTGCCACAAGGCCAAGCACGTCCTTGGCAGCAGGGCCAGTCAAAGCGCCCTCACCGACAATAATCATCGGACGTTTTGCTTTTGCCAGCGTTTTAGCAAATTTCACATCGCCCGCAGCAACCGCTGCAAGGCTTTCAGAGCCTGCACCCAAATATTCATAATCAAACTTCAGGTCGGCTTGCTCGCCGATTACACCAATCGGCATACCTGTTGCGCGCCACGCTTTGCGAATACGGGCATTCAAAATCGCAGCTTCTTTGCGTGGGTTCGACCCGACAATCAAAATCGCGTCTGCGTCTTCAATACCAGCAATGCCCGCATTAAAGATGTAGCTCGCGCGACCATTTGCAGGATCAAGCACCGAACCGGATGGGCGACAATCAAGGCTTTTTGCGCCCAATTGAGCCATAATGCCTTTAAGCGCAAACATTTCTTCAACGCCCGCCAAATCACCCGCAATCGCCGCAATCTTTTCCGCAGAGGTCTTTTTCACCGCACGCGTAATCGCCGCAAATGCATCATTCCAGCTCGCAGCTTGAAGCTTGCGACCCTTTTTGACATAAGGCTTGTCTAAGCGTTGTGATTTCAATCCATCCCAGATGAACCGAGACTTGTCTGAAATCCACTCTTCGTTCACCGCTTCGTTGATCCGCGGCAT
>NZ_JBLIAI010000092.1:0-6974 GCF_047634455.1 Maritalea sp.
GTAAGGGTGAAGGGTGAAGGGTGAAGTTTCAGAACAATCTCTGATTGTTCACGAACTTAATCCTGGACCAAAACAAAGGCACGATCACCCAGCGGCACAAAAGGAATGTCTCCCTCCCCCTGGTGGGGAGGGATTAAGGGTGGGGGGGAAGGGCTTTCTCACACCGAAAGCAATCGCAAAAGCCAATCAGTAAATCAGCCAATCAATAAATCAGGGTTTACACTTCAGCAAAGAACACCAACTAAATCAATCGCTTGCCGTTAGGGACAGGCTGGTCAATAGCGGCCAAAACGATGTCACCATTGTGATCTTCAAACCCAAGCGTGAGGACCTCAGAGCGCAGCGGACCGATTTGGCGTGGTGGAAAATTGACCACCCCCATCACCTGGCGGCCAACAAGGGCATCGGCTTCATAGTGCACAGTAATTTGAGCAGAAGACTTCTTGATCCCAATCTCATCCCCAAAATCGATAATCAGAATATGCGCCGGTTTGCGCGCTTCGGGGAAAGGTCGCACCTCAACAATGGTGCCGGTTCGGATGTCGACTTTTAAGTAGTCATCAAAACTAATGTGATCCGTCACGCCCCAATTCCTCACTCCGTTTGCGCGCGGCGGTGACGGCCCGCACCATCAAATCGGTCAAACCCTCTTCGCCCATCAGTATTTGCATCGCAGCATAAGTGGTTCCGTTTGGTGAGGTCACATTTTCGCGCAATGTAGCTGGCGCTGTATTTGGTTCAGCTTCCAAAAGCATAGCGGAACCGACCACGGTTTTTCGCGCCAATTCCATAGCCAATTGCGGGGCCAAGCCTTGCGCCTCACCTGCGGCAGCCAAGGCTTCAACCATATTAAAAATGTAAGCTGGGCCGGACCCCGAAACGCCCGTCACAGCATTTATGTCATCTTCTTTTTCAACCCAGAACGTGCGACCAGAAGCGTCGAGCACATTATCGACCACAACCTGATCGTCATACTCAACACCGGTGCCTGCAAACGCACCGATCGCGCCAAGTCCGATTTTGGCTGGCGTATTTGGGATGGTGCGCACAACGCGGTCTGTACCAAGCGCTTTGCTCATTTGCGCAATCGAAATGCCCGCCATCACCGAAATCACCAAAGTGTTTTCATCTACGCACGATCTGGCAGCAAGCAACACATCCGGTGCGACTTGTGGTTTAACCGCCAACACCAAGACCTGTGCTGGTTTAACGGGAGGTCTGGCCAAAGTTGTAATTGAAATCTCAGAGGCCTTGTGGCGCACCGCTGGCGAAGGGCTTGGATCTACCAAGATCAATTGGTCCGGCGACAGGCCAGCTTCAAGCCACCCCACGGCCATTGCCATGCCCATTTGTCCAGCGCCAACAAGTACGACAGGCCCGACATCATATAAAGGCATTGATAAACTTCCTAAGCTGAACCGACAGTTTCAAACATAACATGTGATAATGCTTCGTCCGCAGGTTTACCTGCCCAAACGACAAATTGGAACGCTTGATAATACTGGTCACAGCTTTCAACGGCCGAGTGCAGCAGCGCTTCGCATTGTTGTGGCGTAACTTCTGCGCCCCCACATAATAGATGAGAATTGCGGAAAAGCACCATGTTTTCCTTATTCCAAATATCAAAATGACCAATCCAAAGTTGTTCATTCACTTTAGAGATCAGTTGTTTGACCTCGATACGCCGGGCTTCAGGTATTTTGAGGTCGAACGCGCACGCAATGTGCAGCGATTCCAGATTTTCCATCCATGAGAATGAGACGTGATAATCGCTCCAGCCTCCGCGAATAGAGATTGAAATCTCATCCGCATCAGCCCGCTCAAACGACCAATCATTAATGCCCGCAATGTGCTCAATGATATCCACCGGGTGCATTGCCCGTTCAACTTCCATCTCGATCAGCGACATATTCTTCGCCTTTTCAAAGCTCGTGTTTTGGCAGAAACGGGGGGATGCTCGTTAGACAAAACCAGCAAGCCCCGTATGTGAGACGCAATTTCAAGATTTGAAAAGCCGAAACCCTCGACCCTAATCAGGATGTTCAGCGTTCGTTGCGAATCTATTCTGCGTTAACGAACATTAACCCGACCATCCGTAGTGGGAATTACAAAAGATTGATTCCCACCAAATCTCTTGTGGATGATCAGGCCAAGATGGTTAACAGCTTGTTAATATCAAGCGTTATGCACATGCCTTTTATGTGTTGAAATGGGACGGTTTAGCTGGTTTTTTTCTTTGAGCGCAGACCATCAAGCTCTTTGCGAAGGTCGGCAATCTCTTCGCTCTGGATTTGCACCAACTCGCGCAATGCATCGAACTCCTCACGCTTGGTGAGATCCATATCGTTAATAAGGCGCTCCATCTGCGCTTTTAGTGCGGTTTCAACTTCACGACGTGCACCATCTGCAACACCTGCCGCATCGTTCATAAATTTGCCAAGATCGTCAAAGATTTTGTTTCCATCACGCATAGCTTTATCCCTTTAATGGTCGGGTGGAATGATCGGTTTCAAATCAGATATGTAAGCATCAATTGTCAGCTTGACCAGTGCTAAGGCGAAATGCATGGTGCGATAAATTAACCTTTTCAAAGTGAGTAAGAACTTTGCCCTTTCCAAATATTGATCCCGTCGCCCTTTCGTTCGGCCCCATCATGATCCGCTGGTATGCGCTTGCTTACTTGGCTGGCATATTATTTGCGTGGGGATATGGCCGCCATTTGGTTTTGCAAACCCAACTTTGGGGCAAAGCGCAACCACCTTTTACCCCCACACAATTGATCGATTTTATCTTTTGGGCCGTTCTAGGCGTCATTCTGGGTGGCAGGATAGGTTATGTGCTGTTCTACGACATATTGCTCAGTGTCGGCTTGAACTGGCAATCAGGTTTTGGCGCTATATTTGCCGGAAGTTATTTCCTACAAAACCCGATCGACATTCCCCAAGTCTGGCAGGGCGGTATGTCGTTCCATGGCGGACTGTTTGGCCTTGTGATTGCCATATGGTTTTTTGCGCGTCACATTGGATCAAACGTGCTGTCAGCAATTGACTTATTGGCACTGATTAGCCCCTTCGGCTTGCTGTTTGGTCGTGTCGCCAATTTCATCAATGGCGAACTATATGGCCGCGTCACTGATATGCCGTGGGGCGTGATATTTCCCTCTGGTGGTCCTGATCCGCGGCACCCAAGCCAGCTTTATGAAGGCCTACTGGAAGGGGTTTTGCTGTTCCTTATCCTGCGCATTGTCAGCCACAACCTCCAAGGTTTACGCAAGCCCGGCCTTGCGGCGGGCATCTTTGGCATCGGCTACGGCATTAGCCGCATCCTTGTGGAAACCGTACGCGAACCGGACGCCCATATTGGTTTGCTCAGTTACAACCTTACGATGGGCATGATCCTATCAACCCCAATCGCGCTTGTGGGTGTTTGGTTAGTCTGGAACGCTTTGCGCAACAAACCAACCACGCGCGCCCTATGAGCGACCATGACTTTTCATTAAGCGAGTTGATCAATGTGCAAATCATGGCGCAGGGTCCAATGTCCTTGTCGACCTATATGAGCATGGCCCTAACCCACCCAAAACTTGGTTATTACAAAAAAGCTGATCCGTTGGGGGAAGCTGGTGATTTCATCACCGCGCCAGAGATCAGCCAAATGTTTGGCGAAATGATCGGGGTTTGGGTGGCGCAAACTTGGGAACTTCTTGGCAATCCAAAATCATTTTCACTGGTTGAACTTGGCCCCGGCCGCGGCACGTTGATGGCCGACTGCTTGCGGGTGCTCAACCAAGTCCCCGGCATTTTGGACGCGGTAAGCATCAATCTGATTGAAACAAACCCCGTACTGATCGAAAAACAGCGGACGAACCTAAATGGGTGCAAGGTGGTTTGGCGCGCCGAAATTGATCAACTTAGCGCTGAAACTGGACCGTTGATTATCATCGCCAACGAGTTTTTTGACGCACTACCCATCAAACAGTTCCAACGCGCCGATGGGAAGTGGCACGAACGTCTGGTGGGTCTAAAAGAAGGAAACCGCGCTTGGGGTCTGTCGCCAACCCCTCTCCCAGATGAAGCGTTTCCCGCTGAACTTAAACCGCAAGAAAATGCGATTTGGGAAACCAACTTCATCGCCCAACAAGTGATTAAAGACATCGTTGAATTGATCAACAATAGCGGCGGCGCGCTGCTCACGATAGATTATGGCTACGGCAAAAGCCAAACTGGGGAAACCTTGCAAGCGCTCAAGGCGCACCAGCATGTAGACCCTCTGACTGAACCCGGAAATGCAGATTTGACCGCCCATGTCGATTTCGCAGCCCTTAGTGAGGTGGCGCAAAAATCGGGTGCTAAAGCGTGCCACTTGATGAACCAAGCTGATTTCCTCAAAGCAATGGGCATCGAACCGCGCGCCCACAATTTGGCTTCAGCTTCGCCAGAGGCTGCGCCAAAAATTGTTAGCGATCTAGCCCGATTAATCGACAATGATCAAATGGGCGACTTGTTCAAAGCCTGGTGTACCTACAGCGCTCCCACACCGCCCTACCCGTTTGAGGAAGCGTAATGCTCAAGCCAATCACAACCGATTTGCTGAACTTAGCTGACACCGCGCATGGTTTTTTTGGTCGACAATCTGGCAACTCTCAAGCGCCGTTTGACAGTCTCAACGTCTCATTTGCCGTTGGCGATGATCGGCAGACGGTGAATTCCAATCTTGATGCCATAGCGACGCATGTCGGCATTTCACCGCAAAATCTGTGCTTGGTCAGACAAACTCATTCGACAGATGTGATTTGTGTGACATCCTCTTCCCCGCGCGATAACCGCATCGCGGCCGACGGCATGGTCACCGCCACTAAAGGGTTGGCGTTGGGTATCCAAACAGCTGATTGCGGCCCGGTGCTTTTTGCTGACCCGAAAAATCAAATCATTGGCGGCTGCCATGCTGGTTGGAAAGGCGCTGTTGGCGGCGTCGTCGGCAATACAATTGAAGCGATGGTGAAACTCGGTGCAGAGCGCCAGCACATCGTGGCGGCGCTTGGTCCGGCGATCCGCGTGGAGAATTACGAAGTCGGTGCGCAGTTTAAAACGGACGTGCTTGCCAAATTCCCACACACCGCGCGCTACTTCAAATTGCCGGGTGGCGCGCGCGCGCCGCACTTCGATTTGCCACAATGCATCATGGATCAACTCGAATCGGCCTCCATTGCTGAGGTAAGTGATCTGGGCGTTTGCACCTATCAAAACAGCGATGATTTTTTTTCGCACCGCAAAGCGACCCACTTAAAAGAAAAAACCGGCCGCCAATTATCCGTAATTGCAATTATTTGAATGAATCTTTGTAGATTCTGCCCATTGGACTTTTGAATCGGTTGAACCCGTCGCCAGCCCAGTATAACAAACTCATAACAGACGGGGCATATCGCTAGACTACCCACATTTTTCTGCTTTCAAGGGGCGCGCATCAACATGAAACTGGTGACTGGTAATTCCAACCTTCCGCTAGCCAAGGCTGTATCCAAATATCTCAATATTCCGCTGACCGATTGTGTGGTCCAAAAATTTGCGGATAAAGAAATCTTTGTTGAAATCAATGAAAATGTGCGCGGCGAAGACGTTTTCGTCTTGCAGTCCACCTCCTATCCGGCAAATGACAATATGATGGAACTACTCATCATCATCGACGCCTTGCGTCGGTCATCAGCCCGTCGGATTACCGCCGTCATCCCCTATTTCGGCTATGCCCGACAGGACAGAAAATCTGCGCCACGCACACCTATCTCGGCGAAGCTTGTGGCCAACCTGATTACCGAAGCGGGCGCGAACCGTGTTTTGACTTTGGATTTACACGCCGGCCAAATTCAGGGCTTTTTCGATCTCCCCACCGACAACCTAACGTCCGCTCCAGTTATGGTGCGTGACATCAAAGAACATTACGACACCAAAAATGTGATGGTGGTTTCACCTGACGTTGGTGGTGTGGTCCGTGCCCGCAACGTTGCGCGGCGCATTGGCGCGCCATTGGCCATCGTTGATAAGCGCCGCCCAAAAGCTGGTGTTTCCGAAGTGATGAATATCATTGGTGACGTCGAAGGCCAATCATGCATCATGATCGACGATATCGTGGATAGCGGCGGCACCTTGTGCAATGCGGCTGAAGCCTTGTTGGCAGCAGGCGCAAAAGAAGTCTCTGCCTACATTACCCATGGCGTATTGTCCGGTGCCGCTTGCGAGCGCATTTCCAACTCAATGCTCAAAGAGTTGGTTGTTTCAGACAGCATTTTGGAAACCGATGAAGAGCGTGCCAGCCCAAATATCCGTCAATTCTCAATCGCGCCGCTGATCGGCGAAGCCGTTGCCCGCACCGCTGCAGAACAGTCCGTTTCGAGCTTGTTCGACTAAACTCGCATTTCAGTTCTGATCCCGGCTCAAGGCCGGGAATGCCAAGGTGGGCTTGGCGCATATATCAAAACAATAAATGCCACCAGTGGGCTTGGCACGATATATCAAAACAATCTTGGCCGTCCCACACTTGATGCGGGGCCTCATTGGCATGATGTATACCCCCCCCCACCCTTAATCCCTCCCCACCAGGGGGAGGGAAACCTATCCCGCATTAAGTCGGACCTAAAATGCAATCGGGGATACCCTGCCCTCGTCACCCTCGTGCTTGACACGAGGGTCCATCATGGAATTCCAAGCAGCAGTGCGGATGAAAACAAGAGGCCTTACGTATTGTGCTGCCGCAAGGTGGCTGGTTGCTCCGTTGATCCCGGATCAAGGCCGGGATGGTGCAGGTGGTTTTGATTTGTAAAATATGCACTTCCACCGTCCCGCACTTGATGCGGGGCCTGTCGCTCGGCACTCACAACGCCATACCCCCGGCTCTGTTCTCGCGCCGCCGTCGCAAGCTATGCTTGCTTCCCCGGCACCCCCGGCTCTGTTTTCGCGCCGCCGTCGCAAGCTATGCTTGCT
>NZ_JBLIAI010000093.1:0-6810 GCF_047634455.1 Maritalea sp.
AGACCTTTTCTCAATTCAGTCCAGACCCTAGGGCCCGTAAAATAGCGACATATTCATATGGTTCAATGTGAAACACATGTTAACCCTATGTTAAGCATTGCTTTGACGGCAGGGGTGATTGGTTGATAAATTCTTAAGACATACTGTTTCTTGAGGATTTGATATGTTCGGCGCTATTCGTAATAAAACAAATATGATGCCGCTCGCGCTGGTGCTTGCTGCTATTTCTGGTGTCTTCTTTGCCGAGAGCGGCATAAAAATTGCCACACCAGCATTTGCTGCAAATATCTTGGATGTCGCAAAAGGCAGCACAAACCAAACACCTAATGGTATTGATTTTGACAATTTGGTGCGGATCGATAATCGATCTTACAATGTGAATGTTGAGGACTATGTTGACCTCAATCCCATATCGTCAGCAACCGTAAAGAAGATTAGCGCAGGGCGGGTGTTCACCGTCAATATCGCAACCACCTCAACCGGCACATATTCAACCGACGCCATGCGATCCAAGCACGTGCTTTATCCGGGAATTGATGTCAAAGAAGTCAAGCCCGCTGACTTTGTTGATGGTGCAATTATCATTCTTGGCAAATTGCAAGGTCGCGATTTGCTCAAGTTCATTCAAGGTTTAGACGATTTTGCCGCCAGTGACGCCCAAGGCTGCGAAGCACATGGCAGCTATATTGGGTGCAAATAGCGTTGCGACACCCTACCCGTTTTTCGCCCGGTAAAAGATGTGCACACCAATTTGCGTGAGTTTTTTCAGTTCTGACGCCCATTTCGGTCGGACATAATTGGCATGGTAGTTGGTCGCGTTTGCAACTTCAGCCAAATAAATGTCGCCGTTCACAACTTTCTTTGCAATTTCCTCAGCCTGCTTCCACGCCTCTTTTTCATTCACCCGTTCGGGAACTCCATCACAGGCGAATGAGAACTGGCAGCGGTTCTTCCAGCTTTGGTTTTGGAATACGACTGAGCAAATTGAGTTTGGATAGACCTCGCTTTTGACCCTATTGCGCACAACCTGTGCCACAGCCACTTGTCCACGGTAGCTTTCGCCGCGCGCTTCAAAGTAAATCGCTGACGCCAAGCACCAAAGTTGTTTCTTGTTGGCATCCATGGAGGCTTGGGTCAAAGTTGGGGTGAAATCTTTCAAGCTCGGCGCATTATCGCGCGCGTAGGCAAGCTTTGTGGGCACCGAAACAGGATAAGGCTGCAATGGATCGCGCAATGCAGTCGCGTCGCCAATATCGTCCAATGCAACAATTGCGTCCAGCGCTGCCGTTTTGGGTATTGGTTGGGCAACAACATCAAACTTTTGCTTCGTCTTAGCCAGCGGTTTTTGTGGAATTGATGCGACCACTAAACTGTCTTGAGCAACGAATTTTGGCAATTTGGTTTGTGCTTCGAGCATGGCAAACCGCAATTTGCCAAAACTATTGGCAATCTCCACCGCAGTTGGCCCCGTCGCCCGTTCAATTTTGGCTTCACGGTTGGATCCATCAAAAATCGCTTGGTCAAACATTGCAGCATATCCGGTTGGCGCAATTGATGCGACTTGGGCTGGCGCAGATATCGCAAGAGGCGGCAATGCAAGTTCTGTGTTTGAATTGAAGGGCCACACAACTAGCGTCGCGGCGGTGGTGACCACAAAACTAAGCAAAGCGCATGCGCTTTTGTAGGCGTTAGCCTTTTTGCGCCGGGCCTGTTGCAGCCTGGCAGCCAGATAGATACTCATAAACAACTCGATGCTACTCGATCGACTAAACACATGCCGACACCCCCATTATCTCAAATCTTGGTTTATGGGACGTAAACGGAATGTGTGATCACAATTAGCCGACAGCTGGGCACCGTCGTGTTCGTTTAGTGGCGATTTTGTTGGGACGTTTGATATGGCGGGTGTGCGGGCGTTCCGGATATCCACGGCAACTGTTTCATTATCAGCTTTCAACCCGTTCAACACTTCGAGCGAAGATTTTCAAAACCCAAACATGGTTGTCGATCGGTCGATATATAGATTCTTCAAATAAACTTTCTAGGGCTAGCCATAAATCGAAACCAGAATTGCCGCCATTGCTAATAGTGTGAATGTTTGCGTCTAACCGTCAATTCATGACTTAAACTTCAGCTATCAGTTGTCTGCACTAATTTATGAAATTTGCTCCTCTATCACCATACCTACAAATTGAGTCATAGTGTACCGAAGAATCAGCATGGATAAATAATTTGAAAAAAGCGATTGTAGATCGAGCAGGGCTAAACCAAAACGCAGAACTACCGTTCGAGTTGAGGATTAGTGATTTTGAAAATGGGATGCAGGACGTTTACGATTTTTTTCATGACGTCAATGAAATGCTACTCGGTAAGGGATTGCAGCGACTTGATGACATGACGCGTCCCGCTGCCATGTCGGGAATGATTTCAGACATGATTACTGCCTCGCTTGCTCGGTTTTCACGATCACTTGTCCCAAATGATTTTTTTAATGGCCACCCTGATCTTGTGGTACGTGGTCGCTATGCCAACAATTCAATTGCATCTGGGAAAGATGGAGTTGAAATCAAAAGCACACGGAAAGCCGGTGGTGCCGTAGACACACACGGCGCACGGGAGCAATGGATGTGTGTTTTTGTCTATGAGGTAGATACCGAGACAGAGCCGACATCGGCTCGTGAGCCAATGCGTTTTACTGAAGTTTACCTTGGGCACGTCGTCGAAGCAGACTTTCGCAGTAATGCAAGGTCAACGGAAAAAGGCACCAGAACAGCTACGCTACATAAGGATGGCATCGCAAAGCTGAGAAAATCATGGATTTATCGAATTGAAAGTCGGGTTGAAAAACAGCGCACGGCCAACAAAACGCGCAAATCTTAGTCAGATATTTTTGGCCTAAGCCTCGTCAACTTCGGGATTGCATCATTCGCAATATCAAAATACTTACGATCTAGTTCAACACCGATGCTTTTGTAGCCTACAGCGTTTGCTGCCGCGATGGTTGAACCGCCGCCCATAAATGGATCAAGAACCGTTCCCTTTTCTAGGGGCAGAACAGCGCGTACAAGTTGGCGCATAAAGGCTTGAGGCTTAAGCGATGGGTGAGGTGCGATTTTCTTTTCCGTTGTAGGTGTTGGATGAGATTGTATCAGATCGCCAAACGGGCGATTTGGGGAAAGGCGACGAAAACCACCGGTACCATATTTCCGTAAATTGTCCTGTACTCGACCTTCCAAGGGCTTTCTCAGCATTACCCAAGGCTCCCATTGCGACCGAGGCATTACTGATACACCATCGAACTCTTCATGAGCGTTTTTCGGGCGATCACCCCCACGCATCGTCATAACTTGGCGGGACACATAGCCCCGAAGCTCTAACCCAGCTTCCGTTAGTGCGCTTGCAACAATGTGAGATAGTAATGGATTTGCAGCAACCAATACGTTCGCTCCTGGGACAAGGATGCGGTTGATCTGTAAGCCAAATCGGAGAAAGAAACGATGGAGGTTTTTGCGATCATCATCATTCAAGACAGTGAACCGTGGAAGTGGTGCGCGTTGATGTCCATCAAAAGATGGAGGTATGCGCCAAACGCCACCTTTGCCGGCTCGGAGTTTAGCCGTCTCTTTGTCATTAAACTCCACCAAACCATATGGAGGATCTGTAACAATAGCTTCTATCGAAGCTTCTGGTTGATTGGCCAACCAATCAAAACAATCAGCGTGATAGACAAGCCCTTTTCCTATTGATTTATGCACCGCAACAGGTTTGATTCGGCTGCTTTCGATGATGTGCATGTGCCCACTAACATTAAGCTTATATCTACCCCGCCCAGTTCGCTCAAAAGTCTTAGGGGTGTTTAAATTTAAATATGATCGGATCGAAGACGGGGGAACTTCACCAAGTTGACTATTCACAGCTGTAAGTATTTCTTCGATTGAAGCATCGTGAGTAATCACGCTTAGAAACTCAAATATTGAGTCTCTGACAGTCCCGGGTGCTAACGACATCGAATCTTACGCCTTATTGTGGAAATAGGATGAGGATATTTTATACAACGACGTCCAGACGTCAACATACTTTTGCTTAGTGAGTCAAGAGTTTACACCCACTCTGAGATGATCGTGTTAATTGAGGGAAATAACACCCAGACTTGGGCACTTTGCTTTCAAATCGGCAACTCGCCCGTCATTTCCTGCGCAACCTAAACCACCAAAATCGTCAACCGCAGTCTATGGCTGTAAAAAAATCAGTTTTGCGACTGCGCCAAGGCAAGCCGTGCGATGGGCAAACGGTATGGCGAACAGCTGACATAATCGACATTCAGACCAGCAAAGAACTTCAAGCTCTCTGGGTCACCTGCATGCTCGCCGCATATGCCAATTTTAAGATCTGGGTTGGCTTCTTTACCGCGTCGAATGGCGATTTCAATCAGCTCGCCCACACCCTTTTTGTCGATGGTGACAAAGGGGTCATTATCGTACAGCCCCCGACGCTGATAGGTCGCAAGAAATGCAGGTGCATCGTCGCGCGAAATGCCGAACGTGGTTTGGGTGAGATCATTTGTGCCGAACGAGAAAAAATCGACATGCTTGGCAATATCATAGGCTCTAAGTGCTGCGCGAGGCAGTTCAATCATTGTCCCGATGGAGAATTTGAAACTGTCTGATTGCGCAACGCCCAGCCGCTCCATCAACTGCAAGATTTTGGTGCGCACCCAATGAACTTCGCGCGCTGACGAAACAAACGGCACCATGATTTCCAAATTGACGGGAACGTCGTGGGCTTCAATCGCGGCGCGTGCGCCAGCAACCAGCGCCCGAATTTGCATGTCCAATATTTCGGGGTGCGAGATCGCCAGGCGACACCCCCGGTGGCCAAGCATTGGGTTGACTTCCGCCATCCGATCCAGCCGGTTGCGCAAATGCTCTGTTTCCAAGCCAAGCGAAGCTGCGGCGTCTTCCAACTCTTCTTCGCTTCGGGGTAAAAATTCGTGCAATGGTGGGTCGAACAACCGCACCGTAATCGGCAAGCCTTCCATCGTAGAAAACAGCCGCGCATAATCATCTGCTTGGTATTCGACCAACACATCCAGTGCTTGTTTGCGGTCACGATCATTTTGCGAAAAGATCATGCGACGCAGGGCAACCATACGTTCTGTGGAAAAGAACATATGTTCTGAACGCGCAAGGCCGATCCCCTCGGCCCCAAAGGCCAAGGCGATGCGCGCTGATTCTTCGGTTTCCACATTGGTGCGCACTTGAATGGTACGGTTGCCATCAGCCCAATCCAGCAAGGTGCTCAATGCGGCGCCAATTTTGGGTTGGCTCAATGGCAAAGCGCCCGCATAGACTTCGCCGGTACTGCCATCAATGGTAATCTCAGCGCCTGCGATAAACTCCCGCTCGCCCAAACGAACTTTGGCGTGCTCAAGATCAATAGACAGTGACCGAACGCTCGCAACACAGGGTTTGCCGGTAACCCGCGCAATCACCGCCGCGTGGCTGGTGATGCCGCCACGCGCCGTCAAAATGCCTGCGGCCGCCTGCATGCCTTCAATATCGGAAGGTCCGGTTTCGATGCTCACCAAAATGCAGTCTTTGCCGCGCGCCCGATAACGAGAAGCGTCCTCTGACGTGAATACAATAGCCCCACTCGCCGCCCCAGGCGACACACCAAGCCCCGACGCAAGCGCGACAACACGTTTTTTGCCGGTTAGTCTTGGGTGCAAAAGCTGTTGCAGTTGCACCGGGTCAATCTCGGCAACAGCTTTGCGCGGCGTCCAATCTCCGTTGTTCACGCGATCAATTGCCGCTTCCAGATTAGCCGAAATGCTGGCTTGAGCTGGTCGCGCCGACAGAAATATCAGTCCGCCATTTTCCTGTGCGACCAAGCAAATCATATGCGCACCCGCCAATGCATCCATTTTTCGACAGAGTTGGCGGGCCGCGGCCGGGTTGGGCAATGTGGGCAGCTCGGGTTGACCTTGCAATTTGCACGGACCCAACTCGCCGCTAGATAAATCTCTGGTTAGGATTGAAAATGGCTTTTGCGCCGTTGCAGCTTGAACCAGCACAATTTGTTCAAGCGAAAGGTCACGCCCTGTGTCGATCGTCCATACTGGTGTGCCGTGCAAATAGGATTCAAACGCACGGTCAACAGCACGGGCAAGAGGCTTTGATAGGTCTGTGGCTTCACTTTCCTTTTTTGGCGCATCTACTTTGCCGCGCACTCTGGCTAGTCCGGCCATGTGAACTTGTGCAGCTGTGCGCACAACAAGCGCAGGGGGCTCTTCGCCCTTGGCAACAAGCTTAAAGAGCGTACCAACCCAATTGGTGTGCAAAGGACTGCCCGGTTTTGCTTCTTTTACCGCTTCCCAAGCCTGCCGCGTAATGCAAATGGTTGGGCAAGCTCTTTGCCCGGATTTGGCCATTGCGAAAATCCAAGCGGCCTTCCCCACGACCAAACGCTCTTGCTCGCGCGACAAAAGCGGGCGCTCATTTGCTGGTGCAATCGCGAACATTTGTTGGGATACGGTTAGTGGCACTTCAGCACGACCTAGATTGCGTTCAAGTTTTTTGTTTAGTATGGCTTAGTGTCGCCGTAAAGTGCAACAAACTTGACACCAGTTCCAGAACAAAGCATCTCACATCTATGGCAAAAAAAAGTCCTTTGGAAATATTACTTTGTGCACCACGCGGTTTTTGCGCCGGTGTTGATCGTGCAATCCAGATTGTCGAGCTATCACTCGAAAAATATGGTGCGCCTGTGTATGTTCGGCATGAAATTGTGCACAACAAATATGTTGTGGAT
>NZ_JBLIAI010000094.1:0-6665 GCF_047634455.1 Maritalea sp.
ATTTTGTCTTCTGTTCGGTTCATCTGTGACATCAATTACATTTCCCGAGCGGGTGGAGGGCCGTATTTTGTCGCGTGCGCAACCTGCAACACGTCATGGTTTTCTTGCACATCATGGGCGCGGAAAATATGCGCACCTTGCCCATATGCTAGTACCGTGGTTGCCCCCGTTGCGGCAACCCGTTCTTTAGGCTCAACCCCCAACAGTTTGCCCAATGCAGATTTACGCGAGAAACCCACAAGAACAGGGTATCCGAATTCGCACAATTCGTCGATGCGACCCAATAGCTCGAAGTTTTCTTTATAGGTTTTGGCAAATCCAAAGCCCGGATCAAGGATAATTTGAGACTTTGATAATCCAGCACATTCAGCAATTTGAATACTTTTCTCAAAGTAGCGCTTTAATTCAAAAATGATATCTTTGGTTGTGTCGCGTTCAACATCCCAATGCATCAAAATCGATGGCGTATTATAGTGTGCCGCGACGTCGGCAAGCTCCGGGTCGCGCTGAAAACCCCACACATCATTGATGATGGACGCACCAGCTTGAATGGCTTGATGGCCAACGATTGCTTTGTAGGTGTCGATTGAAACAGGGGTAGTGATTCCCGCTAATTTCAAAGCATCGAGCACCGGCATAATCCGGTCAAGTTCGGCTTGAGCACCAACTTCTTGTGCACCGGGGCGCGTGCTTTCGCCGCCCACATCGATAATTTCAGCGCCTTCGGTGATCATCTGTTTGGCTTGGGACACAGCATCGGATGTCCCATTGTGTTCACCGCCATCGGAAAAGCTATCCGGCGTCACGTTTAATATGCCCATGACCAACGGTATTGGGCCGAGTTCTAAGGTCTTGTCACCCATTTTCAGGGAGAAAGACTTATGCATCTTTATTTACCGTTTTGGCTGCATCTGCCGGGGTGCCGTAAAGATCGTATTCGTCAGAATCATTGATGGTGACTTTGACCATATCGCCCGGTTTGATGTTGTCAGCATCATCAATGAACACTTGCCCATCAATCTCTGGCGCATCCCACTGGCTGCGGCCAAGAGCACGGTTGTCTTCTGGCGCGACATCATCCACAAGCACGTCAATAGTGCGGCCAACTTTTTGGCTGAGGCGGTCAATTGAAATTGCCTGGGCTTTTTCCATCAAACGGCCATAGCGCTCTTGCTTAACTTCATCAGGCACCGCGCCCTCAAGTTCGTTTGCAGGTGCGCCCGTCACCGGCTCATATTTGAATGCACCAACGCGGTCGATTTGTGTTTCATCAAGCCAATCTAACAATTGCTGGAAGTCGTCTTCTGTTTCGCCCGGGAAGCCAACGATGAATGTTGAGCGGATCGCAAGATCAGGGCAGATGTCGCGCCACGCTTTGATGCGATCAGCGGTTTTGACTTGGTTGGCGGGGCGGCGCATGGCTTTGAGCACATTTGGCGCGGCATGCTGGAACGGAATGTCGAGGTAAGGCAAGATTTTGCCCTCGGCCATCAAGTGAATTGATTTGTCCACATGCGGGTAGGGGTAAACATAATGCATGCGGATCCATGCATCCATTTCGCCCAATTCGCGGGCCAAATCATAAAACCGAGCGTCAATGTCACGTTTGTGAAAACGCGAGGACGCATATTTGATGTCTTGGCCGTAGGCGCTGGTGTCTTGAGAGATCACCATAATCTCTTTGACGCCAGCTTTGACCAAGCGTTCTGCTTCATAAAGCACGCTGGCAATCGGGCGTGATTTAAGATCGCCGCGAATTGAAGGGATAATGCAGAAGGTGCACCGATTTGAGCAGCCTTCAGAGATTTTCAAATAAGCATAGTGACGCGGCGTCAGGCGCAAACCGTCTGCGGGTACCAAGTCCTCAAATGGTTTGTGCACAGGCGGCAGATTTTCGTGCACCGCTGTTACAACCGCTTCATATTGGTGGGGGCCAGAAACCGCGAGCACTTTAGGGTGCGTATCGCGGATCAATTGCTCTTCGATGCCCAAGCAACCTGTCACGATCACTTTGCCGTTTTCATTGATGGCTTCGCCGATTGCTTCTAGGCTTTCAGCTTTTGCACTGTCTAAGAACCCGCAGGTGTTCACAATCACAAGGTCTGCGCCTTGGTAATCATGGGAGAAATTGTAGCCTTGCGCACGTAGCGTCGTCAAAATGCGCTCGGAATCCACAAGCGCTTTTGGGCAGCCGAGGCTAACAAGTCCGATGGTTGGGTTCTGGTTCATCCAAATTGCCTTTTTGAAGGATCAAAGCGCTTTCTAACGCTTTCATGCCTCACGTCAAGCAAAGTCGGCAAACACAGCGTCTAGCGTGTCGCATAAGAAGTCGGCATTTTCGCGCGAGAAGACCATAGGTGGCTTGAATTTCAGCACATTTTCCAACGGACCATCGGTTGAAAGCAAAATCGCGCGGTCGCGCATTTCATTGACGATCTTGCCTGCGAGATCGGTCGCAGGCTCAAGTGTGTTGCGATTTTTCACCAATTCGATGCCTAAAAATAAGCCATGGCCGCGTACATCGCCGACAAAGTCATACTTGTCTTTCAGCGTTTCCCAGCGATTAAGGATATAGGCGCCTAGTTCTTTGGCGTGGCTTTGCATATTTTCGTTTTCAATAACGTCCATCACGGCTAGGCCAACGGCCATTGACACGGGGTTACCGCCAAACGAATTGAAATATTCCATGCCGTTGGCAAAGTTTGCAGCAAGTTCTTTGGTGGTTACCACGGCGGCTAGGGGATGCCCATTGCCGATGGGTTTGCCCATCACCACGATGTCCGGCACCACATCTTGCAACTCAAAGCCCCAGAAATGATCGCCAACCCGGCCAAAGCCGCATTGCACTTCATCGGCAACACAAATACCGCCTTGTGCGCGGATCGCCGCGTGGGCGGCTTGCAGGTAGCCCTTGGGGTAGGCTATTTGCCCACCTACGCCAGAAATTGATTCTGCGATGAATGTTGCGGCACCATTGCCCGTTTTGGCTTTGATGTTTTCAACACAATCTGCAACCGACTGGGCATACGCTTTGCCCGAATTTTCGGAATAGCCCTTATGTGGTCCGCGATAAGGATCGGGGAATTCGGCGATTTCGACGAAATCTGGTTGCGGGAATCCGCCTTTGCGCTTGAATTTGTAAGGACTGATGTCCACAGCGCCTTGCGAATTGCCGTGATAGGCCCAATCGAGCACCACCGTGTTCTTTTGGCCTGTGGCATGGCGCGCGATGCGTAAAGCCAATTCGTTGGCTTCGGTGCCTGAATTGACAAAGAAGGCGACTGACAGCGAACTAGGCAATTTTGAAGTGATGCGCTCGGCATAGTCAAGCACCAGCTCATTCAAGTAGCGCGTATTGGTGTTCAAAATAGCGGCTTGTTTGCTGATCGCTTCCACAAGATGGGGATGGCAATGACCGATATGAGTGATGTTATTCACACAGTCCAAATAAGCGCGCCCGGTTTGATCAAACAGGTGAACCCCTTCGCCACGCACGATTTTGAGCTTCTTGTCGTACGATACGCTAAGTGAGGGGCCGAGCAGCTTGTCGCGGCGCTCCATTAGTTCATCAGGGCCAGCATTGTCGATCAGATAGGTTTCCGGCGCTTGGCCGAGCATAAGGTCCGGATCGATGCATATTTGTTGCCAGACATGCCAAAGGCTCTTGTGGCCGACGCCATAAAAATTTTCCGTGTGAACGAACATATCTGTCATAATTTGGAAATGCAGGTGTGGCGACCAGCCACCATTTACATCCCAATCGCCGATATGGCCGATCAATTGCCCTGCTTCAATTTTGTCACCTACTTTGTGTAGCTCAAAAATTGAAGGTGAGAGATGGCCGTATAGCGAGAAAAATGGTGCACCATTGTCGGTTTCATGGCGCAGGATAAGGGTTGGACCATAGTCGAGATGGAACGCATTATTGTGGATAGTGAATACTGTGCCATCTATGGGCGCATAAAGCGGCTCATTTGCGTCCACAAACACATCAAGGCCCATATGCATTGTTCGGCGTTCAGGCGACGCAGGGGAGGCAAAGGCAGCGGACTGATAGACTGTGCGGTCTTCGCCATAGCGGCCAATGCCGTATCGCGTATCCAATTGGGTGCGTTTTGCATTGAACCAGGCATCAAACTCTTGGGCGGAAAGATCTGGCACTGATGGATCACTGCCATCTGCTGGAATGACGAAACGGCGCTGATATTTGAAATCTGGCAAAAACATTGGCGCAAGCTTGTTGCGCTTTGATTTGAGGAACGCTGAAACACTGTTGCCGCCCTTGATGGCTTCAAAACCAGCCGCATTGCGGAACAGAGCGGTCATGAATCCAACATCTACACTTTCTAGGCGTTCCAACAACTCAAATGCGGATTGTTGGGAAATGGTGAGATATTCATTGTTAGGATATTTTTTAGCCTGGCGCGATGACATGCACACGCTTGAAACCAGACGCATACGCGCAAGGTCAAACAGGACGTCCAGTTCTGGCTCAGTCAGTGCGAAAGCGCTAGCGTAGCCGCGAACGAGCGCCTGCGATGCGGAATAGATGTCTTTTTGGCCGAGCAGTGCATAGGCCATGCAAACGGCTAGCTCGTTCACTTGACGGCCAAAGCACATGTCACCAAAATCAAACACGCCTATGATTTTTGTGTTGTTGTTAGCATCAACGATAATGTTGTTGTCGTTCGCATCTTGATAAAGCACCGCATTGCGCAAATTTGTCAGCTTTGGGGCAACAACTTGCTCATAGCGCTCAAAAAGCGCCTCAATCCGTTTCCGGTTGTTCTGATCAACGATGTCAGCGCATAAAGGCTTCAGCGATAATACATTGTCCAAGTTCCATTCAAAGTCTGAACGCTCGGCGGCTTGATGAGAAAACCCCTGTAGCGAGGCAGACAATTGTCCGATGGCGCGCCCGAGGTTTTCCAGTGTTTCAAGTGTAGGAACTTGTGTGCTCAGCAGTGGCCCGTTGATGAACGAAATCAGGCGGATCGCGTGATGCTGGCCTTGTTTTTCCACTGAGAATATGTTCGCGCCGTTTTGGTTTTCGATTTGAGCGGGCGCATAGGGGAAGTGGTTGTCAGCCAAGTGCGCCATGGCGCGAGATTGCAGGTCTAAGAACGCGATGTCTTCAGCAGCATTAGCTATTTTTAGGACATATTTAGTATCACCAGTGTCGATGGCGACATTTTGGTCGCGTTCACTTTCCAGCGCAGTTTGCGTTCCAGCAAGGCCGTAATGGTCTTTCAGAATCTGATTGATTTCTGATGCGGTAAACGATGGGGGGGCAGAATCAAACGCTGACATAAGTTTCCCGGATGTTGAATTGTATCCAATGTGGGCAACATATGGGAAATTGCAGGAGACCCAAAGGGGAAACGCCGCCAGAAGGCGCGAATTCTTCTAATGGGTTGATGCATTTGGCGCATCAACCCGAAAGTCAGTGTTTTAGCTTTTTGGCTTTGCAGCAGCACGCGTTTTAGGGGCAGCGGCTTTGCGTGGTGTTGCGCGTTTGGCCGCCGTTTTTTTCGCTACAGTTCTCTTAGCCACAGCTTTCTTGGCCACAGGCTCAATCGCCTTTTGCTCGGTAAAATCCACTTCATCATCAGCAAGCTCTTCGAGCGCATCTTTGACATCATCAAAAATGCTCATGGCCGGGCGGGCGTCTGTGGCCAATGTGAGGTGCTCAGCGTTTTTCTTGAAGAACACCAAAATAGTTTCGCACAAGACGCGCAACAGCACAAAACTGCCCAGGCCAATGATGCCGATTTCAAGTAATCCCCAAATGCCGGCTGCAAATGATTGCGCGAATGATCCGAATAGATGCCGGATTGCCCAAATGCTAATGGCACCGAGCCCCAACAAATAGAGCATTTTGATGATCTTGGGGGCGATCATCCGGTCTAGGTTGAAAATTGTTCCGCTGGTGGCGAGTTTTTTCAAATCATCAAGGGTCATTGGTCTGTTCAACATTTATGAGTAAAGGATATGGGCTGCTTCATTTGTAGCAGATCACTATGGCTTTATCTATATTTTTACACCGCCGATTTTAATCGGCCCGAAATGCCGTTCGAAGCTGATCTTCAGCGCCGAATCGAGCTCTGGCATCGAAACCAATTGCCCCAAATCTTCAAAGCTGGTGACGCCTTGATCTACAATGCCGCAGGGCACAATGCCTTTATAATCATCCAAGTCTGGATTGAGGTTGATTGATATGCCGTGAAAGCTAACCCAGCGCGAAATACGAACGCCAATGGCTGCAATCTTGTCTTCGCGGCCAAACCCTTTGTCTGGCCGTTTAACCCACACGCCAACTCGACCGTCGACCTGATAGCCATGAATGTTGAATTGGGCGAGGGTATCAATAACCAGTGATTCCATGGTGCGCACAAAGGCCCGCACGTCGCGGCCCCGCGCGCGCAGGTCGAGCATGAAATAGACCACGCGTTGCCCTGGTCCGTGATAAGTATATTGTCCGCCACGCCCGGCATCAAATACTGGAAGAAAATTGGGGTCAGTCAAGTCAGCTTTTTTGGCCGATGTGCCTGCAGTGTAAAGGGGCGGGTGCTCAAGCAGCCAGACCTTTTCACCAGCCACATTGGTCGCTATGCCAGCCACACGGGCTTTCATTTTCTCAAGCGCAATGGGATAGGGAATTAGTT
>NZ_JBLIAI010000095.1:0-6598 GCF_047634455.1 Maritalea sp.
TCGGGTACAACCAGCAATGATTGGGAGAACAGCGTCATCACGCCCTGTCCCTTAGCTGTTACCACATCAATGGTGCGCAGCAATTGCACCATCCAGCCCAAAAAAGCCAGCAGCACAACAAAGCCAAAAGCCGATACCAAATATCGAGAAAATAAATAACGCGCAATCAATGTCATATTTGTCTTTTTGCCATGAAGGTTTGCCCGCGTACAGACATCAAATGTAGATCACACAAGTTGATAAGCCGATTTGACCATTGAACTTTCATTTTTGGCAGCGCAGGATAGACATAATTAACGTCATTTTCAGACGTCCAGCCTCAGCAAATGCCCAAAATCAAAATAGTGGATGAATTGATGGATCAAAAACTCAGCCTAAAAATATCCGGCTTCACAAAGACCAAGGCCAAGCAGGTTTGTTTGTTCGTTGCGGATGAATTGGTTTTGGGGGAACAAGCCACCAAGATTTGGGCAGCCACCGCACAAGACCTTGCCAACTTAGCAAATGCCGCGCGTTTTAAAGCAAAAAAATCCAGCTTCTTCAATGTGTTTGCGCCTGCTGGTTCAACTGCGGACCGGATTGTTTTGGCTGGCATTGGTGATCTGAATGCTGAAACAGACATCAAAGAGTTTGCGTCTGCAGGCGGCACAATCGTCAACATGCTGCGGTCCCTTAAATCCGATCATGCTGAGATTATTTTTGACATTGCAGCAAGCGCAGAGCAAATCGCCGCTTTTGCCGCCGGGCTTCGCCTCGGCCATTACCGTTTTGACAAGTACAAAACAAACCCCGGCAAGCAAGATGATTTGCCACCAGCAGAGTTAAAACTCACTTTGCAAGTCGCAGACAAAAAAGCGGTGATGGCGGCAGATAAAATCCGCGACGCCGTGACCCAAGGCACCCTGACCGCGCGCAATTTGGTCAACGAACCTGCAAACATTTTGGGCACAGCGGAATTCGCGCAAGCGGCCAAAGACCTTGAAGAACATGGTCTGGAAGTTGAAATTCTTGATGAAAAGCAAATGACCCAATTGGGGATGGGCTCGTTACTGGCTGTTGGCTATGGTTCGCGGCGTCCGTCACTCCTCGCCATCATGAAATGGAACGGCGGCAAAAAGGGCGATGCACCTATTGCTTTTGTCGGCAAAGGCGTGGTGTTTGACAGCGGTGGTTTGTCCATCAAGCCTGCTGGTGGCATGGAAGACATGAAAGGCGATATGGGTGGCGCGGCCGCTGTAACCGGCACCATGAAAACCCTTGGTTTGCGCAAAGCTAAAGTCAACGCAGTTGGCGTGATCGGCTTGGTCGAAAATATGGCTGATGGTAATGCCATGCGCCCCAGCGACATCATCACTTCAATGTCCGGCCAAACCATTGAAGTCTTGAATACAGACGCTGAAGGGCGCATGGTTTTGGCCGATGCACTTTGGTACACCAAAGAGACGTTCAAGCCCAAATTTATGGTCAATTTAGCAACCCTTACGGGCGCGAATATGGTTGCCTTGGGCGATCAACATGCGGGCTTGTTTTCAAACGATGATGAACTATCGCAAAACCTGACCCAAGCTGGTTTGGACACGGGCGAGCGGGTTTGGCGCATGCCGATGGGGCCAGAATATGACAAACTGATCAACTCAAAATTTGCGGATATGAAAAACATTGGCGGCCGCTGGGCAGGGGCCATTACTGCCGCGCAATTCCTCAAGCGATTTGTCGGCGAAGTGCCTTGGGCGCATATCGATTTGTCCACCGCGATGAACGTGCCAGCGACCCCGATTTGCAAAAGCTGGGCAACAGGATTTGGCGTTGCATTGCTCGACAAGATGGTGCGCGATCATCACGAATAGAAACTGGGTCGGTGAACTGAATTGACCGAAATTTTGTTTTATCATCTGGAGCAGCGCCCCGCAGAGGCGGTGCTGCCCCTGTTGCTGGAAAAAACGCTGGAACGCGGCTGGCGCGCCGCTGTGCAAGTCGGCGACGTGGCTGAGCTGGACGCGCTCGACGCCGCGCTCTGGACCTATCGTGATGACAGCTTTTTGCCCCACGGCACAGGCGAAGGCGGACAAGTTGCCGACCAACCGATCGTGTTGGTCACGGATAAATCCAACGCAAACAACGCCCAAATCCGGTTCTTCGTAAAAGGGGCTGTACCCATCGAAGTTGGAGATTACGAGCGCTTGGTCTTTATGTTTGACGGCCACAACCCCGACGCGGTCACCCGCGCGCGGCAAGCTTGGAAAGCCTTAAAGCCTGACCATCAATTGACCTATTGGCAGCAAGAGCCAAACGGCAAATGGGCGAAGAAAGCTTAGGGTTGTTGGTTTAGTTGGCGCTTTTGTTCGATCTTGTGGTTGCTGAATGGCCGCAATGCGGGACAAAGCAACTAAGTCAGATTTGCCGTTAGCTATCATTATTGGGCGGGAGGCTGTCGTTCGTTGCAGTGGCTAAAGCCAGAACTGATTTTGCCCAAGCGGTCATCGGCAATAGTGCACCAACTTAGATGCCCAATTACCGCTCCCGGCCGAGTGTCACAGCAATGCGTGAGGCCCTAACAAAGGATACTTCTCACATCAAGGTATTGGCTACAACAGGGTCTTTGACCAAACAGGAAACGATCTTAAAAACAACACAATGACGTTAATTGCATCGCCCATGTCTTCAGGTGAGGCATATTCAGATGGGTTATGGCTGATGCCATCTTTGCAGCGCACAAACAGCATGGCTATGGGCCCCAAATCAGCCATAGCAGAAGCGTCGTGTGTGGCGCCTGACGGCAAGGTTAATGCACGACCCGCATGGACTTCAACAGCTGCAGTTAATGGTCTTTTCAAGCTGTCGGCACATTGCTGCGCATGTTGGGCGTAGGTTCTGTCATAGTTCAGTTTGAGACCGTGCGTCTGGGCTATTTCTTTTGCTTTGACTTCAAATCGTTGTGCCGCTTCGCTGCGAACATTGTCGTCGGCTGATCGTATTTCGACGGTAAGCCGTGCCTCATGAGGCACGGCATTGACCACATTGGGGGAAATGTCTAAGGCTCCGACGGTGGCGCGCAGGTGCTCAGTGTTGAGCGCCAACTCATGGACGAAGCTGATCAGTTTACTGGCCCCCACCAACGCATCTTGTCGGTTGCGCATGGGCAAAGTGCCCGCGTGTCCAGAAACACCATGAAAAGTAACGCTGTGCCGCTCTATGCCGCAAATGGCGGTGACCACGCCAAGCGATAGGTTTGCATCTTGTAGCACAGGACCTTGTTCAATATGCACTTCCACAAAGCCCAACGCTTGGTCGCTGTTGCGTTTGAGGTTGGGGATGTTTTCGGGCAACAAGCCAAAGTCCTGCATGGCTTTTTCAAGGGAAATACCATCGCGATCTTCAAGCTTTAGCACGTCAGGGTCAAAGGTACCTGTTAAAGCACGGGAGCCGATGAGCGCGGTGGGAAAGCGCACTCCTTCCTCGTCGGCAAATGCCAAAACCTCTACATTAAACGGCAAAACGACGCCTTCATTGTGTAGCTCTTTCAATGCGAGTATGGGTAAGGCAATGCCCATTATGCCGTCATATGCGCCGCCCTGACGCACGCTATCTTGATGAGAACCCATATAAAGCGTTTGCGTTGCACCAGTGAAGTTGGTGCGGCCCACCAACGTACCCGCCGCATCCAAATGGGTTTGTAATCCCGCGTCTTGCATCCAGCTTTCGATCATCTCAACCGCAACCGCATGTTCGCGGGTAAAAGGTAGACGGGTGACACCGGGTCCGTCCTCTGAAATCTTGGCAATTTCGGTCAGGCGGTCTGCCGCCAACTGCCCCGAATTAATCAAGACCACGCTCCTTATCGTTCAATGTGGGCACCGTGAGGTGCCAATCGCGATATTCACCAGACATCGCCCGATGATAAAGAGCCGCCAGATCCTCAAGTGGCTTTTCGCTGTAATCAATTCTTAAATCTGTTGGTGCTTCGTTTAATGAAAGGATCAACATGGCGGCAGACAAAAGCCCACGCTTATCGCCACCTGCATTCTGCGCCGCATTTAAAGAAGCCAATAGTCGTTCGCCCATTGACCCTTCGCAATCTAGGTAGCCGTTCTTGGCGGCAGATAGTACAGATTTTTCGGCCAGCAAATTGCCTGAAATGATCCCGTTTTTAAATGACTCGGCATGGGCAATTTCGGTGTTTTTGCTGCCGGTGAAGGAGGCACTGTTTCCAAGCGAATCAATCGCTGCCAACTGGCGTGATTCGCGACCTTGGTCAGGATCGGTGACAGATTGAATGGCTGTTTTTACAGCCACGCCTTGCTGCATCAAATCCAAAACATCATCGCGCCAGAAGGTGCTGGGGGCAGCGCCCTGGCTGGCACAAAGGCCCACATTGACCCGGCCGCGCAATACCCAACCACCCACGCAAAGCGAACCCGTGGCAGCCGCTGCGCCAAGTTGCTTCGTCTTTGGATCGAACACAAGAATTGAATATGTCATAATTACTCCTTGCGTCCTATTTATCATGATAAATTGACGTTTGCAATTTATCATGATAAATACATCTTGATCCTAAAGGGAGGTCAACATGCAAATCTTAAAACTAACGCGCCGCGCATTTGTCGCGGCTTCAATTGCGGCGTTGGGGCTATTCCCCGCGCTCACAAGCGCCTACGCGCAAACGCCAGCTGATGTGTTGGTGGTGGGCCAAATTGCGGAACCAAAATCATTGGACCCTGCGGCTGTTACCGCAGTGAATGATTTCCGGATTCTGGTGAATCTTTATGAAGGTTTGGTGCGCTACAAGCCCGGCACTTTGGAAGTGGCCCCGGGTTTAGCTGAGAGTTGGAGTATCAGCGCCGATGGCACCGAATATACATTTAAACTGCGCGACGGGGTGACTTTTCATGATGGCGCGCCATTAAACGCAGAGGCCGTAAAATTTAACTTTGATCGGATGTTGAATGAGGATCACCCTTATAACAACACCGGGCCGTTTCCGCTGGCATTCTTCTTCTCCGCAGTGCAAGAAACGGTTGCTGTTGATGATCTGACAGTGAAGTTCACTTTGAATGCGCCCTATGCGCCATTCTTGTCCAACCTTGCTTATCCAACGGGCTTGTTGGTATCACCTGATGCAATAAAAGAGTATGGCGCAGATATTGGTCGCCATCCAGCAGGTACAGGGCCATTCAAATTTGTTGAATGGGCATCGAATGAGCGTGTGGTGGTTGATCGCTACGCCGATTATTGGGGTGAGCCAGCAGGCGTTCAGGCCGTTGTTTTCCGTCCAATTACAGATGCCAATACCCGAGTTGCAGAAATGTTGGCCGGCGGGATCGACATGATGGTGGAAGTGCCGCCAACTGCATTATCGCAGTTCCAAGGTGATGATTTCACTGTGGCTGAGCAAGCTGGTCCACACGTTTGGTTCCTCATTTTGAACGCCAAAGAAGGTCCATTTGCAGACAAACGTGTCCGTCAAGCGGCTAACTATGCCATCAATAAGGAAGCGCTTGTAAATGACGTGTTGGAAGGCACAGCCGCTGTTGCCGCCGGCCCAACACCACCTGCATTTGCTTGGGCCTATAACAATGATCTGGACCCTTATCCTTATGATCCGGAAAAAGCCAAAGCCTTGTTGAAGGAAGCGGGCGCTGAAGGTGCTGAGTTGACATTTTATGTGACCGAAGGTGGCTCTGGTATGCTCGACCCCATTTCCATGGGGACGGCCATTCAGGCGGATTTGGCCGCGGTCGGGCTCAATGTAAAAATTGAAACCTATGAGTGGAACACGTTCTTGGGCAAAGTGAATCCAGGTCTTGAAGGTAAGGCCGACATGGCTGAAATGGCTTGGATGACAAACGATCCAGATACATTACCTTATCTGGCGCTGCGTTCAGATGCGTGGCCCGATAAAGGCGGCTTCAATTCTGGCTATTACTCCAATGAAAAAGTGGATGAGCTGCTTGAAAAAGCCCGCACATCGACAAGCCAGGATGAACGTGCAGCACTATATCGCGAAATGCAAACCATCGTTCAAGATGATGCACCATGGGTATTTGTGGCCAACTGGAAACAAAATGCAGTGACCAATGACCGGGTGGAGAATTTTAATCTCGAACCATCCTTCTTGCTTCACCTGCAGAACGTGACCAAAAAATAAACGTGTGAATTGGCGGGCATGGTGCCCGCCAATTTATTCCCGGGGGAGAAATAATGGCGGCCTATATTTTAAAAAGGCTTATTTCGGCCATTCCAGTTCTTTTTGGCATTACGCTGATTGTTTTTCTGATTATGGCGATGATTCCGGGAGACCCAGCCACGGCAATTTTAGGCGCCTATGCAACACCGGAAAATGTAGCCAAGATCAACAAAGACCTTGGGTTGGATGCGCCTCTGTTTCAGCGTTATTTCATTTGGTTGGCCAATATGCTCACCGGAGACTTTGGTCGCTCTTATTCCCTCAACCGGCCTGTCTTGGATGAAATTTTGGAGCGGTTTAACGCGACACTCGTTTTAGCAGGCACCAGCTTTGTCTTGTGCGCGATCTTCGGCATTCTAGCCGGGGTAATTTCTGCCGCACGGCAATATGGCTGGGCGGATAAAGTGATCACTT
>NZ_JBLIAI010000096.1:0-6530 GCF_047634455.1 Maritalea sp.
CTTTACGATCTATAATTAAAAAAAACGCCCTCCAGTGAAAACTGGGGGGCGTTTTTGCGTTCAAACCAAAGAAAAAGAAGAGGCCGATTCAATTTTATGTTTTATCGGCACGCCTTATTAGGGCGTTCGTCTCAAATTTAGCTGGCAATCTGAATGAAAATCTCTCCACAAAATTCGAGCATGTTCAACCCCCGGATCAATCAGTTCGACCGACCAATATATTGGGCATCCTGTATTTCATACTGTCAAAGTTGGCTTGAACGTCGGGTTTTAGGGTTTTGACTTCTTTGAGAACTGTCCTGTCACCCGATGCTTAGAACAAGGCTGCGTCCAAAAGCTGCCCGGCCCGGCGGGAAAAAGGACAACAGCCAGCATGAAATAGCGTATGTGGGGGGCGATGAATTTATTGTCACGTCCCCCGCAGAAGCGGTCAATCACCAACGGGCGAAATCTATTCTCTTTGTACAAAAGCGGCGAACTTTGTGGCTGAAACTCAGCTCAGTTCTCACCACGAAACAGGGCGCGATCAGCAAGTATGCGGTCGGCAATGTAGTCGACAAAAGCGCGGATACGCCCCGTAGATTTGAGGTCGCTATGCAGCAACAGCCATATGGATCGATCCGGCAGGGCAGTGCTAAACGGCGCGCGCTCGAGACCGGGAAATTGATCTGCAATAAAACAGGGCAACATGGCCAACCCTAAGCCCGAACTGGCCAAAGTCAGCTGTGGCACCGCCTCGTTGGCGCGGTATTTAAGCTGCGCTTTGGGGAAAGCTGATTTTTCTGTCCAGGCGGTGGTTTTTGCGCCTTCTTCCTCGGCCCACCCAATCCAGTGCAACCCTTCCCCGTGATTGTCGACCATCTTTTTTGCGTACTCTGGCGAGCAATAAATCGCTTTTGAGCACTTTACCAAGCGGCGGCCCACAACGTCGTCGGTTACTTCTTGCGCATAACGCAATGAGACGTCCGCTTCGCGCTTGTTAAGTTGAGCAATTGTGTTTGTGAGGTCCAATGCAACTTCGATGTCTGGGTATTTGATTGCAAAATCGGCCAAGTACTGGCTGATGGGCGATAGAACCATTGATGGTGGCAAAGAGAGATGCACAACGCCCTCAAGTTTTTGGTCGTGTCCGGTAACAACACGAGATGCAGCGGCGATTTCGGTTTCGACATTTTGGGCAAACGGCAATAGGCGATGGCCAATTGCTGTGAGGTCCAAGCCCGATTTTGTGCGATCGAATAGGCGGGCGCCCACTTGGTCTTCAAGCGTGTTGAGGTGTCGGGCCATGGTGGCGTGGTTGATGCGCAGCTGCTCAGCCGCACGTCGCAAACTGCCGCCGCGCGCAATAGCGAGAAAGATTTTGATGTTTTCCCAGTTTAACCGCTCAATTGCCGTTGCCATGCATCACTCCTTGATTGGTTCATATTTGCACCAAAATGTATCTTTGTTGCGTATTCCAACCAAGTGATTTTTCGCCATATGCTTGCCGCAATGGAAATAAACGTACTGGAGGCGATGATGATTACGATCAATAAGCAGATTATTGTGAACGCACCTATTGATGAGGTCTGGGCAAGTTGGGACAAGTTTGGTGATATTGAAGACTTTAACCCAAACTTGAAGGCAAGCAATTTGCTTACCGGCAGTCCGGTAACAGGCATCGGCGCAAAGCGACAATGTGATTTATTGGATGGTAAATCAACGATCTACGAGGAAATCATTGGCTATGCGCCGCAGGAATATATGATTGTGTTGATGTATGATGGCAATGTACCGCTGGAGCGTTCAACGATACGCTTTGACTTTGAAAGCGTTGCGGCCAACCGGACAAAACTGCTGGTCCATGCGGAATTTGAAATGAAATACGGGTTGTTGGGCAAGCTGCTGGGCCCTATGGCCAAACTGCAATTGGGCAAGGCGTTTGAAAGTTTGCTTGCTGGCAACGCCCAGTTTGTCGAAAAATTGGCGGCATAGGTTTGGTTTTTGCATATACTTAGATTTTGACAATGAACCAAATGATACACATTGAAGCGGAACATATCATGGTAGAAAATATCGTTCGTAACCCACAAAATCATGAGCATTTCATGCATATTCAACCTGTTGGAGTGCTTGTTGAGGTCTATGTGGTGGATGAACTTGTTGCGAGCAGTGAACAGGCGGTGTGGTTGCAAGAGACTGGAAAATCTGTCTATGCGCCACGTATTTATGTTCCCAAATCTGATTTGTTAATGGAATTGGAGCTGTTGGACAAGCAAACCCATTGTCCACTGAAAGGGGATGCAAGCTATTATGGTTATTTGGGCAAAGAGATTGCGTGGGCCTATGATGCGCCGTTTGACTTTTCCCAACAGATCAAAGGCTTAATGTCCTTTCTGCCTGAACGTGTACGGGTTGAAATTGGTGTTTAAGCAACGGTCTTGCGCAGTTGATTGACGCACATAAGGAAAAGACTGTTGCAAATTGAGCGGTTATTCAACTCGATTGTGCACCTATATTGACCGATGAGCGAGGCGGCATTTGGACCGCCCTAAGAGATCGGGAGACAGATATGTCTATACGCCCTGTAAAGAAGACCGTTTTGGCAACGCCCACCATGGAGGGCGCGGGGGTAAAGCTGCACCGTGCCTTTGGCTTTCACGAGCCCAAGGAGCTAGACCCATTTTTGTTATTCGATGATTTTCGTAATGATCGAGAGGAAGACTTTATCAAAGGGTTTCCTTGGCATCCGCATCGCGGCATTGAAACCATTACCTATGTATTGTCAGGTTCCGTGGAGCATGGCGACAGTTTGGGCAATAAAGGCGAGCTCAATGCGGGTGATGTGCAATGGATGACGGCCGGGTCTGGCATTATGCATCAGGAAATGCCCAAGGGTAATCAGAACGGGCAAATGCATGGTTTCCAACTTTGGGCAAACTTGCCTGCCGCAATGAAAATGACCGCGCCACGTTATCAAGATGTTGAAAGCAGTGATGTGCCAACAATTGTTGATGATGATGGCACATCTGTTCGGGTTGTGGTTGGTGATTTCTGGGGCAAAAAAGGTCCTGTGGATGGCATTGCCGCAGACCCGCAATATTTAGATATTTCGGTTCCGCCTGGGGTGCGAAAGGTTTTTAAGGTTGATACCTATCGCAATACCTTTGCTTATGTGTTTGCGGGGTCGGGCAGCTTCCGTGATGCGTCAAACCCTGTGGGCGTTTTGACCGAAAAGGAAGTTGCTGGTGAGGAGTTACACATTCGCGACATGAGCGGGGATCGTACGCTTGTCTATTTTGGCACTGGCGACGAAGTTGTTGTGCAGGCGGGTGAAGAAGGCGTTCGGTTTTTGCTGATTTCGGGCAAACCATTGCAGGAACCGGTGGCGTGGCACGGCCCGATTGTGATGAATACACGCCAAGAGCTTATTGAGGCAGTGAATGAGCTGCAAGCTGGTACATTTATCAAGCAAAGCAGCGCCGAATGGCGAAAGAACTAGAAAGAATAAGCCCTGAACATCAAAAGGAACTGATGTTCAGGGCCAAACTGGCTGCAAAGAATTCCAATTTGGAATCAAGAGGTTTCAGTTTTCAAGTCCAAAAATGTGCGAATTTGAAAAAAGTTCGCTATATGTTCTTGTCTGCTTGTGGCATATGACTGCCATGAACCATTTACGATTTTCAGATCTACCATTTGACGAACAACGCTGCGCACTTAAGGAAATTGTCCGCTCATATCCAGAATTGATGGATGTGTTGTTGCGCGCGCGTGATCTGGACTTGCCTGATCATTGGATTGTGTCGGGTGCCATTTATAACAATATTTGGAATTACCTCACCGAACGTCCCTACATGCATGGGGTCAAGGATGTGGATATTTTCTACTTTGATCGAATTGACCTCAGCTATGAAGCCGAGGATAAGGAGATCAAGCGCGCCGACAAGATATTTGCGGGTTGCAAACCACCAGTAGAGGTGCGCAACCAAGCGAGGGTGCATCTTTGGTATAAAGATCATTTTGGGCAAGACTACACGCCACTGATGTCGTGTGAAGAAGGCATTGACCGATTTGCGTCAATTACACATTCTGTTGCGGTGCGATTGGGTGCAAATGATCAGCTTGAGCTTTATGCGCCTTATGGCCTTGATGAAATATTTTCTTTTCGGGTGACACCAAATTATGTGCTTCACAATGAAAAGACACATATCGAAAAAGGCAAGCGTGCGCTCCAAAATTGGCCAGAGCTAACAATTGTTCCGTGGGAACAACCCACTTCAGATTTCAAGAATAAACGGCAAGCTTCCTAAGGATTTGCCATTGGCCAGTATTTCGATCCTGTGATCGCCGGGATAAAAGGTGCGCGTGGTGATTAGTTTGATCATATGCACCTTTTCGACCTTGAGTATTTCGTTCGGTTTTATCGTGCTGGTTTTAAGCTTAAACACTTTTGGCGACAGGGAGCCATTGGCTTTTTGGAAATGAATAGCATAGTCAAGGATGATCGGCTGCGGTTGACCTGTGGTATTTTTGAGGGTGAATTCGAACGTGAGCGATGAACCCAGTTTGACAATATCGGTTTTCAGTTTGAAGGCCAGAAATTCGGCCTTAAGTTGTGCGTAGCCCAGCGCTTTTAACGTTAGTTGATGGCCATTTTTGATCAATGTGCGACAGGCGTGCCGCACCAAGCGTTGGCGGTTTTTGGAGGCACCCTCCAGCCATTCTTTCGCAATCTGGGCCACCAGCTCCGGCTGGTTTTTGGCAATGTCATTTAGATTGTTGGCAACAGAACGACGTACATATTCTGTTGGGTCGTCCTTGAGAGCCTCAAGAATAGGCAGTATTGGGGTTGGGTCTTTGACGAATTGTTGCAACCGCAAGCCCCACGGCAATAGCGGGCGACAGCCTTCGGAAGCCAAGCGTCGCACATGCGCGTTTTCGCTGTTTGCCCAATTGGCAAAGTGGGACATTGCATTTTCTGGCGCGGCAATAATGAAGGGCCGGACGGCAAACTCTGCACTAAAACGCTTGGTTAGTTCCTCCAAAACAGCAAAGCTTGTCTTCAGATCATCGATGCCAATTTCTGCGACAAAATCTGCCATGGGCATAATGGCGAAGCCAGAAAGCCCATCGCTTTGTTCCTTTGTGGTGCCCCCATCAATTGGCGATTGCTCGCCCAAAGTTGCGATCAGAATTGGTCCTGCAACCGCGATGTCATGCGGTAAGGTTGCCACCAACGCGTCACGGATTTGGTTTGATCGCTGTTTCAGCTCTAGTTCCTCAAAATCCTTCGTCGCAAGCGTTGCAAATCTTTGCTTGTCAAAAGCGGGATAGGCGTTGACCAGCAACGCCCCCATTTTTTCGATCAGCGGCAGATTGAAGAAATTTTTGAACGGTTCAGGCATTGGCTACATGTTTGACCAGTCAACATATTGCGCTAATTCGATGGCCCGGTTCGCGGTTTTGTCCAATACGCAGCTGGCGTACATGTTCGAGCGAATTGTACCCTCTTTCCAGACTTCGTATGTAAAACTGCAATCGCTGTCGCGAAAGGTGATCCATGCGCGTTGCGCATCGCGTAACAGGGCGAATTCTTCCTTTGTTCGGGTGTCCTTAAGGTCTTGGTACAAGAAGTTGAGATATTGGTCCCACCAAGCATTCTCGCGCATGGTGCATGAGGTCATGCCAACTGTTGTCATGCCACCTGGCGCGTCCATGCAAACCCGCGACGCGGCACCAATGCATTCGCTAAGCGAAACATCCTCGCCAGAACTTTGAATATCATGCACGGTTTCAATGCATTGCTGCATTTGAATTTCGTCTTCGGTGGTTATTTCTTGGGCCTGGCTTGCGCCGGTAATCATGAGAATTGCCAAAGCAATTGCTGGAAGAAGATATCGTGTCATTTCAGTCCCCAATTTTGTTGTTGCTGGCGGGCAATTGGGCAATTGCCGTGCGCGCCGCAGAAAAATACTCTCGGTATATTATAAAGGCGATTGTACCCACACCCATGATGATGCCGACGGTCGTTGATAAGAACCAACCCACGTTGGCGATGGAAAAATAGTAGGCACGTATGCCGGAATTGAAGTGCCTGGCACCCTGGGTGTTTAGGTTGGTCATCGCCTTCACTTCTGCGGGGTCGGCGTTTACCGAATGATCCGCCGCGCCGAGCAAAATGCAAAAATGATTGAAGTGACGTAGTGACAATGTGAACGACAAAAACGCCATGACGGTCATCACCAACATAACGACAAAATGAATCTGATAGTCGAGATCTGAGTAGATCTCGCCCCAGCTTAAAGAGCGCATGGTGGGCAAAAGTTCGTTGAGCTGTCCGATAACGGCGAACATCGCCAAAATCAACAATACAGAGGTGGAGGCAAAAAATGAAACTGCGCTCATAATGTTGCCGGTGAGAATACCATCTGTAAGCGCAATTTAGTAATGTCTCACATTAGCAAGTTAGAAATGTCTCATCAAGTCGATTTATCAGTTTACGGTGAGGCATGCAAATATGGGATTGTTTGTAATGAGCGAGAAAGAACTAC
>NZ_JBLIAI010000097.1:0-6228 GCF_047634455.1 Maritalea sp.
CATATTCTGCACGTTCTTTACTTTTTTGCTCTTTATGATAGATTTGAGGTGTGTTTCGCACATTGGCTTTGACTCTTGCGGTCCAGCCAATGTCCACCACTTGGGTACCTTCCCTACAGGAGTGAGACAACTCTAATTAGCCCACCTAGAGCCATTTCTATTTGGCTTTGACATTTTGTGTAACAGGGTGCGCGCTACCTTGAAGCGCGACTTTTGTTTGAAAACAATGTGTTATCAAACAGGAGGAATATATCATGGGCACCAATTACACACAAATAGCTCCAGGACTGCATAACAGAGAATCGTGCAGCGTCTAAAGCTCCGCCTACCGTACTTAAATCCTGAATTGTGAGGTGATCATGATCATCTGGATACCAGTCGCGGCGTGGACCAACGCCGAGCTTAAACAGTGCTTCAGGCTCATAGCGCCCAGTAAATGTCACTATAGGACCATTGTCATCCGGAAAGCCGCCTATGTAGTATCTAGAACCGCTATCGTTTTCATACACGATAAACTTGTGGTCAAAAAACAACCAATCGGGTCGTCAATGGGGCGGTAACGTGCAGAAATAGTCATAAAGAAATCCTAAAAAAACGTGTATTATTACTTAACAAAAAACTAACCGGTGTTTCAGAATTCTCGTTGAGAAATAATGAAACGTGTACAGCCTCTCGGCGAAAGCTACCTGAGAGATTGTAGTGTAGTCGGCGATTCAGAAAAATGGCGGTGTCAACCACAATCAGGTTACCCTGTTTATCGCGCTTAGCGCCCGCCTGGATGTCGTAACCGTGGGCCAGCAAAACTTTGATCAATTCTACCGGATCAGATATGTGGGACGAATAGGCTTTTGCAAATTCCAGCGTAAAATCGGCACCTCTACGGTTTTCTTCTCCGCGAAAGCTGTGGTTTTTGAGCACCTCATAGAATGAAATCTGCTCATCGCTGAAGTTTTGCTTCTCCAAAAATGGTGAGACATACTCGAAATACAAAAAGATAATCACCAACAATGCTAAAACTGAAGCTGCAGTCACAATCCACACATTGCTGAATACGTCAGACTTCATCTTCACACCCTAACCACATAGTTTCCGCCGTAAGTCCTGAAACCCATGCGCGTCAGCAACCTGTCGGTTCGCTCAGGTTCAATGCCAGCGGTTGAATGAATATGCACTTCATGCGCTTCTTGGCTTTTGGCCCAATCCACCACTGTACGAATAAGCCTTATGCCCACCTTGCCGCCCAGCATTGTGGAACGGATTTTGCCTGAAACGTAGACGCCATATACCGTCACCATGCGCCCGCCAACGCCGAGATAATAATCCCCCGCGCCAGCATGCAACAGCCCAACTGTTTTGCCCTTAAATTGCGCATACACAGAAAGCGTATCGGCAGGGCTTTTAATGGCTCTGGTATAGTTGCGGATGAACTTCTCCTCAGAGAATTCCAAATGCGCATATCGGCTCTCGGCATGAAACTCGAGCGAAATATCTTTGATTTTGGAAATTTCTTCTTGCTGTGTCGCCCGGAAAATCTTGAGGTCTGATCCATTCGCCACAGCGCAAACGCCCTCAACCGCTTCTTCCGAAGTCGAAGAATGCGCCAATTCATCAACATTTTTGGGTGGAAAATCTAACTCTTCAATCACTTAAAACACAACTCCAACAACCCAAAAACATATTCAAAAAATAACAAAAGCAATATTCGTTGTTCGAACTTAAACAACAATGCGTACAATTATCAACCTATTTTAACCATTTCGAGGAACTTGCAATCAATCGGAACGACAATTGTGCCGTGCAAAGATGAGGCAAAAAGGCACGGTGGAAAACACAAACCGACGCGCCCGAAGATGGCTACCACGCGAACTCAATCTCAAAACGCTCTCAGATCATGATTTGAAGATGATCTGCGATCGTCTCAATCAAACGCCGAGAAAATGCTTAGGGTGGAAAACGCCGGCCGAAGTGTTCAAAGAAAAAATGCTGGAGGAAACCAAATGATCCCCCTACTCTGACAAGAACAAAAGTCGCGTTTCATTCGGCGCTCACACAGTCGAACAATTTCGCCTAAATCTGATCAAAATTGAACTGCTGTCCAGATCATTTCTCAATTGAGTTCAGACCCTAGGTGACCAGTCTTTGCAACAAGGAATCTGATGTGACGACGCCGATCGGTTCGCCCTTTTTAGTGACCACGACAGATGCGCGGGTTGCAGTTAAATCTGCCGCAAATTCCATAACCGGCGTGTCTTCATCCACTTGCAGATCGCCGCTTATATCGGCACTGGTCATCACGTCCTTCGCCCGCAAAAATGTGAGGGGATTAGAATGCGCCACAAATTCCTCCACATAGTCACTGACCGGATTGTTGGCGATGCCGTTGGGCGTATCACATTGCACAATGCGGCCGCCCTCCATGATGGCGATACGATTGCCCAATTTAAATGCTTCATCCAGATCGTGGCTCACGAAAATGATGGTGCGTTTAAGCCGTTCTTGCAATTCCAAAAGCTCGTCTTGCAGTTTGGTGCGAATGAGCGGATCAAGCGCGGAAAACGGTTCATCCATCAACAGGATCGGCGCTTCTGTGGCAAAAGCCCGTGCAAGGCCCACACGCTGTTGCATGCCGCCCGACAGCTCGTGGACCTTATTGTCAGCCCATTCTGTCAAGCCCACAAGGCCAAGCTGTTCCATAACAACTTCACGTCGCTTCGCCTTCGGCATGCCGCCCAACTCGAGACCTAAGCCTACATTTTCGGCAACAGAGCGCCAAGGCAGAAGCCCGAATTGCTGGAAAACCATGGCGATGCGTTCGCGCCGAATGCGGCGCAGATCAACTTGTGACGCCTTAGTCACATTCATGAGGCCATTGCCTTCGTCCACATGCACGGCACCCCGCACCACCGGGTTAAGCCCGTTGACGGCGCGAATAAGCGTTGATTTGCCTGAACCAGACAGCCCCATCAACACCAGAATTTCACCCTCGTTCACATCAAGGGAACAATTATGTACACCTAGGACCTGGTTTGATTTTTCCAGAACCGCGGTCCGGTCCAAACCTTCATCCATAAAAGGGAGCGCACTTTCCGGCGCGTCACCAAACACGATCGAAACATTTTCGATTTTGACAACAATATTCATTGTTCAGATCCCCTGTTCAGCATCCGATCCAGCAGGATGGCGACCACAACGATGACGATACCGCTTTCAAAGCCAAGCGCCGTATTCACTTGGTTCAAGGCACGCACAACCGGCACGCCAAGGCCATCAGCGCCCACCAGGGCAGCGATCACAACCATAGAAAGTGCGAGCATAATTGTTTGGTTCAGTCCCGCCATAATTTGTGGGAGGGCAAAAGGCAGTTCGGCTTTAACCAGCACATCTCGGTCGGTGCCGCCAAACGCGCGTACCGCCTCCGTTAAGCGGTTTGGCGTTGACGAAATACCCAATTGGGTGAGACGGATCGGGGCGGGCAGCACAAAAATGACCGTGGCGATCAAGCCGGGCACCATGCCGATACCGAAAAAGACAATCGCAGGGATCAGATAAACAAAGGTCGGCAAAGTTTGCATCAGGTCGAGCACTGGACGCATCATGGCATAAAGACGTGGTCGGTGTGCGGCGGCAATCCCTATAGGCACGCCAACCGACATACACACCAGACATGCAGAGAGCACAAGCGTAAGACTTTCAGTTGTCTCTTCCCAATAGCCTTGGTTCAAAATAAACAGGAAACCGAGGGCGACGAGCAAACAGGTTTTCCAATTGCGCTGCATGATCCAAGTGAAGCCAACGAACACAGCGATGATCACCAGTGGATGCGGTGTCTGTAAAATCCAAAGAAAACCATCAATCATGGCCTCAAGAACAAGGGACAATAAGTCGAGTGCGCCTTCCGCATTTTCTCGAATCCACTCAAAAATCGCACTTGCGACTTTGCCCACTGGAATTTTGTAAGACGTCAGCCAATCCACGTCGTAATTCCCCTTTTATGGTCTGGTGCTAATATCAGGTCGGCCCTGCACATCAGCGCAGGACCACATTTTATGACCAAAAACTATAGGCCAAAAACTATAGGCCAAAAACTATAGGCCAAGTGCTAATTTAACAGCAGGTAGCGCGTCGCCGCCATCCTGGGTGGTAACGCCGACCAACCAGCCGTCAAGCACAGATGGGTTTGCCGCCAACCACGCTTTTGCAGCGTCGCTTGCATTTTCACCATCATTGAGGATTGCGCCCATGATTTCGTTTTCCATTTCCAGAGAAAACTCAAGGTTTTGCAGCAGTTTGCCAACATTGGGGCATTCTTCAACATAGCCAGCGCGAGTGTTGGTGTAAACCGTTGCTCCACCGTAATTTTCTCCAAACCAATCATCGCCACCTGAAAGGTAGGTCAGGTCAAAATTGGCGTTCATGGGGTGTGGTGCCCAACCAAGGAATACGATCGGCTCGCCCTTTTTGGTCAAGCGGTTCACTTGCGACAACATGCCTTGCTCTGAGCTTTCTTTCACGTCAAAGTCTTTCAGGCCAAACGCATTTTCCGCGATCATATCGAGAATCAATCGGTTGCCATCATTGCCGGGCTCGATGCCAAAAATGGTTTCATCAAGGGCATCGGCATGCTCAGCGATTGAGCCAAAGTCTTTGATGCCAAGTTCGGCGCCAGCGGCGTTCGTGGCCAATGTATATTTCGCGCCCTGTAGGTTGGCACGCACGGTAACCACGGTACCTTTTTCGCGATAAGGGGCAATGTCGGCCTCCATCGTGGGCATCCAATTGCCCAAGAATACGTCCACATCACCCTGTTCAAGCGAAATGTAAGTTACTGGCACGGACAAAACGCGTGTCGTTGTGTCATAACCCAGTGCTTCAAGCACTGTTGTTGTGGCGGCTGTGGTGGCGGTGATGTCGGTCCAACCGACATCGGAAAATGTTACGGTTTCGCAATTGGCCATCGCAGAAGTTGCGCTAAGCGTAAAAATTGCAGCTGAAATTGAAAGTTTCATGGGGTTCCCTCTTTACGTTCATGTGATGAGCACATAAGTTATTGATTGACGAGTCAATTAATAATGCTTTATTTACGAATTGCAACCATCGAATCTGGAAAGACCGTATGGCACGTAAACCAGAAGCACAAAGACGTACAGAATTGATCGCAGCAACGATCCGAGAAATCGGCGCGAGCGGCACGCTCAATGTGACCACAAGTCAAATCGCGCGAAGCGCTGGCGTGTCGCCCGGGCTGGCCTTTCATTATTTCCAGGATAAGGAAGGCTTATTTCTTGCCGCCATGCGCTCAATTCTCACCGAATATGGCAATGACGTGCGACAGGCGCTCAGAGGAAAAAAGACACCGAACGAGCGGTTGGAAGCCATCGCACAAGCCAGCTTTGGCATGACAAGTTTTCGGCGCGAAGCCATTTCTGCTTGGATTAATTTTTATGCACTTTCACTGCGCTCTGCATCGGCGCGGCGGTTGCTTTATGTTTATCAACGCCGCCTGCATTCGAACCTTGTCGATGCGTTGCGCCCAAAGATTGGTGAGCGGGCACCAGACGTGGCGCGGCGCATTGCTGGCCTGATAGACGGGCTCTATTTACGCTATGCGCTCGACACAAAATCCATCCGCTTTATTGATTTTGAAACACATCAGCTCGACGGCGCAGAAGGCTCGCAACATGTGCTGCGCGCCATCGCTGCGGAGTGCACTGAGATTTCAGAAAATGGCGAAATCTCGACCGAACAGGCCGATCCAGATCCAACGGCCATTCTTGTTGGCCCTCAAGAGTAAAAATTGACCATGAATTACCGCCCAAAAGCCAGTCACTTCGTCAACGGTCAATATGTGGACGACACCGACGGTGAGAAAATTGATGTGATTTATCCGCATACGGGCGAAGTGATCGCAACGCTTCACACAGCGACAGCGACCATTATTGATATGGCGCTGGATAGCGCAAAAACTGCGCAAAAAACATGGGCTGCATTGTCGGGCACCGAGCGCGGCCGCGTGCTGCGCCGGGCAGCTGATATAATGCGTGAACGCAACCGGGAATTGTCTGAAATTGAAACCCTGAATACGGGTAAGCCTTTGTCTGAGACATTAATTGCGGACCCGGCATCAGGCGCAGACGCGCTTGAGTATTTCGGCGGCCTTGCAGGCACGTTGACAGGCGAGCATATTCCCCTTGCCGGCGGAGATTTTGTCTATACCCGCCGCGAAGCGTT
>NZ_JBLIAI010000098.1:0-6146 GCF_047634455.1 Maritalea sp.
GTCGATCAATTCGCCAAACGGAATGCCCATTTCTTCTTCAAACGTTGCTGGCATATTCACATGGCCAGAAACACAGAATAATTTTGAACCTGTGTTGTTTGCCCGGCCCAATCCGGCGAACCAAGAACCGCCCCGGCGCAGAATTTCTGGCACAACAGCAATTGATTCCACATTGTTCACTGTGGTTGGGCAACCATAAAGGCCCATGCCCGCTGGGAACGGAGGCTTTAACCGTGGCTGACCCTTTTTGCCTTCAAGGCTTTCAAGCAATGCAGTTTCTTCGCCGCAAATGTAAGCGCCTGCGCCATGGTGGACGATGATATCAAAGTCCCAACCATGCACATTGTTTTTGCCAATCAGATTGGCGTCGTACGCTTGGTCGACAGCAGCTTGCAGCGCTTCACGTTCGCGAACAAATTCGCCACGCACATAAATGTAGGCGTGATGCGCATCCATACCGCGTCCAGCCAACAAACACCCTTCAACAAGGTGGTGCGGATCATGGCGCATAATTTCGCGGTCTTTGCAGGTACCCGGCTCAGATTCGTCGGCATTCACAACCAAATAGTGAGGACGACCGTCGCTCACTTTGGGCATAAATGACCATTTCAAACCGGTCGGAAAGCCCGCACCACCACGGCCACGCAGACCCGATGATTTGACTTCTTCAGTGATCCAATCGCGGCCTTTGTCGATAAACGACTTGGTTTGCGACCAAGAGCCTCGGCTCTGCGCGCCCTTAAGGCCCCAATCACCTTGATTGTAGAGGTTCGTAAAAATACGGTCTTGATCTGACAGCATATTTTAACGCCCCCGCTTGTAGGCGACGAAGAGTAGGAAACCAACGACAGCGCTAACAACAAAGCCCAAAAAGCCCGTCGTGAGCAAAACAGCAAACATACCAACGATACGAATGGCCAGGTAAGTCACAATCATGAACGCAATTGCGATCACGATGTTTTTGCCCGACATTTCAATGCCCATGATTTTTTGTGCCATTAGCGTGGATCCTTACCGAAAACTTTGCGATATTCTTCAGCGCCGCCCTTGGCTAATGCCTTGGCTTGTGCTTTCCAGTCGTCGCGCTCAATCCGGCCCTTAAAGCTCAAACGATCATCAACTTCCGTAATCTGCTTTTTGGTGAAATTTGCGACCTGAGCGTATTGAGTGATGCCCAATTCGTTGAGTTTGCGCTCGAGTACCGGCCCAACACCTGAAATCAACTTCAGATCATCTTTTGCGCCCGCAGGCGCGTCGAACAAAGGTGCCTTTTTACCAGCCGCTACTGCCTTAGGCGCAGCTTTTTTCACGACAGGCTTTTTAACAGGCGCTTTTGGTGCTTCTGCTTTTGCCAGTTTTGTTTGCGCGCCTTTGGGCGCAAGCTTGGCTGGAGACTTTTTGGCAGGTGTGTTGGCAGCGGTGGTAACAGAGTGTGCTGGCACTTCAGTCAACGTGACCATACCGCCTTCAGGCGCAGAGAACTGGCGATCAATCTGCGGGCCCACTTTAACGTCCTTGCCCGCTTCAAACTCGTCGATGATCTCTTCAAGTCGTTCGGGTGTCAGATCTTCATAAGTGTCTTTGAAGACCATCATCATCGGCGCATTCACACACGCACCAAGGCATTCAACTTCTTCCCAAGACAATGTGCCAGAAGCATTTGGCTCAAACGGTTTTTCATTGATCTTGGATTTGCAAACCTTGATCAAATCTTCAGACCCGCGCAACATGCAAGGCGTGGTGCCACAAACTTGAATGTGCGCTTTGGTGCCAACAGGCTTGAGCTGAAATTGCGTATAAAATGTTGCAACTTCCAAGACCCGGATATACGGCATTTCGAGCATATCAGCGACATGCTCGATACATCGTTTGGTTACCCAACCATCCTGGTCCTGCGCCCGCATCAACAACGGGATAACGGCCGACTGTTGCCGACCTTTTGGATATTTTGCGATCGTTTGCTTCGCCCATTTTTTGTTTGCTGAATTGAAAGCAAAACCTTCAGGCTGCACTTGATCCTCTGCGAGACGACGAACTGACATTACCTGTCCACCTCACCAAAAACGATATCAAGGGTACCAATAATCGCCGAAACGTCAGCGAGCATGTGGCCCTTACTAATGAAATCCATCGCTGACAAATGCGCGAACCCGGGGGGACGAATTTTACAGCGATACGGCTTATTTGACCCATCTGATACGAGATACACCCCAAACTCACCCTTTGGCGCTTCCACACAGGCATATACTTCGCCAGCGGGAACTTTGTAACCTTCGGTATAGAGTTTGAAGTGGTGAATTAGAGCTTCCATCGACTGCTTCATTTCGTTCCGTTTCGGCGGAACAATCTTGCCGTCAGTTGAAGAAACAGGTCCCTGCCCTTCAGGCGCACGTAGCTTGACGATACATTGGCGCATGATGCGAACAGACTGCCTCATCTCTTCCATGCGGCACAGATAGCGGTCATAGCAGTCGCCATTTTTGCCGATGGGAATGTCAAATTCCATCTCGTCGTAGCACTCATAAGGCTGCGATTTACGCAAATCCCATTTCGCGCCAGATCCACGCACCATGACGCCTGAAAATCCCCATTCCCATGCATCGTGAAGGGCCACATTGCAAATATCAACATTACGCTGCTTGAAAATGCGGTTGTCGGTCAAAAGACCTTCAATATCGTCGCAAACTTCAAGAAATGGATCGCACCACGCTTCAATATCGTTGATCAATTCTGGCGGTAAATCTTGATGCACCCCACCAGGACGAACATAGGCCGCATGCAAACGAGCTCCACATGCCCGCTCGTAAAATATCATCAGTTTTTCACGCTCTTCAAAGCCCCAAAGCGGCGGGGTAAGCGCCCCAACGTCCAAAGCCTGAGTGGTGATGTTCAGCAAGTGATTGAGAATGCGACCGATTTCTGAGTAAAGTACGCGGATCAATTGCCCACGACGCGGCACTTCGATCTCAAGCAGCTTCTCGATAGCTAGAGCAAATGCATGCTCCTGGTTCATTGGCGCCACGTAATCAAGACGATCAAAATACGGGATCGCTTGCAGATAGGTTTTTTGCTCTATCAGTTTTTCCGTGCCGCGATGCAACAAACCAATGTGCGGGTCACACCGTTCAACAACTTCGCCATCCAACTCCAAAACAAGGCGCAAAACGCCGTGCGCCGCAGGGTGCTGCGGACCAAAGTTGATGTTAAAATTTCTTACCTGAGCTTCTGCCATGATAAACCTCAGCTCTGCACTTTTTCGTCACCGGGCAGCACATAGTCAGTGCCTTCCCAAGGTGACAGATAATCAAAATTTCTGAATTCTTGCGCCAGTTTCACAGGCTCATAGACCACCCGTTTCAACTCTTCATTGTAGCGAACTTCAACAAAGCCTGTTACCGGGAAGTCTTTGCGCAGCGGATAGCCTTCAAAGCCATAATCTGTCAGCAAACGCCGCAAGTCCGGGTGACCCACGAACAAAATGCCGTACATGTCATAGGCTTCGCGCTCAAACCAATCTGCGCCCGGGAACACGCCGCAAATGGAATCAACCGGTGTCTTTTCATCGGTCGTGAGTTTGATGCGAATACGAACATTCCGGGTTGGACTAAGCAAATGGTAAACCACATCAAAGCGCTCAGGCCGGGCCGGATAGTCCACGCCACATACATCAATAAAACTGAAGAACTGACATTGACTGTCTTCTTTCAAGAAGCGGATGACTTTGACGATTGCAGCGCGCTCAATATTGAACGTCAGCTCGCCAAATTTCATGCTTGTTGAAAGAACAGCGTCTCCCAACTTTGCTTCAATATATTCGCCAAGTTCTGTAAGCGTTGTGTCCATAATCACGCCCTATCGCTCTATCGTGCCGGTGCGGCGAAGCTTCTTTTGCAGCATCAATATGCCATACAAGAGCGCCTCAGCAGTTGGCGGACAACCTGGAACATAAATGTCCACAGGCACAACCCGGTCACAACCGCGAACAACAGAATAGGAATAATGATAATAGCCGCCACCATTCGCGCATGATCCCATAGAAATCACATAGCGTGGCTCTGGCATTTGGTCGTAAACTTTGCGCAATGCAGGTGCCATTTTGTTGGTCAACGTCCCCGCAACAATCATCACATCTGACTGGCGAGGCGAACCACGTGGGGCCGTGCCGAAACGCTCAACGTCATAGCGAGGCATCGACATCTGGATCATTTCAACGGCGCAACACGCCAAACCAAACGTCATCCACATTAAAGAACCCGTACGGGCCCAATTAATCAAATCGTCAGTTGCGGCAACCAAAAAGCCTTTGTCAGCCAGTTGGTCATTGATATCGAGGAAAAATGGATCATCTCCGCCAAACGGTTTGCCCGTTTTTGGATCGAGAATCCCCTTTGGCTGTGGCGCAACCAAAGTTGAACTGTTGCCTAATCCCATTCCAGAGCCCCTTTACGCCATTCATAAACAAAGCCGATGGTCAAAACGCCCAAGAAAGCCATCATCGCCCAAAATCCGAACCAGCCGACGCTTTTAAATGCGACCGCCCAAGGAAACAGGAATGCAACCTCTAAATCGAAGATGATGAAAAGGATCGCGACCAGATAAAAACGCACATCAAACTTCATGCGCGCATCATCAAAAGCATCAAAGCCACATTCGTAGGCCGATACCTTTTCAGGATCGGGGTGCTTAACAGCAATGAGGAAAGGCGCAACCAAAAGCGCGAGGCCGATAACGGCAGACAGCCCGATAAAGATAATCACAGGCAGATAATTGAGGAGCAATTCGTTCATAATTGCCATGCCTTTAGTGTTGACCGGAAACCCGGCCTGGGAATCAAAGTGTGTGGACCTAAGCCACAATTCGGCCCAAATCATCGTTGCTACGGCTTAACGTAGCGGTTTGCGCGATTCAAGAGGAATTATTGTCCCATTCCATCTTTATCGCCTAATTCCCGCTGACATGACATAAATCAACAATATCAATAAAATATGATTTTTAAACTCCTCTTAAAATCAAACAAAAAGCATCAAACTTTCAGATTCGATTCGGCAAAAAAAAGACCGCCACATATGTGACGGCCTCAATTCAAACTGTCTGAAAATCGATGCTAGTTGAAATACCAGCGAATTTTACCATCAATCTCGTGGCCTACTGTGCCACCAGAATTGAACAAGTAATTATATTCAGCACCCAACGTCACTTCTTGTGTCAGTGCGAATTCCATACCGGCACCTACAAGGCCAACACCTACGCCAGTGTCATAACCACCACCGCCAACGCCATAAACCAACACGTCATCGCTGACCAAATAACCGGCCCGCGCGGTTGCTTCATAAAGTCCGCCAGTAACAACCCCACCAGCGACCAAAGCATTTGCTTCAAGTTCAGCACCATAAACCATAGCGCCATCTTGGATGTTGATACCTGCAACGCCACCAATGCCCCACTCGGCACCGCCAGTGTTCACATAGGCATTGTTCAAGCCAACATAAAAGCCGTTCCAGTCAAAACCGGCAGCTGTATAGGCTGGTGTTACCTCATTCCCATAATTAGTCACAGGATCTGCCGCGTAGGCACCTGCCGTCATCACAACACCCGCTAGGGCAGCGATGGAAATTTTCTTCAATATAGCCATTTTGGCCTCCGTGAATAATCATGCACTAAGTTACAAACTCGATGTAAGAAGCATACCATTTAATTCAATGCTTAATCGCATCACAATCGCGAGATAGCCCGCTAAAAGCTTCGCTTGGTAAAGTATCTCTTAACAATCTGACCAATTCACGGTGTTCGCGTGGCAAAAATGTGTCATTAGCTCCCCTGCGGCGTTTTAAGGCGACAACCAACCCCAAAGGCACAAATCAAAATCTGAAAAACCACCCACATGAAAAAGGCCGCCCTGCGGCGGCCTTCAGATTACGAACAGATTTAGGTTCGGCTAGTTCATATACCAACGCACTTTGGCGTTAATCTCATGGCCACCACCCGACGCAAGGTAATTATACTCGCCACCAATGGTCACATTGTCATAGGCAACGAACTCCGCCCCAAAACCAGCTAGGCCCGCAAATGCGCCGCCATCGCTAACAACACCGCCCACTGCATAAACAAGAGCGTCTTCAGAAACCAAAACACCCCCACGAGCGGTC
>NZ_JBLIAI010000099.1:0-6124 GCF_047634455.1 Maritalea sp.
AGTTTTTTGGTTTTATTGAAAAGGAAGCTGGGGCGGAGTTTGTCGACGATGCTAGCATTCTCGAACTGCCTACAGGTGGCGGTAGCGAGAATGGCGAAATTGAAATTGAAGATGGAATAATCACTGACCTACCTGAAGGGCAGAAAGTAGTTATTCCCGAGCATGGCAGACCGAACTCCGGGTTTGATCCTTTTGTGGTGGCGATCTTGCGTCAAATCGGTGTGGCACTTGAGATCCCATTTGAATTGCTGATCAAGCATTTCACGGCTTCATATTCCGCAAGCCGAGCCGCTCTTGAGATGGCGTGGCAATATTTTCGCCGCAAACGTGGTTGGCTTGCGCGGCAGGCTCTTAATCCAATTGTTGAATGGATACTTGTAGAGGCAGTTGGCTCCGGTCGATTGGACCTGCCCGGCTTCATGGACGACCCGATTAAGCGCCAAGCATGGATGGCGGGCGAATGGTTGGGCTCGCAGCGCATGTCGATTGACCCTCTTAAAGAGGCTAAAGCCGACGAAGTGGACATAAAGAACGGCAACAAAACCCGCGAACAAGTGATGATTGAGCGCACGGGTGGTCAATTTGATGAAAAGCACGATCAGCTCGCGCACGAACAAGCGAAGCGCGAAAAGGATGGTCTGAACGGCGATGCAGCCGGAACAGCCTTAGCCGTTCAACCCGAAGATGATGAGGATAAAGAATGACCTTTTCTGGTAACTGGCTAATTGATCGCCGCCATTTAGGCTTGCCGCAACTGGCATCCGTTTTGCAGATGCGGGATCCAAAGCTGTTTGAAAACCTTGTTGCAGCTAACCTTGGCCTAAACTTTCAAGGTGCAGATGCGAGTGAGGTTGAGCGGCCTACTGCATTGGCGCGAGGATCAATGGCATATCGCTGGGGCGACGTTGCTGTTGTTCGGGTCTTTGGCGCACTGTCGCATCGTTTCAATCGCTACACTTATTCGTACGAAGAATTTGAGCGAGACCTCGAACTGGCGTCGAGCGATGAGTTTATAGGGGCCGTTCTCGAAATTGATAGTCCGGGCGGTCAATGCTCTAACCTTGATTATGCTGCCGATTTGGTCGCGGGTTTTGCAGAAACAAAACCGATAGAAGCAGTGATAAGCGGCATTGGCTGTTCAGCTGCGTTTTGGCTAGCAAGTGCGGCCACCAAGACGTGGGCCACGCGCACCGCCATGATCGGCTCGGTTGGATCAGTGATCAGCTATTTCGATATGGATGGCATCCTAGAAAGTTTTGGGGCCAAGAAGATCGAGATTACCGCCTCTCAGTCGCCCAATAAACGTTTGGATCCGCATAGTGCTGAAGGCAAAGCGGAAATGCAGGCAATCGTCGATGACGCTGGGCAGATGTTTGTCGAGGCGTTGGCGGAATATAACCAGATTTCCACAGATCAAGTCATGGAGCGTTTCGGGCAGGGCCTAGTGTTTTCGGCTCCAGAAGCGCTATCGCGCGGCATGATCGATGGGATCAAAACAATCAATGAAGTTTTGGCGGGGTTTGCGGCCCGACCAAATGATGAAAACCACGGGGATCGGTCCGCAACGGTTTCCACTAGCAAGGAGCATATTGACATGCCCAACAAGCAGGCGGGTGGTAATACGCCAACCCCGACGCTGGCAGCACGGCTCGAAAGCCTAAATGCCAGTGATCCTGAGTTGGTTGCGTCCATTCAAGCTAATGCAAAGAGCGAACAGGGTGACCTGCTGGCTCAAGCTGCGGCTGAAGAGCGTGACCGCATTGCCGGAATTCAGGCCTTGGCCCAACCCGGCTGTGATGATTTGATCGCTGCAATGATTGCGGATGGCAAAACAACGCCAGCCGAAGCAGCCCATCGGATCATGACATCTGACGAATTCAAAAAGGGGAAAACCCTTTCTGCACTGGCGTCAGATGATAATTTGGCAAGCGGGGCAACACCTGCACCGAGTGCTGCAATTGCAACCAGCGACAAAGTTGAGCAGACACCTGAAGGTTGGACTGCTGAGTGGAACGCGAGCGAGGGCCTACAATCCAAGTTCATGTCCGCTGCGGACTATGTTGCTATGAAAAAGCGTGAGGCAAAGTCTTAATGGCCCTTCAAGCAAATCAAACCCGGCGACACGTCATTGGTGATAAAAGCCAATTGCCGGTTGCAGCAACTGCCCGGATTTTCCAAGGCGGCGCTGTAGGCGAAAACGGTTCAGGCTATGCCCGTCCATTGAATGCAGGCGATGCATTCTGTGGCTTTGCGGAAGCAGAGGCCGATAACCGTGATGGTGCAAATGGCGCGATTGATGCTTATCTCAAACAGTCTGGGCGCATCGAGCTTAATGTTGTGGGCGCAAGCATCACATCAAACGATCGTCCCGCTGTCTATGCATCCGACGATGGCACCTTCACCCTAACATCAACCAGCAACTCTTTGATTGGCTATGTCAGCCGACACATTAGCGGAACGCTTTGTGTTGTCGACTATGACGCAGCACTCGTCAAAGCTGCGTTGCAAGCATAAGGATTTGTGACAATGGGAGCTTCTCAATATAGCGCAATCACGTCACAAGCTGTGATTGCAATGATGATGTCGCGCATCGATTCAGGCAATACGAGCTGGGTTGATGACGTGGCGATGAAAGTCAGCTCGTCTGAAGCAAGCGAAGACTATGGTTGGCTTGGTGCCGTGCCAGCAATGGGTGAGTTTCACAACTCTCGGTCCCCTGCTGAGATCAAAGAACACAGCTTCAGTCTTGCTAATAAAGACTTCGACAACTCGATCACCTTTAAGAAAAAGGACATTCGCCGAGATAAAAAGGGCATGATCCGCCTTCGTGTGAATGATCTGATTGGCCGTGCTGAAGACTTGTCTGCATCATTGATTTCTACACTCATTCTAAATGGGGCTACATCGCTTTGTTACGATGGTGAATATTTCTTTGATACGGATCACCCCGCAGGCGATGGTCAAACGCAGTCAAATAAAATCACATTCGATGCTGTAGCACCTGCGGCACCAACTGTGACTGAGTTTGAAGAAGCAGTCTTAAAAGGCATTCAGACTCTTGTCGGGCTTAAAGATGAACAGGGTCAGCCGATCAACCAATCGGCAACCAAATTCACTATTCAAGTGCCTGTGGGTTTTCTTGGTGTTGCATTGAAAGCGCTTAAAGCTGTGTTGGGCGATGGCGGCAAATCTGCTGTTATTCCTGCCATCAAAGGCGACTTTTCGATTGATGTCATACCAAACCCACGGCTGAGTTGGACAGACACATTTGTGATGTACCGGACGGATTCAGAAGTGAAGCCATTCATTCTGCAAGAAGAAGAGGCTTTGGAGCCATTTGCGATTGCAGAAGGTTCTGAATACGAAAAGCTCAACAAAGAGCACATGTATGGTGTCGATTGGGCTGGCAACGTTGGCTATGGTCAATGGTCTGGTGCAGTGTTGGTGACCTTCAACTAAATCCAGCAATTGCTGAATAATCTAACTTGAGAATAAGCCCGCCTTTGAGCGGGCTTTTCTCTTTGGAGATGAATAATGGAAATCAGAAAATTATTGATTGCAGCATCAGTTGGAATGGGCACAACCCTGTTCTTAACGTCCGAGCAGGCACATGCGCGTGGACACTTGCTTGATGATGCCAAAGATAAACAGCTTGGCAAGGGCAAAGATGCCCGCAAGGCGTTTGTTGCAAAAGCATTGCTGCACTTCAAAGCGGGTGAGGAATTGGCGATTAAAGGCAAGCTTGATCGTCATTTGGAAATTGCTTTTGGCAATAAACCTGACGAGGGCAAGAATGCTGCGGTTGCCGTAAACGACGGTCAACTCGAAGCCATTCAACAGGCAACGGCTGAAGCTGAAAAAGCGCAAAAAGCCGCTGAGGAAGCAACAGCGTCTGCAAAGTCTGAGCTTGAAAAAGTGGAGATCGCAAAAACTGAAGCACAAGAGCTTTTGACAAAACTCACGGATGAGATTGCCAAAAAGTCCAGTGGTGAGTCTGATGAAAATCAAAATCCGGCTTCTTAAAACTGCACCCATTGATGATGAAATGGTACCACGCGGTTCCACAAAAAACGTCAATCGCACCATTGGGCTCGATCTAATTGCTCGCAAAAAGGCGGTGCGTGTGAAGTCGCGTGCAGCTTCTGAGCCGAAGGAGAAAGCCGATGACGTTGGCTCAGACACTTCGGAGTGATTTACCGATCTTTTTTGACGTTGATGAATTCGCCACGGCTTTTACCTATCAACTTTCTACGGGTGGTACGACTTACAATCTTGCCGGAAATTTCGACAATGCCACCCTTCAAGTTGACGACTTGGGGCCGGTGCCAGTGAGCGTTGGTGACGCGACAATCACATGCGCAGCAAGCACTCTTCCAAGTGGGTATGGTGAAGCCGATCTAATTGGCATCAATGCTAAGAATTATAAAGTGGCTGCACCTGTTGATGTTGATGGGCAAGGCATGGCGCGGCTCTACTTGGAGTTAGTTGAATGACGCATGTTCGACAACAAATACGAGAAGCGTTCATTGCCAAACTTATCGCCGCAGCCATGCCCGGTGCCGAAATCATGAAAGCAAGAACGCTGAAAGTGGATCCGGTCAATGGACCGATTATCTTAGTGTTTGCGCCAACCGAAACTTCAGATGTCTCTGCGATGGGCAAAATACCGCCGCTCGAAAGAGAGGTAAGCATTTCGCTTGAAGGATATGTGAAAGGCGGTGTGGATATCGAAGATGATTTGGACGATATCGCCGAAGCAGTCGAGCAGGCATTTGGCGCAGATCCCAAGCTAGGCGGGTTGGTTAAATCAACTTTTCTGGTTTCAACAAACATGGATATTGGCGGCGGGTCTGAACAACGTGTCGCCAATATTCAAATGGCCTACAAAGTGCGGTACCGCACCATGAGCCATGAACCCTCAACTTCAATTCAATAGGAGAACACCAAATGTCTACGACAGATGGCAATGATGGCATTGTTAAAGTTGGTGCCAACGCAATTGCGGAAATCCAATCTTGGTCACTTACTGAAAGTGCAGACGTTAAAGAAGATACGTCCATGGGAGACGCCTTCAAAACGCGCAAAACTGGTGGGATCAAAGATTGGAACGTAACCATAGATTGCTGGTGGGATGCCACCGACACAAATGGCCAAGAAACATTGGAAGTTGGTTCAGAAGTTGCGTTGGTGTTGTTGCCAGGTGGCGATGGGTCAGGCGACAAACAATATGCAGGCAATGCAATTGTCACGTCTATCAACTCGAGCGGTTCCAAAGATGGCATAGTTACTCGCAATTTCAGTGCTGACGCCAATGGCGCACTTACAAAGAGTACGGTGGCATAATGAGCGTTATTGATAGGATAAAGCAGCATTATCAAAGTCAGACGCGCAGCAAATTGCTTGTTGCAGAATGGGGCGATGAGAATGGCCCATTTGAGATTTTCTATGATCCGCCCACGCTTAAAGACGCACACCTCCTCAACACAAAGTCGAATGGCAATTATCACTTGGCGTTGTGCACCATGATTGTTCGCAAAGCACTGGATAAAAACGGGGATGCTATCTTTCAAGAGGGTGATGCGGTTATTTTGTATGGCAACTCAGATGACCGGATAGTTTCTCGAATTGGCCTTGAGATGAAAAATCATCTCAGTGTTGAGGAACAAGCAAAAAACTAAAAGCCGATCCGCAGCGTCTGAATATATTTAGACTTGCGGATCGGCTGCACAAAACCGTTTCAGAAATTGAGCAAATGAGCGTTGATGAATTCAACGGCTGGATTGCGTACTGCCAACTCAAAAAGTAATGACATGATCAAAGAAATGTTGTGGCGCATCAAGGGTGACAATAAGACCCGTCCGGCGTTCGCTGGGTTTATGCAGGATTTGGACAAGTCCTCGGGCAAGATTGCTGTTGCTGATCGTAACATGGCGGAATTTGCCGGATCCATTCGTTCAACAGCCAACATCATTCGCGGCGGGGTTTTTGTTGGTGCGCTAACGGCTGGTGTTGCTGCACTAAATACGGCGGCACAAAGTGTTGCCGACCTTGCAGCAGAAGCACAAACCGCTGGTGTAAATTTTGAGGCATTCCAAGAATTGAAGTTTGCGGCAGATCAAAAGCG
>NZ_JBLIAI010000100.1:0-5812 GCF_047634455.1 Maritalea sp.
TTCGGTCGTTGGCAAAGACGATGAAGCCAGTTTGACCATTGCCGATATCATGGAGAAAAAAGACGATGGGGACGAAAAATCAAACACGACCCCAAAACTTTGCACCATCAACTTCTTTCGAAAAACAACCACGCACCAAACACCAGATGTACCGGAATTGCCAGATGTGCCAACCGGAGACCCTTTAGAAAAAAAGCACGTTGATGAAACCGACCACACCAGCGGAATTATGCCCACCGGCACAGCATCGAGCGAAGTGCGCGACTACTATATGGGTTTGGGCCCCAAAAAACGCGGCACACTTTTTGAAGATGTAGGGCTGTTCCGCGGATTTTCGCCAGATTTGGAGGATTTCATTGCCCAGTCGGACACTGACGGCTTTCATCTCAAAATTGATCAAACTGAACCCCATTTCACCAGCTTCCAAGAAACTTACATAGAAGATCACTTCGTAACCGACACATTTTTAGAGCAAGAAATCGACAAAGCCGTCTCACATTCAGCCAGTGTTTCCGCAAGTGGCTGGGGCGTTTCAGGCAGTGCAAAATATACCAGTTCCCACAAAAGTCACTCTGACCATAAAGAACGCCATTTTTACCTGTGCTCTCAATATCTGGTCCGAAAAGTCAGATTATCATTCCATGTTGATGATTTGGTACTGGCACCCGAGCTTGAAACAAAACTCACCGAAATTGCCGACGGTGGCCGTGATGTGAAAAATTATCGCATTTTCATTGAAACCTTAAAAACCTGGGGCGCCTATTTTCCCACCGCCATGGTGATCGGCGGCAAGCTGATTTTGGAAGATAAGAGAGTGTTCACCACCGATGTGGAACAAACCTCAGCAACAACAACATTCCAAGCGGCAGCAAGCGCATCATTTGGCAATTTTTCAGGCTCCGCTAGCTATGCGGGTTCAGACAAGAATGACGTCTCCAACGTCAGTGTCAGCCAAACCCGCAAAGTAAAGTTACGGGCCTTTGGTGGCGAAGAAGCCAAAGTGCACAATCCACCCGAATATCTTGCAAGTCTGGGCCCATACACGGAATGGCGGAATTGTAAAATTGAAGCGCTCATTCCCATTTACAAACTGGCGTCCGAAGACGTGCAACTGAAAATCCGAGATATGTTGGTTGAGCACCGGGCATTGTGGGAGCGCGAAATGGCGATTGACTTCGACAAATACATCCGGGGCATGGAAGATTTGGCAGCGTCCGAATTTGGTTGATATTTCCCCCAAAAATGTGAAAAGCGGGATCAGCTTAGCTGACCCTGCCGCCCACCAAATTAAGGCGCGAGGAACAAAGATTATGGCTGAAATTTCACTCGATGAATTTCTTGAATATGTTGAAGAATGGATGACCACAAACGAGGCGGCCATCGCAAAGATGTGGCCGCAAGATGGCGGATGGGAAGGATGGGCCCAAGCTGAAATTTTTAGATTTATCGGCGAAAAAAACCATGCCTTTGATATTGGACGAGAAAAGCATTGCTTTACAAACAACCGAAAAGGTTGCGACTTTTTGCTGAACGATAGTTCTGCACTTAAGAACAAAGTCATTGTTGAACTCAAATGCCAGTCATTCTCAAACTACAAGCGATTCGCCAAAGGCTTGAGCGATGACACGACAAAATTGATCAAAGATCTCAAACCTGCCTATGTCGGAGCCAACCTGTTGATCATCGGCATGTATTTCACCGCAAAAACAGAAGTCCCAAAGCATTTTGCAAAGAAAGTTATCGGCAAAGGGGAAATTGGGATTTGTTGGGCAACTGACTCTAACGGCTGACTTGTGGCAATTGGCAACAGTATTGCTGGGGAATTTTTTTAAGCAGCCAAACTTCGCCAATTCATAATTCTTGCTGAATTTACACAAGCGCATAAATGTATCGCGCCAACGCACTCATTTATCTTGTTTTATGAATTGAAAACTTGTTTTGGTTGCGGGGGTAGGATTTGAACCTACGACCTTCAGGTTATGAGCCTGACGAGCTACCGGGCTGCTCCACCCCGCGCCAAAAATAAAGACAATTACTGCCTTAAAGGATAACGGCGATGCCGTTTTCCGCCCGATGCTTACCGGGACAGCGCCTATATAGGGTGCTTTGATCTGAATGTGAAGGACTAATACCACAAATGCCAAAAAAACTTGTTTGGCGGGTTTGAGCAGGTCCAATCTTGTGCTTTTGGGGCCTTTTGCGTTAAGTTTACGGTCCTCACCAAATTGCGAGATATGTGATGAAATTCAACAAACTTGGCCGCACTGATCTAATGGTCAGTGAGATCTGCCTTGGCACCATGACCTGGGGCCGACAAAACAGCGAACAAGACGCGCATCAACAAATGGATTACGCGCTTGAGCGTGAAATCAATTTCTTTGATACCGCTGAACTTTACGCCGTACCAACCATTCCCGAAAGTTACGGGCTTACCGAAGAATATATCGGGACTTGGTTCAAAAAGACTGGCCAACGCGAAAAAGTCATTCTGGCGACCAAAATTGCCGGCGAAGGCGTGCCCTGGATTCGCGATGGTAGCCCCATCAACGCCAGCTCAATCCGCAAGGCCGTTGAAAGCAGCCTGAAGCGGCTGCAAACAGACTATATTGATCTTTACCAATTGCATTGGCCAAATCGCGGGCATTACCATTTCAACCATGGATATAGCTTTGATCCCACAAGCCAAAATACGCAAGCGGTACAGGCGAACATGCTTGAAGTGCTAGAAACGCTCGACGCGCTGGTGCGTGACGGCAAAATCAGGCACATAGGCCTATCCAACGAATCTGCGTGGGGCACAACGCAATTTTTGCGACTTTCAGAAGCGAACGACCTCCCCCGCATCGCATCAATCCAAAATGAATATGGTCTGCTGCGCCGCTGGTTCGACCACGACTTGGCCGAAGTCAGTCACCATGAAAATGTCGGCTTGCTTGCCTATTCAGTGCTCGCAGCAGGCGCTCTATCTGGCAAATATTTGGATGGTCAAATCCCCAAAGGAACGCGCGGTGAATTATCTGTTGCCGCAACCTATCGCAACTCACCACAATCCGAGCCAGCCATTCGCGCTTACATAGCTTTGGCCAAAGAACACGGCTTGGATGTTTGTCAAATGGGCCTCAAGTTTGCGCTGGATCGTCCTTTCATGACATCTGTCATTATTGGCGCCACATCGATGGAACAGCTAAAAACCGACATTGACGCAAAAGATATTGTGCTTTCTGACGAAGTGCTAAGCGGCATCGAAAAGATCTATCGGCAATATCCACGTCCGATCTAAATCAACGCTCAGTTTGGGCGGCGACAAAATCATCAATCGCCGCCCAATAACCATCAATAAATGCATCGCGCCCCATGAATGCTGTTTTGATGATTATCCAAATGCCGTCCCAATCCTGCATCGGGCGGCGTTGACCCACTTCAAGCATACTGTGACCGGCTTTTTCAAAAACGTGGGTTTGCAGGTTTGTTTCCCCCAGGACTTCTTTGAAAACTTCGATAGTCTCCAATGCATCAACTTGGCCGTCTCGTGCACCAGTTAGCAACAACACAGGCGTACCCTGCACCTGACCCAAATCCGCCGTCAAATCGGCGTGGGCGTTTTTGACAACAAAATTCCATCGCGATTTAGAGAACTCTTCTGCGCCCAAATCGGGTTCACCACTTGCTAACTCTTCAAACGCGGCATACAGCGCGCCTGATAACAGCAAATCATCAATCAATTTTTCCCGTCGTGCAGCGACCGGATCAACAGGCGCGTCACCTTGCCGCAAACTAGACATGTAGGCGGACTGGCGCATCCAGTTTATTGCTGGAGAGACAAAAATGTAGAACGCAACCTCGTTTATGTTCGGGTCGACTTTCGGCAAAACCCAACCTGCTTGAGAAAACCCGATCACGCCAATTTTGCCAATTGGCTGCACAGTATTTGAGCGCAAAGTCGCAATCGCGGCTACGACCAGCGCGGCGCGATCCTCCATGGAATAATCCAGCCAGTCACCGTCCGAGCCATTCACCCCCGGCTTATCCCATGACAATGTACACATATTGTTTTGGGCGAAGTAAGAAAAATACGGGACAAAATAGCCAAATGCGTCATGCGGCATCGCGCCATCGCCATGTACAAATATCATACAGTCGATTGGCTTTTCGTTTGGTACCAGCGGCAAGATCAACTTGCCCGCAATCGTTATGCCTTCAAACCCAAATGGGAAATCAACTTCCTTGTAGTTTTCATCTGGCGACATCAACAAGAACGTCAAAACCAAAAGCGCGGCTCCGACCAATGCGCCAAACCCCAGTGAGAAATATTTGATGCGCATCGCGCTTCCAATCTTAGAACAATCATTCGCTTAATATCATGACTTGAGAACAAGTCAATTCTAATTTAGAACAGCTATTCGGAAATCAAGAGACCAACATGGCCCGCACCAAAAACGAGGAACTACACAAAACCCGTAAAAAACAGATCGTTGCGGCGGCGACAAAATGCTTTATCGCAAAAGGTATTCACAGCTCGTCCATGCAAGAGATCTGTAAAACGGGCAACATCAGCCCCGGCGCGCTATACCGCTATTACCCTTCAAAACAGGCAATCATCGAAGCAATTGCAGCGCAAGAACATGCACAAAACTTAGAGCTCATTGACTATCTTAGGGGCGTAAAAAACCCTGTACGTGGGCTGCAAGACGCCATGCCAGATATCCTTGATACGCTGCTGGACAAAGATTTCGCCCGCCTTATGATTGAAATCAGCACAGAGGCTTCTCGCAATCAAAACGTGCACGAAGTCTTTCAAAAAGTCGAAGATCAATTCAAATCCAACCTTATCGAGATATTTCGCACAAGTCAGATTGCCGGGCACATCGGCAAAAACACAGACATTGAGGGCGCTGTATTCATGATACTCGCTTTGCTCGATGGCATTACCGCACGGGCTGCGGCATCAGCTGTGCCCAGCAAAACTGAACTCACCAAATCCACTGGAAGTGTCATTTCGGCCCTTTTCGGTTAAACTTGATATTCGAAACAACAACACCAACTTGTTGATCAACTGCGCAAATGCTCAAATGCCAAAGTGCGGCGCCGTTTAATTCCCACCAATGAGACCAACTTAATCACTAAGTATCGAAACGTTTATCATCACAACACCCATATGATTTGTTCAGTCATAGTTTCACCAAATACAGTTGGCTGGTTTGGTGCTCAAAACGGCGGTTGCCCGTTACGAGACCCTATAAAGAAATATCGTCTCGCCAAGCCGATCATATGCGCTATGATTGATGGATAAACGGCAATTGAGATGATCCGCGCATGACACTAATTTCGACACTTCTGCCGCTCATTTTTTGGGCGTTTTATGGGGTTTTAAGTCGGGCGATTGAAATAAAACGCCCATCCATGTCAGGCCTCATGGCTCGCCAACGGCTTCGCTGGGTGCAAAATGCTGTAAAACGAGACACGCCAATTGATGGTGTCAAAGCTATTTAGAAATGGCTCTGGCCAAGCTAATTAGAGATGTCTCACCCCTGTAAGGAAGGCACCTAATTGGTGGACATTGGCTGGACCGCAAGAGTCAAAGCCAATGTGCGAAACACACCTCAAATCTATCATAAAGAGCAAAAAAGTAAAGAACGTGCAGAATATGACAAAGAAGGTAAAACCATAGTTTTCTGCCATTTTCCAAGAAACTATAGATTATAGACGGAATAGCGCAAATGTTGTGGATCGGTTTTAGGTCGACAATTGTCCGTGTAGCCGCTTCGAATTACTCAGCTGGTTTTTGCTTGATCTTTTCCAATCTTTCTCGCGC
>NZ_JBLIAI010000101.1:0-5695 GCF_047634455.1 Maritalea sp.
GCCCAACGGACTGTTGATCCAGCGTTACCGTTTCGCGTGCCTCGGCGCTAATGGCATTCAGCTCTTCCAACTCAGCCTTTCGCGCTAGAAGCAGCGTTTTGAATTTTTCAACTTTGTTAGCCATCTACTCGTCTAACTTAAATGCGCCAATTGAGGTGATAATTCGCTTGGCCATCGTCGCAAGCTCTTCCTCAGTGTATGAGATTATACCGTTCTCCGCCATGAGCGCATGGTATTGCTGCTCTTCATATGGGACGCCCTTTGGCAGCGGCGCGATATGAAAGTGCACATGGCTGTTTCCCTGTGCGCTGCCCAGTGAGAGTTGGTATATACGCTCCGCGTCGAACGCCAATTTTAGTGCATTTGAAACCTTGTGGATGAGCGTCTGCATCTTGAGATACTCGGCAATATCCATTTGCACAGCGTAGTCTTTGATATGTCTTTTCGGGCTAACAATCAGATATCCGGGCAGTGTGGGGTATTTGTTCAAGAACACCACGAATTCAGGGTTCTCCCACACAATATGATGTTTGAATTCCGGATTGCCTTTCACCAGCTCGCAAATGAAACATGGCCCAGTTCGGGTCCGTGCTGCGTATTCATCAAGGTCAAACCGCACTTTATCAAGTGCCGGAATCGCTTGTTCTTGAACAGTATTATGCTTGTCTTCCATCCTCCGATCTTGCCCAGCATTTACCGCTTTGGCAATTGGGAGGTGATTTCACTTATTTTTCGGCCTAAATGCCCCAATCACAAATTGCTTTTTCCCAAAGCCCACACTATGGTGCACGACTTAAAATACGCCAGCAACAAGAGCCACAAATTATGTCCGATACAGATAGTGCATTCCGCGAAGTAGACGAAGAACTGCGTAACGAACGCATGAATAAGCTATGGCGCCAATATGGCCCATATGTGATCGGCGTTGCCGTTGTCATTATCTTGCTTGTTGCGGGCAATGAAGCATGGCGCTGGTGGCAGACATCGACCGCCAACAATGGTGCGGATCAATTTGCCACCGCTATAGACAGCATTGAAAGCGGCGACATTGCAGGTGGCCAAATAGCGCTGCAAAGCGTAATCGAATCCGGCCCCGGCCAATATCCAGTATTGGCCCAATTCCGTGCGGCAGCTTTGTTGGCCGAAGACGGAAAAACCACAGAGGCTATCGCTGCGTACGACGCGTTGTTGAGCACATCATCTGACACGCGTTTGCGCGAGCTTGCTGCAATCTTTGCGGCTTACTTGCTGGTTGATGCAGGCGATCCATTGGCGGTCACCCAACGTGTTGGTGATATGCAGGTTGCAAACCATCCGATGCGCAATGCTGCGCGCGAGGCTATTGGTTTGGCGCATTACAAAGCGGGCAACCTTGTTGAGGCCCGCGTGTTATTTGATGCAATCGCTGCAGATCCGCTGACCCCTCGTGATCTTGGGTTGCGTGTTGCACTTTATCTCGGCCAATTGACCGCTCAAGGCGTTGGCCCAATTGCTGAGGCTGCGTCGGAATAATCTGACGCGCCTGACTGGAGCCCTATAATGTCTGTTTCTGTTGCGATCGTTGGGCGTCCCAATGTCGGCAAATCCACTTTGTTTAATCGTCTTGTGGGTAAAAAGCTCGCGTTGGTTGACGATACACCAGGCGTTACCCGTGATCGTCGTGAAGGCGAGGGCCGCATTGGCGACCTCACATTTACGCTCATCGATACCGCTGGTTATGAAGATGCGGACGATGCAACGCTTGAAGGGCGTATGCGTCAACAAACCGAAGCGGCTATTCAAACAGCCGACATCATATTGTTGATGATCGATGCGCGCGCTGGTGTCACCCCGATGGACGAGCACTTCGCCCAACTGCTGCGCAAAGCCAACAAAAAGGTCACGTTGCTGGCCAATAAGGTCGAAGGACGTGCCGCAGAGGCGGGGCTATTTGAAGCCTACAAGCTTGGTTTTGGCGATCCGGTTGCGCTGTCAGCTGAGCATGGCCTTGGCCTCGCCGATCTCTATCACATCGTTGCAACCGCCATTGAAGCCGCCGCCAAAGACCTTGAAGAAGGTCACGAAGAGTTTGAGCAGGCAATCGCCCAGCTCGACGAATCGATGATGCCTGAAATCAACGTTGAGTTGGACGAAGACGGCAAAGGCGTTGAAGACGGCAAGGGTACTTACGATCCAACACGTTTTCTAAACGTGGCGATTGTTGGTCGTCCAAATGCCGGTAAATCCACCTTGATCAATAAAATGGTTGGCGAAGAACGCGTGTTGACTGGCCCAGAGGCTGGCATCACCCGTGACGCGATCATGGTGCCGTGGGAATGGCAGGGCCGCACCATCAACTTGGTCGATACAGCGGGTATCCGCAAGCGCGCCAAAGTGCAGGAAAAGCTCGAAAAGCTTTCTGTTGCTGATGCGTTGCGCTCCATTCAATATGCCGAAGTTGTTGTGTTGATGCTCGATGCAACCGTGCCGTTTGAAAAACAGGATTTGCAACTCGCCGATTTGGTGGAACGCGAAGGCCGCGCTTTGGTCATCGCGCTCAACAAATGGGACTTGGTGAAAAATAAGCAAGAGCACCTCAAAGAGATGCAGGAATCTTGCACGCGTCTGCTGCCCCAACTTAAAGGCGTGCCATTGGTCACCCTTTCTGGCCTGCGCGGCAAAAACATCGATCGCTTGATGGAAGCTGTTCTTAAAGTGGAAAAGACTTGGAATTCAAGGATTTCTACTTCGCGCTTGAACAGATGGTTGATCGAAAAAACCGAAAGTCATCCACCCCCAGCCGTTTCCGGCCGCCGTTTGCGCTTCCGTTATATGACCCAAGCCAAAACCCGGCCACCGAGTTTCATCATCTTTTCATCGCGCCCAGACGCTGTGCCAAAGTCTTATGAACGTTACCTGATCAACGGTCTGCGCGAGGCGTTCAACCTAGATGGTGTACCCATCCGCATGTGGCTACGCGGCGGTGACAACCCTTATCACGACAAAGAAAAAGCCAAGCGTTATTAGCAGTTTCAGCAAAAGTTGCATGGTTATCGTTTTCGCGAAATTGCGAAAACAATACATCATGACTTGATTGTGCTGGCTTGGATGAAATGTGTACTTTCATTTCGTCAGTATGAAGGGTGTCCTTGGTCAGGGTGATGCATCACGTTCCTTGCGTGCCGCAGACAATACTTCGCGCGCTGCGTCAATGTTCATGGCGGCGATGCCGAGGCCAACAATTATGTCTGGCCAGATCGATAGCGTAAAGGCCGTAGCAACACCTGCTGCAATTATGGCGACATTTGCATATGCATCGTTGCGGGCAGACAAAAATGCAGCCTTTGTGAGGCTTCCACTGTGGTTGCGGTACCGTACCAGCATAGAGGCGCATACGAGGTTGACAAATAATGCCCCGGCGCCAGTGGCGGACAGCACAAATGGTTCCGGCGGCACGGGGTTACCTACCTTTCCCCATAACACCCAAATGAAACCAAGTGCAGGAAAAAGTAATATTCCTGCCAATGCCATACCGACGCGCGCACGGGCTACGACAGACCAACCCAAAGCAAACGCGATCAGTAGATTGACTGAGGCGTCCTCCAGGAAGTCCACTGCATCTGCGATAAGGGATGCAGATCCGATGGAAAGCGCAACCGCAAACTCTACGCCGAAGTACGCAAGATTTAGCAGTGCGACGATCACAACTACACTGCGTAAGTCCAAAGTCTTTGTCATAGTTGCCTGAAAAGTCCCAAAATAGATTCGACTAAAGGTATCTCGAAAACCGATGCGGCACCATCCAGTTTCAATGAGCGCCCGACCAACGCCTTGGCCTCGGGCGTCTGGGTCTATGAACAAATCCTTATCACGACAAAGAAAAAGCGAAGCGTTATTAACGTTTGAAAAGGAGTAATTTTTGCGGCCTCAACACGTTAATCTCGTTGTTATTTCAGATTGTTCCCGTTATGTTCTGGCGATGATTCATTTGGGAAAGAACTATCGATGTCAAAAATTGCCCTATTGCTCACTGAGGGTTTCGCCGATTGGGAATATGCCCTAATTGGTGGAACCGCAGGTCCATTTTACGGTCTTGAAGTTCAATATTTTACGCCAGTTGCCGGGCAGGTTCGCTCGCAGGGCGGCCTCAGTGCACAGGTTCCTAAAAACCTAGATAACTTACAAGAATGGCAGCCAGACGCGCTGGTGGTTGTGGGCGGCATGATTTGGAATACGGAAGATGCACCGGATATCCAAAACTTGCTGATCCAACAACATTCAAGCGGCGCAGTTGTAGCAGGCATTTGCGGCGGCACCCTCGCGCTGGCACGTGCTGGCCTGCTAAATGAAGTGCCACATACCTCAAACGATGCGGATTATCTCACCCAACATGCTCAGGGCTATGCCGGGGCGCAGCACTATCTCAAAAGCCCGTCTGTAATCGCAAATAATCGCATTATTACGGCACCCGGCACCGCACCAGTAAGCTTTACCGCCGCCGTTTTTGAAAATGTCGGCATGGATCAAAGCACTGTCGCGCAATTCAAAGCCATGATGGCCGCAGAGTTTGGGTAGGGACGCTCAATGCACAACCCAGTTTCCCTCCCCCTTGTGGGGAGGGACTAAGGGTGGGGGGGAAGTTGAACATAGCTATTGCGTTGACAGGATCGCAACGTGATCCCGGTTCGGGGGCCGGGAATGCACCAAGAGGAAAGGCACAAATTTATTCTATGGCCACCCGGACAGCGAAGTGGCTTCCCCGGGCTTGATCCGGGGTCTATCCAGCGTCAACGTAGAACAAAACCCTCATGGTGAGCCTGTCGAACCATAAATGCTGTGCAGTGCCGTTCACCCTTCGACGGGCTCCGGATGTGAGGGCGTGGAATATACGTTTCGTCATGGAGTTGTTCCCGCGTGCTGCAGGCGATTGTTCTTTAGTTCATGAGGTAGGGTCTTGATGATTAGCGTTAAATGTCTCCCAAACATGCAAGCGTCCTTTTTGGCGTGCGTCAGCTAGCCAAAGTCTTTTGCGTACCCCTGCCAATTCTAAGTCTCGATACGCCCCACCTGAAAACTTGGGCCAGTCGATTGCTAATCCGATTTTGACCATCTCAGCTGAGATATCCCGACCATCTTGCAGGTAACAACGCGCAACAGTTCTGCCATAATCGTCGTATTCTAACGTTTCTGCGACAACAATCTGCTGCCTGCACAATGAAACAAGCGCCCACTTGGCTTGCTGACCATAGGGGTGAGATAGTTCGGGTGCATCAACTCCAAATAGGCGCACTTGAGTTTTTTGTATCACCAACGTGTCGCCATCGACGATGTAAGCTCGCCCCTTGAGTATTGTCTTATTTGTCGAAAGTCTTGCCGTTTTCGAATCGAAAGATCTTCGCTTCGCACCACCACCTTTACGCTTGGTCCAGGTGTTGAGCTGACGTACTCTTTTTCGAATTCGGCCCTTGCTTCCGAAAGCCCACCATAAAACGACAAATGCAAATATTATTAATACTTCCATTTTTCGTTTATTCCAACGAAATGGCATATTGTAAACCCAACATGCAGAGATCAAACAAAAAGGTTACGGACCACGGACATCGTTTTAACGTTAGCGTCGGCATTTGATGCACCAAAAACCCGCTTTCGAAGAGTGTGTTACAGGAGGCATGATCGAGTTGCGAAATTACGATCGCCTGTGTACCAAGCTGTTGAT
>NZ_JBLIAI010000102.1:0-5276 GCF_047634455.1 Maritalea sp.
TATTAATATCAACGATCGAACGGCCGGGAATATTGTACAAAAACATTGGTAACTCGGTCGCGTTTGCAATCGCACAGAAATGCGCAAACAAGCCATCTTGGCTTGGCTTATTGTAATATGGCGTGACGGAAAGGATTGCGTCGGCACCCACTTTTTGCGCAAATTTTGCAAAGCCGATGGCTTCTTGAGTAGAATTTGACCCAGCGCCGGCGATAACCGGCACCCGTTTGTTCGCAGTTTCGACACAGATTTCAATAACCCGCTCGTGCTCTGCATGACTGACGGTGGGGGATTCACCGGTTGTGCCCACTGGCACCAACCCTTTGGTTCCCTCACTTATTTGCCAATCTACGAAACGGGAGAATGCAGATTCATCAACTGCGCCATCGCGAAATGGCGTGATCAACGCTGTAATAGAACCACGAAACATCGTCGCTTCCCTTCTTACTCAAATCAATACGCACTGTTGACAACATGTTGTCGCCAAAAGGTCAAATAATTTCCGCAATTTGAACCTGAATACGTCGAAGTTGTAGAACATAATGGCAGATGACTATGGCCGCAAGCTGACAAGAGTGAATTTAGGTCGATTTTGAACGCGCTCTAAACCGATCATTCACCTTAATGAATTATGTTCAAACCTTGGTTGTGCAACGGGGGCTGCGTAACCTTTGTTTTGCGTACACATAATGGATCTTAAAATGCCAACATACTGCCCACGTCTCCCAAAGAGTTTTATACGTACAGCGACTGCGCTCACTTGTGCTGTTGGGCTTTATTATCCCAACATTGCTTATGGACAGCAAGAAATTGACCCAACGGTAACCAGCTCCATTGGTGGTTCGGACCAGTCAACAAACTCAAAAGGTAGCCAACGATTTCAAAATGCCCTCGCAGCCCTTAAAAAAGGCGATTATGTCGCGGCATATGGTGCCGCGCGGGGAATAGATGATAATGTTGAGCGCCGTGCAATCCAGTGGGCATCAATCTACTTTGGCAACGGCAAAATCGACTATGGCTCTGTGCTGCGCTTTCAAGCTGATGCACCACATTTTGCGACTGCAAAGACATACACAAATAGGGTTGAACAGGCGCTCACCGTCGCAACAGCAGATAGCAAAACCACCATCGACCTTTTAGGCGGTGCGATGCCGCAAACCTTGGATGCCCAAATCGCTTTGGCTGACGCTTATGTGATTGATGGCCAGACCGAACGTGCAGGTCGGATCATCAAATTCATTTGGACCAGTAACTTTTTAACGCAAGAGACAGAAGCCGATTTGCTGAAGCGATATTGGCGACAATTAACGCGTGAAGACCATTGGACGCGCACGGTTCTGCTTTTGATGAACGATCGCGCCAGCGGCGCCGAGCGGATTATGGATCGCCTATCTCCTGCGCAACGCAGTTTGGTTGTGGCGCGCATTGCCGTCTCTCGTAAGCAAAAAGACGCAGCAACATTGTTGAATCGTGTCGATCCGAGCTTGCGCAATCACCCATTATTCTATTTCTCAAATGCCCAACGGTTAAGCGACAATGGCGCTATCAGCGCTGCGGTCAACGAACTCAACAAGGCAACGGGAACCCTGCCCCAACCGCATTTGTGGTGGTACGAACGGCGGACATTGGCGCGTAAATTGTTAGAAGTGGGCAAACCCTCAACCGCATATCAGGCAGCGGCCGGATTTACGAGCGGTCCATCGGGTCGCTTGGTTGACGCTGACTTCCATGCGGGCTGGATTGCGCTTGAGTTTTTGGGAAACGCAGCAGTTGCTGCGCAACATTTCGAGAGAATGGCCAGCAATTCGACCTTGGCCTCGAGTACGTCAAAGTCACAATACTGGCTTGGCCGGGCATACACAAAACTAGGCAACCGTGAAAAAGCGGCAGAACATTTCCGACAAGCTGCAAAATTCAGCCAATATTACTATGGTCAACTTGCAATGGTCAGGTTGGGCGAAAAGACAGTATCGTTGCGTGGACTGCCAAGCTGGCAGCAAAGTGAGGCGGTGTTCAATCAACGCGAAATCGTAAAAGCAGTCCGGCTTTTTGAAAATAACGCCGCATTTGAATATGCACGCCCTTTAACGATACGCTTGATTTATCAGGTAAAAGACGCTGGCGAAATGTTGCTAACGGCTAGGTTGGCACAGGACATCGAGGCCCACGATTTGGCCATTCAAATGTCTGACGTTGCGAACAGTCGCGGTGTCGGCTTGGATTTGTTTGCTTTCCCAAAAGATGGACTGCCACGCACAAGGCTAGCCGATGTTGACAATGCGGCCGTATATGCGGTCGCTCGGCAGGAAAGCAGGTTCAATCGCTCCGCCACCAGCTATGCCGGCGCGCGTGGGCTGATGCAGTTAATGCCAGGCACCGCAAAAGAAACCGCAGGAAAACTTGGCATTTCCTACTCGTCGTCAAAATTGACGAGTGACCCAGCGTACAATGCCCTTTTGGGCTCCACATATCTCAAAGCACAACTGGAGAGATATGATGGGTCGTTGGTTTTAGCAGCAGCGGCCTACAATGCTGGCGCGGGAAACGTGAACAAGTGGCTTAAAGCCTACGGCGACCCCCGTTTAGCCGGTGTTGATCCTGTGGTATGGATTGAACTGATCCCGTTCACTGAAACCAGAGGTTATGTGCAAAACGTTTTGGCCAATTACCAGATATATAAGCTGCGGCTGGGCGACAATCGCTTGCAAATGGCGAAGTTCTTACGAACAATTAAATAACCTGTTGTGAAGCGGCGCGCAGCTATTCACCCGGCAACATACTTGGTATAGCGAAATAGTATGGACCTTGCATTATCAGTACGACAAGAGCGCACCACGGCGCGCCTGATCAGCGTCCGAAGTGGCGCGCGCCAAATCGCTGTGCGACTATGCGGCGATTTTGATGACGCCTTGAAAGTGCCAATTATCTGCATTTCTGGCTATCAGCGGAATATGAGTGATTTTTTTGCCTTTGCGGATAAATTTTCCGAGTTCTCAGAAAAAAATTGGCCCATCTTGCGTGTCGATCTTTTGGGCAGAGGGCTAGCATCGCACGCCCTTAAAACTGAAGACTATTCAACCCTTGATGACGCATCAGACATGGTGGAAATGTGCCGGGCGCTGGGTATACATAAAGCAATTTGGTTTGGGCAGTCACACGGCGGACAGGTGATCATGGCGCTTGGTGCGAAGGTGCCGACATTGATTGGTGCAGCGATTCTGTGCGATACGGGCGCATTAATCAGCGCGCAAGGACTGGTTCGGTTGCGCAACAATCTAAAGTTTTTAGCAAAAGTGCGAAAGCAAGAAGACGCAATGCAAGCCATTCGGCAAATTCTAAGTGCTGATTATCCGTCGTTGGGCACCGGCAAACTTGATAGCATTGGCGGCAGAACGCACCAATGGAATAAAAGGCGGAAACACTTGGAGCCGCAATTTGACTGGCGGTTGTTGGAACGGTTAGACGCATTTGACAATGACGATGTCCTAAATTCCAATTGGGAGATGTTTGACAGCCTCAACCAAGTACCCCTGCTCATGATGCGCACCCAAAACACAGACCTGTTGCGCGCTGACGTCTATCAACGCATGCTGACACGCAGGCCCGATGCGATCTCGCTGGAGATTGTGGGCGAAGGCTCGCCAGCCTTGCTCGAGAATGCAGAGGAAATGGGCGCAATCGCTGAGTTCATTATGCATTCAAATAAGGGCATCATAAAAGCATAGAGGCCGAAAACAAACCTGCTCCCGGCCTCTAACATTAAAAGGAATTGTGCTTCTACTAGGGTCTGGCCCCTAGCTTCCTTTGGACAAAGTTTTCGCTTGGGCGATCCACTTTTCGCGGTCAATGCGCCCCTTGAACGACAATTCTTCATCGACCCACTTCACTTCCTTGCGGCTCCAGGCCGCAATCTGGTCGTAGTGGTAGATTCCCATATCGTTGAGAGTTCCCTCAATCTTTGGCCCCACACCTTTGATGTTCTTCAGATTATCTTTTGCGCCGCCTCTGGGTGCTGACAATACCTCTGGCTTGCCATCGGGAGCCCCGGCAGTCTTGCTGGTCGTTGACTTCTTAGGTGCAGCTTTAGCCGCAGGCTTTACTGCCTTCTTAGCCGATGTTGCCTTTGCCGTCGTCGTTTTAGCAGCCGCCACAGGTTTGGCTGCTGGTTTTTTCGCCGGAGTTTTTGCTGAACCCGAATCCCCTTTGGCCGGTGCCGGTTCGTCTTTTTTGACCGCAGAGGTTGCCGCTGATGCGGCCGCAGAAGTGGCCGTTGTCGAACTTTGAGTGTCGTTGCTTGACGTTGCCGAAATTGTTGAAGCGGGTGTTCCACCGCTTATTATCCGGCGTAAAAAATAGCCTATGAGACAACCAATTAGAAACGCAGCTAGCATTAGCAGCGCAATTTCAATCAGATGTGGTGTATTCATTCCAATTCCCCTTTGACGAATCTGCGCCTATTTTTGGTTTTCGCTAGCGTAGCTCATCCATCCGGTGAGGATGCCAATAACCAAAGCAATGGTCAAATAGAGCCAATATTGCGAAATTAGAAATCCGATGGTTTCAAAAAACATTACATCCCTCCAGTTGTGAGCAAACCCTACTCCAGTGCATTACGTACTGCAATCACTATGCGGCGGTTTTGGCGTTTACCATCAATCGTGTCGTTCGATGCAATGGGCAGTGTTTCGCCATATCCCACAACATACAATTTTGTTGCATCAGCACCATACTCTAGGAGCTGATCGACAACACGTTCAGCGCGCAGCACAGATAGGGTAAGATTTGCGTCGGCAGGTCCATCGGCGTCTGTGTGTCCTTCAACCTCCACAATCGCATCTGGGCACTGCTTCAATTGGGCGGCAATATCTGCCAAAACCTGTTTTGACGATGCGTTCAGATCAGTGCTGCCGCTTTGAAACACGATCGTGTTTTGTTGCAACAAAACCCCAATTGCTTCCGCGCAAATTACCCACCCAGGCGGCGTTGTTACGTCCATTTGCCATTGATCCAGCGACAGACCAAGGGCTGCGAATGCACGCTCGCGAGACACAAGGTCCTTCGCGCTTCCTGATATTGACCAGCGCCCCTCGCTTAGAGAAACTGACCCTTGCGTCAGATACTCAAGCGCTTGCAGGCCGGCAAAAGCTGAAGCGACAAATCGATCCGGAGCGCCATCTTGCACGACTAAGTTTGGCGTATCTGTCAGACCACTTGCGAGTTGCAGACCATAGCGAACTCCAGCATTTGGCACGTTGCCCGTCATTTGGACACCCTGA
>NZ_JBLIAI010000103.1:0-5159 GCF_047634455.1 Maritalea sp.
CGCGCTCCATCGTGAACACCCGTTTGCACAGTTTTGCCAGCAAAGCAGTGCCATAGCCGCTTCCTGTGCCTATTTCCAATACCTTGTTTGGCGTATCCGCTAAATCCAGGGCGTCGAGGAGTTTTGCCAGTTTAATCGGCGAAATCATAGATTGGTGATGATCCAGCGGAATCGAAACATCTCGATATGCGTGTTCCAAATATTCAGCGGGAACAAACTTCTCGCGTGGAATACTCTCCAAAGCCTTGAGTATATGCGCATGCATGATACCAGCCTGCCGCGCCTGAAGAACCAGCGAAGCGCGGGCCCAGTCTAGGTTTTGCTCTGGCTCACTCATAATGCCTCTAATCGGTTAGAGATAGTTTTCCTTTGAGCGCATTGATTGCTTCAAAATCGGATTGTTGCAGCTTCATGGGTGTTACTGTAACAGCGTTGTGCTCTAATAAACGCACACAATCAGCAGCAGCATCCAATGGCGTTGGTGTTTTTAGTATCGTGACAAAGAAATGCCCGTCATTGTCGCTTGGATAATATTCGAAAGCGGACTTCGAGAACCGCTGATGCGGGACCAATTCAATTCCGGAAACATCTACCGCTGCGCATCTGGGGAAATTGACGTTATAATAGATATCGTGGTCTGCATGATTTTCTATAATTGTCTTGATTGCGGCAGCGCCAAAGCGCTGAGAACACTCCCACTCGATCAGATGTTCATCACTGAAATCCATGCTTTGGCTCAGTGCAATACCAAGCGCACCCTGTAGCGCCCCCTCGCGGGCCCCCGCAGCTGTGCCTGAACAATGCACGATATCTGCGATGTTTTGACCTCTATTGATGCCGGACAGCACCACATCCGCGGGGCGGTCTCTCAGCACATGCGTCATGCCAATCGCAACGCAGTCCGCTGGCGTACCCTCAATAGCAAAGACCTGCTTATCGCGCTGATCCAAAGACAGTTCTGTGCCCAATGTAAACTTATGCCCGACACCGCTCTGGTTGCCCGCCGGGGCAACAACCCACACATCATCGGACAATTCACGGGCGATTTTCTCTAATAGTTTTATACCGGGCGCATCTACACCGTCATCATTTGTGACAAGGATGCGCAATTGATCCGCCATCTATTTGGCCGCTGAGATTTCAGATAGACCACCCATATAAGGTTGCAGCACGCTTGGAATGGCAATTGAGCCATCTTCTTGCTGATAGTTTTCCATAACAGCGATCAAAGCACGGCCTGTCGCCACGCCCGAACCGTTGAGCGTGTGCACATATTGCGGCTTGCCATTTTCATCCCGGTAACGCGCATCCATGCGTCGGGCTTGATAGTCACCGGCAACTGACACAGAAGAAATCTCTCGATAAGCGTCCTGCCCTGGCAACCAAGCTTCTATATCAAAGGTGCGCATCATTGTTGCGCCCATATCACCAGCACAAAGTCGCATCACCCGATAAGGAATATCTAAGCCTTTCATCACAGCTTCAGCACAACCGAGCATGCGCTCGTGTTCTTGAAGTGACTTGTCTGGTGCGGTGACCGCCACCATTTCAACTTTGTAGAATTGGTGCTGACGCAGCATGCCGCGTGTATCACGGCCCGCAGAACCAGCCTCAGACCTAAAACACGGCGTCAAGGATGTGAAGCGAAGCGGCAACTCCTCGTGACTGAGCATGCTTTCGCGCACAAGGTTGGTCAAAGAGACTTCAGAGGTTGGGATCAACCAACGATCATCTGTTGTCTGAAAAGCATCTTCTGAGAACTTTGGAAGTTGCCCCGTACCGAATAAGGCTTCAGAACGCACCAAAAGTGGCGCAATGACTTCAGTAAACCCGTGTTCACTGGTGTGCAAATCCAGCATATATTGACCAAGTGCGCGCTCTAGGCGAGCAATTTGGTTTTTTAAGACCACGAAACGTGAGCCTGCGATTTTGGCAGCGATTTCGAAATCCATCTGCCCCAACTGTTCGCCGAGCTCATAGTGTTCTTTGGGTTTGAAGCTGTAATGACGTGGCTCAGAGAAACGGCTTTTTTCGACATTGTCGCTCTCGTCGGCACCTTCTGGCACGTCTTCAAGCAATAAGTTGGGCAGCCCCGCTAAAAGATCGTTCAGTTCAGCCGTTTGCGCGCGTTCGGTCTCCTCACCCAGCTGCACCTTAGATTTTAAGTCTGCCACTTGTGAAAGCAAAGCTTGCGCTTTTTGTTCGTCGCCTTGAGCTTTTGCCTGTCCAATTTGCTTGGACGAAGCATTGCGTGTTTCTTGCCACTCATTCAACTGTTGAACGGTTGCTTTACGTGCATCGTCAAGCGCCAGTATTTGGGCGGATTGAGGCTCCGCCCCGCGTCGTTTTAGACTTGCGTCGAATGCTTCGGGGTTAGCTCTAATCCATTTTACGTCAAACATGTTTTGCTCCGGCTGTTGCCGTTTAATTTCGTGATCAATATGTACATTTGTTGATAGTCTTAAATTTCCGACGATGCATCTTTTTCGGCCTCAGCTTGACGCTTTGCACGCGAGCGCTCAACAAGTCGAACAGCAAGGATGGAAATCTCGTATAAAAGGAAGACAGGCACCGCAAGACCAATCTGTGTCATTGGATCAGGTGGTGTCAGAAATGCCGCGACGGCCAATATCGCCACGATTGCATATTTGCGCCATGACTTAAGATTGTCTGCGGTAATCAATTCCGCGCGCGCCAGCAATGTCAAAATGACCGGCAGTTGAAAGCACAAACCAAATGCCAGTAACAATGTCATTGTAAGCGAAAGATATTCGCTCACCCTCGTCATCATCTGAATAGATGCCTGGCCGGTACCACCTTGTTCAAAAGACAGGAAGAAACGCATGGCCAACGGCATCACACCGAAATAGACGAGCGAAGCGCCCAGTATGAACAATACCGGTGTGGCTATTAGGTAAGGAATAAATGCCGCACGCTCACGCTTATAGAGCCCTGGTGCCACAAACATGTAGACTTGGCTGGCAAGTATTGGAAAAGCGAGGAAAATAGCGCCAAATAGCGCAACCTTCAACTCCGTAAAGAACGCTTCTTGAGGAGCCGTGTAGATCAAACTCACGTCTTCCACTGCGCCGCCAACGGCTTGGACAAAGGGTCCTAGCAGGATGGTGTAAATCTCGCCCGCCAAGAAAAAACATACGACGAATAGCACCGCGATTGCGGAAAACGAATAGATCAGGCGTGTTCGCAGTTCGATCAAATGCTCCATCAGCGGTGCTTCGCTTTGGGTCACCTCATCACTTGTTTTCTCAAGCTCTTTGCTCATCATGCGTCCCCTTTAGGGGTGGCAACGTCTTTGGCAGGCGCGCGTTGCAGCTTAGCTGCGGTTTTTGCCGGAATACCGCGTTTATTCGCCACGGCGGTAATTGGTTTAATTTCTTTTTCGGCTGCGGGTTTTTTAGCCGGCGCTTTGCGGGCAGAAGTTGGTTTTGCTGCAGTTGGTTTTGCTGCAGTTGTTTTGGCGGCTGCTGTTTTCCGCGTGGCGGCTGTTTTCGCCGCAGTCGTTTTGGCGGCTGTTTTCGCAGCAACTCGTTTAGCTGGCGTTTTTTTGGCGGGCGCTTTTTTAACAGATGTCGACTTTGCAGCACCGGCGGTTTTCGAACTCGACCGTTTTTTCGCCGGCGGTTTTTTGTCAGGTGTTGCGTTTTCTGCGTCGGCTTTGGCTGCAGCATCCGCTTGGGCGCGGGTAATAGCGGCCTTCATACTTGAGGCTGCAGCTGCGGGATCGGGAGCTGGCAATGGCGGCAGACCTGCAGATTCGCGAATTTCATTCGCGACGCTTTCTTGCCCCTCGACCTTTGGCTTAATAATACCGCTGGGTTCAACACCATCCTTGCCAATTGTGTTGAATTGGTTGGTAAGCTCTTCGTGGGTCGCTTCAAGCGGTTTTGTAATGGAGTTCTTGATGTCTTTGATTTCATCCAAAGCGGCAACTTTACTGATTTCCGATTTGAACTCATTCCCCATGCGACGCACAGTGCCGAACACGCGGCCCAATTGACGCAACATGGCGGGCAGGTCTTTAGGACCGACCACAATCAATGCGATCGCCGCAATGATCAGCATTTCGCTCCAGCCGATATTTAACATCAAGGCTTCCTTAGCTTGTCAAAACACCCAATGAACCACTGGGTAAAACGCCCATCCAATTAGGATTAGCTTTTGTCTTTTTCAGCTTCTTCTTTTTTGACGTCGATTTCGGCAACCTGCTTCTCATCGTCCGTCATTCCTTTGCGGAATGCTTTGATGCCAGATGCAACTTCGCCCATCATACCGGCTATCTTGCCGCGACCAAATAGCAATAGCGCAGCGACTGCTATGATCAAAATTCCCCAAGGACCTGGATTCATGGTTTTTACTCCTCTTGATCGCGCGTTTGTCGCGCGAAAAAACTTGTCGTTATTCAAATAAGTTCAAATCGTGTCAAACACAAGGACGCGATTAGGGTTTATCGCGATATTTACGTCTTGTCCCGGATACACATCGTCGCTGGCGGGCCTGCGCACACGCACCGGCTGATCAATTCCCGACACAGCAACTTCGATCGTATCAATACCAATTGCTGTTCGTTTGTTGACCACGCGGCCCATTGCCCCCTCGCCACTTCCAACCAAATTTGCTGAAGCCACCGGCCGCATTGCCACGATGATTTTCGTACCATCGGGCCGCCCAAGTACTGGCAGCTTGCCCAAAGGGGTGTCAGCGTATCCGTTATTCACCGTCGCATGCATCTCAGAGATTGGTGAGAAAAAACGCGCAACGCTCAGATCAAGCGGCGAGTTGTAGATCTCATCTGATGTCCCGATCTGCGCAATCTCACCATCTCGCAATAGCGCGATTTTGTCACCAAACAACATGGCCTCTTCTGGGTCGTGCGTCACGATAACACATGTCGCCCGCGTTTCGCGCAACACTGCCAGCGTTTCCGCGCGCACACTTTCACGTAAACGCGCATCGAGCGAGGAAAAGGGTTCATCGAGCAACAGCAGGCCAGGTTTGGGGGCAATCGAACGTGCAAGCGCCAAACGTTGCTGCTGTCCACCTGACAATTGCGATGGATAGTCGTTGGCACGGTCCGCTAACCCCACACGTTTAAGGGCGTGTAATGCTTGTTTGCGCGCTTCGTCCCGACCCAACGATTT
>NZ_JBLIAI010000104.1:0-4890 GCF_047634455.1 Maritalea sp.
CGGGCGCCGAAACAAAAGATAGGGAATGCTGAGTGAGTATTGAATTGAACGCGATTGCAAAGCCCAAACGCGATGTTTGGGTTGCGATTAAGAACGGCATATTGGGGCGGTGCCCCAAATGCGGCAAAGGTCACCTCTTTCAAGGCTATTTAAAGGTGCAAGACAGCTGCGCAAACTGTGGCGAGGACTTGTACCATCACCGCGCAGACGACGCGCCGCCCTATATCACCATGGCAATCGTTGGTCATATAATTGTTGGCATCATGTTGCACTTGGAAATGAATTACGAAATTGACCCCCTGATTCATCTCTATTGGTCGCTGCCCACTGCATTATTTTCTGCACTACTCTTGTTACGGCCGGTGAAGGGAATGGTCATCGGGCTGCAATGGGCAAAATATATGGCGGGCTTCAATCCAAACTTCAGCAAGAATACTGATTTTTGAATTAAACCGTTTAACAAAACATCAATCGGGTGCTTGACTTTTCGCGCTAAATGCCTAGTTTGCGCCCGATATCGATTTTGTGCCGCGCGTATAATTCGCGTGGCCTTTTAATTTGGGATTGCAGGCATGGCCAAGTCAAACACCGTCAAGATCAAGCTGGTTTCAACAGCTGACACAGGCTTCTTCTACGTAGCCAAGAAGAATTCGCGCACACTGACAGAAAAGCTCACACTGAAAAAGTATGACCCTGTTGTGCGCAAGCACGTTGAGTTCAAAGAATCCAAAATCAAGTAAGGTTTCTTTTTGAAATCTATTGATGTGCGAAAAAATCAAAACCCCGCCACAAGGCGGGGTTTTTTAGTGGGCAGTTCAACCCAGCAAGAAGAGGCCACTCTAACGCCAGGTTGAACACGCCCGACCTACGGACCCAGGAAGTTGCGGCGGACCTGAGAAAACTCCGTAGGAATAGGTGGGTTCTTAACGAACCGCTTACCATCTTACCTACACCCACCACGTTCTTTTTCCAACCAAATGCGCCTTCACATAGGCGGATTTCGCCATACATGTTAAAGACTTAACCTTAACACACACCATTAAGATTACCGCTTAATCTTAAGCGCTAACCTTGATAGTTAAACATCTATGGAAATGGGGTTGTTAAGCGCCCTATGCCGCATCGTAAACGATACGGTTGCGCCCTTCCCGTTTTGCCCGATATAGGGCGATGTCAGCACGCTTGAGCATCTGCTCCGGTGTATCATCCTGCAATTCATTGATCGAAATACCAACGCTTACGGTGATATTGAGCGGCATTGTAATGCCTGTGTCAAACGGCTCACTGGCAACGGCATGACGTATGCGCTCGGCGATGTTTTTGGCATGAACCAAATCAGTATCCGGCATCATCACCACAAACTCTTCACCCCCATACCGACAAGCCAAATCCACACCGCGAATATTGCGCTGCAACCGTGCTGCAAATTCTTTGAGCACCTCATCACCTGCCGCATGACCGTGTGTGTCATTCACAGATTTAAAGAAGTCGATATCGAGCATCATCAGCCCAAGGTTGCGATCGCCCTCTTTGGCTTTGTCCAATTGCACACACATATGCCGATCAAAGTAGCGACGATTATAAAGCCCCGTAAGACCGTCAATAACAGCCATAGCCACCGTACTCGATAGATTTTTACGCAGCTCATTGGAATATCGGTACCTACGCAATTGCGTCCGCACACGGGCCGCCAGTTCGTTCCGCTCGATGGGGCGTAAAATGAAGTCATTGACACCAAGTTCAAGCCCGCGCACCACTTTTGGCTTATCGGGCACGTCAGCCACCAATATAATCGGAATGCCGCGTGTATTCTCCAGCGTGCGAATTTGCGAACACACCCGCAACGGATCTATGCCCTCAAGCGCCATACTCACAACAACCAGTTCAAAGTCTTGGTCAGCAAGTTGAAAAGCCGCGTCTTCAGGTTCGGACAAATGGGTGACATTATGATCTTGAGACAACGACTCCATTAGTCGTTTTGCATTGTGCGCGTCAGAATCAATCAACAAAATATTGCCGTTGGTTGGCTCTATCCCTGACGTCATATCAACAATATCTTCAATTGCTAGCGCTTGCCCAGTTACGGCGCGAGCGCGCAATTCATCGGTCAGCCCTTTCAGACGAGCCAAACTCTTCACACGTGCCATGAGTTGAATATCGTCAACTGGCTTTGTCAAAAAGTCATCAGCACCGGCCTCAAGGCCACGCACTTTGTCGGAAGGTTGATCCAGCGCTGTAACCATCACCACTGGAAGATGTTGTGTTCTTGGGTCGGACTTTAGCCGTTGGCAGGTTTCAAACCCGTCCATGTCCGGCATCATCACATCCAGAAGAACCAAATCGCAATCGCCGCGACGACAAATCTCAATTGCGTCTGCACCATTGCTCGCCTCAACAACGTCAAAATACTCTGCCGTAAGTCTGGCAGCCAACAGTTTAACGTTTGTTGGAACATCATCAACAACCAATACTCGTGCCGTCATGAACAGGCCCTACTCTTTGCCGGCTTGCTTGCCCGGCCCTATAAAACTTGCGATTGTCTCTAAGAAATGAGGCAGTGAAATCGGCTTTGAAATGTAGCCCTCACATCCTCCTTCCAGAATTCGCTCTTCATCGCCTTTCATGGCGAACGCGGTGACTGCAATCACAGGAATGTGGGCCAATTCTTCATTCTCTTTGATCCATTTCGTCACAACCAGCCCAGACACTTCCGGCAGTTGAATATCCATCAAGATCAAATCGGGATGATGCTCTTTTGCTATATCTAGCGCTTCAAGCCCATTTCGTGTTTGTATCGTGCGATAGCCCCGCGATTCCAACAAATCGTTGAACAGTTTCATGTTGAGTTCGTTATCCTCAACGATCATCACCGTTTTTGACATATTTCCCCGGATCAAATGTTCACATGACTTGTCGAATTTATGATGCAATTGATTTAACATTCAAAATCTTACGAAAGACGTAATGGGAACAATATTTGATGAGCTTAGTATCAGACCAACTAGTCGACGAAATTGCAAATGCCTGCCTGGCTCATTTGATCAATGAACCGGAACTTCTGGGTCAATTTCTTGGCGAGACAGGAACATCACCCGACGAACTCCGCGCCGGCAATTCCGAACACATAAAGACAGGGCTGCTGGATTTCTTCGCCCATAACGAGCCAGCAATGCTTGCAGTTTGTGCCAATGCTCACATCAGCACTGACCAATTTATGCGCGCCTACTACAACCTCAACCCGGGCGGCTAAACCAAAAATGGCGTCACTTTGCAGGGAGTGTGGACATCAAGAAATCGAGAAAGAGTTCTCCCGATGCCCCGCCTGCATGTCACGCCGCACGATAACGCACCCAGAACTCGCCTCACTCACCATCGCCCATGTGGACTGCGACTCGTTTTTCGCCTCCGTAGAAAAGCGTGACAACCCCGAACTACGAGATAAACCGGTGATTGTGGGCGGCAGCCAACGTGGCGTCGTGTCCACCTGCTGCTACATCGCTCGAATGAGCGGCGTCCGCTCCGCCATGCCTTCTTTTCAAGCAAAGCGACTTTGCCCGCAAGCAGTTTTTGTCAAACCGCGCATGGCCGAATATGTAAAAGCCAGCAAACAAATCCGCGAAGAATTCGACAAACTCACACCTTCAGTGGAACCCTTGAGTATCGACGAGGCCTTTCTTGATCTCTCAGGCACACAGAAACTGCACCATGCCAGCCCTGCGCAAAGCCTTGCAAAACTGGCGCGTGAGGTTGAAAAAAACGTCGGCGTGTCGATTTCGATTGGGCTTTCCCACAACAAATTTTTGGCAAAAATTGCATCCGATCTCGACAAACCAAGGGGTATGGCACTGATTGGCGAAAAAGAAACGACCGCATTTTTGACGGATAAACCGGTCACCATCATATACGGCATCGGCAAGAAATTCGGCGAGCGGTTAGAACGTGATGGCATCACCCGTATCGGCCAATTACAAGAAATGGACCTCAAGGAACTCGCCGGGCGATATGGCGAAATTGGCGGGCGTTTATATTATCTTGCCCGCGGCGAAGACAAACGCAGGGTGAAACGCTCACATGGTGTAAAATCTGTTTCAAACGAAACCACTTTCTTCAAAGATATAAATCAGTTTGAAGAACTTTCTAAAGTGATGCTTCGGCTATCAGAAGAAGTTAGCAGCCGTCTAAAAAAGAAAAATATCGCAGGTGACACTGTGACGCTCAAACTAAAGACCGCAGGTTTTGCAACGCGTACACGACAACGCCAATTACTGACCCCTACACAATTGGCCTACACAATCTATGAAACGGGTCAATCAATGCTCGAAAAAGAAGTCGGCATGACCAGTTTCAGGCTAATCGGCATTGGTGTTTCAGGCCTTTGCAAAGCGCCAGAAAACGATCCCGTAGATTTGATCGACCCCAAGATCGCTCGAAAAGCCGCCGCCGAACGGGCAATGGATAAAGTACGTGATCGGTTTGGCAAAAAAGCGGTCTTGCGCGGCAAACTAATGAGCGGCAAAAAGGAAGAAAATAAAGACGACAAAGATTCGTCAAAACCAAAACAAACCTAGGGTTGCATCATGACACCGGAAGAAAAAATCATTGAACTGGGCTTTCAATTGCCCGCCCCCGTGGCACCACTTGCCAGTTACGTCCCTATTCAACGTACGGGCAATTTGCTGCTTATTTCTGGCCAATTACCAATGGACAGCGAAGGGCTACGCAAAGGGCGTTTGGGCGACAATGTTAGCGTTGAAGACGCACAAAAAGCGGCGCAAATTTGTGCGCTCAATATCCTTGGTCAAATAAAATCAAGCGCTGGTATTGATTTGTCGAACATAAAACAAGTCATCAAACTGGGCGTATTCGTGGCGTGTACCGATGACTTTTTCG
>NZ_JBLIAI010000105.1:0-4818 GCF_047634455.1 Maritalea sp.
GGGGCAAAGAAAGCAAAACTATGCCTATGCTTTCGCAACTGGGCAACGATTTGATCGCCGCTTTACCCGAAGACCTAGAAGATATGGTCGGCGAAACGCTTCGCGGTCGTTCTGACACGCCGACTGAGCCGGTTGTTGAAGGTACAGATCAGATGGAAGAAGAGCTGCCAAGCGAAACTTCGACCTAATGATCAAAGATTTGCAAAAGCTCGTCCACTTGTTGACTCCTCTCGTTCAGGGGCGTAATCAGCCGACAAACATTGCATGACATAGGTGGATACAGGTGGCGCACTCCTCACACCCGGTTGACGACGACAGCAAACATGACGTTTTTGGCCTTGAAGGTGACACGTTGCATGAGGAGTGCGGTGTATTCGGCATCCTCCAGCATGATGATGCTGCGGCACTGACCGCACTTGGTCTTCACGCTCTGCAGCATCGCGGGCAAGAGGCCGCCGGGATCGTAACTTACGACGGCACCCGCTTTCATTCAGAGCGCAGGATGGGGTTGGTTGGCGATCATTATACTGATCCGCAAATGCTCGAAAAATTGCCTGGTGAGGTGGCTTTAGGCCATAACCGCTATTCGACCACAGGCGAAGTTGCCTTGCGCAACGTGCAGCCATTGTTTGCAGAATTGGGTGTTGGCGGCATTGCGGTGGCGCACAATGGCAATTTTACCAACGCTTTGAAATTGCGCAGGGAAATCATTGCCAACGGCGCGATTTGCCAATCCACATCAGATAGTGAAGTCGTGTTGCACCTGATCGCCCTGTCGAAAAAACAAGGCTCTGCGGCCCGATTTGTTGAAGCCATTTCGCAAATGGAAGGCGGCTATGCGCTGATCGCCATGACCCGCACAAAATTGATGGGTGCGCGCGATCCGTTTGGCATTCGCCCGCTGGTTCTGGGTGATCTTGAAGGCGCACCAATTTTGGCGTCTGAAACCTGCGCCCTAGACATAATTGGCGCGAAATTTGTGCGCGACATCGAGAATGGCGAAGTCATCGTTTGTGAAAAACAAGCTGATGGCACGATCAAGATCACGTCGTCAAAACCGTTTGAGCCAAAACCTGAGCGGGTTTGCCTTTTTGAATATGTGTATTTTGCTAGGCCGGATTCATTCGTGGCGGGGCGCTCGGTCTATAATGTGCGCAAAGCCATGGGCCGCAACTTGGCGCGTGAAGCCCCAGTGCAAGGCGACGTGGTTGTGCCTGTGCCAGATGGGGGTACGCCTGCTGCGATTGGTTACGCACAGCAAAGCGGCATCCCGTTTGAATTGGGCATCATTCGCAACCATTATGTTGGACGGACATTTATTGAGCCAAGCCAGCAAATTCGCGCATTTGGCGTGAAATTGAAACATTCGGCCAACCGGGGTCAGCTCGACGGCAAGCGGGTGATTTTGGTTGACGATTCTGTGGTGCGCGGCACGACCTCCACAAAGATTGTGCAGCTGGTACGTGATGCGGGCGCGCGCGAAGTTCATTTGGTGGTGGCCAGCCCAAAAATCACCCATTCTGATTATTACGGTATCGACACGCCGGACCCTGAAAAACTGCTCGCCAATCAATTTACGGACCATGCTGAAATGTGTAAATTCATTGGTGCAGATTCGCTGCACTTTCTGTCTGTTGATGGGCTTTATGATGCAGTTTGCGGCGCGCCTCGCGACCCGCAAAATCCGCAATTTACAGACCATTATTTCACAGGCGAGTACCCCACCCGTCTGGTTGACTTAGAGGCCGAAAACGGCCCTTTAAAACAACAATCCATGCTGCGAGAGGCTGGCTAATCAATGTCCGAAAATAAAGACCTGGCTGACCGCGTAATTCTGATCACCGGCGCGTCGCGCGGCATCGGCTATTTCACGGCGATTGAAGCCGCTAAACGGGGTGCGCATGTTATTGCGATTGCCCGCACAATCGGTGGTTTGGAAGAACTGGACGATGAAATTCAATCAGTTGGCGGTTCGGCCACGCTGGTGCCGCTCGACATCGCCGACGGTGACAAAATCGACCAAATGGGCGGCTCAATATTTGAGCGTTGGGGCAAACTCGACGGGTTGATCGCTAATGCGGGCTTGTTGGGCATTATCAGCCCTGTGCCGCACATTGCGCCAAAAGAAGTGAAGAACGTTTTTGACGTTAATGTGATCGCCAACTTCCGTTTGCTGCGCTCGCTTGATCCGTTGCTGCGCGCGTCAGATGCGGGTCGGGCTGTTTTTGTGTCTTCCTCTGCGGCTGAAACGGGCAAGCCGTTTTGGGGCCTTTACGGAGCGACCAAGGCCGCGGTAAATGCGATGACCAAATCATATGCGGGCGAAATGGAAAGCTCGACTGTAAACGCCAACGTGTTCTATCCGGGTGCTGTGCGCACCGGCATGCGGGCAAAAGCCGTTCCGGGTGAAGACGCGTCAACATTGCCACATCCGCGCGAGATTGCACCGAAATTGGTCGACATGGTTACGCCGACGAACCAAATGAACGGGCAAGTTTTTGATATTCGCACAGACGCTTATCGGCCATTGTGAAGCGGTTTGGGTTCGTCTTAACCGCGCCTACAGCGCTGCGTAAAAACACACAGGCATGTTGAGCACTTCGGGTGATGGTACATCGTCAACCGTTAGTCCAATATCCTCATATGTCTGTGCCTGCCGGCGCAATGTCGGCACTGTGTCGGCAACGTTCAACTGAGCTGCCCACTCCACATCGTCCGTAAAACCATGACTAGCGAGTTCTTGGCCGGACTGGCAGTCGGTTAGGCTTTCTAGCAGGTTATCTTTGACCGAATGAAAAGATGACACGGCGAGTTTTGCTTCGGCGCTGAGCTCAAATCCTGCCCCAAAATATGACGCGATGGCCCCTGCGGCGACCCAATCTTCGAATGCTGGGCGAAGAGAGCCGTCCGTGTACCATCGCTCACCCGCTGCGACAATAATAATATCGCCACCCAAACTTTGCGCTGAGTTGGCAACCGCCTTGGCGTTGCGCAAGGTTCCCCCCAAAACATATTTTTGTTTCGCAAACAGCGTCAGGTTGGAGCCATTTGGCGAGGGCAACACAATTTTTGCACCCTGTTCAAGTTGATCTAGCGATGGCGGAGAAAGCGAAAGCCCTTTTTCTTTGCGCTTGCCAACGATCTGTAAATCCATGAGTTGCGCGAACCGCTTTGCGGCATCTCGCAAGCCAAATGGATAAACAATAGCTCCGCGTGCGCAAGCAACGCTGAGCGCTGAAGAGAAGCTGAGGCAATCAACGATTATTGCCGTTTGTGCCGCGTGATCAAGCGCCCGCTCGCCCCACTCCACATGCACTTGCGCCATTTTAGTGTGCCCGCAACCCGATCACAATCGCTGCGGTGCCAATCAATGCCGCCGCTGTGCGGTTCATAATTTTGTAGACACGCGAAGACTTCAGCCATTCGCGCGCGCCGGAGGCCAACAATGCATATGGGGTCAGAACCACCACCAAAACCACAAATGTTGCGACCACAACCAACGACAATTCGGTGGGGCCAAACGCGCTCAGATCAAGGATGACCGGCACCAACGCCAAATAGAACAGCATCGGCTTTGGATTGCCCATGGTGATCAAATACCCATTGAGCAGCGACGCGAAAGCAGAGCGTTTTGATGCGCCCTCTTCAGCTTTAAGTTCGGATGTATTGGTCCAAAATTTCCAAGCCAGGTACAACAAGTACGCAACGCCGAGATAGCGGATGATGGTGAATGCCTCGGCATAGACTTCGCTGATCGCGGCCAATCCTAAAACAGCCATGGTCAACCAGGTTGCATCGCCAAACGCAATGCCAATGATCATCGGCATGGCGCGTTTTAGTCCGCCGCCGAGGGCCGTGCCAATCAAGGCCATAACGCCGGGACCGGGGATCACCACAGCTATAGCGAGCGCGATGCAATAGGTCGCGAATGATGCGAAAGTCATGTTGTAGCCTTTGAGAAGTCGATGAAGAATGCCAAGCTATGCTCACAAGTTGGGATCGTCAATCCCGATTATTGTAACGCCCTCACATCCGGAGCCCGTCGAAGGGTGAACGGCACTGCACAGCATTTATGGTTCGACAGGCTCACCATGAGGGTTTTGTTCTACGTTGACGCTGGATAGACCCCGGAACAAGCCCGGGGAAGCCACTTCGCTGTCCAGGAAACCAAGGGAAACATTTGTGCTTTTCCTCCTGGTGCATTCCCGGCCCCCGAGCCGGGATCACGTTGCGATCCTGTCAACGCAATAGCTATGTTCAACTTACCCCCCACCCTTAGTCCCTCCCCACAAGGGGGAGGGAGATCTTCTCTATCGTGCTGCGTTGGCGCTTGTAAGCCCCCGGATCAAGTCCGGGGAAGCCAAGGAGTGAAGCGATAGGCGTTTGGATGCATGAAACTGATATTTGATTGGCTTGCCATCAATCTTGGTGATGTGGCATTTCAAAAACTGATTTCTCGAATGGTGAAATCTGTGTCAGCCTATGCGCCTACTTGGAGAAAAATAATGCTTTTAGGCTTCATTATCGCCACGATTGTCATCACCCTCTCACCGGGACCGTCGATCATTCTGTTACTGGTCGTTAGCCTGCGAAGAGGCGCGATGGCGGGTGTGAAATATAGTTTGGGCGTAATCTCTGCAGACACCATATTGATTTCACTCAGCCTGTTGGGACTTGGCGCTTTGATACAAAGTTCTGCGTTGCTGTTCGATCTGGTCAAATGGGCCGGGATTGTCTATTTGATTTATCTTGGCATCAAACAATTACGGTCTAGCGCGGATGTGGATGTGTCGGCTGCGCAGACCAAAGGATCACCCT
>NZ_JBLIAI010000106.1:0-4758 GCF_047634455.1 Maritalea sp.
GGCATGGGCCTTGAGCGTTTTGCAGCACTGATGCAAGGCACCCATGACAACTATCAAACCGATATGTTCAAGACGTTGCTTGCGGATGTGGCCAATGTCACCAACACAGATATCGCTGATGGGGGTGACCAAAGTCGTCGCGTTATTGCTGACCACTTGCGTTCGATGTCATTTTTGATTGCAGAAGGGGTTTTGCCCTCAAATGAAGGCCGTGGCTATGTGCTGCGCCGGATTATGCGCCGCGCTATGCGCCATGCAACATTGTTGGGCACCAGCAAGCCTGTAATCCATTCTGTTGTGCCAACATTGGTGCGCGAGATGGGGCAGGCCTATCCCGAATTGGTGCATGGCGAGCAGATGATTGCAGAAACGGTGCGACTGGAAGAGGAACGTTTCCTTAAAACGCTCAGCCGTGGCCTATCGATTTTGGAGGAAGAGAGCGCCGCGTTGGGTGAGGGTGATGTGCTTGATGGTGGCACCGCTTTCAAACTTTACGATACATATGGCTTTCCCCTGGATTTGACACAAGATGCATTGCGCCAACGCGGTGTCGAGGTGGATCAAGCAGGTTTTGATGCTGCTATGGACGCACAAAAGGCCGAAGCACGCGCCAATTGGAGTGGCTCTGGCGATGCTGCCAATGAGGCTATTTGGTTTGGCATTGCGGACAAAGCAGGCGCCACTGAGTTTTTGGGCTATGAACATGAACGGGCTGAAGGCGTTGTTACGGCCATCATCAAAGACGGTGTTGAGGTTGGTACTCTCAATGCGGGTGAAGAGGGCTACATTGTTCTCAATCAAACCCCGTTCTATGCAGAAAGTGGCGGTCAAGTGGGGGACCACGGCGTGGCGCAAGGGGAACAGACGTCTGTTAACATTACCAATGTGAGCAAGCATGTGGGCAAAGTTTTTGCCCATGCGGCGAAAGTCATGTCCGGCGCAGTCAAAGTTGGGCAACCGCTCGATATGCGAGTTGATGCGGCGCGGCGCACCGCCATTCGTGCCAATCATTCGGCAACACATTTGTTGCACGAGGCGTTGCGCGAAACGCTGGGTCCTCACGTGGCTCAAAAAGGCTCACTTGTTGCCCCTGATCGTTTGCGGTTTGACTTTTCACATACCAAGGCTGTGAGTGACGAGGATATTGCGAATATCGAACGCTTGGCCAATGCGATCATTGTGCAAAATTCATCGGTTGAAACACGATTGATGGGTGTTGATGAAGCCAAAGAAGCTGGCGCAATGGCGCTATTTGGCGAAAAATACGGTGAAGAAGTTCGCGTGGTTTCGATGGGGAAAGCCCTTGAAGGGGACAAGGTGGGCAAGACATATTCTATGGAATTATGCGGCGGTACCCACGTGCGCAACACTGGCGAAATCGGTTTGGTCAAAGTGATTGGTGAAACCGCAGTTGCCTCTGGTGTGCGCAGGCTTGAAGCTCTTACGGGGTCAGGTGCTCGGGCCTATCTTGATGCGCAGGACAGGACGGTCAAAGAAATTGCTGAGCGATTGAAAGTTGCACCTCGCGATGCACTGGTACGTGTTGATGCGCTGATTGAAGAACGCAAGCAACTCGAAAAACAATTGAGCGAAGCGCGCCAGAAGTTGGCCATGGGCGGCGGCGAATCAGGTGATAATGGCCCAGAAGAAATCGCGGGCATTTCATTTGTTGGCCGGGTGGCAGAAGGTATTCCAACACGCGAATTACGTGGGCTCGTTGATCAAGGCAAAGCGCAAATCAAATCAGGAATTGTGGCCATAGCGGGCGTTTCTGAAGACGGAAAAGCGGGCATTGCGGTCGGCGTGACGGATGATTTAAAGGGCAAGTACAGCGCGGTCGACTTTGTAAAAGTGGGCGTTGAAGCTGTCGGCGGTAAAGGCGGCGGTGGCCGACCTGATATGGCGCAAGGTGGTGGCCCAGACGGTGCCAAGGCCAGCGCAGCGATTGATGCGATCCGCGCCGCGATTGCTGGTTAGTTCTTTGATGAGGGGTGGGCCGATCAGCTCGATGTGGTTGGTCCACACATCACACGCGTTCTCGTTACGCCTTGGCCCTCAGCGTGCTTCCTCATTGGTCGTAGAAAAGCTGAGTACCACCTGGGTATAGCGCCGGCAGATATGTTTGCTTGGTGATTTTGCAGTGTTGGCTCATGAAGATTCCGCGTGGCAATCTGGCACAAATTCTTAGCAACGTGATATTTAGAGTTTTCAGCGAATATTGCTAGCAATCGAAAGGTGGAATGTCATGGCACGTACCCGATTGCAGAAACTTCGCCGTAGATGGTTCGAAATTTTGGAGCCCGCTGCGGGCGGTGACCGGGCATCGCTAATTAGCGATGTTGTGTTGATTGCACTGATTATTCTGAACGCGTTGGCTTTCGTACTGGGCACTGTTGACGAGATTGCGCTTGAATACCAAGCCGGACTTGATTTTGTTTTGTACGTTTCCGTTGTGGTATTCTCGGCGGAATATGTAACGCGGGTTTGGGTCTGCGTGGAGCATCCGCTCAGGCGTGATGGCCATCCTGTATGGTCTCGACTACGTTACATAGTAACTCCGATGGCGCTGATTGATCTCATTGCCATATTGCCGTTTTATGTGGGGCCGGGCAGCGGCGTTGACCTGCGTATTTTGCGGGTACTCAGCATGCTCCGGTTCTTGCGCATCGCGCGCTATTCGTCGGCTTTTCAGCTGTTTGGCCGTGTATTAAGCCGCGAAGGTCGCTCGCTCATGGGGGTGCTGCTGATCTTAACTGCGCTTTTGCTCATCGCAGCGTCAGGCATGTATGCGATTGAAGGACATGTGCAACCAGAAGAGTTTGGAGATATTCCATCGGCGATGTGGTGGGCAATGGCGACGCTGACAACTATTGGTTATGGCGACGTCATTCCAGCAACCGCGCTTGGCAAGTGGTTTGCGGGTCTCATTATGATCTTCGGTGTGGGCATTTTTGCGTTACCAATCGGCATTTTGTCGAATGGGTTTGCGATGGAGGTCAACCGACGAAACTTTGTTGTGACGTGGAATATGATTTCCAAAGTCGACCTTTTTTCAAAGCTCGACGCTGGAGAGATCGCAGAGATCATGGAACTGCTCAGGTCACGACACCTGCCCAAAGGCACAACAATTGTGCGCGAAGGGGACGTAACAGACGCAATGTATTTTATTGTGTCTGGTGAAGTGGTGGTGAAAACGGGCGGACAGACCCTGCGTTTGAGTACTGGTGAGCATTTTGGCGAAACGGCTTTGTTGGCGAAAGACCTAAACATGTTGTCAGCAAAAACAGCCACAGTGTGCGATTTGCTAGAGCTTGATGCGCAGGATTTTAATTATCTGCTGCTGCAAAATAAGCAATTAGAATTGGACTTTCGCGCCATCGCAAAAGAGCGTTTGCAAACACAATAGAGCAAAAATCAGTCGACCATTTTGTGCGCACTGAGCAAGTAAGGTTTAAGTTTTTCGCCGGTTTCCGCATCGGCAGTGTGTTGGTCATAAAGCGCAAAACCCGCTGGCAAAACGGTGTCCTTTGCTGCAGAGGCCACAAAGATATGGCGCGTGTTTTCTTTGGTTCTTGAGAACCAGTTCGGGTTATCGAACGTTCCACCAAATACGCCAACAACTTCAGGAAACCTTTCAAAAGTCTGGAAGAGTTTGGTGCCACATTTTTTGCAAAAATTGATGTGTAACGCCAATTTGCTGACGTCAGAAATATGCGTATAGACAGTGGTTTGTCCCTCGCACACGTCCAAGTTTTCCAGTTTAAAAATTGGTTCGATCAGATAGTTTGATCCGGTTGATCGTTGGCACATTTTGCAATGGCAAATTGTGGTGTGAATTGGTTCGGCATTTACGTGGAAAACAATTTCTCCACACAGGCATCTACCCTCGTGCGCAAGTCCTGTCATTTTGAGCCCCATCTTGATTGGCGTCCAATATGGCAAAATAAAACCGCCCACACCAGCGTGTGAGCGGTTCAGTAGTCGTTTATAGCTATTTGGCGTTACGCCATTGCTTTTTGAAGGTTCTGATCAATTGCTTCAAGGAAGCCAATTGTTGAGAGCCATTCTTGTTCTGGGCCAACGAGCAGTGCCAAATCTTTGGTCATGCCACCACTTTCGATCGTGCTGACCACCGTCTCTTCAAGCGTTGTTGCGAACTTTGCCAATTCAGCATTGTCATCAAGTTTTGCACGGTGAGCCAAGCCACGTGTCCAAGCAAAGATTGACGCTGTTGAGTTGGTTGAAGTTGCTTCACCCTTTTGGTGCTGACGGTAGTGACGTGTCACTGTGCCGTGTGCCGCTTCTGATTCAACTGTGTTGCCATCTGGTGACATCAAAACTGAAGTCATTAGACCCAACGAGCCAAAACCTTGAGCTACGATGTCTGATTGAACGTCGCCATCATAGTTCTTACAGGCCCAAACGTAGCCGCCAGACCATTTAAGGGCTGAAGCCACCATGTCGTCGATCAAACGGTGTTCATACCAGATTTTCTTTTCAGCATAAGCGTCAGCAAATTCTGCTTCGAAAACTTCTTGGAACAGGTCTTTGAAACGGCCATCATAGGCTTTCAAAATTGTGTTCTTTGTTGAAAGATAACAAGGGACGCCGCGTTGTAGAGCGTAGTTCAGTGAAGCGCGGGCAAAATCCTTGATTGAATCGTCCAAGTTGTACATTGCCATTGCAACGCCTGAGCTTGGTGCGTCAAACACTTCATGTTCGATTTCTGCGCCATCATCGCCAACAAATTTGATCGTT
>NZ_JBLIAI010000107.1:0-4345 GCF_047634455.1 Maritalea sp.
TATTCGGCAACGTCAGAATCCGGCGATGCGATTTTGGACGTTGATGGAAGTGTGACTGGCGCCGCGCTTGAAGCGTCCAACACGGACATTTCGGAGGAATTCACGAAACTGATTGTGACGCAGCAGGCTTATGCAGCGGGCACGAGAATTGTGTCGAGCGCCGATGAAATGCTGCAAGAAGCGCTGAATATGGTGAGATAGTTTTGGGCGCTTTTAGCGCCTAGAACTCGTCTTTTGTGGCTAATAGGTTTGTAACGGGATTACCATGGGATTAAGTGTAACACTTAGCAACGCACTCGCTGGAATGGACATGAACCAACGCGGTTTGACCGTGGTGTCCCGCAACGTTGCAAATGCGGGCACTCCCGGTTATCACCGCCAAAGCTTGTCGCTTGTTGAAGACAATGGAGTGAATAGCGTAAACGTGCGCGTCGCGAAAGTGCAGCGCGCATATGTTCAAGCTCTTGAAACCCAAACGCACCGTGAAACCGCAAAGATGGGCGAAATGGCCGTCAAGGCGGGGTTTATGGATCAAATTGATCAGCTGCTTGGGAAGCCGGGCAGCATCAATTCGCTTGATACGCAATTGTCCAACCTCAAGGCGTCTTTGCAGTCGCTGACCACAAGTCCAGAAGACTTCGTTGCACGCTCTCAGGTTGTTGACCGGGCGCAGTCGATGGCGGAAACGCTTAATTTTTTATCGCGTTCAACCCAAACAATGCGGGTGGAAGCTGAAAGCCAGATCTCTGTGAGTGTGGCGGAAGTCAATCAATATTTGAGTTCTCTTGCCGACATTAACCAAGATCTTACGGACACCAGCAGGGGTGATGATACGCGGATCAGTGTGCTTGATGAACGGGATCGATTGATCTTAAAAGTTTCTGAGTTGGTTGATGTCAAGGTTGATTACCGTGGCGACGGTTCAGTGGCACTGCATACCCGGTCTGGGGTTGGCCTGTTGGATGGTAAAGCATCGCAATTTCAATTTCAGACGGCCGGGAATTTAGCCGCAACCGCCCTTTATGATGCTGACCCATCACAATCTGGGGTTGGCCTGTTGACCGTTGCTACCCCGTCTGGGTTGGCGATAGACGTGGTTGCGCACGGCGTTTTAAACACAGGCCGGATCTCGTCATTGCTTGATCAACGCGATAATGTTCTTGTGACATTACAGGACCAGCTTGATGAAATTGCTTCAGGCTTGGCGCAAGCGATGTCAACCATTGAAACGGCTGGCACAGCGGTGTCTTCGGGTGGTTCGGATGGGTTTGATGCCGATCTTGCCAACATGCAGGTGGGCAATAGTTTTATCGTCAAATATGTTGAGGGCGGCACGGCGAAAACAGTAAATGTTGTTCGTGTTGATGATGCATCCAAGTTGCCAATGGATTCGGTTTCGGCAAACGGTATTCGTACAATTGGCTTAGATTTTAGTGGTGGTATTGGTCCTGTCGCGACTGCGCTAAATGCTGCGTTAGGCGCAGCCATTACTGTTAGTAACCCAGCTGGCACGACGCTGCGTATTCTTGATGATGGTGCACCAAATACCACCGACATTAGCAGTATCAATGTTCAACATACTGTGACAGCAGACCAAGGGGCGGGCGTTGCCATTTCATTGTTCACCGACAATGGCGGTGGCAGTTATACCAACTCGCTCGATGGTGTGCAGCAAAAACTAGGTTTTGCCGGGCGAATTGCAGTTAATCAGTCGATTGTTGCTGATAATTCCCTGCTGGTTAAACAAACAGCGACGACGTCTATTGGTGATGCCACTCGGCCCAATTACTTGATTGATCAGCTGGCCAATATGCAGTTCATGGGGTCCACCTCATCTGATCTGGATACAGGTTTATTCAAAGTGTCGGGGAATGTTGAAAATCTGGTCAAACAGTCCCTAAATTTCCAAGGCAATATCATTGCGTCAACCAAACAGGCATATGCCAGCCAAGGCGTGGTGATGGAGACTTTGGCAATGCGTGCCGAGGAAGCCTATGGCGTTGATATTGATGAGGAAATGGCAATGCTGTTGCAGCTGCAAAATGCATATTCTGCCAATGCCAGGGTGGTATCGATTGCCAAAGAACTTGTTGAAATACTGATGCAGATTTAAGGGAAGGGATAAATAAGATGATCGTCAATAACTCCATGTTTCCCGCACAATTTAACTATCGCTCGATTGCCAATATGCGCAGTGATTTGGATCGCTTGCAGCAACAATTAAGTACTGGCGAGAAGGCGCAATCTTTGTCTGAGCTTGGTGGTGACCGCGTTGTCGATATGACATTGCGGTCGCGGCTGAGTGCGCTGGATAGCTATAAGCAAAATGTGAACATGGTGAACATCCGGATCAACTTCATGTCGACAACTATGTCGCGTGTTGATGAAATCGAAGGCGCGGCTCGCGCTTCTGCGCAACAAGGTACATATGAAATCAATGGTGTGAATATGACCGCTGCGCAATATTTGGCCGAAACGCGCATGACTGAACTTATTGACTTAATGAACAGCGAATTGAACGGTCGTCGCTTGTTTGGTGGCAATGAAACAGAGAACAATCCGGTTGAACAATTTGATGCCGTCATGAACGGTAAAGATGGCAATGCGGGTTTTCGCACTGTCATGGGCGAGCGAAAGCTGGCGGACGCAGGGGCGGCCAATATGGGACGCTTGACGACGGGCATTGTTGGGACAACCGTAACTTTGGCCGAAGATGGCACACATCCGTTTGGCTTCAAAATTGATGCATTAAGCACTGACGGCGTGGCAGCAAATTTGGCCGGGCCTGCTGGCGCGCCGCCGTCTGCCACCATCGATTTTGTGGCGCAACCCAATGATAATGAACGGATAATTCTTGCGCTTGATATGCCGGATGGCCGCACCATTCAGGCGGAAATGAAGGCTGTTGCGGGACCTCCAACTTCAACTCGCGAGTTCCAAATTGGTGGAACACTTGCTGCAACCGCTGCCAATTTTAAGGCCGCGCTGGACGCTAAAATTGGCGAGCTAACCAAAACTGATCTGGTGGCTGCGTCGGCGTTTGCTGCAGCGGATAATTTTTTTGCTGCCAATGGTGAAACAGCTCAGCGTGTAAATGGTCCCCCCTATGACACGGCAACGAGCCTTGTTGCTGCGACCAGTGCGGATACAGTGATTTGGTATGCGGGGCAAAGCACAACCAATCCGCGGCAATCCGTTGATGCGCGCGTGGACGAAAACACGCGGGTCTCGTATGGTGCACAAGCGAATGAAGATGGGCCAACCCGTTTGATGCGGTCTTTGGCGGTGTTTGCGGCGGAAGGATTTTCGCCTTCAGACCCGGAAGCCAAGTTAAAATATCAATCGCTTAACAATGCGGTGCGTGACAGGCTTTCAGAAGTTCACAATTCAGAAAAAGGCTCAATTGAAGTTATTCAAATGGAGTTGGGCCTTGCAAAAACCACAAATGGTCGGATTGAAGAGCGGCACGTTCAACAAAAATCCATGTTGGACAATATGCTTGTGGAAATTGAAGCGGCACCGATTGAAGAAGTGGCAATGAAAATCCTGTCGCTGCAAACGCGAATGCAGGCCAGCTATCAAACCGCGTCAATCGTCAGCCGACTATCGCTCGTCAATTACGTTCAATAACAGCGATAAAGATGATGAGTGAACAGCGTTGAAGTCGAACATCGGCCAAGATTTATCTTGATTATTCTGTAGCGCATTGCATTTGTACGCGCAAACCTGTTGCCAATTCTTTGTTGATATTGATCAACACCGCCAGGGCTTCTGGAGCAGGGTTGGCGAGTGCCTCAATAGTTTGATTCATCACAAATATTCCCAGATTTGCGACATTTTGTTTGATCGCAACGGGTAAGGGGTTGTCGTCCTTTGTCACGGAAGTCAAAAACACTGTCCAAAGTTTGCGGTTGTAGGTGAGGGCACCTTCAAGCTCGCTTTTTTTGTTGTCCCAGTCTTCTTTTATTCGTTGTAACTGAGCAGCCGATTTTGATAGCAAGCTTGCCTCTAATTCACGAGGACTCGCTGTCTGTTTGGCTGTCTGTTGATACGCCGCTGCCGCCTGTTGTTGCATGCCCTAACAATTCCCGTTCGTACTCAATGAGTTTCTTGGCTTTTTTCAGAGCTTTATACAGTGAACCCGTTAATATCTCATTATTCACATCGTCCACTAAACCCACCGTTGAGGGCGCTGCCCGAACAAAATCATTCACCAAGGTGAAATATTCATCTTTCACTTGGCTCACATCGTCATCCAAATACATAAGTTGGATGGCAAAATATATGCGTTTTGCGGGGCTATCTGCCGTCTCGAAAGTTAGGATGTCTTTTTCGCGCAGAATAG
>NZ_JBLIAI010000108.1:0-4332 GCF_047634455.1 Maritalea sp.
AAAATGCCGATACGGCAGCAAGAAATGAGTAAGCCCTGACTTCTGCTCCGCCAAGCTGCAAAACTGCAGCACATCATGCGCTGCAGTAATTCAGCGAGCAACATCACTCAAACTCCATGATGATTGTATCCACAGCCAAGCTGTCGCCGGGGGCAACATGAATTTTGCTGACAACTGATTTTCGTTCAGCGCGCAAAATATTTTCCATTTTCATTGCCTCAACCGTGCAAAGCGATTGACCTTCTTGCACTTCATCACCGATGGCAACTTCAACCTTAACGATCAAACCTGGCATTGGGCAAAGCAAAAGCTTTGACGTATCCGGTGGCGTTTTTTCTATCATCAGCTTGGCCAATTCTGCTTGGCGTGGGCTGCGCACAGTCACCTTCATATCTGCGCCGCGGAACCGGATGCGGAAACCGCTGGTGCATTTTTCAACTTTCAAAGCAATGTCAGTGCCATCCACATTCATCAAGGCCAGTGACTTGCCCGGCGTCCAATCGCTAGCGATCCGGTGGCTGCCAGTCTCAAAGTGAACGGTAGAGCCATTGGGATCCGCGGCAATATCCACAGTAAAATCATGGCCCTGCACACTTACGACCCAATCATCACGTACGCGGCGCTCATGATTGTCGATGCGCCCTGATACCCGCGTCCGGCGAATTTCGCCCAAGCGGTACATGGCAGCCGCACAGGCTGCGACGATTTTGAGGGTCACGGTGGGCAAGGCCACCCCTTCAAATCCATCAGGATATTCTTCCTCAATAAAGGCCGTTGTAATAGTGCCAGCGCAAAACTTTGGATGATCCATAACCGCAGATAAAAATGGGATGTTGTGAGCAATGCCTTCCACCTCAAAAGCGTCCAAAGCGTTGCGCATTTTGTCAATAGCCGATGCCCGATCTGGGGCCCAAGTGCAAAGTTTAGCAATCATCGGATCATAAAACATGCTGATCTCGCCGCCTTCGAACACGCCCGTATCATTGCGCACAACAGAAGTTTCGTTGTGGCCTTCGACCGGAGGACGATAGCGGGTCAGACGACCGATTGACGGCAAAAACCCCCGGTATGGGTCCTCGGCGTAAAGACGACTTTCCATGGCCCAGCCTTTAATTTTAACGTCTTCTTGCTTAAGGCCAAGAGCTTCGCCATTGGCCACACGGATCATCTGTTCGACCAAATCTACCCCTGTGATAAGCTCCGTCACGGGATGTTCGACCTGCAAACGGGTGTTCATCTCAAGAAAGTAAAAATTTTGTGCGCTGTCGACGATAAATTCCACAGTCCCCGCGCTGGTATACCCCACCGCTTGCGCCAGTGCACAGGATTGCTCACCCATGGCCTTGCGCACTTCGGGGGTGAGGAATGGGCTCGGGGCCTCTTCAATCACCTTCTGATTGCGCCTCTGAATCGAACACTCGCGCTCATTGAGATAAATGCAATTGCCATGGCTATCGGCCAAGACTTGAATCTCAATATGGCGCGGCTGGGTGACGAATTTCTCAATAAAAATCCTGTCATCGCCAAAACTGCTGGCCGCTTCATTCTTGGATGATTGAAACCCTTCGCGCGCCTCGGCATCGTTCCAAGCAATACGCATGCCTTTACCACCACCGCCAGCGCTGGCTTTGAGCATCACAGGATAGCCAACCTCATTGGAGATTTTGACGGCCTCATCAGGGTCAGCGATAACGCCCATATAACCCGGCACAGTATTGACGCCAGCTTCTTTGGCCAGCTTTTTGGACGTGATTTTATCGCCCATGCTTTCAATCGCATGAGCTGGCGGGCCGATAAAGACAACCCCTTCAGCTTCCAAAGCTTCGGCAAACAGCCGGTTCTCAGACAAAAATCCATAACCCGGATGCACCGCTTGCGCACCTGTTTGGCGAATCGCCTGCATCACTTTTTCGATCACAATATAGGATTGATTGGCTGGAGATGGACCGATGTGAACCGCCTCATCCGCCATTTGCACATGCAAAGCCTGCGCATCAGCATCGGAATAAATTGCCACGGTTTTGATTCCCATAGTTTTAGCTGTTTTGATCACACGGCAGGCAATCTCACCACGGTTGGCAATTAAAATTTTATCAAACATTTGGGAATCCTTCTTGGCGCGCACAGGCCGATGACAAAGTGCTGCGCTTAAAAAAGAACCGGCTCCGGCAAAAGCCAGAACCGGTTGAGGAAAGAAGGGGTCGATAGATTCTCAAAACCAATGCAATCAATTTTGAATCTATAACTTCAGCATTATGAAACGCAGATTGCATCGCGCCAAGTGGCGAACGGCATGCCCCTCCAAACTCGGCGCAAAGCCGCGCAATACCCCTGGGGAAGGTAAGCGAATTCACGCCGACCAGCCTTCGGCAAAAATCTGTGGGAAGGTGGCTTGTGCTTTGAGCATATCAACACGCAACAATGCCACGTAGGATTCTGGGTCAAAATCCTCCTGCGCCGGCACAACTTCACGCTCAAAGAACCAAGACAAACGGCCACCATCTAGATTGCCGCGTTCAAAGGGTTCTGCACCAAAATGCTGTACCAAAGCCTGCAGAAAAGCCTCATCTGCCCGACGGTCTGGGGACCGGCGATCTGCATAGCGTTCCCGTCTAATGATTTTAGTTGCACCATCCTTGCTGGCGCGGCGAATGGTAAATTGCGCATCCGTGCCTGCCAAACGGCCGGGAAATCCTCGATGTTTTTCCATTATTGGCTCTCTGCAATCTTAAAGTGGAATATTGTCATGTTTTTTCCATGGGTTTTGCTGGGACTTACCCCGCAGACTGGCAAATGCGCGGCACACCCTCCGACGGGTTGAGCTGGGAATAATAACTTCATCAATGAAGCCTTTTTCTGCGGCGACAAAAGGATTAGCAAACCGCTCTTCGTAATCTGCAACATGCTGTGCAATCTTTTCTGGATCACCAAGATCTCCACGATGGATGATCTCTGTAGCGCCCTTAGCCCCCATGACAGCAATCTCCGCTGTCGGCCACGCATAGTTGAAATCGCCACGCAGATGTTTCGACGACATCACATCATAAGCGCCACCATAGGCCTTGCGGGTGATCACCGTCACTTTGGGAACAGTCGCTTCGCCATAGGCAAACAACAGTTTCGCGCCATGTTTGATGACGCCGCCAAACTCCTGACCAGTGCCAGGCAGAAAGCCCGGAACGTCGACCAGAGTGAGAATCGGAATTTCAAAGGCATCACAAAACCTAACAAAACGTGCCGCTTTCCGGCTGGAGTCAATATCCAAACAACCAGCCAAAACTGTCGGTTGATTGGCCACAATTCCGACGGTTGATCCCTCCATGCGCACAAAACCCGTCAGAATATTCTTAGCAAATTCTTCCTGAATTTCATAAAAATCACCTTCATCAGCAATCTTCGCAATCAGTTCCTTCATATCATAGGGCTGATTGGGGTTAGCAGGGATGAGCGTATCCAAACTGGAATCCACCCGCGCTGGATCATCATAAAATGGGCGCACAGGAGGTTTTTGACGATTGTTTAGCGGCAAGAAATCCACCAAACGCCGCACTTCGGTGAGCGCTTCGACGTCATTCTCAAACGCACCGTCCGCTACGGATGATTTTTTTGTATGAGTAGCAGACCCACCAAGCTCTTCTGCCGTGACAATCTCATTCGTCACTGTTTTTACAACATCCGGGCCTGTCACAAACATGTAGCTGCTATCTTTGACCATGAAGATAAAATCGGTCATCGCCGGCGAATAGACCGCGCCGCCGGCGCAAGGCCCCATGATCACACTGATCTGCGGCACAACACCAGACGCCATTACATTGCGCTGAAATACTTCGGCATAACCGGCCAAAGACGCCACACCCTCTTGGATACGCGCGCCGCCAGAATCGTTAAGGCCAATCACAGGGGCACCGTTTTGCATCGCCATATCCATGATCTTACAAATTTTTTCCGCATGGGTTTCAGATAGGGACCCACCAAAGACGGTAAAATCCTGACTGTAGACATAGACCATACGGCCATTGATCGTACCCCAACCGGTCACAACCCCATCACCAGCGTATTGCTGTTCTGCCATCCCAAAATCGACGCAACGATGGGCCTTGAACATATCAAACTCTTCAAAGCTGTCTTCATCCAACAGCAAATCAATACGCTCGCGTGCAGTCAGTTTTCCTTTAGCATGCTGCGCATCGATCCGGCGTTGACCGCCCCCCATACGAGCGACGTCCCGACGTGCTTCTAATTCAGTCAAAATATTGTTCATGGCAGTTCCTCTTTGCCCGTTCATACCCCTCTATCACTACAAAGCGAAGTTGAATTTGGAATATTTGCAAA
>NZ_JBLIAI010000109.1:0-4082 GCF_047634455.1 Maritalea sp.
TTCAGACTTGACCATGTCAGTTGAAATGACCTCTTCGGGATAGAGCGCTACAAATCGATGGACCAAATTCTCCAATTCACGCACGTTGCCCGGCCAACCATGCTGCGACAACAATTCAAGCGCGCCAGAAGATATTGATTTTCGCAACTTGGTTTCTTCGCTGTATTTTTCAATGAAGTGGCGCACCAAATCCGCAATGTCTTCGGGGCGCTCCCGCAATGCTGGCATCCGCAATTGCACAACATTGAGCCGGTAAAACAGGTCTTCACGGAATAGTCCCTGCCGGATCAGCTGGTTCAGATCACGGTGGGTCGCTGCAATAATCCGCACATCCGTTTGAATGGTCTCCCGGCCACCAACGCGGGTGAACTCGCCTTCTTGCAAAACCCGCAACAGACGCGTTTGCGCTGCCATCGGCATGTCGCCAATTTCATCCAGGAATAATGTGCCGCGCGCCGACAATTCAAAATGCCCGGGCGCACGGGCATTCGCGCCAGTAAATGCCCCTTTTTCATGGCCGAACAATTCAGATTCGATCAATTCTTGCGGAATTGCAGCCATATTGATTGCATTAAACGGGCCGTTCTTGCGCTTGCCAAACCCGTGCAACGCCTTTGCAACAACTTCTTTACCGGTGCCACTTTCACCTGAAATCATCACCGTAAGATCAGTCTGTATCAACCGCGCCATAGTCCGATAAACCTCTTGCATGGGCGCAGAGCGCCCCACAAGCGGCATATCATCAACTTCATCGTCGCTCGAACGAATGGCCTTATTCTCACGTTCCTGCAGTGCCTTTTCTGCCGTATTTGTAAGCTCCACCAAATCAAACGGCTTTGGCAAATACTCATATGCCCCCGCCTCGGTTGCTTTAACCGCGGTCATAAAAGTGTTTTGCGCGCTCATTACAATAATTGGAAGGTCTGGCCGCTGTTTTTGAATTTTGGGTAATACGTCAAATGCATTGCCGTCAGGCATCATTACATCGGTAATTAACAAATCGCCTTCGCCGCGAGATACATGGTTCCACAAGGTCGCAATATTGCTCATTGGCAAAACATCATAACCAGCACGCGTCAGGGCTTGGCTGAGCACCAGGCGGATAGATGCATCATCGTCGGCCACCAAAATGGTTCGTTTACTCATTCAAAGCTCCTTCTTTTGGGCTTGAATTTGTTGACTTTGCCATTGGCAGCAAGGTCTTGAAAATTGTTCTATCGCCAACATAGTCCACATCCACAATGCCACCCTGCCCGCGAATAAGCTTGGCCACCATCGCAAGACCCAATCCACCACCCGTTTTTTTGGAGGTCACAAACGGTTCAAATATGTGCGGCAGCATTTCAGGATCAATTCCTGGGCCATTATCCTCCACAATAACTTCAAGCGGCAACGACAAGCGCTCGCGAGTACCAGAAACGCCAACACGAATGCCCGGGCGGTAAGCAGTTGATATTTTGATTTTGCTGCCAGCTTCACCTTTGACAGCTTCGGCCGCATTCTTGACCAAGTTGAGATAAATCTGAACCAACTGGTCCCAGTTCCCCAATACGGGTGGCAAACTCGGGTCGAACTGTTTTTCGATCACAATGCCTTTTGCAAACCCGTTCTCCGCAAGCAACAACACATGGTTGAGCACAGCGTGGATATTGATCGAAGTAAGCTCTGGGTGTCGCTCATCACCAAACACCTCCATGCGATCCACCAGCTTGACGATTCGCTCCACCTCTTGTTGCACCAACCGCGCAAGCGGCCGATCTTCCTCACTTGCGCTCTGCTCAAGCAATTGCGCCGCGCCCTTAATGCCCGAAAGTGGATTTTTGATCTCGTGCGCCAACATTGCAGCCAGACCGCTCACTTGCCGGGCAGCCCCTTGCGAGGTCAACTGCTTGTCGATCTTATCCGCCATGGTGCGTTCAAACAGCGTAACCACCGCCAAATTCGGGTCCGACCCCATGGGGGCGATATGCACGTCTACCAAACGTTCATTGGGCAAGTTCACATTTCCAATAGCAATCTTGTGCTCACTGGATGCAGCCTGGCGTTCATGCACATATGCCAGCAGTCCCAACAAAGGCGAAGACGTCGCCACATGGTCATCGATTTTTTGTCGTTTAAGCAGGTTTTCGGACGTTTGAAAAAAGCTCTGTGCCGCATAATTGGCCATAACAATACGGTTTGATTTGTCGCAAATCAGAACCGGTTGGGTCATGGATTGAACAGCAGAAAACGCCAATTCATAGGCTGTTGCGCTCATGCCGCCACCTCAATTAATTCTTCAAACAATTGACCAATCAATATAGGCACCTGCGATATGTCGCCCTGTGTCAGCAGACGAGACCGAATATCAGCACTAACCTGAAATTCGGTCGCCAGAATATCCATATACCAGCCCAAATGCTTGCGCGCGCACCGCACACCAAGCGCCGGGCCATATTCATCCATCATCAACTGATAATGTTCCAGCATCAGTTCACGTCGTTCATTCACAGATGGCAATTGCGGAATTGGCCGGCCATGCAGCGCTGCGCTTACCTGACCCAAGAGCCACGGTTGCCCTTGTGCACCACGCCCAATCATCACCGCTGCCGCACCAGATAGTTCCAACGCCCGTTTGGCGCTGGCAATATCAACAATATCGCCATTCACCACCACCGGCACCGAAACCGCATCAACCACATCACGTACAGGATGCCAGCGTGCCGCACCTTTATAAAATTGTTGGCGCGTACGCCCGTGAATTGTGATCATCTGAACACCTGCTTTAACCGCATCGCGAGCAATTTCAGGGGCATTCAAACTGTCATCATTCCAGCCAAGGCGCATTTTTAGGGTCACGGGTAAATTCGTTGCGCCAAGAACTGATTCAATCAATTCTTGCGCCTTGTCTGGCACCCGCATTAATGCAGATCCCGCATACCCGTTGGTCACCCGTTTGGACGGGCAACCCATATTGATGTCGATAATGTCTGCGCCGCTCTGCTCGGCAATTTTTGCGCCCTCCGCCATCCATCGGCCTTCACATCCCGAAAGCTGAATAATATTGGGCAACCGTTCCGGGCGACCCAACCGTCGTGCCATATCAGCATGTCCATTAATCAAGCCCTCACTGGCAATCATTTCAGACACAACCATGCCCGCACCATACCGCGCAGCGATCGTGCGAAACGACTTGTCCGTGATCCCTGAAAGAGGCGCCAGAAACGCGTTCGAGGGAAAAATGTGCCTGCCAATTTGAATCGGCTTAAGTTGGTGGTGCATAATTTTTGCGCAAATCTTGATTTTGATTGAATAATAGACAGAGAATGCGTTCGACGCAAACATCCATATGGAGTTTTGCGTTAACTGGCGCTTGTCGCTTGCGATGCACTATTGTTATCGGTAAACCGAATGAAGAGCAGTTGATGAACTTGGAAATCCTATGCCCACCACTGAACTTCAAACCGCTGTTATCATTGTTGCAGCCGGTTCAGGCAATAGGTTGAATGGTCATACCTCTGATTTGCCCAAACAATATCAATTGTTGGATCACAAATCTGTTCTTGCGCACACTGTCTTTGCGTTCACTTCCCACCCGGCTGTGCAAGTGGTTGTGCCGATCATCAGCGCACAACACAGCAAAATCTATGATGACCTCGCGCTAGACAACACTAAACTATTGGCACCCGTGATTGGCGGAAACACGCGACAAGCCTCTGTATTTGCTGGACTTAAGGCGCTAAAGGCAATCAATCCGGACATCGTGCTGATTCATGACGCCGCCCGACCATTTGTCGGCTCCACGATAATCTCAAATGTCATAGAAGCATCAAAATCGGGCGGCGCAATCCCTGCTCTACCCATCACCGACACATTGAAATTTGTGCCCGACGGCAAGCTGATTTCGAAAACACTGGATCGGTCAAAGCATTTTGTGGCCCAAACGCCGCAAGGTTTTGATTTTGACGCAATTTTCGAAGCCCATGAAAAAGCGGCGCTTCATTCTGATACTGAATTTACTGACGATGCATCAATTGCTGAATGGGCGAATATTGATGTTGCCATTGTTGGTGGTGATCCCAATAACAACAAAATTACTTTTT
>NZ_JBLIAI010000110.1:0-4039 GCF_047634455.1 Maritalea sp.
TTGTCGCAACGCGGTGTGACGTTTGGCATTCCGGGTGAGCAAGTTGACGGCATGGATGTGCGTATGGTGCGCGAAGCGGCTGAACGGGCCATGAAGCACGCGCGTGAGGGCAATGGGCCTTACATTTTGGAAATGCAAACTTACCGCTATCGTGGTCACTCCATGTCTGATCCAGCCAAATATCGCTCGAAAGATGAAGTTCAATCGATGCGGGCTGAGCGCGACCCGATTGAGCAGGTTAAAGCCCGCATTTTGAACAATGGCTGGGCATCTGAAGAAGAACTGAAGGCACTAGATAAAGAGCTGCGCGCTGTTGTTTCGGACGCGGCGGACTTTGCTACCGAAGCGCCTGAGCCCGATGTTGGAGAACTTTACACCGAGATTACAGTCTAGTTTGCACAGACCAGGAGAAAAGATATGCCAATAGAAATTTTGATGCCTGCTCTGTCACCAACGATGGAAGAGGGAAACCTTGCTAAATGGTTGGTCAAAGAAGGTGACAGCGTGACGTCAGGCGACGTGATTGCCGAGATTGAAACCGACAAAGCAACTATGGAAGTGGAAGCCGTCGACGAAGGTGTGATCGGCAAGATACTTGTCGAAGAAGGCGCACAAGGCGTGAAAGTGAATACGTTGATTGCGGTGTTGCTGGAAGAAGGCGAAAGCGCTGACGACATTAAAGCATCTGCTGCACCTGCTGTAGCTGAGCCAACCGCCGCTGAAGCGCCTGTTGCAGAAGAAGCGGTTGCGGCACCGGTTGAAGCGGCGGCGGCAGCAGCAGCAGCAGTTCCTGGCGCACCGGTATTTACCCCAGCGGCTGACTCTGAAGTGCCTGAAGGCACTGAAATGGTGTCCACTACCGTACGCGAAGCGTTGCGCGATGCAATGGCTGAAGAAATGCGCGCCGATGGCGATGTGTTTGTGATGGGCGAGGAGGTGGCTGAATATCAGGGCGCTTACAAAGTGACCCAAGGCTTGCTGCAAGAGTTTGGCGCAAAGCGGGTTATTGATACGCCGATCACCGAGCATGGATTTGCCGGTTTGGGTGTTGGCGCTGCATTTGCGGGATTGAAACCAGTTGTTGAATTTATGACGTTCAACTTTGCGATGCAGGCGATTGACCAAATCATCAACTCAGCGGCCAAAACCCACTACATGTCCGGCGGCCAAGTCACATCGCCAATCGTGTTCCGTGGGCCAAATGGCCCGGCGTCGCGTGTTGGTGCGCAGCACAGTCATGATTTCTCGGCGTGGTATGCACATATCCCGGGCCTGATCGTGGTGTCACCATATTCAGCGGCTGATGCGAAGGGGTTGCTCAAATCTGCAATCCGCAGCCCGAACCCGGTTGTGTTTTTGGAAAATGAATTGCTGTACGGCACATCATTTGACGTGCCAAAACTCGACGATTGGACGGTACCTCTGGGTAAAGCCAAAGTGGTTCGGCAGGGTGCTGACGTGACCATCGTCTCGCATTCCATGGGCATGCGCTATGCCACTGAGGCAACTGAAAAGCTGGTTGCAGCTGGGGTTGATGTTGAATTGATCGATTTGCGCACGTTGCGTCCGCTGGACATGCCAACCGTTGTTGCATCCGTCAAAAAAACCGGACGTTGCGTCACCGTTGAAGAAGGCTGGCCGCAAGGTTCAATCGGTTCTGAAATTTCTGCGCGTTTGATGGACGAAGCATTTGATTATTTGGATGCGCCAGTAACGCGCGTGACGGGCAAAGATGTGCCGATGCCATACGCTGCTAATTTGGAAAAATTGGCGCTGCCAACTGTTGATGATGTCATACAAGCGGTGAATTCAGTCACCTACCGTCAGTCGTAAGTTCAGGGAAAAAGGAAGATCGAAAATGACGATCAATATTACAATGCCAGCCCTGTCACCGACGATGGAAGAGGGCAATCTCGCAAAATGGAACGTTAAAGAAGGCGATGTTGTTTCCGCTGGGGACGTGATTGCTGAAATTGAAACCGACAAGGCCACGATGGAAGTTGAGTCTATCGACGAAGGTACTGTGGGCAAGATTTTGGTTGAAGAAGGTGCGCAAGGGGTGAAAGTGAACACCGTAATTGCTGTGTTGTTAGAAGAGGGCGAAAGCGCCTCTGACATTGGCGATGTGAGTGGGGCACCTGCTGCTGCCCCTGCGGCAACTGCTGCACCAGTTGAAGAAAAACCAGCTGCGACACCCGCCGCAACGGAAGCGACACCCGTCGTTGCTGCACCTGTTGCGTCAGCGCCTGCACCTGCTGCGTCAGCATCTGCACCAAAAGCCAGCGGCGAACGCATTTTCGCTTCGCCCTTGGCGCGTCGTTTGGCGACCGAAGCGAAACTTGACGTGTCTGCTTTGTCCGGTACTGGGCCAAAAGGCCGTGTGGTTAAACGCGACATCGAAAAAGCCATGCGTGATGGTGTGCCACAAGCCGCACCTGCGGCTGCTACTGGCAAAGCGGCTCTTTCCACAGGCATGGCGGACAGCCAAGTCATCGCACTTTATGAAGAAGGCTCGTACGATCTGGTCGCTAATGACGGCATGCGCAAAGTGATCGCTGCGCGTTTGACAGAAGCCAAACAGACCGTGCCACATTTCTATATCAGCATGGATTGCCGCTTAGATGATTTGCTCGAAGCACGTGCGCGCATAAACGCCACCGCAAAAACTGACGACAATGGCCGCCCAGAATTCAAACTGTCGGTGAATGATTTCATCATGAAGGCTTGGGCAATGGCGTTGCAGCAGGTTCCTGATGCCAATGCATCTTGGGCAGGCGAGCATACATTGAAGCATCATCATTCGGATATCGCAGTTGCTGTGTCTGTACCGGGTGGTTTGTTTACGCCAGTGGTCAGAAAAGCTGAGTTGAAATCACTTCGGCAGATTTCAGCGGAGGTCAAAGACCTTGCCAAACGGGCAAAGTCGAAAAAACTTGCGCCGCATGAATATCAAGGTGGCGGCTCTTCAGTTTCTAACCTGGGCATGTTCGGTATCACAAACTTCCAAGCGGTCATCAACCCACCACATGGCTCGATTTTAGCCATCGGCGCGGGTGAAGAACGTGTGGTTGTGGAAAATGGCGAAATCGCCGTAGGAAATTTCATGACCGTAACAATGTCATGCGATCACCGGGTTGTTGATGGCGTGTTGGGTGCGCAAGCACTTGGCGTGTTTAAACAACTCATTGAATCGCCAGTGATGATGCTGGCCTAAGCAATCATGAAAAACGTGCTTGCCTTTGGGGATTCTTTGACGTGGGGGGCGGACGCTGCAACTGGCGGCCGCCACGCGTTTGAGGATCGCTGGCCGAATGTTCTGGAAACAGAGCTTAGCGGGCAAGCACGGGTTTTCGCCGAAGGGTTGAACGGTCGCACGACGATTTTTGATGACTATTCAATTCCAACAGAACGCAATGGTTCAAAGGCTTTGCCGATGCTGTTGGCAACGCACGAACCGCTTGATTTGGTGATTATCTTCTTAGGCACGAATGACATGCGGTCCCATATTTGTGGCAACGCCGCTGGCTCGGCGATGGGGATTGCCCGACTGATCAACATTGTGAAGTCGTTCAATTACAAGCCTGGACATGGGACGCCGAAAGTGTTGGTTGTGTCACCGCCGCTCGTGGCAGACGGTCAGGACGCATTGTTTAACGATGTGATGCTTGGTGCAGGTGAATTGTCGAAGGAATATGCTGGCAAGTACGCACAGATCTGTGAGCGTGAAGCAGTCTCGTTCTTTGATGCTGGCATGGTGGTTAGTGCCGACCCGAATGATGGTGTCCATTTGGATGCAAAGAATACGCGTGCGCTGGGCCTAGGCCTTGCGCCGATTGTGAAAGAAATTTTGTCGCTCCAATAGAAGTGAGCGCCATTGATAAGGAAAAAAGCATGGCAAATCAGTATGATGTAATCATAATCGGCGGCGGTCCTGGCGGCTATGTTGCGGCTATTCGCGGCGCACAATTGGGCATGAAAGTGGCCGTTGTTGAGCGCGAACACTTAGCTGGGATTTGCTCGAACTGGGGCTGTATTCCAA
>NZ_JBLIAI010000111.1:0-3811 GCF_047634455.1 Maritalea sp.
CGGCACGTTCAAGGCTGGTGCCCATCGCATATCGATTGTTTTCGATAATGTAGATGACCGGCAGTTTCCAGAGTTTGGCCATATTGAAGCTCTCATAAACTTGACCCTGGTTCGACGCGCCATCACCAAAGTAGGTCAGGCTTACATTGTCTTCGCCCCGGTATTTGGCCGCAAATGCCAAGCCAGTGCCAAGACTAACCTGCGCCCCAACTATGCCGTTGCCGCCATAAAAGCGATGCTCGTTAGAGAACATATGCATCGAGCCGCCCTTACCTTTGGACAACCCGCTTGCCCGACCAGTTAGTTCAGCCATCACCGCTTTGGGGTCAAGACCAACAATCAACATATGGCCGTGGTCACGATAACCAGTAATTGAGGCATCGCCTTTTTGCGAGGCCATATGCACACCGGTAACAACCGCTTCTTGCCCGATATACAAGTGGCAGAACCCACCAATTAGGCCCATGCCATACATTTGACCGGCTTTTTCTTCAAAGCGACGGATCAGGAGCATTTCACGATAGGCGTATAGATCTTCGTCTTTCGTGAATTCAGGTGCATTCGATTTGTTCGACGCAGCCTTTGTATCGGTCTTTTTGGTCATTGGCTTCTCCAACTTTGGGCCGTATCAGCAGCACAAGACTCACCAACACAGTTCTTCCGCACGTATTTGGGGCATCATATCGCTGTACTGTGATGATTAGAAATCCAGATTTACATGAACTATATGCCACAACATATTGTATTTAAAACAATAATATCGCTTAATCAAAAATAGGTTATGAGGTTATGTTAACTGATCTTGAGTTACTGCGAAACGGTTGGCACGATCAAATCGTTTGGGTTTCCCCACCCTAATAGATATCGGGCGCGCTCTGTTAACAGATCAGGATCAAGTCGATCCGCTGTGAGCAACGAGTTGCGGTTTTGCGCAACATCAATGGTTTGTGCCAATTGATCGCGCTCAATGCGCAATTCGATGACTTGTTGCGAGAATTTGGCTTGCGAAACAATGCCAAAGTTCCCCTCAATCAAATGATAACCCAAATAGCCCTGAAACGCGATCAACACAGCCGCGATAGCGAGCTTGTTGCGCAAGGATGGGCGTTTGTGACGTGTGGGCATAGGTACAATTTCAAATTTTGTGGATTACTTGCAACCTACTGGAGAGATGTTAAAACTTGATAACCGTCTTCTATTCACCACTCAAAATTGGCATGGCAAAATGGATCAACGTGCGAGTATAATAACCCTTGGTGTAAAAAATTTGACCCAGTCCAAATTGTTTTACGAAGCCCTTGGCTGGAAAAACGCCGCAAAACGAGATAGCGACATTGTCGCATACAATCTGCAAGGTATGGCCCTAGCCCTCTATCAACGAGAAGAATTGGCGAAAGATGCCAAAGTTGAATTTGAAGACGTTAAATATTCCCCTTTCACAATTGCCCATAACGTTAATGCACCTTCTGAAGTCGACGCTATATTAGCACAGGCTCAAGCAGCCGGGGGTAAGTTGGTCAAGCCGGGTCAGAAAGTGTTTTGGGGCGGCTATTCTGGCTATTTCGCTGATCCCGACAATTTCTTGTGGGAAGTCGCCCACAATCCATTTTCTGGGCTCGGCCCAAATGGTGAGTTTCGCTGGGGCGGACACGATACAGAATGAAAAACGCCGCCCGGTTTCCCGAACGGCGCATATTGTTTGTTCAAAGGCTCTACTTAGCTTTTCAAAATATCACGGCCAGCATATTTGGCAGCGAAACCAAGCTGTTCTTCAATGCGGACCAGTTGGTTGTATTTCGCCAACCGATCTGAGCGCGCCAAAGAGCCCGTTTTGATTTGTCCGCAATTCATCGCCACGGCCAAATCAGCAATCGTTGAATCTTCGGTTTCGCCGGAACGGTGCGACATCACAGATGAGTAGTTGGCTTTATGCGCCATTTCCACAGCTTCTGCGGTTTCCGTTAGCGTGCCGATTTGGTTGACTTTCACAAGGATCGAGTTGGCAACGCCCATTTTGATGCCTGATTTAAGGCGTTCTGAGTTGGTGACGAACAAATCATCGCCCACCAATTGGCATTTATTGCCAATAGCTTGTGTCAGCGCTTTCCAGCCATCCCAATCGTCTTCGTCCATGCCGTCTTCAATGGAAATGATTGGGTATTTGTTGACGAGATTTTCAAGGTAACGCACCATTTCGTCGCTACCCAAAGACACGCCCTCGCCTTTGAGATTGTACTTTTCGTCTTTGTAATATTCAGACGCTGCGCAATCCATCGCCAGATAAACGTCTTCACCTGGCTTGTAGCCCGCTTTTTCAATCGACTGCATGATGAAATCAAGCGCCGCATTTGTAGACGATAGATTTGGCGCAAAGCCGCCCTCGTCACCCACATTGGTGTTGTGGCCTTCAGCTGAAAGGCCTTTCTTCAATGTGTGGAAAATTTCAGAACCGATACGCACCGCATCCGCAATGCTTTGTGCCCCAACCGGCATCACCATGAATTCTTGAATATCGATTGGGTTGTCGGCGTGCTCACCACCATTGATGATGTTCATCATTGGTACGGGCAACAGATGCGCGTTTGAACCACCAACATAGCGGAACAAGGGCAGCGCAGAAGATTCGGCCGCAGCTTTTGCAACCGCCAACGAAACGCCCAGAATGGCATTTGCGCCCAATTTGGCTTTGTTAGGCGTACCATCCAAATCAATCATCACTTGGTCGAGTGAACGTTGATCAAGCGCGTCCATGCCTTGGATTTCGTTGAAAATGACCGTATTGACCGCATCAACCGCTTTGGTGACGCCTTTCCCCATATACTGAGAACCACCGTCACGAAGTTCCATTGCTTCGTGCGCACCTGTTGACGCGCCAGACGGAACCGCGGCGCGACCGAACGAGCCATCATCCAAAACAACATCAACTTCAACAGTTGGGTTGCCACGGCTATCAAAAATCTGACGACCAGTTACATCAATAATGGCGGACATTACATCATCTCCTCATGAGTGTTGGTGAATTGGTCGATGTCATAGCGCCAATTCATGATGTTGCAAAGTCCAATTGGCTGATTCTCGCCCGTTCCGACGTAAATCAATGGTCGGCGCCTAACGCGCCAACCAATTACCGTCCATTAATTTTACTTACGCTTCTGTCGGCCCGCCAGCTTCTTTCCAATCGTTAAAGCCACCAACATTGGTCACGGACGTATAGCCCATATCCTTGAGGGTTTTGCCCGCAAGGGCCGCCTGCCCTCCTAGAGCGCAGAGGACAAAAATATTTGCGTCCTTTTGCATTGCCGGATTGTGGTGCGGCGTGTTGTTGTCGGCTGCGAACTCGATAAAGCCGCGCGCAATGCGCACCGCACCGTCAACTGTGCCGGACTTTGCAATGTCGCCAGAATCACGCACATCAACAAAGACGCTGTTTGGCTTGCCGTGAAAGGCTATGCCTTCTTCTGGCGTGATACGTTTCACAACGGCATTGGCTTCGGCGAGAAAATCTTGTGCTGTTTTCATATTGATCTGATCCTTAAATGGGGATTGTTGACACAACCAGCATATTGACACAACTGGTGTTCATGAAAATCAATTCTTCGCCAGAAGTTGGTCGAAATTGTGGATTTCTAAATCAAACAACATTTTTCCACACACCAAATCCCTCAACGGCCTTCAACCTTGAGTTGATAAAAATTGCAGAAGCGCGAGGCGTTTGAAATCTCGTCTTGGTAGTCAGTTTAAAAATGAGACGTCAAACGCCTCGCGCCATTGGCTTTTGCTGTGAATTTGAAACGGCCCGAGGTGCTAAACC
>NZ_JBLIAI010000112.1:0-3798 GCF_047634455.1 Maritalea sp.
GCTCGACAAAGTAATCTAGGCACAAAAAAGCCCCGCACGATGGCGGGGCAAGGGACCTTTTTGGTCAGGAACTTTATTCTAGCTAGCAGGCATGGCCGTTTCAACCAGTTGCGCCCAATAGGACGAACCGAATGGGATCACCTCGTCATTAAAGTCATATGTGTCTTGGTGCAGACCTGCCGTGTCACCATTGCCAATCATAATAAACGCGCCGGGGCGTGCATTGGCCATGAATGAAAAGTCTTCACCGCCCATGGTCGGTGCAACATTGGTGTCGACCCGCTCGTCTCCCACCAATTTCTGTGCAATTGACGCGGCAAATGCTGTTTGCGCTGGTGCATTCATGGTTACAGGATAACCGTCATGATAATCCACATCCGCCTTGCCACCAAAGCTTGCGGCAATCGCTTGCGCCGTTGAAATCAGCCGAGCCTTCACGTTTTCGCGCACGTCAGGGTCTAGCGCCCGCACCGTGCCGCAAATTTCTACATTCATCGGGATAATGTTGAACGCGGTGCCGCCATTGATTTTAGTGGTCGACAAAACGGCGGAGTGAATTGGGTCAACATTGCGTGAAACGATAGTTTGCAGCGCTGTGATAATGTGGGCGGAAATGACCACTGGATCGACAGAAAGGTGAGGCATCGCCGCGTGGCTATCAACACCAGTAACGTTGATTGTCCATTGGTCAGCTGCGGCCATTATGCCACCTTCGCGGATCGCGAATTGACCAACTGGAATGCCAGGGAAATTGTGCATGCCGAACACTTCTTCGATGCCAAAGCGCTCCATCATCCCATCATCAACCATGGCTTTGCCGCCTGCGCCGCCTTCTTCAGCAGGCTGAAAAATCACCGCAACCGTGCCGTCAAAATTGCGGGTTTCGGCTAAATATTTTGCAGCGCCCAACAACATTGCTGTGTGACCATCGTGTCCACATGCATGCATTGCGCCGTCAGTTTTGGAGGCGTGTTCCAACCCGGTCTTTTCAAAAATCGGTAAAGCATCCATATCGGCGCGCAAGCCGATCACCCGCCCAGAACCGGTTTTGTTGCCTTTGATGATCCCAACAACACCAGTTTGCCCGATGCCCGGCACCACTTCATCGCAGCCAAAGCTTTTCAACAGTTCTTCAACTTTACCTGCGGTGCGATGCACCTCATACAAAATTTCGGGGTTTTCGTGCAGGTCGCGACGCCAGGCCGTGATCTCTTCATGAAATTCGGCAATGCGATTGATAATAGGCACTTTGTTCTCCCGGTAAGCTCTATTTGTAAGTCTATTGATGTGCGCTACTGGATGATCACGTCATCGCGCACTGGTTGGACCATTATTGTGCACCAACCTTTTCCCGTTGAAAAGCAAAATGTCAGACAATGTTCAACTTAATTCAGGTCGATAGCATGCTTTTCCCCATTTTGCAGGATCACGTTCAGGATTTGCTTTTCACCATTACCGCGCACTGAAAATGCACCGTCAACAGGACTGGGTAATGCCCAGCTTTTGAGCGTTTTGGGTGTTGGGAAAAGAGTAACAGCTTTTATGTTTTGTCGGTCAGAACCCGGCAATAACAGATCAATCACACCATCATTATTGACATCAAAATTGGCGCTCATCAGCTGGTTACGCGAGCCAATACGGTGGTTCGAGAACCCATCCATCGCAGCAACGCGTCGCAAATCTTTACCCGCCAAACGCCAAAATTCAAGCCGTTTGGTCAGATGCGGTTTTTGCACCAAGGCAATCTCGAGTTTTCCGTCACCATCATAATCGGCGATGCCAGCAGGGTTCAGCCAACGCGAGGGCAAACCGATATGAGGCGTTTGCGCCAGCAACGTAATTTCCTGATCGACGGAAAATACGGCCATCGCCGCGCCCTGTAAGATCGAACTCATCACCACAATCAGCTCATCTTTGCCATCATTGTCTAAGTCGGCCAAGCGCACGTGGCGATCTTCAATCACCAAATTCTGCGGCAAATCATATCGCAGGACGGTTCCGTTTCTGAGTTCAACGACCAGACTAGCCGCTTCAAACTGGTCGCCCAAAACAAAATGTTGATAGCGGGTGGTGGGGTTCGCCAACCATGCGCGCGCCACTTGGTTTTCACCTTTTACGACAAAACTGTTGGGCAAAGGCACTAACCCTTGCGCCATTGCTGGCAGAGAAAGTGCGAGAGCAAAAAAAAGCCAGCCAGCGAAGGGTAGGGAGCGCATAGACAATATTCCTGATCGTTTGGTTCAGAAAAACCAGTCTCTATTGAACCTATTTCCCATGCAAATCACTTGCTTGTTACGTTTGCGCTGGTTAACACAAATAGGTGCCAAATTCGACATAAACATCTAATCCGGAAATAGGTCATGTTTGAAAAACTATCCCCCGCACCAGAAGACAAAATTATTGCGCTCATCGCTGAATTTGCGGCAGACGATCGTGACAATAAGATCGATCTAGGCGTCGGCGTTTATAAAGACGCAACCGGCAATACGCCGATTATGACGGCTGTGCAAAAGGCGGAAGCCAAACGGGTGAAAGACCAAACCACCAAGACCTATGTGGGCATGGCCGGCAATATTGGCTTTAACAATGCCATGGTTGACCTTATTCTTGGTGACAGCATTTCGCGCGATCGCGTGCGCGCAGCCCAAGCGCCCGGCGGCACTGGCGCTCTACGTTTGATTGCAGATTTGTTGAACATCGCAAAGCCCGGCGCGACAGTTTACATTTCTGATCCAACTTGGCCAAACCACATTCCTTTGATGCAAGCGGCTGGTTTGAAAACCGCAACCTATCCATATTTTGACCCCGAAAAACGCAATGTGCGCTTTGATGATATGTGCGCTGCCGTTGCTAAAATGACCAGCGACGACATTTTGTTGCTGCACGGGTGCTGCCACAACCCAACCGGCGCAAACCTGACGAATGACCAGTGGGACAAACTCACCGACATTATCAAGGACGCTGGCGTGTTTGTGCTTGTCGATATCGCCTATCTCGGTTTTGGCGACGGTTTGGAAGAAGACGCATACGGTTTGCGCAAGCTTACTTCAACATTGACAGAAATGGCAGTTGCGGCTTCATGCTCTAAAAACTTTGGGCTTTACCGGGAGCGCGTCGGTTGCGCCATGATCATTGCCACAGATGAGCAATCAGCCAATGTCACATTCTCGCAACTGCTCGGCGCTGCGCGGGCTAACTATTCTATGCCACCCGATCACGGCGCTGAAATTGTGAATATCATCCTCAATGACAAAGAGCTGCGTGCCGAATGGGAAGCTGAATTGACCGACGTGCGCAATCACATGGTCACCATCCGCGAAAACCTGGCTGAAGCCATGCGCAAACGCTCTAACAGTGCTGACTATGATTTTATCGCGCAGCACCGCGGCATGTTTTCTTTGATCGGCATTACGCCAGAACAAGTGGCGAAGCTGAAAAAAGACAACGGCGTCTATATGGTGGGCAATTCGCGCATGAATATTGCTGGTCTTGGCGTCGACAAAATCGATATTTTTGCCGACGCGCTGGCCGAACTTACACGCGATTAAGAACGAACCAAATTTGCATCATTTTGCGGGGCCTTCAGGCCCCGTTTTTTATGCCAACTTACCCAACAGTTCAGCAAGTGTCGTCACTTCGGTTGCAGTCAGCTTTTTGCCTAACGCATTGTCCATGGCGGGGCCATAAACCGCCCACATTTGCTGGCGGATGCTGCGCCCTTGATCGGTGATTGTCAGCGCAATACCGCGCCCGTCTTCGGGACATTCATGCTTTTCAATCAGTCCTTTGGCTTCCATC
>NZ_JBLIAI010000113.1:0-3775 GCF_047634455.1 Maritalea sp.
TTCCAGAATGAACGACAACAATAAACTCGAAACCCGTGTCGGGTCTGGCTATGATGTGCACGCCTTTGAGCCGGGAAATGAAGTTATTCTTGGCGGCATTCGCATCCCGTTCGACAAAAAACTCAAAGGTCATTCCGACGCCGACGTGGCCCTGCACACCATCACCGACGCAATTTATGGTGCACTAGCAGAAGGCGATATCGGGCAGCATTTTCCACCGTCTGATGATAAATGGAAAAACAAGAATTCTGCTGTGTTTCTTGAACACGCAATTTCACGTTTATCTGCCCGCTCGGCAAGGTTGATCAATATTGATCTCACGATCATTTGCGAACAACCCAAAATTGGTCCACACTGCATCGCTATGCGGCAAAATATTGCAAATATCTGCGGGGTCAATATCTCCCGAGTATCCGTCAAAGCCACGACGTCTGAAAAGCTAGGCTTTACCGGGCGTGGCGAAGGCATTGCCGCACAAGCCGTTATTGCCATTGAACTGCCTGCGAAGGATTGACGATGCTCGAAGACGATGTTTTGCACCTGGCTCAAATCACCATCGAACAGCTCACATCAAAACGCGTTACGCTCACCACCGCCGAAAGCTGCACCGGCGGGTTGATTGCAGGCGCGCTGACGGCAATTCCCGGCTCATCCGATGTGGTCCACGGCGGTTTTGTTACCTATTCCAATCGCGCAAAATCTGAGATGCTGGGCATCGATCCTCACTTGATTGAAGAGCATGGTGCGGTCTCTAAGCAAGTGGCGTGCGCGATGGCTTTGGGGGCGCAAAAGGCCACCAAAACATCACTTTCCATCGCAGTTACTGGCATCGCAGGGCCAACCGGCGGCAGCGCCGACAAGCCAATTGGCCTCGTACATTTTGCCTGTTCCGATGGCAGCAAAACCAGCCACATCATGCGCAAGTTCGGCGATATTGGCCGCGAAGAAGTGCGTGAAGAAACTGTGCGCGTCGCCCTCACCTTGGTGTTAGCCTGCGTTGATCAGCTGGGATTGCCGTAAAGCCGTCCTGCTTGTTCCACAAACGCATCAACAACTTCGCGCTGCTTCTCGACAAAAAGTGGTTCAGCAATCGCGGCGATAAACCGGTTGCGGATTTCAAGCTCGACTGAAAATTCAACGTGACAGCCGCTTTCAGTCTTTGTAAACCGCCATTGGCTTTCAAGGAATGAGAATGGATCATCGTCTGAGACAGCGGTTACCGTCATCGCTTCACGATCACAATCAACCTTGCTTTCATATGATTGATTGATCGGTCCAAACGAGACGTGCATCAGCGCCAAACACTGCCCGTCTTCTGGCAAATTTGTGATGTTCATCTCAGAACAATTGGGCACAAATGACGGATAACGCGCCAAGTCACTCACCAGATCAAACATTTGCTCTGGCGAGTGCGGCACCTCGCGCTGAAAATCGATTTTGGTCATAGGGTGCGTTCTGCCTAGCTCAGCTTGGCTTCGCGTGCCTTGCGCAGTTTTTCAAAATCATCACCCGCATGGTGCGAGGAGCGCGTTAGTGGGCTCGATGAAACCATCAAAAACCCCTTTGTATAAGCAATCCGTTCATAAGCTTTGAATTCGTCTGGTGTGACAAAACTCATCACTTTGTGATGCTTGCGCGTGGGCTGCAAATATTGGCCGATGGTCAAGAAGTCGACATTGGCCACCCTCAAATCGTCCATCAATTGCAAGATTTCATTCCGCTCTTCACCCAGACCAACCATAATGCCGGATTTGGTGAACATGTTCGGGTCGATCTCTTTTACTTTTTGCAACAAGCGGATCGAATGGAAATATCGCGCACCCGGACGCACCGTCAAATAGTTGGACGGTACAGTTTCCAGATTGTGGTTGAACACATCGGGTTTGGCCGCAACGACCATTTCCATTGCGCCTTCTTTGCGCAAGAAATCCGGCGTCAGGACTTCAATGGTGGTGCCCGGTGATACTTCTCGCACTGCTTGAATGACCTCAACGAAATGCTGCGCACCTCCATCTGACAAGTCATCACGATCAACTGAGGTGATCACAACGTGCTTCAACCCCAATGTTTTGACCGTGTTCGCCACATTCATTGGCTCTTTGGGGTCAAGCGCGGTGGGCAGCCCGGTGCGCACATTACAGAACGCACAAGCGCGGGTGCAGATTTCGCCCATGATCATCATGGTCGCGTGTTTTTTGTCCCAACATTCACCAATGTTTGGGCAACCTGCTTCTTCACACACCGTCACAATTGAGTTGTCTTTAACGATTTTGCGGGTTTCAGCATAGCCCTTAGACCCCGGTGCTTTCACCCGGATCCAGCTTGGCTTGCGCAAAACCTCCGTGTCCGGCCGATTGGCCTTTTCAGGGTGGCGCGGACGCGCTTTATTCGTGTTATCAACCAAAGTCACCACGGTGGGATGCTCCTTTGTCAGAACAGCGGGTCTGCCTCAAAATTAAGGCAGTAGATTTGACCTATATATTGAGTGCTTGATCGTAAGCGTCAAGGACACTCTCTTTCATCATTTCGGATAAGGTCGGATGCGGGAAGATTGAATGCATCAATTCTTCCTCTGTCGTTTCCAAATTCATTGCAATAACAAAACCTTGAATGAGTTCGGTGACTTCCGCGCCAACCATATGCGCGCCCAGCAATTCGCCGGTATTTTTGTCAAATATCGTTTTCACCAAGCCTTCTGGTTCCCCCAAAGCAATCGCTTTGCCGTTGCCCATGAACGGAAAACGCCCCACACGGATGTCGCGACCAGCCTCTTTTGCCGCTTTTTCGGTCAAACCAACGCTGGCAACCTGCGGATCACAATAGGTACAGCCCGGAATTTGGCTTTTGTTCATGGGGTGAACATCTTTGCCTGCGATTTTCTCAATGCACAACACGCCTTCATGCTCGGCCTTATGGGCCAACATCGGCGCGCCGGCCACATCGCCAATCGCATAAATACCGTCAATATTGGTTTTGCAATATCCATCAATCACAATGAAACCGCGTTCCGTTTTTACGCCAACATTTTCCAAGCCGATATTCTCAACATTGGCCATAACGCCAACCGCTGAGATCAGTTTTTCGGCTTCAATGACTTGTTTCTGCCCATCTTTGAGTTCCACATGCGCTTTAACGCCAGCATCTGAATTCTCAACTTTCGCCACCTTGGCTTCAGTCAAAATCTTGATTCCGCGCTTTTCAAGCCGCTTGCGGGCATGAGCTGAAATTTCTTCATCCTCAACCGGCATAATTTGGCTCAGCAACTCAACCACGGTCACATCAGCGCCCATAGAGGCGTAGAAAGATGCAAACTCGATACCGATGGCGCCAGAGCCCATAACCACCAAGGATTTTGGCATGTCTTGGGGCACGAGGGCTTCAAAATAAGTCCAGATATTTTTGCCTTCAGGCTCAATGCCCGGCAAGACACGTGGACGCGCGCCTGTCGCGATGATGATATGTTTTGCAGAATAAGTGCCATGTGGCAGAACGCCTTTTGGCGCAGGCACAGATGGCTCCATAACAGGTTTCGTTGAAGGTCCAACCTTCACTTCACCCGGTTTAGTGATTTCTGCCTCGCCCCAAATCACGTCGATCTTGTTCTTTTTCATCAAGAAACCAACGCCATTATTCATCTGTTTGGCGATTTGGCGCGAGCGTTTTACCACATCTGAAATCTCAAATGTGAATTCACCAGCTTTCAGGCCAAAGTCTTTTGCATGGCCCATATGGCTGTAAATCTCAGCGCTGCGCAACAAAGCCTTCGTTGGAATAC
>NZ_JBLIAI010000114.1:0-3747 GCF_047634455.1 Maritalea sp.
GAACTGCATGGGGATGATGCAGTGCTGGCCAGTAAAACCTTCACGGCTCCTGGACGTTTGCACGCAACTTATAACTTCAACCTACTCGAATGGGCGGGGTTAGATGTAGATGGGCTAAAGCAGGCTATTTTCTCAGCGATTGAAGCCTTTAATGGTACGGGACGCCTCTCATTTGCTTTCTCCAACCATGACGTTCCGAGGTCTGCCACCCGGCAATTGGGGCCTTTGGGCTTGAAGACGGATAAGCAAGAAGCACTGCAGCTGTTGCTACTTAAGCTAGAGGTTAGCTTGATTGGATCCACATGCATCTATCAAGGTGAAGAACTAGCCCTAAGTGACGTGCAGGACATTCCAATTGACCGTATGCAAGATCCTTGGGGCGTCGAGTTTGCACCGATATTTTTGGGGCGCGATACATGCCGCACGCCAATGGTTTGGCGCAAAGGCGACAATCACTGGGGTGGATTTTCGGATGCGCAAAGCACTTGGCTCCCAATCTCGCAAAACCACATGGTCCGCGCTGGCTTGGATGAGGCTGAAAGGCCTGGTTCTGTCTACAACAACCTGGCTGGTTTTTTGGCCTGGCGCAAAAAACAACCCGCTATGCAAGATGCCAATGATATGGAGCTTATTGTGAGCGGCACAGAAGAAATCATTTTTGATCGTATCTCTGCCGAGCAATCTCTGCGGTGCATCTTCAACTTTCAAAACTTAACAGCATCGTTTTCGGAGATTTAAATGGCTCAGGTAGAATTAAAGGGTGTGAGTAAGTCATTCGGAAAAGCCGAAGTTATTTGCAATGTAGAACTGGAAATTGAAAAGGGCGAGTTTGTGGTTTTTGTTGGCCCTTCGGGCTGCGGAAAGTCGACGCTGTTGCGATTGATCGCTGGGCTCGAAACACTTACCAGTGGTGATATCACCATTGCGGATAAAAAGGTCACAGACTTACCACCGTCCAAACGCGGCATTGCCATGGTGTTTCAATCCTATGCGCTTTATCCGCATATGACCGTATTTCACAACATGGCCTTCTCGCTTGACCTACAGGGCGTGCCTAAAAAAGAGATTAAAGAACGTGTCGAAGCGGCGGCTAAAATATTGCAAATGGACAATCTTTTGGACCGCCGGCCTTCTGCCTTATCGGGTGGTCAACGCCAGCGCGTTGCCATTGGCCGTGCTATCGTGCGGAATCCTGATGTGTTTTTATTTGACGAGCCCTTGTCAAATTTGGATGCGGCTCTGCGCCACGATACACGTGTTGAAATTGCCAGACTGCACTCTCAACTGGGCGCTACCACGATCTATGTGACCCATGACCAAGTCGAAGCTATGACCCTCGCCGATAAAATCGTGGTGTTGCGCGACGGTGAGGTCATGCAAGTAGGTGCGCCCATGGATCTGTTCAATATGCCGGCCAACGAATTTGTTGCTGGATTTTTGGGATCACCGGCCATGAATTTCTTTGCGGGAGAGTTGACATCCAAGAACGAAAGCGCTGCTCAAGGTAAATTCAACGGAAGTGGTCTTACGACTGACAATGTGCGTCTGGTGTCTGCGTCAAAAGGGGTTGGGGACGCGGTTAAACTTGGCATTCGCCCTCAGCATCTTGAATTGGATGAAAAAGGACCGCTGCATGGCACGGTCTCTCTGGTTGAACGGCTTGGTACCGATACAATTGTGGAACTTCTAGCGGCTGATAAAATGCTGTTCCGTTTTGCCACATCAGAAGCATGTAATCTTGTGATCGGACAGGTTGCAAATTTTAGCTTTGACGCCGAGAAAGTACATATATTCTAATGCAAAGAAGCGACTTTCCTGAAGGATTCTTGTTCGGAACTGCTACGTCAGCTTATCAGATTGAGGGGCATAAGTTTGGTGGCGCCGGTCCAACCCATTGGGACAGCTTCTCCGCCACGCCTGGCAATGTGGTGCGGGCCGAAAATGGTATGCGCGCCTGTGATCATTATCATCGCTATGAAGAGGATCTTGATCTTGTCGCCGCTGCCGGATTTGATACCTATCGGTTTTCAACCAGCTGGGCACGAGTGATGCCTGATGGTGTAGGTCAGGTCAATCAAGATGGGTTAGATTTTTACGACCGGCTCACGGATGCGATGCTAGAACGCGATCTCAAACCCGCCGCCACACTTTATCACTGGGAGCTTCCATCCACTCTGAATGATCTTGGCGGTTGGCAAAACCCCAATATTGCTAATTGGTTTGGGGATTTCACCGATGTCATAATGGGACGTATTGGTGATCGAATGTTCTCGGTCGCTCCGATTAACGAACCATGGTGCGTTGGGTGGTTGTCTCACTTTGAAGGCGCGCACGCGCCGGGGCTGCGCGACATCCGGGCGACGGGCAGGGCGATGCATCATGTGCTTTGCGCGCATGGCACGGCGGTTCAACGGATGCGCGCACTCGGGATGAAAAACCTCGGCGCCGTTTGTAATTTTGAATATTCAAACGCAATTGATAACACATCGGAAAACCTGACTGCTGCGGCCCGCTATGATGCAATTTACAATAGGTTTTTCATGGGCGGGATATTCCAGAAACAATATCCAGATTTGGTGCTTGAAGGCCTAGAGCCATACTTGCCAAAAGGTTGGCAGAATGATTTTGCCCTTATAGGGACGCCGGTAGATTGGTGCGGGATCAATTATTACACCCGGTCAAATATTGAGATCAAAGAGGGTGCTTGGCCAAACCTGCAAGCGGTTGAAGGCCCACTTGAAAAAACACAAATGGGGTGGGAGATTTATCCAGATGGGCTTTATGAGTTCATCATGAGAACCCACCGTGAATATACGTTGGGCCTCCCCATATATGTTACTGAAAACGGCATGTCGAATGCGGATGTGGTGGTCGATGGTGAAGTGAACGATACCGCCCGTACTGCCTATATTGAGGCGCATTTGGAGGCGGCTAAACGGGCAATTTCCGATGGCGCCCCGCTGATAGGGTACTATATTTGGTCATTGATGGACAATTATGAATGGGCTTTGGGTTACGAAAAGCGGTTTGGCTTAGTGCATGTTGATTTTGACAGTCTGAAGCGAACTCCAAAAAATTCATATAAGATTTTGCAAAGCTGGCTCGCGGATTAAGTGTGGCAACACTGTTCCTTGGGGCCGTCGCATAAAAGGTTTTTGCAACCGGTTGCAAAAAATTCGAATCGGATTATAGTTGGTTAGGTAAATTACCTAGACCGACTACATTCGGCTAAGAACCGAACCGACTATATCTGCATTAACAAGTTGAAACTTAAGTTTTATGCCTAAATAGCCTCATTAAAGAGGCAGAAGATTGGCAAATCGCTTGTGCTCTATTTATCTGGAGCATCCCGGAAATTTCATTGTGCGCCGGGCACACTTTGGGAGGAATATTATGAAAAAGACACTAATAGCCACCGGCTTGGTCGCTTTGATGGGTACAACTGCTGCGGCGCAAGAAATCGGAGCCTCATTCTCCAGATTTGACGATAACTGGCTAACAGTATTGCGCACTGGCATGGTTGAGTATGCGGGAACCATTGATGGTTTGTCGTATCAACAAGAAGATGCGTCAGACGATCTTGCAAAACAAATCGACCAGGTTCGTAACTTTGTTGCCTCCGGCGTAGACGCTATCATTGTAAACATCGTTGACACATCTGCCGGCGCTGCAGTTTCTGCAGCAGCGGGTGATACGCCGCTTGTTTACGTGAACCGTGAACCTGACAACGTGGACGTCTTGCCTGCA
>NZ_JBLIAI010000115.1:0-3656 GCF_047634455.1 Maritalea sp.
GCGACATCGAACCTTTAGGATAGGTATGTCCATGTCAAAAAACGTTGCTGAGAATCTGGCAAATCTGAATGCGGATCACCAGCGTTTGGAGAACCTTCATATGCGGGACATGTTCCGCGATGATCCGCAACGTTTCAACAAGCTCTCGATTCGTGCCGGAGAACTGTTCCTTGATTATTCAAAAAACAGAATTGACGAGAAATCTCTCGCAACATTATTTGAACTTGCGCGCGTTTCTGGCGTCGAAGAACTGCGCGACCAAATGTGGGCGGGCGATCATATCAACAGTACCGAAGATCGCGCAGTCATGCACATGGCCTTGCGCCAACAGGGTGAAACCGCGCTGAAAGTTGACGGCGAAAACATTTCAGCATCGATCCGCAAAGTGCTTGCAGCGATGCGCATCTACGCAAATAAACTGCGCAACGGCGGAATCACAGGTTCAACCGGCAAAAAAATTACCGACGTGGTCAATATTGGTATCGGCGGCTCTGATCTTGGTCCAGCAATGGTTGCGCGGGCGCTATCACCATATGTTTCTGAGATTGAACCTCATTTTGTTTCAAATGTTGACGGTTCGGATATTGCGGACGCACTCAAGGGACTAGATCCCGAAACCACGTTGTTTATTGTCGCGTCCAAAACCTTCACGACTGACGAAACAATGACCAACGCAAACTCCGCGCGCAAATGGCTTGCGACCGCACTTGGTGATGCTGCCGTCGGTCATCATTTTGTTGCGGTTTCTACGAACTTGCAAGCTTGTGCCGCATTCGGCATTCAACAAGATCGCATTTTTGGCTTTTGGGATTGGGTCGGCGGTCGGTATTCGGTTTGGAGCGCCATTGGATTGTCAGTGATGCTGGCCATTGGCGCTGAGAACTTTGATGAGTTCTTGGCTGGTGCCGCAGAAATGGATCAGCATTTTTTGACGACACCGCTTGAGAATAACCTGCCCGTGATTATGGCTGTGCTCGGTGTTTGGTACCGCAATGCTTTCAATTTCTCAACGCATGCTGTGCTTCCATATGATGAACGGTTGGGCCGTTTTGCTGCCTATTTGCAGCAACAGGATATGGAGAGCAATGGCAAGTCAGTTCAACGCGACGGCAGTCCAATATCCTATTCAACCGGGCCAATTGTCTGGGGAGAACCTGGTACAAACGGCCAACATGCCTTTTATCAACTCATCCACCAAGGCACCGATGTGATTCCGGTGGATTTTTTAATCGCCGCGCAAGGTGAAGAAGATTATCCCGTTCATCATGAAAAACTGGTCGCCAATTGTTTTGCGCAATCCGAGGCCTTGATGCTCGGTAAAACCAGCGAACAAGTTCATGCTGAACTTGAAAAAACTGATCTAACACCACGTGAAATCAAAGAATTGATTCCGCATAAAATTTTTCCAGGCAATCGGCCATCCAACACGATCATGTATAAAAAACTGACGCCAAAAACGTTGGGCAGTTTGATTGCGCTTTATGAGCACAAGGTTTTTGTGCAAGGTGCCATATGGAACGTGAATTCTTACGATCAATGGGGTGTCGAGCTTGGAAAACAGTTGGCAAAAGCCTTGTTACCCAAAGTACAAGGCACCCAAGATATGAGTGCGCACGATTGTTCGACACAAGGATTGCTGAAGCAATATCATTCGCAACGCTAGAGCGAGCCCAAAAACGCAAATAACTGGTTTCGCTCTTTTACTGCAAGTGAGCGGAATTCTTCTTTTGACCCGCTTGCTTCGCCACCATGCCACATGATCGCCTCTGCCAACGTCCGCGCACGGCCATCGTGAAGGTAGTTCTCGTTTCCGTTCACTTCTTTTGTATAGCCAAGTCCCCAAAGTGGCGGGGTGCGCCATTCACGCGCCAATATAGTTTGTCCATAGGTTGGATCGCTCAAACCGTCTCCCATATCGTGCAACAATATGTCGGTGTAGGCGGCAGCAAAACTTTGCTGATCGTTGAATTTTGCGACATGACAAGCGTTGCAGCCTATGCGCCCAAATGTCAGTTCGCCTGCCAAAACGTCAGACTTGTCTTCATTCCTGCGCCCTGGAACGCCCAATTTTGAACTATAGAGCGCGAGCATACGCGCTTCGTTGCCGTCGAGTTCTGTTGCTTTGTTTTCCGGTTGCTCAAGGCTAGCGGCAAGACACTCAAATTGCTCGCTTGTGCAGTCACCCGCATATGCCGGGAATAGCGGTGTTGATATGCCCATGTCGCTGCTCGCAGCCTTGGCTATTTGGTGGAGCACTGAGGGTAACGATGCCTTCCAACCAAAGCGCCCAATATCTCCATTTGGCAACACCGAAATGCGACCGGATATGCCGTCTGCGTCCAGATCGTCAGGATCAGCCAATTGCTCTAAAGCTGACAAGGATACGTTTTCTAAATAACCCAAGCCAATGAGTTGTTGGGGCAACCGGCCGGCTAGTTGCGCGTTCTGTTCCAGTTCGCCATAGGCTAAATCTGAAGCGTGGAAAACCGGTTTTCTCAGTTTAATCTGCGTGCCGTCCTTTAACACTTCAATGAATGGTTCGTATGTCACACGAACTGTACCTTCGGGACGTGCGCCCACGGCGTGCATCTGAATCTGTTCGCCGTAGATTTTGTCAGGCAGACGACCATATTCGTCAGATGGAACTCCAACCGAAAATACAAAAGAAGGCGAAGATTGCCCTTCGGCTGGCGCTTGGCCGCGTCCGTCGCGTATATGGCAACTCGCGCAGGAGTTTGCGGCAAACAACGGCCCGAGCCCGCTTTGTGTGCCGTTAGCATGCTCAAAAACTTCCCATTCATGATGGAACAGACCTTGCCCGTAATTGAACTTTGCTAGGTCGGAAGAGTTGATTTTAGGATCAGCCAAGGAAAAGGCCGTTGGCCCAAATGGCAAAAGCTGCTCTGCAACCGTCACGGATGCTCCAAAAACTGAGAAGATCGCGGCAAATATGCATCTTTTGTAGATCATGCTCAAAGCTTAGCAGAACTTAAATTGGCCGCAAGATGATCAGCAATTGCTTGACGTTTCTAGCGATTTTGTCCAAATTGGACGAAATGTCTAAATGGTGAGAATCGTGCTGTTTTTAAGTCGCAATGAAATTGAAGCGCTCAGCGAATTTCGGCCCATGGCAGAGGCTATTCGAAAGTCATATATTGCTGTCACCAAAGGCGAAGCCAGCATTCCTCCGGTCGGCTATTTGCCCTTAAAACAACATAATGGCGACTGTCATATCAAGTTTGGTCACTTGGATGGTGACCCAATTTTCATTGTTAAAGTTGCAACAGGATTTTACGACAACCCAAAGCTGGGCCTGTCGACCAGCAACGGCATGATGGTTGCATTCTCAGCGATCACCGGAGAGCCGATAGCCATTCTTCAGGATGAAGGCTATTTGACTGATCTGCGTACCGCTATTGGTTCTGCAATCGCGACACAGGCTTTGGCGCGAAAAGATGCAACGAAAATCTTAGTTGTAGGCGCAGGCATACAGGCGAGGCAGCAGATTCTGGCGCATAAAGAACTTATGTCAGAAACAAAGTTCGGCTTTAGTGTTTGGGCGCGAGATGTAAAAAAGGCGCAAGTTTTTATTCACGATCTGAAGAAAGTCGGTTGTGAGATCGCATTGTGCGCGGATTTGGAAACCGGGTGTGGGG
>NZ_JBLIAI010000116.1:0-3459 GCF_047634455.1 Maritalea sp.
GCAAGTTGAACGCCGGATTCGCACGCGCGTTAAACGCCAGATGGAAAAAACCCAGCGTGAGTATTATCTGAACGAACAGATGAAAGCGATCCAAAAGGAATTGGGTGATTCTGAAGATGGCACGGATGAGCTCACAGAGCTTGAAGATCGGATCAACAAGACCAAGTTTTCCAAAGAGGCAAAAGAAAAAGCTCATGCCGAGTTCAAAAAACTCAAGCAAATGAGCCCAATGTCTGCGGAAGCCACCGTTGTGCGTAATTATCTGGATTGGATGTTGGGTTTGCCTTGGGGCAAAAAAACCAAAATCAAGAAGGATCTTGTGTTTGCTCAGAACGTGTTGGACGAAGAGCATTATGGTCTTGAAAAGGTCAAAGAGCGGATTATCGAATATCTTGCCGTTCAGGCGCGCACCGGGAAGCTAAAAGGACCAATATTGTGCCTTGTTGGCCCTCCAGGTGTCGGTAAAACGTCGCTCGGCAAGTCAATTGCGAAAGCAACTGGTCGTGAGTTCGCGCGGATGTCACTTGGTGGCGTGCGGGATGAAGCAGAGATTCGTGGCCACCGCCGGACCTATATCGGTTCGATGCCGGGTAAAGTCATTCAGTCGATGAAAAAAGCTGGCAAGAACAATCCTTTGTTCCTGCTCGATGAAATCGACAAAATGGGACAAGATTTCCGTGGTGATCCATCATCTGCGTTGTTGGAAGTGCTTGATCCAGAGCAAAACCACACCTTTGCCGACCACTATTTGGAAGTTGACTACGACTTGTCTGACGTGATGTTTGTCACAACAGCCAATACGCTTAATATTCCTGGCCCGTTGATGGATCGGATGGAGATCATTCGCCTGTCTGGTTACACAGAAGAAGAAAAGGCTGAAATCGCCAAACGCCACCTGATTCCTGAAACCATGAAAGAGCATGGATTGAAAGCTTCAGAGGTGACATTGCCAGATGAATCACTCACTTTCCTTATTCAGCGCTATACCCGTGAAGCAGGTGTGCGGAACTTGAAACGCGAGATTGCCAATCTACTGCGCAAAATCGTGAAAGAGCTCACACTGGACAAAGAGAAAAAGACGGTGATGCTTGATTTGGCAAAAGTCGAAGAATATCTCGGCCCACCACGTCATCGGCACGGTGAAATAGACGAAGAGCCACAAGTTGGTATTGTCAATGGCTTGGCGTGGACGTCTGTTGGCGGTGAATTGCTGACAATTGAAGGCGTCACCACTTACGGCAAAGGCAAACGTACGGTTACTGGCAACTTGAAGGATGTGATGAAAGAATCAATTTCTGCGGCGGCGACTTATGTGCGTTCGCGAGCAGTTGATTTTGGTATCGAACCACCATTGTTTGATGCCCGTGATATTCACGTGCACGTGCCTGAGGGAGCAACGCCAAAAGATGGTCCTTCTGCAGGCGTCGGCATGGCCACTGCAATTGTGTCGGTTATGACGGGTATTCCTGTGCGGCACGATGTGGCGATGACGGGTGAGATTACGCTTCGCGGTCGTGTATTGCCGATTGGTGGCCTTAAAGAGAAGCTGCTGGCGGCCTTACGTGGGGGAATTAAAAAGGTTTTGATTCCTGAAGAAAATGTTCGTGATCTTGTTGATGTGCCTGACATTGTGAAACAGGGGTTGGAGATTGTGCCCGTTTCTAAGATGGAAGATGTGATAAAACATGCGTTGGTTGAAGTGCCAACGCCCATCGAATGGGATTTTGAAGCCTACACAGAGAGCCTACGTCAGCAGAGCATCGCAACGGCGAATTTAACCGCTCATTAACGATTTCGCTAAGTTTGACGCTAATTTGAGGCCGGGACATAGTTTCCGGCCTTTTTTTTGGGTGGAAACAGCCTGAAAGCACCGGATTTCCTTGCTTTAGACAAAGAATCGAAGAAATGTAAGCACCGCATACTCAGGCAAATAGTCTAGGGTTCAGATATGAGGATAGAATAATGAACAAGAATGATCTGATTGCTGTAGCTGCAGAAAAAGCAGGCATCACCAAAGCTGACGCCGCTTCAGCCGTTGACGCAGTGTTTGACGCAATCGAAGGCACATTGAGAGATGGCAACGAAGTTCGCTTGGTCGGTTTCGGCACATTCTCAGTGTCACATCGTAAAGCAACAAAGGGCCGCAACCCGGCAACTGGCGCAGAGATTGATATCGCTGCGACTAACGTGCCTAAATTCAAACCAGGCAAACAGCTCAAAGAAGCTGTGAACGGCAAGTAACAGAATAAATGCTTTTTTTAAAGGTCTCGGTGAAAATCGGGACCTTTTTTTGTTGACGTAGCGTTTGATACGAATTAAACGATGCACACCTCATTAAGAGGGCGATTAGCTCAGTTGGTAGAGCGCTTCGTTTACACCGAAGATGTCGGGAGTTCGAGTCTCTCATCGCCCACCATTCTTTCCCTAAATCACTGTGAAGTTCAAACGATATCGATTGCATAATCGATTGTTTTATTTCGCATTTTAACCTCTCCATAGGGGATAAGTCGCTGGGAGCGGGGGCTTTGTGATGTTCTTCTCATTGATTGTATAAAAAGCATCATAAAGTGCAATTTATGTGCTTGACTTGGTCACTGATCACTCTTAAACAACGCACATCTTCAGCGATCACATTGATACGCAAAACGTTGGGGGTGTAGCTCAGTTGGTTAGAGCGCTGGCCTGTCACGCCAGAGGTCGCGGGTTCGAGTCCCGTCACTCCCGCCATTTTCTTCCCCCAGGCTTTCTCTTTTTCGTCGCGACCATCTTTGTTGTGACCATTGCAAATTTGCGCAATCGCTTGTGGCACCAATGATATTGGTGGAGTTTGCCTTGGAATGCTGCTGCTATGCAGTTTTGCAGCGTCCAAAAAGCTGTTGGTTATCGACCTTGCAGTGTGACAGATGATTCTTCTGGGTCTTGTTGTGTAGCCGCAAGGCTGGGAATTGAAATGCCAGTGAGTAGGGAGCGACAGTGCGCACTGAGTTCCGCTATCCGTGCTTGGTCCCGTTGGACAACATCAAGTCAACGCAATTGTACGTAAGTACTTTTAATGGCACTGAACATTGCGAAAAAACCAACCTGTCGAGCTTGTAAAACTGTTTCGCCAAAGGGTTGAGAATTGAAGTCAACTTACACCAATCCACCAAGCGCCTTGGCGTGACGATTTGACTATTATTGATATAAAGAACTATGTTTGATGTGCGTTTCGATTAATTAACCGAGGAGGTATTGATATGCGAAAGAAACTTTTTGTTGCAGCATTCCTTTTTGCGGCGAGTTCAACTAGCGCATTTACAGCGGATGCAGCCACTGATTATTCCAGTTCGAGTTTTGATTGGGAAGGTTTTTACATTGGCCTAAATGGCGGGCTGTTAAATACAGGTACCACTTATTGGGGAATAGGTGGTCTAGCCGGCCTTAATTTCCGTTCCGACGACTTCGTATTTGGTGTTGAAG
>NZ_JBLIAI010000117.1:0-3326 GCF_047634455.1 Maritalea sp.
CTTCCCCTTGGCCCAATGTTGCCGAGCCAGCAGAACCTAAAAGAATGACGTAGTCAGGCAATCGATCAACGTTTGCCAGAATTCGCCCTGTATTTACCGCCGCTTCCACCGGCCCTACGCCAATGATAACCGGATCAATCAACTGCTTCAGATCACTCAAGTACTCAGCCGCCGTCGCCATAAGAAACAAAACAGTTTTGCCGTTGCTCAACGATTTCAACTTGTATTCTGGCTTTTGCGGTGCAGCAGTCATTGGACGTCCTTTTAAATCAATGGAATAATTTTGTTTTCATCAAAATTCGCACCACACAACAATACAACATTATTCTGCCCGCGATACTTCTCCGCCTGTTGCACGAGACCGGCAAGCGCAAGCGCCGCGGCTCCTTCGACGATTTGATGTTCTTTGCGGGCGAGCATTTTGAGGCTGGCTGATATCTCGTCTTCGTCGCATACGATCAGGTCGTCAATAACATCTAATGCTATAGGCAGGGTTATGCTGCCCACATCCATCGCCCCTGCGACGCCGTCTGCCAGCGTATCCAAATGGTCCACATCGATTACTTTGCCGTTTCTTATGGCCGCGTGCAATGCTGCTGAATTCTTTGCTGAAACACCAATAATGTTGATGCCGTCGCCAAAGGTTTTCAGCACCGAGCCGATGCCACTGACCAAGCCACCCCCGCCCAACGAAATGAATACATTATCGACCTGGGGTACCTGCTCGAGAATTTCCAAGCCAATTGTGCCTTGCCCGGCAAATATGTCGGCGTCGTTATAGGGCGAGACATAAAGGACATCGTCGTCTTTTTCTGCCGCCGCTCGTGCAATAACTTCTGAATGTCCTGCATCATCCCCGGCAATGATAACCTCTACGCCAAACGACTGAATTTTCTGCAATTTTTGCGGCAACACATTTTTTGGAAGATAAACTGTTAGATTATGGCCAAGAATGGATGCAGCGTATGAAGATGCAATTCCATGGTTGCCCGAACTCGCGGTCACAACTTTCTGGTTAGCACAAAGCGTTGAAAGCTTGCTGAGTGCGCCGCGCAACTTGAAGGAGCCGGTATGCTGGAAGTTCTCCGCTTTGAAGTGCAGCGTGCATCCCAGCTCGTTGCCGATCGATTTTGAGGGCAAACACGGGGTAACATAAATATGCGCAGAAATGCGCGCGCGTGCGCGCACCGAATTGGCTGCCGAAACGTAACATTCATCAATCATAATAGTTCCCTATTTCTACCACATGCGAAACGGCAATGGCCTCAATGTATATTTTGTCTATTTTAGACTTTTCATCTCAATTGATCAACGTTATATTGAAATCAACTTGGAGGAACCGATGGACATTGTTGAATTTTCAATTGAGCGCATACAATCGCTTTACGAGAACACTGTCGACTATAATTTATCTGATAGCGGGGTTCACCCTTACACATTGCGTGAGCTTCTGAACGAAGAACAAATCAGTAAATTGTTGGATGTCGAACTTGGCTACGGCTGGACAAATGGCGGCGTGGAACTTCGCCAATCAATTTCGCGCCTCTACAAAGACAAAACCGAAGACAATGTGATTGTCACCAACGGCTCAGCAGAGGCTAACTTTATTTTGGTTATGGGGATGCTGAACCCGGGCGACGAGTTGGTGGTGATCGTTCCCAATTACCTGCAAATTTGGGGCTGGGCGAAAGCCTTGAACGTCAAAGTTGTTGAAGTGCCGTTGCGCGAGGAACTTGGCTGGCTACCAGATATGGATGAATTGAAAGCCGCCGTGACGTCCAAAACTAAGATGATCACCTATTGTTCGCCAAACAATCCTACGGGCAGTATAATGCCACTAGAGACGCTGGAACAAATCGTGGAACTGGCGCGGGCTCACGACATCTATGTCCACGCGGATGAAGTCTATAAGGGCTCCGAACTTGATGGCAATGAAGGGCCCAGCATCGCAGATATTTATGACAAAGGAATCGCCACAAACGGCTTGTCTAAAGCCATGGCCCTGCCCGGTTTGCGGGTTGGCTGGCTCAGTGGACCAATTGACGTCATAGCGCGCGCTTGGCACTGCAAGGACTACACGTCGATCACAACAAGCTCTGTCAGCGAATATGCTGCTAACATTGTCGTTCAACCCCAAAAGCGCGCACAAATTTTGGCGCGTAGCCGCACCATACTCAACCAAAACGTGGCGATGCTGGCTGAGTGGGTAAGCAACAATAGTGAAAACTATTCATGTCAACTGCCGCAAGCTGGCGGCATGGCATTTGTTAGATATTCCATGAACATCAATTCAACCGAATTGGTGCACCGCATGCGCACGGAGAGATCAATTATGCTGCTGCCCGGTGATTGCTATGGTATGGACGGCTACATCAGGATTGGCGTTGGCGCGCCTGCAAATCATTTAAAGGCGGGCCTAAACCAGTTGCAAGAATTTACACGCGGGTTGAACGATTGACCGACAAAACAACATTCGAGAATGCCAAAGGCATGGCTGATGCCGTGGCAACATTGCTTTCACCCAATGCGGAAGTGATCGTTCACGACATTCGCACCGAAACCGTCCAATATATCGCCAACAATTTTTCTAAGCGCGCAATCGGGGATCCCTCGAATTTGAAAGAAATCGATTTTGTCCCCGACGAACAGGTGATCGGACCATATGAGAAGCTGAATTGGGATGGTCGCCGAATAAAGTCAATTAGCTTGGTCATGCGTGACGCCCAACAAAGGCCGGCCGCGCTTGTTTGCATCAATATGGACCTGTCCCAATTCGATCAGGCACGGCAGCTTTTGACGAACCTGATGAATTTGCCCGTGAGCGACGACAAACCGGCAAACCTGTTCAATGAAGATTGGCATGAACACATCAATGAGTTCATCACCAATTGGGCGGCCGAACATAACTCAAGTGTAGATCGATTGTCGCGCGATCAGAAGAAGGCACTCGTTTTAGCACTCAATAACAAGAACGCTTTTTCGGCAAAACACTCCGTAAACTATGTTGCCCGCGTCATCGGATTGGGCCGGGCAACGATTTACAACTACCTGAAAGAAATATAGCCACACTAGCAGTTAGATGATGCCTTTGGTCTCCAGGATTGTGCGGGCGGCGGCTATGTCCTGGCTTGCTAATCCGGTCAAATCCGCAATTGTGATTTGGCTGTTTGTTTGGCGGCCTAAATCGTTGTTCGCAAGAACGTCGCCGAGCTCAACACAATCTGTTGTAATGATTAAGTTCGCTTCAAAAGCACGTGAAAATTCGCCGTGATCAAGACATTGATCAATTTTGTCAGCAACTCGCACATCAGCTGCGAGGACAAGTT
>NZ_JBLIAI010000118.1:0-3289 GCF_047634455.1 Maritalea sp.
ATTTCTGCGCTGCGGCTTGCTCAAATGGTAAAACTGATTAATTATATGATTAATTCACACAGGGCGTAGCCAATGAAAATCAACGATGATCAAAAAGAATTCTTAGAGCGTGGCGGTCGCCCGACGCTTGGGGACTTGCTGGAAAAGATGAAATTCAGCCCCGCTGATGGCAACATTCGACTGAGCGGAGCGCGGATGATTTTGCAGCGTGCCTCAGTGGGGGCCGACATCCAAGATCAATTGGTCAAACAGCTGGGCGCCCATGATGCTCAGGTGTTTTTGATGCGGCTTGGTTATCGAGCAGGGCGCGAAGACGCCGATTTTATTAAAGAGAACTGGCCAAATCTTGAAATTGGCGATGCATTCACCGCAGGGACGCGGTTGCATATGCTCACGGGCACTGTGCGTGTAGAGACGATGTTCAACGATTTTGATTTTCGCAACGACCGCTATGCCAGCGAATTTCTATGGCATGACTCTGTGGAGGCCGTCGAATATCAACGTCGCCATGGCCGCGCGCTGACATCTGTATGCTGGACGCAAACAGGATATGCCACGGGATATGCCAGCCAGTTCTTTCGTAAACTGGTATTGTTCAAAGAGGTCCATTGCGCAGCCATGGGTCATAAATCCTGTCGCGTGCTTGGCAAAACCACCGAAGGTTGGGGCATCAATGACCCCTATGTTCAAATGTTTATGAACGAGGTTTTGCACAACAATATAAGTACCCCCGTGCGATCCAAATCTACGGCATCCTCCACCAAATCCACGGCACCCCAAAACTATATAGAAAAAGTGCTGGGGCCCGTGCAATCCCAATTGGATAAGCTGGCACAAGCCCGCCTGCCCGCTTTGATAACAGGCGCTTGCGGCACAGGGCGCGCACTGGCTGCGCAATGGTTGCACGATCAAGTGTTCTCTGGTCAAGGCACATTGGAATCACATGCAGGCAGCCACCCAGACCTATCTGATTTGATAGACAAGCTGGAAAAATCGGCGGATCGCCGTCACAGCCAAGGCCAAACATTGGTGATTGAAAACATCGAAGATGTACCCGCACACTTGCAAGACAAGTTGATCCGACTGTCGCATTTTGATGCACGGCGGGCGTCTGTTTTGGTGATCGGGCTCAGCACGCAAACGCTGGCTCAATTGTCGAAATCAAAACGACTGAGCCCCACATTGCTGCATGGGATCGGGGTTTTGCCCATTGAAATGCCACCCTTGTCGGCGCGCAAAGCCGACATCCCCCGTTTGGCGCAATGTATGCTAGATCAGGCGCCTTTGAATGCGCAAGGGGCAAAGCATCTGAGTGATGCTGCCACCGGCAGGCTGGCACAGGCGGCATGGCCAGACAATTTGCCTGAGCTGCGCGCAACATTACATCGGGCCAGTTTACTTGCGGATGCTACACTAGGCATATCCGTTCAAAATATTACAGAGGCACTCGATCACGCACCCTGTATATCGGAGGCTAACGTGGCGCTTGATGACATTTGGGCCGTAATTGATCCTGCGTTTGCGCAATTAGACATGACAATTGATGAGCTGAACACATTTTTATATCGCCGCACCGTTGAGGTTTCGAATGGTAACTTGTCTGAGGCAGCGCGTAAATTGGGACTAAGTCGCGCACAACTGGCCTATCGGTTACGGTCGAAATCATAGCGTAACGTGCTTTTGGTTAGATAGCCAAAACCAACACAATCTATAAAACCAGTTGACGGTTATAAGACAGAACCTGCATGATGATGTATTTACATCTTCAGGAGGTGATTTTGTCCAATCGTTCAACCATCAAAGATGTGGCGATAGAAGCAGGTGTTGGCACAGCCACCGTCGATCGAGTCCTCAATGGGCGTGGCGTTGTGCGCGAAGAAACGATGCGCAAGGTTGCCGAGGCCGCGCACCGCGTTGGCTACCATGCCTCGACATTGATTGATCAACGCCTTGTGACCTCTGTGCCTGAAATGACATTCGGGTTTGTTCTGCACAAAGGAAAGCAAAAATTTTACCAAAACTTTGCCACCGAAATTGAAAAAGCTGTGGCCGAACGGCGCGACATTCGGGGGCGCGCCATCATTCGATTTGCCTCATCTCAATCACCAGACGCCTTTTTGAAAGAGCTGTCAGACATCAAAACCAAAGTGGACGCTTTTGCCAGTTCGGCGGTGAACCATCAAAGCATAACGCAAGAAGTCAGGCGGTTGAAACGTGATGGCATCCCCAGTTTTGCCCTGCTGAATGATTTTGCCCAAGGGGTGCGTGAAAACTATCTGGGCCTCAATAACATGCAAGTTGGCCGGCTTTCTGGCTGGATGACCACCACAGCGGTTCAGAATCCAGGCAAATTGGCCGTCTTTGTCGGCGGCAACCGGTGGCACGGGCACGAGCTGCGCGAAACAGGATATCGCAGCTATATCCGCGACAGTGCGCCGGATTTTACGGTTATTGACACCTTGGTCAATTTGGAAACCCGGCAGCTCACCTATGAGGCCACGCTGGACTTGCTTGAGCGCCATCGCGATCTGCGTGGGATCTATTTGGCGGGCGGCGGAATGGAAGGTGCGATAGCGGCGTTGCGCGAATCGGTTGCGCCGCGCCATGTCGCCTTGGTGGTCAATGAATTGACAGATGACAGTCGCGCCGCCCTGGCCGATGGCTATGTCACGATGGTGATTTCAACGCCGCTGCGCCGCTTGTGTCGCGATATGGTTGAGATGATGGTGAATGCCGTTCGAAATGGCAGCTCTGAAGTGGCAGGACAGCATTTTTTGCAACCCGATCTGTTTTTACCTGAATCGTTTTAATGATGTTATTACATCAAAATTACCCCCAATATAACATCACGGATGATGTGATATGAGCTCGAAAGCGTTGACCTACTGCGGTGACCCTGCGCATTGTGCATCTGTCTGAGGGGCACCAAAACAAGCTCACGGACATCGGAGGAAGATCAAAATTCTAAAGGGCTAATCGAGCGACATTTGCACGCTTGGTTTCGCGCAATCTGCAAACCTGTGTTTGTGGGTGCAGGATTTTATTGTCTTTTTCCATAAAACAGGTCGCGGGCTTTTGTTTTGAGGCTGCGACACGCGGGTCTTGTGGAGGAGCATCGGGCCTGTTCGACAAAATGAACGAAATGACTGACGCGCATGCGTCAGCTTGGGAGGATAAAATGAAAAAGACTATTTTTGCTGCGGGTCTCGCATCATTGTTGGCGACGACGGCTGTGGCTGAAAACATCGGTGTTTCCATGGCGGTGTTTGACGACAACTTTTTGACAGTT
>NZ_JBLIAI010000119.1:0-3222 GCF_047634455.1 Maritalea sp.
GCGCAAAGTCAGGCTCAATACCGGTTGTGTCACAATCCATCACCAAACCAATGGTGCCGGTTGGGGCAATCACAGACACTTGGGCGTTACGGAAACCGTGTTTCTCGCCCAATTTCAGCGCATTGTCCCAGGCTTTTTTGGCGTGTTTGACCAAACGTTCATCGGGGCAGTTGGCATGGTCGAGCGGCACAGGGTTGATGGATAGTTTTTCGTAGCCATCGGATTTGCCATAGGCGGCATTGCGGTGGTTGCGGATGACGCGCAGCATATCATTTGCGTTTGGCTTATAGCCCGGGAAGGGGCCAAGCTCTTTCGCCATTTCAGCAGACGTCGCATAGGAAACGCCGGTCAAAATAGCAGAGATGGCACCGCCAATGGCGCGGCCTTCGTCTGAATCATAACCAATGCCGTTGGTCATCAATAGGCCGCCGATATTGGCGTAACCAAGACCCAAAGTGCGGAACTCATATGAGCGTTCAGCGATCGCTTTTGATGGGAATTGCGCCATCATCACTGATACTTCAAGCACCATGGTCCACAAACGAACAGAGTGCTCAAAATCCTCGATGAGGAACGTGCCGTCTTTGGCGCGATATTGCAGCAGGTTCAGAGAGGCAAGGTTACAGGCGGTGTCGTCCAAGAACATATATTCAGAACAAGGATTGGACGCCCGGATATCGCCCGATGATTTGCAGGTGTGCCAGTCATTGATGGTGGTGTGATATTGAATGCCCGGATCAGCACATGCCCAAGCGGCATAGCCAACGCTGTCCCAAAGGTCGCGGGCTTTTAGGGTTTTTTCGGTCATGCCCGAAATGCGTCCAACCAAATCCCAATCGCTGTCTTGTTCAACCGCTTCAAGGAAACCGTCTGTTACGCGAATGGAGTTGTTTGAGTTTTGGCCTGCGACTGTCAGATAGGCTTCACTATCCCAATCTGTGTCATAAACCGGGAATTCAAGGTCGGTATAGCCTTGCTGAGCAAATTGGATAACGCGCTGAATATAGTTTTCAGAAACGAGGGCTTTTTTTGCGGCGCGTACTTCGCGCTTAAGGGCAGGGTTCTTGAGAACGTCAAAGCAGTCATTGCCCGGACCTTCGCAATTCACACAAGCCTTCATGATGGCTTTCATGTGTTTGGAAACAGTTTTTGACCCGGTGACCAGGGCGGCAACCTTTTGCTCCTCTTTCACCTTCCAATTGATATATTCCTCAATATCTGGGTGATCGATATCAACAACGACCATTTTAGCAGCGCGACGGGTGGTGCCACCTGATTTAATGGCGCCTGCAGCGCGGTCACCGATTTTGAGGAAGGACATCAAGCCAGATGATTTGCCGCCACCAGAAAGGCTTTCGCCGGAACCACGAAGGGCAGAAAAGTTTGACCCGGTGCCTGAGCCATATTTGAACAGGCGAGCTTCACGCACCCAAAGGTCCATAATGCCGTTTTCGCCGACCAAATCGTCTTCAACAGACTGGATGAAGCAAGCGTGAGGCTGTGGGTGCTCATAAGCGGAATTAGAGCGCACAAGCTCGTGGGTGAACGGGTCCACATAATGGTGGCCTTGGCCGGGTCCATCAATGCCATAAGCCCAATGAAGGCCGGTGTTGAACCATTGTGGGGAATTTGGCGCACATTTTTGGGTGGCGAGCATGAAGCACATCTCATCAAAGAATGCGCGGGCGTCTTCTTCTTTGTTGAAGTAGCCACCTTTCCAGCCCCAATAGGTCCAGGTGCCAGCCAAGCGATCAAAAACTTGGCGGCTGTCGATCTCAGAGCCGTACTGTTGGTCTTCAGGCAATTTTGCGATGGCTTTATCGTCGGGGACAGAGCGCCACAACCAAGAAGGAACAGTGTTTTCTTCAACTTTTTTCAGCGACGCTGCAACACCTGCTTTGCGGAAGTATTTTTGCGCAATAATATCAGCGGCAACTTGCGACCAGCTCTCAGGGACATCAATATTTTCAAGCCTGAATACAATTGAGCCGTCAGGGTTCTTTATTTCACTCGTCGCCTTGCGAAACTTGATGCCCGCATAAGGAGATTGATTTGGCTTTGTGTAACGCCGCTCTATGCGCATTGGTAGTCCCCGCTATAAATGGACGCATCATACGCGTCCGTTGAACCAATATGGTCCTTCGATTGTCTGTTCGACTTTACCCGTTAGGCGCAGGAAATGAGCCTTTCCTACATGGCCTATTAGCCCCGATAGTGTCATCTTGTGGCCCGACATTTCTTGCCGGTTTAAGTCCCAAAATGTTCGCAAAACCAAGTATCTGTACAAGCAAATACGCAAAGCAAATACTTAGGCAGATACACGTATCTACATAGATTTTGCTTCTCGCGCCGACAAAATGGGTTCCAAACCCGCACTGGTAGGTGGGGCTTTGTTACGCAATTTACTTTGTCGGTGCTTTTACTCAATTCGCAAGCACAGAGCCTAGTCATTTCCGAAATGTCGTCAACTGCAATGATTTGAATTTTTTACAATCCCTAGTGTCCGTTTCGCCTAGTATGACCATATCTGGTATATTTGGTGTGAACAACGGGGATAAAGTGAACACTGTGATTCGGCTGCATAATGGTAATGTTGCGGCAATATTTTCCCGGTCAGTTTCGCCTCGTATCACATTATATAATTCAGATATGTTCCCGAAATATCGGTAGTTTGGCCCAGTTGTTGAACATTTGGTCAAACCAGAGGTTAATGAATTTAGGTCCGGGAAAGTGCCATTGGTGTCCATGCCAACTTTTCTTACAACCCTGTCAAGCGCATTATTTGGTATGTTTTTTGTATTGCGTATTAGGTTGTTTTAGATGGGTGCTCATGCTCCGTACAAGGCCGACGACAAAAAAGGGCCTTCTGTAGTGGTGATTGAAACCGCACGGCATATGCAAGTTCTTTACAGGTCAATGCTTTCGGGCGCTGCAACGCGCGCTTTGCGGATCTATGGCAATCCAAAAGATGCCATTCAGGCGATTCTCTCTGATCCGCCAGATGTGTTGCTGGTTGATTGGGAAGCGGATGGATTGCCAGGCACCCGATTCTTAAAACAGTTTCGATCCAAGCAACTCTACCCGATCTGTTTGTTGCCGGTGATTATGGTGATGTCAGAGGTGCGGCAACGTACATTTGAGCAAGCCATAAAGCTGGGTGCTCACGCCGTTCTTGCCAAACCCATTTCAACCAACCGCCTATTTGACTATATCGCCTGGGCT
>NZ_JBLIAI010000120.1:0-3214 GCF_047634455.1 Maritalea sp.
AAGGCGCTGTTGATCTCCTTGATTTTGGCAAATGGCCGCGCGCTGAAAGAGCAAACAGGCATTCCGCCGATCCTGCTTCTCGATGAGGTCGCCGCGCATTTGGACGCTGGCCGCAGGGCAGCCCTATATGACGAAATTTGTGCCCTTGGCGCGCAGGCATGGATGACCGGCACTGGCCCGGAATTGTTTGATGAATTCGGCGCGCGCGCGCAACACCTCTTGGTCTCTGAAAATAACAATAAATCAGAGGTGAAAATGCAATGAGCATGACGTTGGCTGCCTCAGATTTGGCGATTTATGCGGTCGCAGTGCTGATTTTGTTCCTCACACCCGGCCCGGTCTGGGTGGCGCTTTTGGCGCGTGCTATGTCCGGCGGGTTTCAGGCCGCCTGGCCTCTCGCCTTGGGAGTTGCTATTGGGGATGCTGTTTGGCCGATCCTTGCGATTTTAGGTGTGAGCTGGGTGGTCAATGAGATTGACGGCATCATGACCATTCTGCGCTATGTAGCCGCCGTTTTGTTTCTGGTCATGGGGGGCTTGCTCATCATGAGGGCTGGAAACGCTTTGGGCAGTGACGGCCGTCTCACGCGCCCTGGGATGTGGGCGGGTGTTGTAGCGGGTATTTTGGTTATCTTGGGAAACCCTAAAGCAATTCTGTTCTATATGGGCGTTCTGCCTGGATTTTTTGATCTGATGCAGGTCACTTTGATTGATGTCACAGCGATTGTCATGGTCTCTATTGTGACGCCGTTGCTGGGCAATCTCATTCTGGCAAGTTTTGTAAATAAGGCACGGGCGTTTTTGCAATCTCCGCACGCTGTGCTATTGATCAACCGAATTTCTGGTGGGTTGCTGATTGCGATGGGTCTGGTGATTTCATTTGTTTGACGATTGGTTATTTGCATCTTAACCGCGAATTTTAAGCCTTCTGAAGCATTGAATTTATACAACTTTTTTTTCGCTAAAAAATACGTCCTTTGGCCACAATCTGTTGTGTCATTTGCGTGACAAGCCCTCTGAAATACGCTATTTGTTGTGTAACTCATAAAAGGTAGACACGATGGCCGAGCAAACCCCAGTTGTAGAAGAATACGGCGCAGATTCCATCCAAGTTCTCAGGGGCTTAGAGGCTGTTCGGAAGCGACCTGGCATGTACATTGGCGATACCGACGATGGCTCGGGTTTGCACCATATGGTGTACGAAGTTGTCGACAACGGTATTGATGAGGCTTTGGCCGGTCACGCGGACCATGTTTCGGTGCGGATCAATGCTGATAACTCGGTTTCTGTCGCCGATAATGGTCGTGGTATCCCGGTTGGCATACATGAAGAAGAAGGCGTTTCTGCCGCCGAAGTTATCATGACTCAGCTGCATGCTGGTGGTAAGTTCGACAGCAATTCATACAAGGTATCGGGTGGCCTGCACGGTGTGGGCGTGTCTGTGGTTAACGCACTTTCTGTTTGGTTGGAGCTTCGAATATGGCGAAATGGCAAAGAACATGTGGCCCGTTTTGAGCATGGTGACACAGCGGAGCACTTGAGCATTGTCGGTGACTGTGGCGACAGAACTGGCACGGAGGTCCGCTTCCTCGCCTCTACTGGCACATTTTCCAATCTCGAGTATAAATTCGAAATTCTCGAAAAGCGTTTGCGCGAATTGGCGTTTTTGAATTCAGGCGTGCGGATTATTTTGGAGGATTTGCGCCCGGCTGAACCTCTGCGTAGCGAGCTTTACTATGATGGCGGTGTGCGGGAGTTTGTAAAATATCTAGACCGGTCGAAGTCTTCAATCATGGAAGAGCCTATTTACGTAAACGGAATGCGAGACGATATCGGCGTTGAGGTAGCGATGTGGTGGAACGATACATATCACGAGAATGTTTTACCCTTCACCAATAACATTCCACAGCGTGACGGTGGCACCCACATGGCGGGATTCCGCGGTGCCCTGACGCGGACAATAAACAATTATGCGCAGTCCAGTGGCATTGCCAAAAAAGAAAAGATTAGCTTCACGGGGGATGATGCTCGTGAAGGTTTGACTTGCGTGCTATCAATTAAAGTACCTGACCCAAAGTTCTCAAGTCAAACCAAAGATAAATTGGTGAGCTCTGAAGTCCGCCCTGCTGTTGAGGGGTTGGTGGGTGAAAAGTTGGCTGAATGGTTTGAGGAAAACCCAGCACAGGCGAAGATCATCGTAGGTAAAATCGTGGAAGCCGCTATGGCCCGCGAAGCCGCCCGCAAAGCCCGTGATTTGACCCGTCGCAAGACGGCGATGGATGTCAACTTTTTAGCTGGTAAACTCAAAGATTGTTCGGAAAAGGATCCGTCAAAAACCGAAGTGTTTTTAGTGGAAGGTGATAGTGCCGGGGGTTCTGCTCAAACTGGCCGGGACCGTTTGACCCAAGCGGTTTTACCCTTGCGCGGTAAGATCCTCAACGTTGAGCGTGCGAGGTTTGACCGCATGCTTGGAAGCCAAGAAATTGGTAATTTGGTGATGGCGTTGGGCACTGGCATTGGTCGCGACGAATTTAATATCAACAAGCTGCGCTACCATAAAATTGTCATCATGACTGATGCGGATGTGGATGGGGCGCATATCCGAACCTTGCTGCTCACGTTCTTCTTTAGACAAATGCCAGCTTTGATCGAGGGTGGGTTTCTCTATATAGCACAGCCACCGCTGTTTAAGGTGGGGCGAGGCCGGTCTGAGGTCTATCTCAAAGACCAACCAGCTTTGGATGAGTATCTGATTGAACAAGGCATCGAAGGCGCATTGTTGCGTCTGAGCGATGGCGAAGAGATTTTGGGTGCTGACCTGATGCGCGTGGTGGATGAAGCTCGGCAGTTGAAGCGTATAGTTGACGCTTTTCCAACCCATTACCCGCGCCATATCTTGGAGCAAGCCGCGATTGCAGGAGCTTTTGTGCCGGGGGCTGTGGATCGTGATCTGCAAGGCATGGCCGATGCTGTAGCACGACGGCTAGACCTGATAGCCTTGGAATATGAGCGTGGTTGGCAGGGCCGTCCAACCCAAGACCGTGGCATGAGCTTGGCACGTATTTTGCGCGGCGTTGAAGAGGTGCGCAACCTTGATGGAGCGATGCTCCGCTCTGGAGAAGCCCGCCGCACGGGATTACTGACCGAAAGTTTGCAGGAGACATACGGAAAACCTTGCACATTGGTGCGCAAAGACCGTGTACAGGTGGTGAATG
>NZ_JBLIAI010000121.1:0-3212 GCF_047634455.1 Maritalea sp.
GTGCGCAAATGCAAGGTTCAGACCTTAAATTGGCGCTAGGCTTTTCGCATGACGTGATTTTCAAAGCCCCAGAGGGCATTCAACTTCAGGCGCCTGTGGCGACCGAAATTGTGATTTCTGGTATTGATAAACAAGTTGTTGGGCAAGTTGCCGCAAACATTCGTGAATTCCGGCCACCGGAGCCTTACAAAGGCAAAGGTATCCGTTATGAAGACGAATATATCTTCCGCAAAGAAGGTAAGAAGAAGTAAGGACGCGAGAACATGGCGAACCGCAGCCAATCTAAGGACCGCCGTAAGGCGAGGGTACGTCGCGCAGTTAAGTTGCGCGCTAATGGGCGTCCTCGTTTGTCGGTATTCCGCTCTGAGAAAAATATTTATGCTCAGGTCATCGATGATACAACAGGCCGCACGGTTGTAGCTGCTTCAACTTTGGACAGTGATGTCAAAGTAGAAAAAGGCTCTAACCAATCTGCAGCTACCGAAGTTGGCAAATTGCTTGCTGAGCGCGCAGTTAAAGCCGGCGTTGAAAACGTTGTATTTGACCGTGGTGCATATCTTTATCATGGCCGCGTGAAAGCTTTAGCAGAAGCTGCACGAGAAGGTGGTCTACGCTTCTAATGGGTGCGTTGGCTGTATTGAAAACAATTGAGAAGAACTGGTTGAGACGATGAGAGACAATCAAGAGCGCGATAGCGAATTTGTTGATCGCCTAGTCCACATCAATCGCGTAGCGAAAGTGGTTAAGGGCGGCCGTCGTTTCGGCTTTGCTGCACTTGTTGTGGTTGGTGATCAGAAAGGCCGCGTTGGCTTTGGTCATGGTAAAGCACGCGAAGTGCCTGAAGCCATTCGTAAGGCGACAGAGCAAGCTAAACGTCAAATGATCCGTGTGCCGCTTCGTGAAGCACGCACATTGCATCACGATGCAAATGGCCGCCACGGCGCCGGTAAAGTTCTGCTTCGCGCAGCACCTGCTGGTACCGGCATTATTGCTGGTGGACCTATGCGTGCGGTTTTTGAAACTTTGGGAATTTCGGACATTGTTGCGAAATCACAAGGCTCAGCAAACCCATATAACATGGTGCGCGCTACATTTGATGCTTTGAAAAACCTTGAAAGCCCACGTTCAGTTGCTGCACGTCGTGGTTTGAAAGTTTCTGAAATCCAGGGTCGCCGTCGCGATACTGACGTTGGCGAAACAGCAAGCGCTTAGTTTTAAGTGTTTGAACTGGAGTTGTGACATGGCTGATAAAACAGTAACAGTAGAGCAGATCGGTAGCCCGATCCGCCGTACTCAGGACCAGCGTGCAACGCTTGTTGGTCTTGGTTTGAACAAGATGCGTCGCCGCAAAACGCTGGAAGATACACCAGCTGTGCGCGGGATGATCAAAAAAGTTTCCCACCTCGTTCGCGTTGTCGACGAGAAGTAATCGAAGGATTTGTCATGCGACTTAATGAGTTGGCCGACAATGAAGGCTCGTCAAAAAACCGTACCCGCATTGGTCGTGGTATAGGTTCTGGCAAAGGCAAAACAGGTGGACGCGGTGTTAAGGGTCAAAAGTCACGCTCCGGTGTGTCTGTAAATGGCTTCCGCGGCGAACAAACCAACCTGATTCAGCAAATGCCTAAGCGCGGATTTAACAATCCGTTTGCGAAGAAGTTTAATGCTGTGCGTTTGGATCGTATTCAATCAGCGATTGATGCTGGTCGTTTGGATGCAAAAGGCGTAATCGACGTTAAAGCACTCATTGGTGCTGGCGTTGTTCGTCGTGCAAAAAATGGCGTTCGTTTGATCAATGGTGGTGAATTCACTTCGAAAAAAGTGACATTCAAAGTTGATCATATTTCAAAGGGCGCTTTGGCGGCCGTTGAAGCTGCTGGTGGTAAGGTAGATCTTCCTCCTGTAGTGGTTGCTGAATAATTCATTTTTTTCCTTGAGCTAAGGATAGACTGCTTATGGCTTCGGCTGCAGAACAACTTGCCCGGAACTTAAATTTTTCGACCTTTGCCAAGGCAAAAGATCTTCAACAGCGCATCTGGTTTACCCTAGGTGCGCTTTTGGTCTATCGGCTGGGCACGTATATTCCTATTCCAGGAATTGACGGCGATGCCTTTGCGGCGACATTTGATCGTGCGCAAACGGGCATTTTTGGCATGTTTAACATGTTTGCCGGTGGTGCGGTTGAGCGGATGGCAATTTTTGCCCTCAACTTGATCCCTTATATTACCGCTTCGATTGTTATCCAAGTGATGACAACGGCTTCTCCGACGCTTGAAGCGTTGAAGAAAGAGGGTGAATCAGGGCGTCGTAAGATTAATCAGTACACGCGCTATTTGACGGTGATATTTTGTGCGTTGCAAGCCTACGGCATTGCTGTTGGGCTTGAGGCGAGTGAAGGGGTTGTTTCAAACCCTGGCTGGTTCTTTAGAATTTCAACTGTGGTCACCCTTGTGGGTGGCACCATGTTCTTGATGTGGCTTGGCGAGCAAGTGACGTCACGTGGGGTTGGTAATGGTATTTCTTTGATCATTTTCGCCGGTATCGTTGCAACTCTACCGTCAGCGATTGCGCAGACTTTGGAACTGAGCCGGACAGGCGCGCTGCCAACGCTGGGCGTTGTCGGACTTCTGGTGCTGGCTGTGGTGGTGGTCGGGGTGATTGTGTTCTTTGAACGCGCGCAGCGGAAGCTTTTGGTGCAATATCCGAAGCGACAGGTGGGCAACAAGATGTTCCAAGGCGATACATCGCACTTGCCACTTAAATTGAACACAGCTGGCGTTATTCCAGTGATCTTTGCCTCTTCATTGCTGCTGCTACCTGCGACCATGGCGTCGTTTGCAGCGCAAGGTGATGCACCTGGTTGGTTGACCACTGTGGCCGCTGTTTTGGGTCGTGGGCAACCGGTTTATCTGGCAATCTTTGCGTCGCTAATTTTCTTCTTCGCGTTTTATTACACTTCAATCGTGTTTAACCCGACGGAAACAGCGGACAATTTGAAAAAGTCTGGCGGCTTTATTCCTGGTATTCGACCAGGTGAGCGTACAGCACAACATATCGATTTCGTTTTGACACGGATTACGATAGTGGGTGCAACCTATCTGACACTTGTTGCTTTGATTCCCGAGGTGCTGGTTTCTCAATTGAACGTATCTGCGTTCCTTGGCGGAACTTCGCTGCTCATTATGGTCACGGTAACACTTGATACGATTTCA